>JAJZOR010000017.1 GCA_021811435.1 Microcaldota archaeon | reverse complement strand
GGATGCTCTGCGACCTTGAACCCAGTAATGGTTCCGAAACCCGCTCCGATGGCAACAGATGAGGACGGACAAAGACAGAAGCAAAGTGCAAGAGGAACCCCATCACTTTCAGTGGTGGGAGGATGTCAGAGTAAGCAGGTCCTTCGGAACATATGGTAGGCGACCGCCCTTCCTGGCCAGCACCAGCGGCTTCTTCAGCCTGTAGGATATCGCCGCGGCAAGAATGAAGCCTAGGGCGTCAATGCCGAGTACCTTGTCTATCCTGCTCGTTTGGAATGGGGCCGTCAGGTCCTTTATCAGGTTGGAGAACGCCTCCGGATCCTCGAATATCGGGGTCACGTCGTACCTTCCCCTCGTCCTCTTGTTTATGCGCCTAAAGTAGTATTTCCAATCCATTTTTATCCCCTTGATATCAGCGGATTAGGATTTTTTCAATCAACTGCACTCCTGCGAAGTCGGATTGGCCTGGCAGTAGAAATAATGATCTGGATTTATAAGACTCCTGTATGGCTGCTCGTCTATTCTTACGATAGGGTAACCTGCCGGAGGCGTGCACTGCCAAATTATTGGATATGCTACTACAACGACCAACAAAACCCACATATGGGAGAGGGACCGGGCCGGGTGCCTTCACAGTGCTAGGGCCTCCTCCACCTCTGCCCTTGGAAGAACTGCGCCGTCGTCCAATTCATCCTCATGTAATTGGCCTTCCTCTCCTCCTGCTTGAGACGTATGTCTCTCCAACGTTCCTTATTCCGTTCGTCGACACTGTTGATTTGGTTTTGCGCGGAGATTGGATCCTCAGGTATCCTTGGAATGTGTGATACGGGCCGCACAACAAAGTGCAATTTGAGTAATTCTTCGCGGCTGAAAAAACTTGAAACCTCTTCGTATTCGGCTTTTGCCATCTTGCCGTATGCCTTGGGCGGTGCCGTGGTCTGTATAAAATACATGGAGACATAGAGCCCCGGCGCCCTTTTGCCGTGGAGAGGATATGGGCATCTGAGCGACAGATTCTTCCTTCCATTTCTCGCCAGCGTAAGGATAAATGCCTGGTCCGGAAGTACTGTTGGATTTTGTGCGGGCGCCCTTTTTATCGAGTAGCTGACTCCTATGCTGTGAAGGTACTGCTCTATCTTGCCGTTTTGCGAGACTTCATAAGCCTCCGACTGCTTTATGTCAAGGTGCCTTAGAAAAAGCATCACAAGGGCAGCCAGGGGCACAGAGAGTGCAAGAGACGGCAGGAACGCGTATTCTTGCAAGAAAGTAAGATGCAGGTACATTGATGATACAATAATTAGTGTGGTGACGAGCCCTGATAATATAAGATAAATAACAGAACCAAGCACGGCGATTGCCATGATTATCAGTAAGGCGACAAAAACATACTGGCGCTGCAGCATTACTGCAACTGCAACAATGGCAAGCACTGCGGCGATTGAAACCCTTGCTTTGTTCATTCACTCCCGTCCGTTTTATACTGCTCTACCCGGGCATATAATACTTATCCTACCGCATCTTTCTTACCAGGGGCGATGGCATTCCAATGATTCGGATATTCGCAATGCCACAGCAACCTTCATATTGAAAGCTATCTGGTGAGGATCGCTAGACAGGGTCTACCATGCCATAACGCCAGGTTCAGAGAACCTTGCGTATCAGCGGCCTTAGACTCTTGGGAGTTTCGCCCTCGGCTTCGCGTGCATGCTTCCCTATCTTGCTGTTTACGAATCTCACGAACTCCACGGCTTCCTTGTAATCCAGCCCTACGAGCCACTCCTTCTCGTCTTTCCCGGAGTTCTCTCCCTCTAGCGAGAAGTGGATCCTGCAGTAGAGCCAGCCGCGCTCTAGCGTTATCTTCGTTATGTTCCTGTAGTTTATTATCTTGAAGCCCTGTATAGGCGGGGCGAAGCCCCCACGGACGATTATCATCCTTTCGTCGGTAGCGAAGGCATGAAGTGGTGCAACCAGATTCGCACCGCCGAGCCTGTGCTCAGCCATGTGGGCCCTTACGGCCTCGCTCTCAGTTAGCACGTTGTCGAGTATCCTGCGCACAGTGCCATTTATCTTTTCACTCCTGATATTCTCATATTCATGAGAACGGCTCTTGACATTTTTTCCTGCGCCTTTTTCATTTGTAGTCGAATCCGCCCTTAGTATTATCTCCGCTTGCTCATTGCGCATTTCCGCTTTGTACGCGCCTTTCGCCTTCTGCTTGTCCATGCTTATCACAATATTATTTGGCGCGTAAGAATTTATAAGTGCTATTACGATTTGGTGAAGTATGCCTCACTTTCTTTGCTTTCCACCGCAACCTTAATAAAGTTCTTTGCACATATACTTACTGCAGGGTATTGCTTATGCAAGTCAACAAAACATACGTACCGCCAGGGCAGCCAGGAAGCATAGTAGAGTTGAAGAAGAGATACGGCAACTACATAGGCGGCAAGTTCATACCGCCAGTGAAGGGGCAGTACATGGAGGACATATCGCCCACCACCGGGAAGCCGTTCACAGAGGTCGCGAAATCCACGCCGGAGGACGTCGAGCTCGCTCTCGATGCAGCACATGCCGCAAAGGAGAAGTGGGGCGAGATATTGCCGCTCTCGGAGAGGGCAAAGGTGCTGAACAAGATTGCAGATGCCATAGAGGCCAACGAGGAGATGCTTTCCGTTGCCGAGAGCTGGGAGAACGGGAAGCCAGTGAGGGAGACGCTCAACGTTGATATACCTATGGCAGTTGACCATTTTAGGTACTTCGCCGGCGCCGCCAGGATGCTCGAGGGGACGATCACCGAGGTGGACAAGGACACTCTCGCTTACAACATACACGAGCCGCTGGGGGTCGTCGGCCAGATAGTGCCGTTCAACTTCCCGCTGATGCTTGCATCGTGGAAGATCGCCCCTGCGCTCGCCGCAGGGAACTGCACAGTTGTGAAGCCCGCATCGCCTACGCCATGGTCACTGCTGAAGATGATGGAGGTCATAAACGACGTCGTGCCGCCGGGCGTGATAAACGTAGTGACAGGGCCCGGAGCCGAGATAGGGAAGGCGCTGGCAACCAGCCCCAGGATAGCGAAGATAGCCTTCACAGGGGAGACAGTGACCGGACGGCTGATAATGCAGTATGCAGCGCAGAACATAATACCAGCGACCCTAGAATTGGGAGGCAAGTCGCCGAACATATTCTTCGAGGACGTGCTAGACAAGGACGACGACTTCATGAGGAAGGCGGTCGAGGGCTTTGTATTGTACTCATTCAACAAGGGAGAGGTATGCACGTGCCCGTCAAGGGCGCTGATACAGAAGTCCATCTACGACAAGTTCATGGCAAAGGCGCTGGACAGCATAAAGAAGATAAAGCAGGGCAACCCTCTGGACACGAACACTATGATTGGTCCTCAGGTCTCCGCGCAGCAGATCCAGAAGATCAGCTCTTACGTTGAGATAGGGAAGCAGGAGGGGGCGCAGCTGCTGGCAGGGGGGGAGAGGGCTAAGATGGGGGGCGAACTCGAAGGTGGCTACTTCTTCCAGCCAACAGTGTTCAAGGGAGAGAACAACATGCGCATATTCCAGGAGGAGATATTCGGCCCAGTAATAGCAGTGACGACATTCGAGGATGAGCAAGACGCTATAAGGATCGCTAACGACACGCTCTATGGATTGGGGGCAGGGGTATGGACAAGGGACGGCACTAGGGCCTACAGGATAGGACGCGCCATAAAGGCAGGCAGGGTATGGATAAACTGCTACCACTCGTACCCCGCAGGGGCCGTGTTCGGGGGCTACAAGATATCCGGGGTAGGGAGGGAGACGCACAGGATGGCGCTCGAGCACTACACGCAGGTAAAGAGCATGCTGGTCAGCTACTCGGAGAAGCCCATGGGATTCTTCTGAATGAAGGATGTGGAGATGGCCGCAGCCGACAACAGCGAACAGGTGCCTTCGGTCGTCGCAACGCCCGCAGCGCTGGATGCGATAGGGCAGCTGCTCAAGAGCCACAGGAAGGGCGTGGTGTTCTTCCAGTCTGGCGGATGCTGCGACAACAGCGCACCGATGTGCTTCGAGGAAGGGGAAATGATCATAGGTCAGGTGGACAGGTTAATCGGGAATGTAGGAGGATGCCCGTATTACATTGATTTCAGGCAGTACGAGACCTACAGGGCCAGCGAGATAATACTGGATGTCGAGGACGGGGAGGCGGATGGGTTCTCACTGCCTGCGGGCAGGGAGGGGAAACATTTCATAACGCGCACAAAGATCTGCGCAACGAACGCATCGTGCAATGTTTGAGCTTAAAAAGTGGATCATATGTCGTATGTGGAAAAAGCTGAGAGGGAGAAGCTGGATAGTTACATAAATGACCTTGCGGAGGATATAGCCATGCGGCTTTCCGGGAAGCCTAACAAGCTCGGCAAGAAGACCGCGCAGCAGGAGGAGGACATATCCGGGCTTTACAAGCAGGCGATCATTGGGATAGCGGACACGATAATAGACAGGGAGAGCGGGAAGAGCGCAGCGCCGTCCACTCCGGCGCAGAAGCTGGGGCAGCGCATATTCGAAGTCGCAAAGGAGGCGAACGGCGGCTCCCAAATGGGCTGGTTCGGCGGCTTCAACTACTCTGTGACAAGGCTCATACAGATAGTGCCGCACATAATGGTGGTTAACCTTGAATGGCAGGCGGAATTCAGGTACTTCCTGTACGCGCTCACGGCCGGCGCGATAGAGCAGTCGGCCTTGGACATAAGGGCGAAGAAGGTCCCGGCCAACGTGGAATGGGCGGTCAACGGGCTCGTAGGCACGCTTTTTGATGTGAAGGACGAGTACAAGAGGAGGGTAAACATCTCCTACGAAGCCATACAGATAAAGAAGTCCGGGGACTGCTACGACGTGCCGTTCAGGACCGAGGTAGTCGATGTGAAGGATCCGGAAGGGAACAAGGGATTCCAGGAGATCATGATGGACTTCAGGGGCATAACGCAGAAGAAGAGCGAGGACAAGAGCATCTGAGCCGAGGTGAGCGCATGCCGTACGTTGAAAAACACGACAGGAGGAAGCTTGAGGCATACATAAGCAGCCTGGCCGAGGACATAGGCAAGCAGCTCTCAAGCAAGGCGGGCCTTACCATCGCCCAGCAGCAGGAAGAGCTTGGCGTGCTCTACAAGAGCAAACTGCTGGAAGTCGCGGATGCGCTAATAGACAAGGAGAGCGGCAGGGACGCGATGCCGAGGACCGCTGCCCAGAGGCTTGGCCATCAGATATTCGACGTGGCAAAAAGGAAGGGAGGGAGCATACGCGTGGACTGGCTTGGCAACCTCAACTACACCACGACGAGGCTCATACAGCAGGTGCCGCGCATAATGATAGCCAACCATGGCTGGAAGGAGGAGTTCGGGTATCCGCTTTATGCGCTCACGGCCGGCGCGATAGAGCAGTGCGCCCTTGAGATAAGGACCAGGTACGTGCCAGGCAACATCGAATGGGTGCTCGACGGGCTCGTCGGCGTGTTTTTCGACATAAGCGACGAGTACAAGAGGAGGGTCAACATCGCCTACGAGGCGGTCCAGATAAAGGAAAAGGGCGACGCATTCGACGCGCCCTTCAGGACCGAAGTCATAGAGGTCAAGACCGCGGACGGCAGGAGCGGATACCAGGAGATCATGCGGGACTTCAGCGGCTCGGCCCAGAAAAGGGACTAGGAAAGGGCACGCCGGCTTCTACCAACCGGCATCACTGCAGTTTTCTGGCCCGAAAATAGCAGTCCCAGTGATAGCCCCAATCCTTCAATGTCGCCGCTTTGTCGTAATGCATCTTTCTGAACAGGCTCATGCTCTTTTCGTTCCGCATGGAGGTATCGCACCATACCCTGAGCATACTTTTTCTTTTTGCCATGTCCTCGGAAAGCCCGACCATCCGTTGGGCGGTTCCGATTTTCCTGAAATTGCGGTCCACTACCAGCCAGTCGATATTCGCCAGGCCGTCTATGCTGGTAAAGGCTATCGGCAGGCCCGCAAGTTTCCCTTCGGAAAACGCCCCTAAGGATATGGATTCCCTGCTCCTTAGGTACCCCACCTGATCCTTTTCGGCGAATAATGCCTTATCCCCGCTTCGTTGGATTCCCTTGCGTAGAAAGTCAGCCCGGGAACAACCGCTTTCAGAAGGCGCGGCGCCCGAACGGCATCCGCGTCCTTCAGCCTTCTTATCATCGAGTTTTGCATCCCAGCCATTTAGGAAATCCCATCTCTGCAGCGCGACTCGGAGTCTGAGCTGCGCGGTTCTGTCACACTGCGGATACGTGTTGTTTATTGCGCAGGGTTGCCTACCTCACTGCTCAATTGCGCGTACGCGTTTTTTACCTCGTCCACGGAGGCTTCATCGTCCAGCGTGGTGGTATCGCCCGGAGGCTTCCCTATCGCCACGGCCTTGACCACCCTGCGCATTATCTTCGCGCTCCTGGTCTTGGGCAGCTTCGACACGAAGATCACGTCCTTCAGCGACGCTATAGGGCCGACGCTCTTGCGCACAGTCTCCTTTAGCTCGTTCTTCAGCGCCTCGCTGGCCACATTGCCCTGCCTCAGTATCACGAATGCTACCGGCACTTCGCCCTTCAAGTCGTCCGGTACCCCAACTACAGCTGATTCGGCCACCGCCTTGTGCTGCATCAGGGCAGATTCCAGCTCGTAGGTGCCCAACCTGTGCCCCGCGACCTTAATCACCTCGTCTGCCCTGCCCAGGACCCAGAAGTAACCATCCGAGTCCCTTACGGCATAGTCCCCCGCGTAGAATATCTTCGGGAATTTCGAGAAGTATACCTCGGCGAACCTGTTCGGATCCTTGAATATGGTGAGCGGCATGCCAGGCCACGGGTTCCTTATCACCAGGTAGCCCCTTTCGTTGGCCTTCTGGGAATTGCCGCTGTCGTCTACGACGTCTGCGTCTATGCCCGGTATCGGGAAGCCGTTTGTGCCGGCCTTCATCGGCACCATCATCAATCCAGGCAGGTGGCTTATCATTATGCCGCCCGTCTCGGTCATCCACCAAGTGCTGCCGAACGGTATCATCTCCCTGCCTACGTGCCTGAAGAGCCACCTGAACGCCTCTGGGTTTATCGGCTCGCCTACGGAGTGCATAAGTCTGACAGTCGTGGTGTCGTGCATCTTCACCCACTGCTCGCCGCCCTTGATCCACCCTCTTATCGCCGTCGGTGAAGTATAGAAAACGCTTACCCCGTACCTCTCTATTATGGAAGCCCACCTGTTCTGCTCCGGGAATACCGGCAGCCCCTCGTACATGACCTCGGTAGCCCCTTCCATAAGCGGGCCGAAAACTATGTAGGAGTGTCCGGTTACCCACCCTATGTCCGCCATGCACCAGTAAACGTCATGGTCATGGATGTCGAAGACCCACTTCATCGTGGCGTGAAGAAGCGTCATGTAACCCCCTACGTCGTGAACCTGGCCCTTCGGCTTCCCGGTGGTGCCTGAGGTGTACAGCACATAGAGCGGGGACTCTGATTTGACCCTCTCCGGCTCCACCTGCACGTTGGCCGGGATGCCCTTCATTAGATCCTCGAAGTTGTCATCCCTGCCTTTCACCATTTTCACGCTGTTGTGCGTCCTGCTCACGACCACTACGTTGCGTATCGTCTTGGTCTTCTCCAGCGCCTGGTCCACTATGGACTTCAGGTCGATAGTCTTGCCTCCCCTGAACGCACCATCAGCCGTAATAACTATCTTTGCTTCTGCATCATTCATCCTCTCTGATATGGCATCCGCGCTGAAGCCGGAGAAAACCACGCAGAACGTAGCCCCCAACCTTGCCGCGGCTAGCATGAATATCGGCAGCTCCGGTATCATGGGCAGATAGATGCCTATCACGTCTCCGCTCTTTATCTGGTACTTGTTTTTAAGCATGTATGCGACCCTGTTGACCTCCCTGTAGAGGTCGTTATAAGTAAGCTTCCTGACGTCCTTCGGCTTGCCGTCCTCCATCGGCTCGCCTTCCCATATTATGGCTACCTTGTTCTTCCTGGAAGTCTTTACGTGCCTGTCAAGGCAAAGGTATGATGCGTTCAGTTCGCCCCCGGCGAACCACTTGTAGAACGGTGGGTTGGAATCGTCGAGCACCTTGTCCCATTTCCTGAACCAATCAATCTCACTTGCAATGCCAGCCCAAAATTCCCTGTAGTTCTGGATGCTGGCCTTATGGAACTTGCTATACGCTTCTATTGTAGCGGCATTTGGAAGGCCCTCAGGGGCGATCTTTTCATCGAATGATATTGACCAATCTACTGCCATCGCTATCACAGTGCAATATTGCTGCAAGAGCTTATTAACGTTGCGGTGCACTCCTTGAATCGTCGAATGCGTGGGGGCGAGGTAGGATTGGGCTGATGCGAAAACTATTATGCAGGCTTATTTTTCTATCACATAATCAGCAGCTTACCCGAGACTTGGAATATTCGGGAACGTTTAATAACTTTTGGAAGCCCATTGATTAACAGATGAAGTGACTAGCATAAAGGTCAAGCTGCCGGAGTTGCCCCCTGTCAAGGTAGGCGACACAATAGAAGCGAAGGTTGACTTCATCAACAGCACTGACAAAAGCGGCGCGGCGAAGTTCGACGGCTGGGTGCTTAAAATAGAGCACCCGAAAGGCAAGGAGGATTTGAGGCCGGGCGCGACGGTCAAGGTACTGATAACCGAGGTACTGCTTGGAGCAGCGGTAGGGACGCAAATTTAATAGGTGTATCCGATAACTGACACAAAGCCGAACAAGAATCCTACGGAGGAGGAGAAGAACGCGCTTTACAAGGCGTACGCGCGTGAGCGCATAGAGCTTTGCCTGCCGCAAACGAACGTGCTCAACCGGGAGCTTTCGAGGGCCATGTTCGGCCCTAATTACAACGCGGGCGACATCAGAATATCATCCGTGGACGCTTTCGATTTTGCCATGGAGGGCAGCCCCGCCGCCGCGGCAAAGTATTCAATGAACGATAACTCTGTCACATTCTACAGGCCATCTTACGATATGTTCAAGGGAATGCTTGGCGCAAAGTACGGAGACAGGTCTGCGCTGAAGAGGGAATTTGACACCACAGCAGGGCACGAGCTGGGCCATGCCGTACTGATGGGGGCAATAAAAAAGCGGCGCGAGGACATCGCCGACCGATACATGAAGGGCGCTATGATGTCCCCATTGCAGTATATGAGCGTTGCGATGCTGGACCTAGACGGATACCTGGAGCGCAGGGGCGCGATCCCGAGGTGGCTGGCGTACAAGTACGACGAGGGCGCCAAGCTGCAGGAGAGCCTCGCCGAGGTCATAGGCTACTCGACCTCAGCACATGTGAATTCCATGGCATCAGACAACGATTCCGTGGCAAGGGAGATGTTGGGCCAGGTCGGTGTAGAAGCGGGCAGCATCGCGGCGACATTTGGGCAGTGGAACGGAGACTTCGAAAAATACGTGAAGTTGGAGGGCCTCGCTGAACTTGCCGAGCACAAAGTCACCCATGCCAGCGACTACGAAATCAGGGCGGCAGGACGGGAGAGGATGGAGCGGGTGTGCAAGGACGTAAAGGAACTGATGCTGTTTTATACCATGCCGCGCTTGGGCATTGCTGCGGCGCTTGCGAGGCATCCGACCGAGTCTCTCGCTAACTTCATAAAGAATGCACTCGGCGACCCGGCCGAACTGGGTATAGGTGTAAGCAAATACATACTGGACAAGGACGGCGATGTCGCAGAGATGAACAGTAAGTTCGCGGAGGCCAATCTCCAAGGCAAAATTAAGATACTTATGGAGAAATCCAGGGAGATTGCGACTGCAGCCGAGGCGGAAGCCGAACTGCGATACCCCAAAGGCGAACGCTAGAAGGCATCGCCAACAGGATCTTCTGCAGCTTCTATCGAATCACTTGGCCAACGTTACATATCATTATAGGATTTATCCTATGCTTTGCAGAGAAGCTTCAGCTTTTTATTTGCCTCGTCGGTCGCTCTTACCAATTCTGCATAGTAATCCGGATCGATCGCCTCGGCCTTCCTCCCTACGTGTATCATTTCCACGCTAAATGCGTCTTTTTCCATTATCAGGATCGGCCGGCCGCCGCTGCGCACCGTATCGTTTATGGTTACCACATTGCCCTCAACAGCAATTCCATGGCAACTCTCAGCAAGTTGCCTGTCATGCCCCCTTATTATGCCGCGGAGGTTGTTTGCCGCGAGGAACCTTTCAACTGAGCGTACGCCGTAGGTGTATGTCCCGTATCCCCTTTTGCCTGGGCTGAAATCCGAAGTGCTTGCGTCATAGTCGTTCCATAGCAGTCCGAAGGCGGGGTTGCCGGCGGACGGCTCGGCCTCACGTTTGTACAATGCTACCCCCTCCACCCTGCCGAGATTTTTTGCTATGCCGCCATGTGCGCAGAAGAACCTATTTACTACTGCTGCATATGGAAGGCAGCAGTAAAGCGATGAGAATGCGCCGTATGCTCCGATGCCCAGCCTTTGCCTTACCTCGTCTAGGAAACCGTAGGATTCGTTCATTCCTGTTGTTTCGTGGTTCCCACGTATCATGACGACCTGGTCCGGGTTTTTAAGCAACATCTGCAGTATCGTGCAGATTACCTCTATCCCGTGGTCTCCCCTGTCGACGTAGTCACCAAGAAACACTATGAGCCCTGCATCCGAATGTTCCCTGAATACGTAGTCTATTAAAGCCAAATTATCGCCCTCTACGTCCCCTATGAAGACTGCCTTGTCTGCGCTAAGACGCTGCGCGAAAGGCCCGCTGGCGTATTTACTTCGAAGCGCCAGGCTGGCCTCATCGAGTATGCCTTTGACTTTTTGGCCGGAGAACTTGGGTACTGCAATATCGTCTATTATCGTTATGCCGTCCTTTTCCATTCAATCATCATTGAAGATTATTTCAAAGATGCGTTGCGGAGGCGACTAGGCGTATATCGTCACCAATCCGTGTGCCATTGCTTTGCTGCCTGAATAATCAATCCACCTGTAGACCAGATCCATCTGCTGCTTCGCCTTGCCGAACCCCGCCCGGTCTTTTTCCTGCTTTCGAATCTCTTCGACAAGAGCGCCCTGGTCGCCCTTAGATAATAAATCCTGTCAAAGAGGCCCATCACATCATACGCATTGTAGGCGTTGCCGAAAAGGTAAAGTTCCTTGTGCCTTCGCAGCAAAGCCATTAGCTTCCTTTTGTCCCATACCCACCTGAACCTAACTGGATTGCCCCATTTCTCCCTAGTCAGCTCCCTTTTGTTTCCGTGCCCGTCAACCCAATCGGCTATTGCATCGTCCGCATCGAAAGAGTTTTTACCCCTGCTGCAAAAAAATCTTGAAAGGTACATCTTTCCACTGGCAGGAGGGCCAATGACGAGTACTCTCTGGCCGGCTTTCTTTGACATCATACCAGGCCCATCCAGTTTTTGCTTTCCTTTGCGAGTTCATCGAGCCTTCTGCAGTCCTCGCAGCCCTCGACTCCATTTGGCGGCTTCGCGCTCCCGTAGATCAAGCGTGCCTTGTCCATAAGTGCCTCTATGCCCTTCGTGTCCTTGGCTATGCGGTGCAATGTGGGCTTGAACGGCATCCCGAATCCCTCGCTGTCTACATATTTCCTTTCCAGCTCCTCGAAACCCTCATCAGGTGGTTCGAAGTAAACCAGGTGGAGGCCACTGCTGCTGCCAAGGCCGGTCTTTTCGGCTATGTAAGCATAACCGTTCAGCTGCACCTCGTACATGGGCATAAGTGCGTCCTGGTTGCCCGTGTACCTTGCCGTCTTATAGTCAACTATTATCAGTTCCCCCTTCGGCGTCCTGAACATCTCGTCAGGGCTTCCGGTCAGCCTAACCCCGTTCCGCTCTGCAAAGAAGGCGTCTGGCTTGTCAACGGTACCGCTGATTCTCCCTATGCCAGTAAGCCAGGCCGGCAGCTTGCCTGTGCGCTCCAGGTGCAGCCTGACCATCTTCTTGGTATACGAGTCTATCGATGAGAATATGCCGGGGAATGGGCTTTGGTACGGCAGCTTCATATGCCTCTCTATCCAGAAGCAACGCGGGCAGAAGCCGTCCAACTTCAGTGCGCCGAGGTCCTTCGCCGATATCCTTAGTACATCCATGCTCTTTAGTAGGTCGTGGAACTTTAAAGCCCTTTCGATGCCGCAACTGCGATTGGATTTATGCAGCACGGTACGAATACATGCCTTTAGCCCATATGCTGCAGTTCAAGCTGCACGCTACAGCACGTGACGAGAGATTAAAAGGAAAAGTAATAAAAAATCAGCCGGCAGTAACTGTTGTCGACGCTTCTGCACCGTCAGGCCCAGCCACGGTTATCCTGTACCGTGATCCGGCCTTTGGCCTGACAATCAGCGTGTTGGAGTTGTACTGGAGTTCGCCGGCGAATGTCATGGACCCGGTCGAACCTCCTGCTACGGTGAATCCACTGCTCCTGAAGCTGGCGCCGCTGGACGGAAGCGAGAGCGCACCATTGGCGTTTATAGCGAAGTCCATCGCTTTCAGGGCCATTATGCTTATGCCCAAATTGGCTATCAGGTTCGTCTTGAGGCTGGCGCTTGAACTCATGTTGCCGCCCACCAATCCGCTGCCGTTCAGCCTGCCATTTATTTTAGCTATGAGGGACGTGTTCGCGCCAGTTGAGGATACTGCCTCTACCGATTGATTGCCATAGATGAACAGGTTGTTCAGCGCGGCGCTGCCATTCGAATTGTCCTTTACTGTCACTCCTATGGAGGTAACGTTGCCCGAAATGCTGATGTAGGCATTCGTTATGGTTATGTTAGGGGCAGCTGCGGCTAGGCTGGCCTCTGCTTCTGCATTCAGGCTAACCGAGGCACCGACACCCGCCTTCGCGGAAGCGCTGACGTTCGCTATTACTGTAGCCTTCGCAGCAGGCGCCATTATGAACGTAGTCGAATTCTGGCTGTACACTGCAGTCACAGAAGGCGCTATGTCTATCAACACTGCGGCGCCTGAGCTCTGGTTTATCTTCGTGTTGCTCACTACGGCCAACGTGAAGTTGTTGTTGGGCAGTGCGACGTTGCTGGAAGTGCCGTTTATTATGATGCGCGCCGATGATATGTTAAACCTCACGAGGTTTATGGTCGCGTTTGAAGAAACGTTGACGTAGCCTATCACCTTGCTGGCGTTTATCACCGATGTCAGGTTTAGCGTCCCGCCCCCGGATGCGTTGACCCAGCCGGAACCAGAAGCTCCGCTTGCATGCACCGCAAGTGACGAATACGTTATTATTACGGCCTGCGTACCGGCGGGCGCATGCTCAGGATCGGTTGCCATAACCGGAGCCGATATGCCCTTGCCCGGCTGAGGGATTGTCGTAGCCGCAGTGGTCTGCGTTATAGAGGACGTTCCTGAAACCGTTGTCGTGGCTACTCCGGGCTTCATGCCGCTAAAAAGAAATACGATTATACCGACAACGATAACCAGCGCTACTATTATCCCTATTCCTGCCATTGGTTTCGGAGCCATGAATACACCTAATTTACGGAGAGCATTTGATGCAAGGTATTTAAACCAGCAGCATCGCGGCCTTTTAGATTAATACAACTGAGTTATATCGCGGCTCCAGAACGCATGATTTACGCGCGTCATACCAGCCTTCCGCCGTATACCGCGTCTATCGTGAATATCCTCACCTTGTTCCCATGCCTAAGCCTTATCTCATACACGGGCAGGTATATCCATTTCAATGAGGTTATCACGGAGCCCGGGAATATGGTAGATTCGTAGTCCCTTATGACGCGCTCATTGAACTCGTTGCTTATTATGCTATCCTTGTCCTGCGTCTCCGCACGGAGCGGCGGCGTACTGTCGATCAGCGCTCTGCTGTTGTCTACGATGGTCGCCACGTCATTTTTAAGTCTTATCAAGCCTGCAGAGCTCAGCCTGCCCAGGCTGTTGTCCACGTAAAGCGGATCCTTGCCAAGGGATTTCTGTATGGCCAGCGAGGTGGTCTTGCGCTTGGTTCCTACGAAGGAAAGGATTTCCATGTCGCCCTTCGACAGCCGGGTTTTCTGCCCTGCCCTGCCTTCGATGAACGAGACCCTGCCATTAAAGCTTACGGAGCGAAGCCTTCCGTCAAGTACGAGGTAGCGCTCTTCATATTCGCCATCGCGTTTCGTAGGGATGCGTATGCCTAGCAGCGCCACCCCCATGAACTTCGGGGTTATCCGGTCCACCTCCTCTACGGCCTTACCGAACAGCACGAACCTCTTCTTCGCTGCCCTGGCGGCGTACATTTTAGCCTCGTCCTGGCTTATGTTGGCGGATACAACATCGATGTTGACGGTCCCGGCGCCGCCCTTCTTCTGCAATTGGTTTGCAGAAGGCGCATTTAGAGCCTTGAGTTGCATTATGATGCTGCTGAGCTTCGCTCCGGCCGCGCCCTCGCCCTGTATGGATGGCGTGCTGCCTCCATGCGCTGTCGAGCGCGCCTTGACCTTGAACTGCATGTCATGCCCTATGCCGAACGGCGTAAATTCCCCGGTCGCGTGCATCGCTAGCTTTTCCAGATTCCCGGCGCCGCCCAGCAGCGTGCTCACGGCCCTTATGTCGTTCCCTATGACAAGCTTTCCTATGAATCCGTAGGAGCACTGCGCAAGCACATTCTTGCTTATGCTGGCCGGCCTCTGCGTTGCCACCAGTATTCCGATGCCCCTTTTGCGGCCCCTGACCGATATCTCTTCTATCATGTTCAGCTTGCTGTGCGCTGCCTGCGGCGCGAACTTGTCGGCTTCTTCGACTATCACCAGGTAGGGCTTCTTCATGCTCTCCTCCTGCCCATAGATCGCATACAGCGCGGCCTCCACTGCGGCTGGCTTGTCGACCTCGTCCGAAACGTCGAACACTACTGGAAAACCTTCGCTTATGCTTAGGCGGAACAGCGCCTCCAGATCCGCAGGCATGCCGACGTCCCCATCGCTGCCGCCTACCACGATCACTTGGAAAGCGGTCTTGAGCCGCGAGTACTCCCCCTCCGTGTCTATCATGCAGAACGGTAGGCCGAGCCTGCACAGTTCTTCTGCCATGACGCCAACCAGGTAGGACTTGCCCGAGCCGCTCTGGCCTATCACGCAGCCCCTGCCCGTCATTACCAGTTGCGCGTCTATGTCAACGCCATCAGCTATGTTGATGTTCATCGTTCAATCATGCTCAGGAAAAGAATAAAAGCACCAGACTTACGCGTTGTTGCAAACGTATCTATCTGCGTTTCTGCGAAATCTGGACGCCGCTGCGGCGACGGCCCGATTAGACAGGCGCAAACATTTATTAGGCTTTGTTTTCAATGCATACGCAGATATCAAACAATGCGGTGCGCTGCCATAAAAACTGCCGTACATGGTGTTAAGGTGCGCAGCCGTAATCGCCGCTCGCGGTGTGCGTAACAAATGGATATGGTGATAGGCATTCCTGGCTTGGAGATAAACAAGATAAGTACCGCATTGGTCGTTATAGATCTGCAGGTAGGCATACTCAGTATGCCAACCTTCCCGTACAATGCAAATACCGTTACAGAGAATGCGGTACGCCTGGCTGAGGCGTTCAGGAAGAATTCCATGCCGGTATTCCTTGTGCATGTAAAGGCCTCGGAGGCCGAAATGCTTAAACCGGTTGCCGACGAGCGCATGTCGTTCACAGGCGAGCGGCCGAATAACTGGGCGGATTTTGTGGCCGCACTGGGACCAAAGGAAAACGACATCGTTATAACGAAGAAGCAGTGGGGAGCGTTCTATGGCACGGAACTCGACATGCAGCTTAGGCGCAGGGGCATAAGCACCATAGTACTTTGCGGGATTGCTACAAACTACGGTGTGGAGAGCACCGCGCGATTCGCATACGAGTACGGCTACCAGCAGATATTCGCAGAGGACGCTACCGCTGCTAGGTCGGAGGAGGAGCACATGAATACCATAACGCATGTCTTCAAAAGAATAGGCAGGGTCAGGAAGACTGATGAGATATTGAAAGGGCTGGATGAGGTTGTAGTATGACAGGCATAATAGACGCCATAGCGGAATTATACCCGGAATAAATCCCCCATCAAAAGCGGTTTCTAATCGCGCGAAGCGGCTGGTCGCTGCAATCGACACATTAGTGTTCCTTATACTAATGACCTTCTCCCCAATGCCATATTGACTGCAGTTTGATGAGGCTGTTGGGAAATTTGTACGGCGCTCCTGGTTTGCCTGCATTCATAACAGTAGTCCCGAAAAGCGTGTAAAAGTCGCGGCTAGCCCATTAATTTTTATCTCTGAAATAGGCCAAGAGCGTCCAATTCTGCTGACGCGATAAACGAGTTTTGGTTGTCGAACCTATTTTATATCGAAATCTCAACAATGATATCGACTGTCCGCTAACGAGAGCAAGAATTTCCTACAATTACGACAAGTTTATTTACGCAGTCCAAGTATTTTCACCCGTAATCCAAACGCTTTTGCATACCCAATTATGTTGTCGATGAACAAAGTTTTCAACTCATTCAGTTGGAACTTTTGACGTAATGTTAACCTGATCCTTATCCAGATGTTGTACATCATACAGGCAATCGCATAGAAGAACACCCTCATCAACGGATCTTTTGTTGTCGTCTTTATCTTCAACCTCTTTATCTCCCTGTCCGGTCTCTATTTTCCATCGATGCCGGAATAGTCTCCGTATCTTACTGCCGGATATTTCCATATTAGACGCGAGGTAAAAATCAGTCGTCTTACCCATTTTGTTCTTCCTTCCTTTGAATTTGCAGATAAAATAGTCTACAGCCGCTTCGTTCTTTCCGTTTTCCATCAATGGAAGAAGTTCGGAGTACCGGTAAGAGTTGCTGTATTTGAGGTCCAGTTTGTCGAGAGCAGCGCAAGACGGACGTCTGACCACATAGTTTATTTTCTGACTTAAGTTCGCCACTTCTTAAAAACCTATAAGGTAGGTTACGTATTCTCATTGATTATATGAAGAACAACGTAACACTACCATTAGGTAGTATATCCCTGATAGACAACATAGAAAAGGAGATAGG
>JAJZOR010000016.1 GCA_021811435.1 Microcaldota archaeon | reverse complement strand
TGCCTCCGTTGAAGAGGTTTGTGCCTAATGACTTCATACCCATGTAGACCGTCGCATCCGAATGAGCGCTTATGCTGCTGCCGAGCTTGATCCAGTATATGGTGCCGGTGGATGAATTGGAGTTGCCGGACTCGAGCCATGAAGGTATCACATTTATCGACTGCCCGCTGACGGTGAAGAATTCCACGTTGTCGAGGTTGCCCGCCTCATATGTCTTGTAATCGTTGGAGTTTATATCCAGAAGCTGCTGGAAAGTCGACGGAGTGGCTGCGCCCTGGTTATTCGATATCGTTATGTTTACGTAGCGCAGGAAAGGGACGAGCTCTGCAGCTGCGCTGGTTACCGATTCCGGAGTGGAAGCGCTGTCGTTCACCACGACGCAGTACCATGTCGTGCTGGTCGGCGATACCCCGCTGAACGTCGTGGAGGACGATGACAAGGGTGATTTAGTCTGCACGAGCGTCGATCCGGAATCGCATGTCGATGTCGAAGACGAATATAGCTTGGCGGTGTAATCCGGCGTGCCGTCGGACCATGAAGCGGTGAACGCGACCGACTGGCCGCTGCTTGTGTTGATTAGTATTGCCTGGCTCGATGAAGGCGAAAGCGTGGGAGTTGTAAGGTCCGGGTTCACTGTTATCGTGCTCCCGATTGAATTGAAGAGGTAGTGCGGCGATACGCCTTGATCAGTTGATATTGCGTTATAGGTGAACGTGCCTGTAGCGATGGTCTTGAATGTTACTAGCCCGTACCCCAGCGGCGAGCTTATGGTCACGTTGCTGCCCTGCTGCTTCGATCCTGTGACGTTATAGAGTTCCGTGTTGAACGGCCCTATGCCGTTGTAATCCGTGATAGTGTACGTTTCGTACTGCCCCGAATCTAAGGTGGCGTTGGATGGCGTGAGTCCTAGTGTAGGCGTGGCATTAACTATTACATGAACCGCATTAGAGAACACAGAGCCTGCGTTCTGTAAAGCATTTGCAGTGTCATTGACGAGCGCCTTGAAGCGATACTCGCCTTCTGATGTAATCGAATTGGTTGAGAAATTGCAAAGCACGTAAGTTCCACCACCACAATCAGCAGCCTTAGTATAATACGGTGGCGGGAATACCAATCCTTCGGCGGACGAATAATTCTCATACCACTGATAGGCATATGGCGAAGTCCCGTTCACTATGCTGTTGACCTCAGTTATCCCTATGAACTTGCCGCGATATACACCAGTTGCTGAACCGATAACGGTTGGCGTGTTCGCTGAGAGCGGGTAGTTACCTGTTATATATTCTATTGCGTTGGCTTTTTGATAAGTGCCGTTATAGATAAAACTCTGAAATGTTATAGCATTTGATGCAAAGCTTATTGAATTTGCTTGTATTGACCAATATTCAATTGACCCAAGAATTGCTGTAGATAATGCATTAGACATCGTATACATGTCATAAGTTACGGGTTGCTCTGTACCGGTATAAGCTTCGCTGTGCGGTTGCTCGGTCATTAAGCCTGTGAAATATCCGTATTGATTAGTCAAACTATTAGTGCCGACAAAAGTAATTGCATTCGACGGTATATCTAAAGAAATCAGATCAGCTGCTGCAAATGCCCCATTGTTTTCATCAGTAGCATTCATTATAACATTACCATCATGAACCTTCATTGCAATTAGTATGTTGTCATTAGGAGTAACTGTTTTCGAAAAAGGAATTAAAACGACTACATTCGGTGTCAGATACGAGCCAGATGGATTGGCGACCTCGTATGCAAATATAAAAGTGTTGCTGGTCGCCGTAACATTCCATTCAATTCCTGCCTGATACCAGTACCCTGCATCGGTATAACCGTTTAGCAGGTAATAAGCACCGAAATTGTCTGCATCACTTTGCACTATGGCATTTACGTTGTAAGACAAGCTCGTATAATTTTGTCCGAAGACCTCTAGCATTTGCTCATCATAGGTAGGATTTGGCGAGTTAGCCTTTGTCAACGCAGGAGCTAGTAATATATAAAGCAAAGCAAACAGGACAATCATTTTACCATACATGACATTCACTCATAGGTTTTACTGGATTACGTTCGAGAAATTGCCTAAATAAGGCACATAGCCGACAGTGATTAAGAACGGTATTTCGCTGTATCCCCAGCAGTAGGACGGTAGCAATACTGCGCGGTATGTGTTTTGTACGGCATCCGCCGACACATTTACGATGATTTCAACTTTATAAGTGCCATTTGAGTATAAGCTCTCATTAGGTGGAGAAAGATAAATTCTAAAACCGCCTGAAGCCAAACTAGACACGGCAGTGTGCGGGTTCGCGTTCGTAAGTAGTATGTTATTAAGCTCAAGTATCGGCATCTTCACGCCCGAAATCTCCAGCACACCATGAACGGTATAATTGATTATGCCAATTTTGCCAGGCTTTATAACATAATCCGGCAATGTATAAGTAACATTGTGTATATGGATATTATCCGTGTTTCTTGATAAATTGTATAACTTGAAATTATAAGTGCTCACGATACTATCATTTAGCCGCAAAACACGATACGGGCAGAGATATGAAGTCAGAACCGATGGTATCGAAGTGTTCTCGGGCAACTCCATAGCACCGTCAGGAATTATGATGTTGTCGTTTGAATAGTTCTCCGCCTTGACTTGGAACATTGTAGTAGTAGGGGCTAAAGTTGTAGTCCTAGCCTCCGAAATAGTGCTAGTGGCATTCCGCTGTGGCGCAGTTGAAGTAAGTGCCTGCAAGGAAAAGGCCGCCGCGCCTGCGATGACCGCGACAGTTACTATTATCAGTATGGCATATGTGTGCTTATCCATGGACTTTATAGCTTCGGTCAAATACTTAAGATTATACATTGTTTAGAACTTTAGGTTGTTTAGAAGTTTAGTTTGCTTGGAGTTCTAACGCCCGATTTATTTTAGGATGCCATATCCATCTCTTATTCCTTAAACCAACTCGTTCCAATTCAGAGTCGTTCATTCTTCACGCTACCCTGGATTCGGACGCTTGCTTGTAGTCGTAAGAATGAGGCGGGCTCGGTGGGATTTGGACCCACGACCTACTGGTTAAGAGCCAGCCGCTCTGACCAGCCTGAGCTACAAGCCCACTTCAGAACAGATTTAGTGGAAAAGATATTTATAATGTTTATCCTTGTCCGGATTTCAGGAACCTGCTGACAACAGGGCGCGCCTTCGCCAAGTTGCTGCTATCGCAAGCAACCACCAGCCTGCGCGTAGCGTTCATCGCCTTGGCCAGATTCGCTATGAGCGGCGAAATCCCGGTAAGCCTGCCTATCGGCCCGCCGCCTGCACCGACTATAGGCAACTCGTAATCCCTTATCCTGAAGTCCAGCTTTTCCGCTATGTAATCGCTGCTCTTCAGGCCGGCTGCACCCAGTGCATCGACCAGCTCCGCGGTCTGGAATTCCTTGGATATCGGACCGTCATAAACGCGCTTGAACAGCCTCCTGTTCATTATCCTTTCCGTGAGCCCTGCTGATGCCTTCTCTGCGGAAAGCATGCTTATTACCTGGCCGTCGTTATAGAAAGGCAGCATTCGGGGAACAATGGCACCAGCCTCTATCGCAGCGCTGAGCGCCTTGCCGTACATCGCACCTGCTATAACCACCGTATGGTGGTAGTAAACCGAGGAGAACATAAGATAGCGCGCTATGAGGAGGGATTCAGCCCCCGAAACGCCCTGCCTGTATAGCGCAGGGGCGCCCCTCGACAGCGTTATCTTGCCTATCAGCCTGTTTGCATCCAGCGCGCCATACGCCACTCCGGTATAGTAGGAGTCCCTCGACAGGTAGTCTATCCTGTCAGAGCCGAGTGCTCCGGTTACGATCTGTCCCTTGCCAAAGCCCCTGAAGTAGCTTAGGAATCTCTTGAACGAGAGCGTGGAATCCGATATTATGTCCTTTATCTCGCTGGACTTTATTATCTCCTCGCCAACTATCTCGTGCGTCTTTCCAAGGTAATGCTCGAGGGCGAAATGCGACAGGTGGGAGAAGGCGGCATGCCCTATGTCGTGGAGCAGCCCCACATACGGCACTTCGCTGTCCACGCCGTCTCCTATATTGCGCATGATAGTACTGGCGACATGGTACGTTCCGAGGGAATGCTCGAAGCGCGTATGGTTTGCGCCAGGATATACAAGATATGCGAATGCCAGCTGCTTAACGTACCTTAGCCTTTGCATATGGGGGTCCTCCAATATGTTGCGCGCGATATCGTCAACATATATATCAGAAAATATTGGATCCCGTATGTTCATGCTGACGCACGCCTGTGGCCCATCTGCACGACATACAACAGCATTGCTGAAGCTATTATAGATATGTCCAGTATGGAGCAGTATTCACATATCTTACCTAGTGCGTACATGGATGCCACCGAGTACGCGACGCCGCCAAGTCCGAGCAGGTACCAGACCATCGCCATTTCGGTATTGCGCGCGTAGCGGAAAAATACGAGGGCGACAATGGCCCACAACAGGCCGAATAAAGACAGAGGTATTACGCCGAACACCTTAGCGTAGACGCTTTGGAGCACCGCGCTGCAATCTATCAGGCCGCTCGCGGGGCATGAGAGCGCCGCCGGCTGGAAGTATACCAGCACCATGTAAGAGGCATCCACAAGAGCTATCAGGAGTATGGCAAGCAGTACTTTTTCGTATATTTGCATTCTGACCGCACCTAGCGCTTGGCTGCCTTCCTGGCAAACGTCTTTATTACCTTGTCGAACCTGCCGTCCCTCGGCTTGAGCTCGTACCCTACCTGTACTATCGGCTTGTCGACGTTTATCAGTTTCCTCAGGTCTATCGGGGTGGCTGAGATCACCACATCGCAGTCCACGCTGTTCACGGTGTTCTGCAAATCGCTTATCTGCTTGGGCGAATAGCCCACCGCTGGCAGCTCTGCGCCAAGGTTCGGGTACTTATTATACATCTCCCTTATCGTGCCTATGGCATTGGGCTTGGCGTCCACTATCTCCATGGCACCGAATTCCTTCGCCACTACCGTCCCGGCCCCGAACTTCATGCCTCCGTGCGTTATCGTGGGACCGTCCTCTATCACCAGAACCCGCTTCCCTTTTATTATGCCCTTGTTGTCGGGCAGCACTACGGAATCTGCAATCAGTATGGCGGCCTTCTTGTTTATCGACTTGAGATTGCGCTCCAACCGGGTCAGCTCTTCCTTGGACGCCGTGTTGGCCTTGTTTATCACAAGTATGTCTGCCATCCTGGCCACCGTTTCTCCGGGATAGTAAGTGAGCTCGTCACCCACGCGCAGCGGATCCGCTATTGTTATAAGCAGGTCGGGCCTGATGAACGGCGCGTCGTTGTTGCCGCCGTCCCATAGTATGACATCAGCCTCCTTCTCCGCCGCCCTCAGTATCTTTTCATAGTCCACCCCGGCGAATACGGTGAATCCGTTTTTTATGTGGGGCTCGTATTCCTCCCTCTCCTCTATTGTGCACTTCTGCCTGGCCAAATCCTTCATAGTGGCGAACCGCTGCACCATCTGGTCCTTCAGGATGCCGTATGGCATCGGATGCCTTATAACTGCCACGTTCAGGCCGCTTTCCCTGAGTATCTTGGATATGTACCTTGTGGTCTGGCTCTTTCCCGCGCCCGTCCTGACCGCGCATATCGCTATGACAGGCTTGCTTGACTTGATCATCGTGCGCGCAGGCGCTACGAGCAGGAAATCAGCGCCGTTGGCGTTGGCTATGCTGGACTTGTCCATTACCGAATTGTAGGGCAGGTCGCTGTATGCCTGCACGCAATAGTCCGCCCCGAACTTCTTTATCAGGGCCGGCAGCTCGGACTCGTCGTATATCTTTATGCCGTTCGGGTACAGCTTCCCGCTCAGCTCCTTCGGGTAGACGCGGCCGGATATGCCGGGTATCTGGCTAGCGGTGAAAGCCACGACCTTGTAATCCGGATCCTGCCTGAACAGCACATTGAAATCGTGGAAATCCCTCCCTGCAGCGCCTATTATTATGACCTTCTTCGCCATTGCAATCACAGGTTAATAATTGCAGTCATTCTATTTACATTTTTCGCTTTGCAACAAAAGGGGGCGTAGCGATTCATCGGACGAACATAGCGGCGAATACCTTGGCGCATGTTACAATGTCACTTATGTAGGCGAACTCGTTGGGCTGGTGCGCTATGTCTTCCCCTATGCCCCAAACTACGGACGGCCACCCCTGCCCCCTGAAGAAGGCGGCGCACGTGCCGCCGCCTATGCCTACCGCCTTGGGCTTTATTTTGACCTGGCTGCGTATGGCGCCGGAGAGCGCGACGAATACCGCGGACTTTGTGTCCGTAGGCATGGGGGCGTCCTCCTGCTGGACGGGCTCGAGCTCTACCTTCACTTTCTTGAACCTGCGGCCGGACGCTATCCTCTTCATGTCGGCGATCACGTCATTGGTCCTATAATCCGGCAGGATCCTCGAGTCTACGTAGAATACCTCCTTGCCAGGTATTATGTTGATGCTGTCGACGTTCTTCTCGTGCTTCGTCATCTCGAAAGTCGACCCTGGAGGTTCGAACGCTTCGCTTTTGGCATTATATTTCCTGTGAAGGAATTCATCAAGCGCCACCATCAACCTGGCCGCGTGCATTCCGGCGTTAACGCCCTTTTCAGGAGTGCTGGCATGGACCTGTTCGCCATGCACCGTTACCTTCATCCATAGTATGCTTTTCTCTGCGACTTCGATCTCGTTCCCCTCCTTGGTGTTCGAATCCGGAACGAGGAACATGTCGTTTTTGCTGAATATGCCCTCTTCTATGAGCTTCTGGATGCCGAACTTGCTGCCCAGCTCCTCGTCGGCCACTATGACCAGGCCGTAGTTGTACTTCATCTTGGCGCGGCTGGACGAGAGCGCTTTCAATGCGAACATCGCCCCTATTAGCGCTTCGCCGTTGTCGTTGGTGCCGCGGCCGAATATCCGGTCGCCGTCCACATGCGCCTTGAACGGATCGTGGGTCCATAAAGCCAGGTCGCCTTCAGCAACGGTGTCCATGTGCACGACTATCCATAGGGTGCGGTCGCGTTCCCCCAACTTGGAAACCAGATTCGAGCGCATAGTCGAGGTGTCGTCTTTGTAATCGTACCTTTTCACCTCAAGGCCCCACGACTTCAGCGTCTGCTCAAGAAAATCTGCGCGGCGCGACTCGCCTGCGCCGCCGCTAGCGGGCGATATGGCCCTTATGCCTATCATTTCCGACATTGTCTCGACCATTGCACCGCGCATCGACTCTATGTCATGGTTCAGTGAGCTCAATGCACCGGAATCTGCTGGCATGCAACCAACCGTTAATAGATGCAGGCGAAATTATATGAAGGCTATTGAAACGCTACCTGTTCCAGAGGTCAGTGAAATGATCCGACAGTTCCTTTATCCTTGCACTGTCCCTCATTATCTCGATGTGCTCCACGTTCTTGTGCGTGCCGCTGTAAGTCAGGTTCGCGCTGCCGACTATTGCTTCGCTGTCAGATATGTAGAGCTTTTCGTGTATGAACTTGCCGGTGACCACCTTGATGTGCAAGTTGAGCAGGCTGGTAGGGTATTTCTTGCGGAAAAGCTCCATATACAGCACCGTTATCAGTGTAAGGGCTATGATAACCGCGGCCTGGTAAAACATTAGGCCGACAGCTATGGCAAGCACTACAACGACGAACGCTATGAGCGCCTTGTCTGCCCTCTTGACTCCTGCGTTCTGCAGTATGCGCACTGCGTTCTCGTTCCCTTCTGACTGCTCCTTGTACCCAGGCGAGGTTATTACGTAAACCTTCCTGTGCCTGGCCACGGCCACAAGCATCTTTGCGTAGTAGGGGCCTAGGTACGGAGATACTATCCTGAGTGGCCCTCTGCCGTTCTTTATCAGGCGGTCTATGTATTTGTAGCTGTCCGTGCCGCTGTACCCGTCCTGGGCGCCGCGATTGGACCCGATGAAGCCTAAGGCCATGCTACCATATGTACAATGCAAGCATTAAATAATTAAACATTGGGTTGCTTCATGGTAGTCTGCGGCTCGCGCTGCGCATCGCAATTTAAACAAAAAAGAAGGAAAAGGAAAATATATAGGGGCCTTTACATCGATCCCATCATTCCTCCGATGAACGTCAGGAGGAACCCGACTATCGCGTAGAGGAAGAACGCGCCCTGGCCGGTCAGTATGAACAGCGTTATGGCGCCGGTAGATATGAACTTCCAGAGTATCTGGCCCATCATCTTCGCATGGGCGTCGTCCACCGTTTTGTTGGACATCATGCCTATGCTAAGGAAGAAGAGCGTGAACGAGCTAAATATGGCCAGCGCGATTACGAAAGGCGCCAAGAAAGACGCATCGGCAAGCCATGCGCTCGGTACTGCGTTGCCCCCGTACCACGTGAACACCACGTACAGGTATATCAACGATCCTAGGAAAACTAGGATTCCTCCAACTGGTCCGGACGATCCTTTTTTTGTCGCCATAATTTTCACCGGTTAAACACTTGAATAGCAAAGCTTTTAAAGCTACCTAGGGTGTTCGTGCATTGTAGAACTGGTGCATGGCTAAAGGCGTAATCAGCGTGCCTGGACGTGTCTGGGCTGTGCGGCTGCGCGATGATATTTTAGAGGACGGCTGCCATGTGGTCAGGCTGACGAGTTGGTGCTCTTCTTCCTTTCCCTCTCGTCCTTCCTCACCATCTCCTTGAGCAGCTCTAGGGCGTTCTTCTCGTTCGGCTTGACAGTGAAGTAAGCGTCCGAGATGCGCTTCAGGGTCTCGTTGTTGCCGTCTATCATTATGGTCACTAGCTTGCACTTGCCCTGCTTTATCAGCTGCTCAAGCTCGGGGGACACCTGGTCCTCCCCGTCTGTTATCAGTATTATTGTGTTGGAGCTTTTGGACAGCTTCTTGTCGTTCATCATGTCGCCCAATGCTACGAGTATCGCATTGTTTATCGTGGTGCCGCCGCCGGACTGCACGGACTTTATCGCGGCCTTTATCTCATCCGGCTTGTCGAGCCTCTCTGTGAATTCGTCGTCGAACAGCCTCAGGTAGTACTTCCTGCCCTTGGCCTGTGCCTTCTCTAGCAGGGCGAGAGCCACGCTCCTGGCCCAGATGTTCTTCTTGCCTCCTGTGTCGTCCATGGAGCCCGACTTGTCTATGAGCACGTAGTACGCCCCCTTGAAAGAGGTGTACTTGTCGAATGCCAGCCATCCCTCGAATGCCTTAGCTATAAGCATCTCCTCCGGCATGGCGAGCTCCCTGAGCAGCGCCTTGCTTATGTCCTTCGTCCGCCTCAAACCTGCTATGCGGTCGCCTACCGGCGTGCTGATCTTCTTGTTAGAAAACTCTGGCATGGCCTTGACGAGCTTGTTAGTCAATGATTCTATGAGCTTTACCTGGTTGACTGGCAGCGTCTGGTATTCGGTTATGCCCTTGCCCTTGTCAGCGCCGCCCTTGCCTGCGCCCTTGCCCTGGCCCTTCTGCCCCTGCTTGCCCTGCTGGCCCTGGCCTTGCTGGCCCTGGCCTTGCCCCTGCTGCTGCGCAAGGCGCTCCTGCTCCTCCTTCTCCATCTCAGCGATTTCCTTGTCCAACCCTGACTTGCCCTTTGAAAGTAGATCCTTTATTTTCTGTGCAATCTTGTCCCCTTCACCGCTCTCGGACAGCTCCTTCATTTTCCGCTGCAACTCCTCCTGTGAGTATTTGTCGCCCTGCATCGCCCTCTTTATCAAATCCTTCAGGTCTTCCTGCTGGCCGCCGTAACCATACGGGTCGTGTTGCTTTGCCTGCTTCTCCAGCTGCTCCTGCAGGTCCCTGAGGAGCTCCCTCATTATGGCCGCAGCGTACGCCGTTGACTTTTCCTCGTTTAGCATCGTCTCTTTCCTTAGCACCTGGAACTGCGGCGAGCTTATCACCTGCTCCATCATCTGCCTCATGGATTCCAGGAACTCGTTGTCGTTGTGGTCTACGACCCTCGGACTTAATGAATACAATGAATAGAAAAGATCCGCAGACACTATGGGCGCCTCCCGCAGCGCCTTGAACAGCGCCTTCATCTCCTGGCTCAGGAATCTCTCCATGCGGCCGGACTCTGCCTTATATATGTCGTTGTCCTTGCGCATGTTGGTTAGATTGTTGGACAGCTTTTGCTGCTGCTCCTCACTGTCATCATCAAAATTCGTGCCGGGCATTTAATCATCAACCGTATTTTCTTATCCCCCTTATAGTATTTAACCTTTGTGTATCGCAAATCCTCGCTCATGGTCCTGGATCAGCTTTTGCTTGCAGTTTTATGGGCGGACTACATCGCGAACCGCGCGACATGATGACATTTCTGGGGCGTAAGTGCTGCGGCGGCGCCATGGCCGATTTGGGCGCTCACCGCATGTGGCTTGACATAGTAAAATGCGGGAAAAATATACGAAATTCGGGTCAGAATTAGTATAGACAACTTTTATATACTATAAGGTTGATAATGAGTTAATGGTACATGCTGGAAGGTAGTGTAGATGAGCAAAAAAAATTCCGAATTCGGCGAGATGTTGAGGACGCTTGGACAAGTGGCGCTCTATGGAGACGAATTCACCGAACAGAGAGTTGATGCCGCACCTAAGGGCCCGGACATATATAGGGAAGTATTGAGGGGCATGATACAGGACAACGACAGCAACGCTACAGGGCTATTCGCAAAGGCACAGGCGCTCAAGCAGTCACTCGAGGGCAGGTTCATAGAGAGGGAGCCTGAGATACTCGGCGTGCTTGCAGGACTGTTCTCTAACGAGCCTGTGCTGCTAATAGGGCCGCCAGGTACCGGCAAGACAAAGCTTGTAGAAAAGCTCGGGGAGGCGATAAACGGTAAGTACTTCTATTACTTGTTACATCAGTTCATGGAAGCAGACGAATTGCTCGGCCCGCCAAACGTTAAGAAGTATATAGAAGAGGGGAAGTACGAGAGGTCCGAGACAGGAGGGCTGCAGCAGGCCGATATCGCGTTCTTCGATGAGCCGTTCAAGGCATCATCCCCTGTAAGGAACATGCTTCTCGATATAATGCTGTACAAGCGTTACAAGAGCGGAGACAAGGAAATCAAGCTGCCTCTGCTCGGCCTGTTCATGGCTGCGAATGAGATGCCGGAGGACAGCGAGGACGACGCGTTCAAGGACAGGCTGGTGATAAAGGTGTTCGTCCAGAAGCTGTCAAGGGAAGGTAGGGTCAAGATGCTTTCCACACAGGGTGAGAAAGATGCTGATAGGGCAACTACGCTTGCACAGACCGGCATAATGAAGGTGGACGAGGTAAAAGCCATACAGGACGAGGTGGACAAGCGCATGGTTGCCGCAAAGAGCAACAAAGCGCTCATGGACAGCTTCGACAATACCATGGCGGACGTGCAGGCAGGGGGCCTTGAGATTTCCGACAGGACGTTCAAGAAGGTCTGGAAGGTGGCCGCATCGTGCTCCGTAGTATTCAACGAGCCTGCAGTCACTTCAGAGGATCTTGCCGCGGCGCTGTACCTGTGCGCGCCAAAGAGCGAGGAGGATTACGGCATAATAGAGGATGCCATCTCCAAGAATAAGCTAAGCCCGACATATGAGGCCACTAAGATTGTGATGTCAGTTGCGACCGAGGTCTACAACAAGTTTGAAGAGGCGCAGAAGGCAGGGGCGAGGAAGGATCGCCTGGCGCAGTACGTGAGGGCGCTTGACGACCTGGATGCGACATCCAAGCAGGCCAAGGTTGTAGCCAAGACGTACAATGGCAACCCCAAGGTCACAGGCTTAGTCACCCAACTCGACCAGTTGATCGTCAAGGTAGACCAATACGTGGACAAGGAGCGTGACACCGCAAAGAAGGAGTTGGCAAGGCAGGAGGCCGAGCGGGAGAAGCTCAGGAGGCAGCAGGAAGCTGAACGGGACAGGCTTAGGAGGCAGAGGGAAGAGCAAAACAGTGACAATGCTCCAATGGCGATGCTTCCGGCACCGTCATCGGCCGAACCTGACGGCGGCGATCAGCAGCAAAAGCTGCCGATGCAGTCCTGAATTTTTATCTTATGAACGGGGTTTGGGCTTTGCCCTAACCCTCTAATTTTTTATTGTTTCTTAAGGCCTGCAGCAGCGCCTAGTAAATAGACTCTATGCCGCGGTACTCGGGCTTTTCAGGGCGGCCGCCCACGATCGGTATCCTGCGACCGCAGTTTGAGCACTCGGAACCTTTGCTTATGTTCCACTCTGTTATGCAGAAGCCGTACCTGCCTATTACTACGCTGCCGCAGCCAGGACAGTAGGTGCTCTCGTACGGGTTGCCGTCCATGTTGCCTATGTACGCGTACTCCAAGCCGTTCCACCTGGCTATTTTGTAATGCTCAAGGAGCGTCTGATACGGTGTAGACTGATAGTCGAGCATTTTGTAGTCTGGGTGGAACTGCGTGAAGTGGATTGGCGTATCGCTGCCGAGATTCTCGGCCACCCATTTGGTTAGCGCGTCGCAGGCGCCCAGAGAGTCGCCGACTCGAGGTATTATCAGGTCGGTAAGTTCAAGGTGAATGCCGGCCTCCTTTATGGCGAGCATGGCGTCCTTTATCGCATCATTGGAAACTACAGCCTCGAAACGGTTTGCAAATTTCTGCTCCCCGCTTCCTTTGTAGTCCACAACTACAGCGTCTATGTGTCCTTTCATCTCCTTCACGGCCTCTGGTGTCATGTAACCGTTGGAGACGAACAGGTTGCTGAGACCGTGCCTATGGGCTATCTTGGCCACATCAAGCGCGTATTCGATGAATATCGTCGGCTCGTTGTATGTGAATGCGATTGACTTGGCGCGCCTCTCCAGCGCCATGTCCACTATCTCTTGCGGGCTTTTTCCGATACCGATTATCTCCCTCTGCTTTGATATGTTGTGGTTCTGGCAGAAGAGGCAGCCCCAATTGCACGACGATGTGCCTACGCCGAAAACGTACGTTCCTGGCATGAAGTGGTTGAATGGCTTCTTCTCTATTGGATCTACTTGCATGGCTGCCACTATGCCGTAATCAACCAGCTTGAGCCTACCGGCGATGTTTTGCCTGACGAAGCAGAAGCCGTGCGACCCGATCGGTATCTTGCACCTCCTAGAACATGCTATGCATTCTACCTTGCCTTCTCCGGCTGGCTTCCACAATGTCGCGCCCTTTATCATGGCAGTTTTGTAGGCGCCGTTAATATTTATATTTTGCCGACTTCATGGCCCAACATTTAAATACGTCGAGTAATACCTGCCTTCTATAAGGATATTTTACTGCGTGAAGGCATGTGATGAGGGTGTTGATTTGCTGCTTATTTGTAGGTCATCCCGTTTTAACCAGGAGATTAACCATGTTCTTGTTGTGGGCATTCTGTGCGATCTTGGACGCGTTATTGCCGTTTATGTCTTCGATTTTTACATCCGCATGCTTCTTTATTAGGAACTCGGCAATGTGGAATTGGCCCTTCATCGAAGCCCACATCAGGGCGGTCTGACCGTATCTGGTCTGTGCATTTACTTTTGCGCCGTTTTCTACAAGAAGCTTTGCCATTTCGGAGTTGCCATTTGAAGCAGCCCACATCAGCGGTGTGAAATTTATTATGCTGTCACCAGAGTTTACGTCAGCTCCGCTGCTTATGAGCAGTCTGACCATATCTACATTGTCTACCTGAGCGGCCAATAGGATTGCGTTCTGACCGCTCCTGCCGGATGCCCTTATATCCGCACCTTTCTCTAAAAGCATCTTAGCGATTTCAAGCCTACCGTATTTGGCTGCCCACATGAGAGGCGTTGCCTCGCCTCCCTTATCCTCTATATTGACTTGGGCACCGGAGTTCAGGAGCATCATTACGATATCCGTCCTTCCGCGCTCTATGGATGCCATAAGTGCTGTCCAGCCATTAATCGAATATGCATTGACATCGGCGCCCCTGCTTATTAGCAATTTTGCTATGTCTGCGTGATCGTTCCACACCGCTTGCTGCAAAGGGGTAAGGCCATTAGGACCCTGCACATTTATGTCTTGTATTCTTCCAAGAATATCACGCACCTGCCTTAAATCGCCTTGCTTTATTGCTGAGAACAAATCCGCAATAAATCTGACTTCAGAATCTTGTTCCATATAGCCAACCTTGTTCGACTCGACACCGCCGTACTGAACTTCAGTGTTTTTTGATATTTAAAACTTGCTGAACCAAACAATTAGAATGCGGTGTTGCGTAGGGGGTGGCGCGGGATAGTGTACGGGGGCGGTCACGTGCATTGACGCTGTTGCGCGTTGCAGCGATATTTCAAGTCGCTGCCGGATTGCTTATCATGTCTATCTCGTTATAATACGTTGTGCCGCCTACCGCAATCTGGTATAATACCCAGGCAGCGCCGGAAATGAGCGACCGAATCGCTACAGGGCTACAGAAACCGGCACCACCGCTGTGCCAGAAGATTCATTCGTAAGAGGCGCGCGGGGTTGTGGCGTTTGCCCATTATATTACTAGCACACCATTAAGGTATGGGGTGCCCTCTGGAACAAAAAACACGTGTGCAATCGACCAATTATACCAGCTATGCTCACGGATTTGCGTTACTATACTTTTAGATACCGCTGAATTTATATATATCGCAAAGTGATATATCAGAAATTGATAGAATGGATACTAAGTCTGGGATAAAGGTTAAAAGCTTGGCAAAGTTGTATACGATTCTTTTGCTCAACAAGAGGGGCATGCATGGTTATGAGATAATGAAAGAGATAAAAAGCAAACTGGGCAGCGAATCTAGCCCAGGGCAGATATACCCGTTCTTAAAACAGTTAGAAAAACAGAGGTATGTAAAATTTGAAGGTGTAGGGGAGAGGGATAAAAAAGTTTATCTTATGACTCCGCTAGGCAGAGAATTTGTAGCGGATTTATCCGAAAATTTCGGGAACATATTAGAACTCGTAATAGAGCAAAAACTTACCACCTGCGCCCATTGCAATTGCAAAATATACAATGGTGATTATAAGAAAAAAATCAACGGCAGTTATGTTGATTTTTGCTGCAGGAATTGCGCAGACGCGTATTCGGTGAAAAAATGATTTTGATGAGATCATGGCAAGAAATAACCTGTTTCGGATAAATGTAAAGGCGGCTGCAATAACCGGTGCGGTTATCGCTGCATTTTCATGGTTGCTTACCGTACCATACAGTTTTGGTGGATACGGAATGATGGGGGGATACGGGTATCCGTATTATGGAGGGATGATGGGCTATGGAGTGTACGGACTCGCATACATATTCTATGGATATGGCTTCCTGTCTGCGTTTGTGGATATACTAGTAGGAGGAGCGTTAGGCGCAGCGATAGCTTTAATATATGGTCGGGCCCAGAGGCTATGGTCTAAAGATAAACGCTTTAAATAGGTGTTAAAACGGAGAGAACGTTACCTACTGACAATTGGGTAGTGAAGAATGCGCCGGTGCTCAAGACTGCGGTGCGCGCGCTCTTTGGTGTCGCATGGCTTCTTGATGGAGCGTGGAAATTCCAGCCAGGCATGGCCGACATATTTGTTTCCATGACAAACCAATCGATTTCGATGCACCCTGCCATCTTGCAGCCGTGGGCAAGCTTCTGGGCAGGGCAAGTAGCTGCCAATCCAAACCTCTTTGTACTGCTTATAGGCGCATTGGAGCTCGTGCTCGGACTAGCGCTTATATTCGGCTTCATGCGCAAAATCACTTATACTGGTGGGATATTGCTAAGTCTCCTAGTCTGGGACATTGCCGAGGGTTTGGGTGGCGTTTTCATGGCAGGTGTTACCGACGTTGGCGCAGGCATAGTATATGTTTATGTGTTCCTGTTACTTATCATAATAGAGGCTACATATGGAACGAGCAGGTATTCGCTTGACTATTACATAGAAAAAAGATTCGGATGGTGGAAAAAGCTGGCGGAGTTAAAATACTGATTACTCAAATGGCGCCTTAGCTTCGGTTTTACAGGTATGATGGGCCTGGAGAGATTTGAACTCTCGACCTCCAAGCTGGCCGCGTAGCGGCTTTCCGATTTAGCGTCGGTTCCTAGCTTCATTCACACACCCAAAAACAAAATTCACAAAGCATAAGCCCTGTGCATTTGAACACTTGCTAATGAATTTCTAGCTATATAAGCATGTAATGTTCGAATCCAGCAGTAATCGCATCCACGGCATTCCGCTTGCAAAACGGACGCTTCCAGTGTTTCTCTCTCTATTCCTAGCCATTTTAGCACCACATATTTATTTTCGGAAATGAACGGCTGCATCTCCGCAAACAGACAATGACATTTCAGAAATATAAATAGGTACGGTGCTGGTTTTCTGCAATCCGAACTCAGAGTTGAAGATGCGCCTTGCTCCCTCGAACCCTCCTAAGATTTCTAAATGGTTATCCTCCTTTCAATTTCTTTTGATGCCCAATTGACGGCTTTTTTTACCAAATGACGCTTGTCGGTAGCATTAGCGCTTATTATCTTAAGAAAAGGTACAAACGCCCCTTCGTCTATTTTCTTATCGTGAATAGCAAGATTCGCCATTAAGACAAATCCTGCCCTTTTAACGAACATAGTATCGCATTTACTCCATTTTTCAGCTTTATTATAAGCTAGATTGGTTTTAACAAATAAATTATTACAGCATTCATCGCAGATATCCCAAGAATCAAAATCACGCACCCAACGTTCCATCTGTTCACTATCGACAAGACTGGGATTATCTATCATGCTTGCAAGTTCGCGCGCCTCATGCACGCCCGTGTCCCAAAGTTGGAGCGCCAGCGTATGATTTACTCCAATCTTTTTAGCTAGTACCCTTAGATTCTTGATTGAAATGCCATAAGCGTCATTTATATTTATTCCGAAGTGCTTCATTTTCAATCTTGTTTGATTATTGCTCATCAATTTAAGTTTTAGAATTATTCCATCGCATTTACTTTCACAGGTTAAATCTTTATACATACTAAGATTTTTTGATTTATTCGGCAACTTATTGCATGTAATAGGCATATACATCATAGATTGTTAATCTATTTGAACTATAAGAATCTAGGTGTAGTAATTCTACATGAAATAAGGGGCTACGCCCCTTATAAACCCTTTGCACGGGCGGTTCCCTCCGCAGCAAGCTAGCGGTATCTGAACCGCCCGAATCAGTTGAATTTCAACTGAGTTTGACGCCCAACCTCTTTGTC
>JAJZOR010000024.1 GCA_021811435.1 Microcaldota archaeon | reverse complement strand
TAGTCCTTTTCAGGACGTATTTCAGACATATGCGAGATCAACATCATTCTTTCACCAACAACACTTATATGCATTCGCATTCATCCCACGACTGAAGTGCGTGGGCTTTCTGCTATGGATTTTGTAAGAATACTGAGCACTTACATGCTTGACGCCATGGCTGCGATGGCGGGACGACCATGCGGTATGCGGGTCACTTCTTCTTGCCGTAGAAGAAGTGGATTGGAGCGCCTAGCGCGGCCTCCGCGGCCTCCTGCACGGCCTCGCTGTAGGTCGGATGCGGGTGTATCGTTATGGCCAGGTCCTCTAACGTGGCTCCCATCTCTATCGCCAGTGCGGCCTCGCTTATCATGGAGCTCGCCTCGTCGGACACTATCTCGACGCCCTTCACCATGCCGTCTGCGGTGCTCGCCACCTTGACGAAGCCGTCCTTCCTGTCCAGCGCTATGCTCCTGCCCAATGCAGTAAGCGGAAACTTGGTCACGGTTATGCCGTCCGCAGGCTCGACGCTGCCGGCAACCGCGACCTCCGGATCGGAGAATATCACTGCAGGTATGACGATATTGTCGAAGCTGGAGCTCTTGCCCAGCGCGGCCTCCGCGGCCACCACCCCCTGCCTTATGGCCTTGTGGGCCAGCATGGGCTCGCCGATGACGTCGCCTACGGCGAATATGCCTTGGTCTGCCGTCCTCATCGACCTGTCGACCTGGATGAAGCCCTTGTCATCCTTCTGCACCATTGTCCGCTCGAGGCCGAGGTTGTCGGTGTACGGCCTTAGGCCTACCGCCACGACTATAAGCTCGGCGTCCAGCTTCCTGCCGTCCGACAGCGTCACCGAACCGGAGTCGTGGGATGCAGGCGTTACCCCGGTGCACACCTCCACGCCGAAGGCCGACAGATGCTTCTTCACGAGCGCGACGGCATCGGCATCGAAATGCGAGAGGACGTCCGACCTGGCTATTATTGACACCTTGCAGCCCAGCTTGGCGTACAGCGTCCCTATCTCGACGGCGACATAGCCCGCGCCTATTATCGCCATCGACCTCGGCACCTTGTCCAGCATGAGGGCCTGCTTGTAGTCTATGACGGTGCCGCCGAACTCGAAGCCCTTGAGCGCGATTGGCTCGGAGCCCGTGGCGATTACGGCTTTCTTGAACTCAAGCGTCATGCCGTTGGTCATGAGGTTGAGCGTGTTGGAGCTCATGAATGCAGCTTCGTCCTTGAAGACGTCTATGCCGTAGGATTTGCACAGGAACCCTACCCCATCCTCCAGCTTCTTTGACGCAGACATGCGCCAGTCGTACATCTTCTTCGAATCCAGGGAGGCGGTGCCGCTTATGCCGAACTTGTCCGAATGCGTAGCCTCGTAGAATATGTCTGATATCTTTATGAGCGTCTTCGACGGTATGCATGCGTAGTTAAGGCAGTGCCCGCCCAGTTTCTCCTTCTCGACAAGGGCGACGCTCGCGCCCATCTGCGCAGCGCGTATGGCTGCGACATAGCCGCCCACGCCTGCACCTACGACTGCCACATCAACTTGCTGTGGAATAGAGCCCATAACCATTTGGTCACCGATCAATAAACAAAATCTTCATTCTTGCGCTATTGCTATTATATAGTATATATGGTAGGCTTTACCTTATCTCGCTTATCTCGTTCGGGTATTTGACAAGGAAATACCTTATGCCCTTGTGCTTCATACGGTTCATTATATGATCGATTATGTATCCCATGTCCTCAAAAAGCAGCGCTTCATCATAATCCTTCATTATCTCCTCCACCATTTTGGCCTTCCACTCCTCCAGTTCGGGCTCGCCTCCGTATCCCTCGTTAGGCCTTAGCACCACCTCCTTGAACTTTATGCTGTGCTTTTTCAGCTTCTCTTCGGTTTTCTCCCTGAGGTTTTCCCTCCTTGCGCTTACGACTATGATGTGCGCGCCAGCGTCGCACATACGCTTGTAAAAATCTATAAGGGCGAAATTGGGCTCAAGCGTGTGGTCGTATTTTGTGTATGCGGTAGTATAGACCGCCATCTTTTCATCGGGAGGCAGTTCGTGAACCTCGGCCTTGCCCATCCTCCTGCCTTTTATCTCCTCCGTGGCGCGATGCATGCTCTTTGTCACATCGAACATGGTGTCATCGAAATCGGAAACGATTGCAAGCTTCAGCCTGCCGCTTCTGATCATGGCGGATTTAGCTGCGAATTCTGTTTCCAAAGAGTTTAGGTCCAGCGCTATCCGTCCCATGCTGCTCACAATGCTGCTCAAAGCGCGCCAAGGAATGCAGGATCCTGCAGGTATCCCATTATCGCATTGCCGAATTTCACGGCCTCGGCTCCGTCAACTATCCTGTGGTCGAAGCTTATCGAGAATGGCAGTATCTTGCCGACCTTTATCTGGCCGTTCTCGACCACTGGGGCGTCCCTTACCAGATGCACTGCTAGTATCGCTACCTCGGGGTAGTTTATCGCCGGGAATGACAGGTAGCCGCCGCCGAGGCTGCCTATGTTCGATATGGTGAATGTGCTGTCCCTCATCTCTTCGGGGCTTATGGTTAGGCTCTTGACCTTGTCCCCTAGCTCGCGAAGTTCCTTTGCTATATCGAGAACGCCCTTCTTGTCAGCGTTTTTGATTACGGCCACCCTTAGGCCGTCCGGGGCTTCCGCAGCCAAGCCTATGTTGTAGTACTTCTTCAGTATTATCTCCTGCTTCTCCTTGTCGTACGTGGAATTGAAGTATGGATTTTCTTTCAGCGCAGCTACAGTCGCCTTTATTATGAATGGCAGGTAGCCTAGCTTTATGCCGCGCTGGCTTTCAGCCCTTGTCCTTTCCCTCTCCACTACGCCGTACAGCGCGTTCGCGTTTATTATGTCCATGTGCACCGCCTTGGGTATCGCCCATGATGCTTCCATGTTCCTTGCTATCGCCTTCCTAGGCTGCGACATTGGTATTATCTCGATTTCGCCGCCGTAAGATTCATTGGGCATCTTGGCTTGGGCTTGCCGTATCTGGCCTTTTGCGGAACCTGCTGCGGCTTTCACGTCGCTTTCCTGTATCCTTCCCCCGGGGCCTGTGCCTTTTAAAATTGACAAATCTACGCCAATGTCCCTTGCCAGCTTCCTTATCCCAGGAGTGGCGAGCACCTCGCGTTGTGGATGTGCAGATACTGGCTGCGTTGCATTAGGCTCGGATGCCCGTACAGGGATAGATGGTTGCGGCTGTGCTGAACCGTGTTCTGAGCCCTGCCGCCTTCCAGGCACTATGCCGGCAAGTTCCGCTGGCTGGCCTATGTAGGCCAGGACCTCGCCTACCTTAACATCGCTGTTCTCCGGTATGTTTATCCTTATCGTGCCGCTTATTGGAGCCGGTATGTTTACTACGGCCTTGTCCGTTTCTATCTGCACCACGGCCTCGTCAGCCTTCACCGCGTCGCCGTCCTTGAAGAGCCACTTCTGTATGTGGCCTTCTGTTATGCCTTCACCGATATCAACGAAATCCAGCTCCTTCATGCTGTCACCCTTTAATCTAAGATTAAGCGGCACTGTTTTTAAAGCGTAGCATGACATTCGATATAGCAATGGATACGCTGCCAAGTGAAGCTAGGCCGATCAACAGCCGGAGGCGAAGAGGCGGTACCCCATTCATCTTGGGCGCTTCCTTGAAGCGAGGTAGTATGCGGCTGCGATTATCACGACAAGTATTACCGCGGCATAGTCCATGTATTAGGATTCTCATCCAACCTGCATCGTTAAAATTATGGGTTTTGCGTGGTAATCGTTTATCAAGCCGCTTTTTTATTCTAGAAGCAGGTCATACGCTGGGACTATCTTTATGATCCCATCTTTTACTTTGACTTCAGCTTCTCTATCATATGAGACGATAGTTCCTTCGGCCGTGTTGAATTTGTGCATGAATGCGGATAGCCCATCTGTTGATATTTTCCCATATTTTACTTCTATTGGTATTGGCATTTCTTTGCCGAGCACTATGTCTACCTCATTCTTATATGCATCGCGCCAGAAGAATTCCGCACCAGTCTGATTTACAATTAACCATTCAAATGCTTGGGATTGAGTGGTGCTGTCACTGCTAAATGGTAGGTCTACGGATATCACTGTAGGGTAATATTTCTTGAGCTTCCTTTCCGTTTTCCTTCTGTTCCTGGAATAGTTATAAAGTTTCTTTAAAAGCTGAGATTCTTCTAGGTATTTGATATAATTTGACAGTGTCTGTCGCGTGATCTTCAACTCGGACGCGAGGCTGGAAAGCTCAAGGATCTGCCCGGGTTCATCCATGAGCAGATTGATCAAGGCGTCTAATATGCTGATATCTTCTATCTTGAAGAGTTGTGGGATATCCTTGTATATGATTTTATCGACTATTCCCTCCCTTATGTACCTCCTTATCACTTCCCTGTCTTTGATACCGACCAATTCCGGGAAGCCTTGCATGCGCATATACTCTTCAAAAAGTCCCAGAAGCTCTTTCTGGTGCAGTCTGGGTCGTTCTAGAATCGTTTGCCCATTCTTAAATGCGATAAATTCTTTGAAAGAGAGCTGCTTTATGTTGAACAGGAACATCCTGCCCGCAAGGCTCTCTTTTGTTCGTTTTTTCAAAAACAACGATTCTGAACCGGACAGTATTATTTTTATTTTGCCCTTGTGGAGATCATATAGCATCTTGATTTTGTCCTGCCAATCGGAAAGCTTCTGTATCTCATCGAAAAGGAATAGGTATTTCCCTTCGTTTATGTCAAGCATGTTTAATCTTTCGTACGCCCTGACTATTTCACTGGGCTCGGTATCCTTGAAATCGTCAAACGAAAAATAAAGCACCTTGTCGGGTCTCATGCCTTTTGCAATATGGTCTTCTGCAATTTTCAGCATCAATGTGCTCTTTCCTACTCTCCTCAGGCCGGATAGCGCAATCATCATTGGCAGCTCCATGTATGTCTTGATTTCATCGTATATTTCGCGGTCACGGTAAACCAGCGAAAACTTTCTTTTCCACCAAGGATTGAACTCCACGAGTGCATCCTCAATCTTTGTCATAAATACATTACCTATATTATATTCTACGTTAGTTATAATTAACTAGATTTATAAAGCTTTGCAGGCCATTTACTAATGACAATTTCGATATAGCAATGGATACGCTGCCTATAAAACTGAACATGCCCTGACCCATAATTTAAGGCCAAAGTAGTGTCAAGCTCGCCCATTGCGTTGTTCAGAAATGAATTCACGGCATTTGGGAGTCCCTGCTGGCTTCGGAGTAGTATGCTGTGGCCTCAAAGCAAATGACTGACCCACGAATATCGCGCTGTAAGGCGGATTTTCCTCCTTTGGCGTAGGGTATGATGGAGAGTCGACCATGCTCCGCAAGGAGATATCCTAACAGGCCCCCAAACACCGTTGCAGACATTAGTCCAATCAAACCTGCTAGCAAAAGATCTCCAGAATATGCCCCAGCCGAACTCCCTATCAGATATAACACAACAGAACCAACAAGCCATATTAGGAGCGACATCCTCCCACCACTGAAAGTGATGGGGTTCCTCTTGCACTTTGCTTCTGTCTTTGTCCGTCCTCATCTGTTGCCATCGGAGCGGGTTTCGGAACCATTACTGGGTTCAAGGTCGCAGAGCATCC
>JAJZOR010000007.1 GCA_021811435.1 Microcaldota archaeon | reverse complement strand
CCCGATTGCATACAGACAGGGATGTATGCAAGGAGAGCACTGATACCTCCAGAGAGGCAACGCAAGGATGCTCTGCGACCTTGAACCCAGTAATGGTTCCGAAACCCGCTCCGATGGCAACAGATGAAGACGGACAAAGACAGAAGCAAAGTGCAAGAGGAACCCCATCACTTTCAGTGGTGGGAGGATGTCAGACTGCATACGGCAACAATTTCGAAGGAGGCGAGGCGGAGATTCTACAGGGCTTATTACTGAAGAGTACTATTACGCGCAGAGGCCTGGATATATACCAGAAAAACAAGTAACATATAGTAATCTAGTAGCTCCATTGCAGGATGCAGTAATGTCTGTGCAGATACAAAATTTCTCGAATAATAGATATGCTATACCAAATCTAAGTGATAATCTTTGGGAGACTTTTAACTTTGCACAAAATTACGGAAAATTATATCAGTATAGTTATAGTAACGCGGCTCTCTCAGAAGCAGACAATGAGATTTTTATAACTGGTTATAATTAGGCGAAAATAATGTTTGGCTATAATAAAATTATGGTATTAGTTATAGCTATTTTTATAATGGCAGTAGCGATAATTGCATTTTTACTTTTACAGCCTACTATCCAAAAAAAAATTATGGTACACTGTATCAACCTCCCCCGCCAAAAGGCATATCGATAATAGACGGCAATGTAATATGGACTTATGATAATGCAACAAATACGATTATCTTATTTGCAGGAAGAACTAATAACAGCACTAATTCTGGCATAGCTAGGCCGTATTCTTGTGCGCAGAAAAACGTGCCTTTGTGCGAAATTAGGGTCACAAAAGGGCAAAAACTCATATTTTATTATCCACTCACAATTGGTCCAGAAGTAGTCGGAAATCTAACAGTAAGCTACAATGAGTCGCTTGGATGGTGGAATCACACAGTAACAGTGCTGCAAACGACTAACTTAACAATTTTAAATTTTACTCCGACTCCATCTTGAGGGTAGATTGAAGAACTTGAATATACTTCCATCTTACTTCAGTTCTTTCTTGAACCCTTCTATTCCAATTATCTTTTGGCTAGAGCTTGAAGAGGCGTTCGCTTGAGAAATTGCTTCATACCACTTGAATATTTATCTTTTGTCATACAAACGTACAACTGACGTGGTCTCATGGCTGACTTGCTGCACAACGCGCTCGAGACTTACACAAACCACATCCAGCTGCTGCTCATATCGTCGATATCGTTCGTCATCGCGGTCTTCATACCGCTCTTCGCCGCCTTCCCGACCTATACCGACATAGGCGGCATATACATAAGGACGGCAAGCGTCTTCACGAATCTCAACATACTGAACACGGCTGTCATAGTCGCCTCGATATTCTTCTCCCTGCTGTTCCTGAGCTTCGCCATGGTGGCCGTGAACATAGTGGTAAAGCACAGCAGGACCTACGCCAAGATAAGGCAGGAAGTGTTCAGGGGCCTTGAGAAGTACACGAGCAGGGTCTTCGTGGTTCTGTTGATGATGGAGGCGGTGATAGTGCTCGCTGACGTGCTGAGCTTCGTAGTGACCGGTTCCGCAACAGTGTCCGGCATAATAACCGCGCTCGCCGGGCTTGTGATGGCGCCGTTCTTCTTCTACGCCCCTGCATCGATAATAATAGACGAGAACAGGACCCTGCGCGCAATGTCAGCGAGCTTCAGGTTCTTCTTCAAGAGGTTCGATTACTTCCTGCTGTGGCTCGCAGTGGCCATAATCCTCACCACCGCCCTGGACTTCATATTCATAGCTATTGGCAGCGCACTGCCCGGCGGCTACGCCTACGCCGCATTCATAGTGGAGCTGATCGTTGACACCGTGTTCCTGCTCCCTTTCCTGATAGTGCTGCAGAGCGAATCGTACATGAAAAGATTCGCGATGCTGAAACACTAACATTATAATACTTTTTCGCATCTATCCTATCATGCTAACGGGAGCCGCACTGCGCCTGCGCATCATGCTTATGCTTGCGTCCTCCCTGCTTCTGTCGTCCTTCTTCAGCCAGGCGGCCGCCGCGTACAATCTGAATCCGCCCTTTTGCATAATAACGGGCGCAAACGCCTTGATTGGCGACTGCATCGCCTCTGCGGTGCCGCTATGGGTGATAGGCATAATGCTGTCCTTCTCCCTGGTGGCTCTGGCATACATGCTGGGCGAGGTGTTCCAGCTGAGCTCCCTAAAGGGGTGGTACAGGAACGAGCTCTGGGAGACCGTGAAGACCATGCTGCTTGTCGCGGCCATATTCGCGGTGCTGGTCATATTCAGCTCGATAGCTTCGTCGCTCGCAGGCACCGGCAGCGCGCCCTCATCGCTCGGGTTCAGCGGCCAGGTGTCGCAGAACCTTGGCGGCCTTTACTACGTCGCCGGCAACTACCTGAACGTCTCGTCCGCGTACGCGGAGAACTCCCTTACGATCCTGTTCGGCGCCGCGTCAGGCGTCGACTTCATCAAGAGCTTCCATTACAGCGTCTGGTTCCCGTACCCGCCTATACCGACCCTGCCGCCGGCCGGCACGGTGAACGCGCATTTCGGCTCCACGGGCCCGCTTCTGATAAGCAACATAATAGACTCGGACTACACGACCTCATCCTCGTCGCTCCTCAGCAACGCCGCCACCCTGGTGGTCCTGCCGTCGTTGATCGTGCTGCAGATGCTGGCCGACCTGTTCATCCAGATAGTGGAGCTGGGCTTCGGCCTCTTCATACCTGTGGGCGTAGTGTTCAGGGCCATACCTTTCCTGAGGAGCTTCGGAGGCACTTTCATAGCATTGGGCATCGGGGTCTCGCTCGTGTTCCCTATGCTGTTCGTTGTGCTGAACGTCCCGGTCAGCGACTTCGTGCTGGGCCAGCAGATATACTGCGGCGGCACGGTGCAGACGCAGTGCACGTCCCAGACCATCACCGCCCAGCAGGCGCAATCGTCATGGGGAGGCATCATCGGCCAGGCTTTCATAGGAGCGATCGAGGCGATAGGCGGCCTGATTACCAATACCTTCTCCACCTCCCCCGGATTCAGTATAGGCTACGACGCCGCAATGTCCACGTTCGTAAGCACGTCGATATACCCGGTAGCGGACCTGGTCACTTCAGTGATACTGAACTCTGTGCTGCAGTTCGTCCTCCTTATAATCGACTTTATAATAGGATACACGATAATAAAGGACGTGGCCGCCGCGCTCGGGGGCACCATAAGGCTAGGGTTCGGCAAGATGAAACTCGCGTAGACGTGATGCAAAATGCTTGGCAGCCGTTCTAATCTCATACCTGCGTCTTTCTTCCTAGCACTGGTAATTTTCGCGTCGCTGCCCGCGCAGGCATCCGCAGATTCCGGATGCCCCATAACAACGAACCCTTACAACACTTCATGGCTTTCGATAAACTTCACTGTGATAATGATAAGCTTCGCCGTCATAGCCGTGGTGTACATCTTGAGCAACCTGATGCCCACCGCATCGAGCGCGAAGATAAAGGCCCTTGTTGTCACCGAGCTGAACCAGAACCTCATAAGCGTGATCATAATAGTGATACTGCTGGGCGCGACCATAACGGTCAGCGAATTCTCCGCTACCATAGGTTCTACGGGCGCGTACGCCTGCAACCCGTTCGCATCGGCGGACTTTTACGTCGGCAACCTGACCTTCAATACCGGATTGAAGATGCTGAACAACATCTACTCCACGTCGATAACCTACGCGATAGACTCCAGGCTTTACAGCGGCGTGGGGCAGAGCGTCTATTCCTCAGTGATAACGCCAAACGTGGCCTCTTTCATATCTAAAACGTTCCTCAACTTCGGCCTGTTCTCAGTCACGCCGATCTTCGCAGGCGACCTCGGCATGCCGTATGCAATCATGAGCGACCTCCTCACGATCGTGTTCACGCCCATAATGATGCTGGCCATGGGCGCCATGTTCATACAGTACCTGCTTATACCGCTCATACAGGGCTCTGCGTTTTTCGTCGTGCTCCCTATAGCGCTCATCATGCGCTCATTTGCCTTCACTGGCGCAGGGCTCAGGACCGCCGCGAATTCCGTCCTTGCCATAGCCATAGCTGCATATCTGATATATCCGACTATGGTTGCGTACAATCCGACCATGCTGTCCTGGATATTCACCCCGTGCTCGAAGTCTACGTGGTGCAATCCCGGCTGGTCGTACCTTGACTCCGCATACTCGCTGCCAAACATACAGGAGTCGAGCTTCTTCACAAGCACCGGCGGCTCTACTCCGACCAGCGTGCAGATGTCAGGGCTTTCCATAACTTCGCTGAGCTTTGGCGAGTTCACGCAGATACTGTCCTCGGCCATAGACCCCGCGCTGGTTGTCAGCAACGTGCTGAACATAGCGAACGAGGTAGCGATGTTCCTTTTCACATCCATCGTGCTATTCGCGCTAGACCTGATGGTGATGATGGGCTTCGCCGTCGGGCTCGCGAAGGCGCTGAACGGAGGGCTGGACGGCGCGTCGTCGTTCTGGAGCAACGTGTAGGTGGTTAACTGATGTCGGCACTAGCGAACCTCGTACTTCAAAGCGCGATAAGCTCCTACGTCCAGGAGGTCCGGGGCGCGGTGCCCACTAGCGTGCACGCCGCGCAGACTAACCTTGCAGAGTTCATAGTCGTGGCGCTGCTCATAGACGCCATAATAGTGGCGGTATGGTACATGATCGGCTACGTGATGAACGACCAGAAGATAAAGGCGAACGCCAGGGGCGAGTTCATCCAGCTGATAGGCACCTCGATCATAGTGGCCGTGGTCGTGGGCGCGCTCGCATTCTTCGCGTCGCTGTACATGTCGTCGTTCAGCGCAAGCGGGCTCAGCCCCCAGGCGATGTACCAGACGTGCAACACCATATCGGCAGGTTCGCAGCTCACGCTGTTCTCCGGCAATTTCATAGCCGGCACGTCCTACAGCAGCAGGAGCACCAAGGCTCCCAGCAACCCCCTGCCCCCATACAACCTGCTTTTCGGCACGTCGTCGTTCCCCGGAATCTGCAACATGGTCTACGACCCTAGTACGTCCTTCACTGGACAGATAGACTACCCCCTCGCGACATCCGCGGTGCTCATAGCGAACCTGACGAACCAGACGCTCACCAACCTCAACGCGCTTTTCACGATAGACACGTACATGGGGTTCCTCGACAGCTTCACCCCGTTCGTGGAACCGGTATGCTGGTCGAACCTCGAGGCCTGCCTGCTTCCCGGCGCCGGCACGATAAACTTCGACCTCAAGATTTCGTTCCAGCCGTACGCCGGCTATGACATGATATTCCAGTCATACTCGCCGCTAGGCGACCTCCTGTCGCTTGCGTTCGAGTCGTACGTCGCGCAGTTCGTATTCATAATAGCGCTGCTCTTCATCTGGCCCTACATGCTTTTCGTAGGCATAGTGCTCAGGGCAACGCCGTTCACCAGGGCCATAGGAGGGCTCTTCATAGCGATAGCCATAGGGGCCGTGGTCTTCATGCCGATAATATACGGCCTGGAATACGTCAACCTGTGCCCAGGAGTGCCGTACTACATCTCCACGCCATCCGGCCCAGTCCTGTCGCAGCCATCCGGCTGCCAGCAGGTCGCCCCATCCCAATCGGGCTCTCCGCCGCCCAGCTTCACGTTCAACTCGTTCGCGTACGGATACAACGGCATAACGCAGATACCGGAGAACTCGCCCACCACGGGCAACTACTATGACATAAACTTCTTCGTGATGCCCAACATGACATACATAGCGACCAGCACCGCTGCCACCGGCGGTTCATGCTGGCCCACCGGCGGCATAATAGGTGCGGAACTGATTGCTATAGGCTATTCGCTCACCCCTGCATACGCAGGCGAGGCCTTAATGTCGTCGTCGCCCGCCTCCCTGCCCTCGCTGCCGGGCCAGAGCTGTTCGCAGCAGTCCGCCATAGCGCTGCTTTACAACCTTTTCGATGCGTACGGCGTAGTCGGGGTCAGCGCGTATTTCATGCCTATTATAAACATACTCGTGGTTATATCTGCAGTCATAGGGCTGTCAGGCCTGCTCGGCGGCGATACGGAACTGGCCGGCCTTGCGAAGCTAGTGTAGGTGGTAGGCATGCGCATTATCCGCTTCAACATCAAAAAATTGATTTTCCCTGCGCTGGCGCTCATGCTGCTGTCGCACAGCGCAATGGCCGGCAGCGGCTCATGCGGGTCGCTTTTCCCGGCATACTCGGCATACTCTCCGACTTCGCCCCCTCCTACCTCAGTTAACATAGCGAGCTTCAGCTCGCTCATAGGCCTGTCGCTTGCCATAATATCCCTGATGTTCGCTGTAACTGGCATAATCTACGCGATAGGCCACGCCTTCGCGATAGACAAGCTCACAAGGTTCGCCAAGACGGAATTCGGCGAGATAGCCATAACCATAATAGTGGTGGGCGTGTTCCTCGGCACGTTCTCCGCAACGAACTCCATCGCCAACTCCAACCTGTTCGCAGCAGCCGGCCCAACGTTCAACAGCAACATATTCATAGACGACTGCAACGCTGTCATGTCCGCTTCGGCCGGCCTCCTCGCCCCCGAACTGGCGTTCGCTATGGACACCGTATTCATAAACATAGCCGCCGGCACTACGTTCAATCTCCAGCTCTCCACATTCGGGATGACATTCAGCCCATACGCCGGCGACCTATTCCTAAGCTCGATACTCCAGACGCTGACGGACATAGGCGGCCTCATGATCGGCCTGCTGTTCGGCCTTGGAATATTCCTGGCTGTCATATACGGCATGTTCCCGATGTTCCTATTCGCAGGGATAGTGCTAAGGTCGCTCCCGATAACCAGGGCTGCCGGTGGGGCGATGCTAGGCCTGTTCGCAGGTTTCTACATCCTGCTGCCCATAATGCTGCACTTCTTCCTGTTCTACAACCCGAACTACCTGAGCCCTTACGTGATTAAGCTGGAAAGCATATGCCCGTCGGGCGGAACAAGCAGCAGCCTGCTATCAGCGTGTTCCAACATGGCATTCCTGAACAACTTCGAAAGCAAAGCCGCCGGCATGGCGGATTCCGCGCTGAACCTGGCAGTCAACGCAAAAGGCACCGGCCAGAACGCGGTCAGCGTGGTGGGCAGCCTGCTCAACGGCACCGAGGTGCAGCTGTTCATACAGACCATAATAGAGCCTGTGTTCTACACAATCATGGCATTCGTGCTGTCGCTGATAATGGCGTACGATTTCATGGAGGCGGTCGGCGACCTCCTCGGCGCACCCAGCCTGAGCGCCAGCACTATGCTTAAAAACGTGATATGAAAATGGGAGCAAAAGCATTTACGCTGTTCTTCATCTGCCTGTCTGCGCTACTGGCAGCCTCCCCAGGCGCGGCTTCGCACGCGGTACCGCATCACATGCAGCCCGCCCTGCAGCCGGTTCTGTTGTACACGCTTCCAGTCGAGATAACCAGCTGGGAGGGCGTTGCGGCCATAGCCGTGCTGCTGATAATAACAGTGGCCGCCATCGTCTACATGCTCAGCGGCGCCACTGGCAGCAGCAACGCCAGGGCGTGGTCCAGGATGCAGATATACGAGGCCTTAATGTCATTCCTCCTCATAGGCATATTCGGCGCCTTCTCGTACATGTTTTTCATGAACCCGCAGGGCGCTTTTCAGGGCGCAGGCCTGCTTCCTAAAGCCTGCGCAGCGTCCAACGTCAATGATCTGTACAACCTATCGGCATGCGATCTCAGCTCCTTCATGACAACGGCCACAGGCTACTTCGCCACAATATACTACCTCGGATTCATAGCTGCTGCCACGGTGCCGGGTTTCATCCTTAACTTCACGCCGCTGACGTTAATAGGCCAGGGCACGGTGTCAGTGCAGCTTGGTACCGCAAGCCTGCTGCCTGCCTCGATGGAGTCCATGCTCGAGACGGGCGCATCAGGCCTCCTGTCTCTGATAGTGCTCAACCAGGTCCAGATGATACTCATATCAGGCTCGCTGCTGTTCTTGTCGCTCTTCATGGTGATGGGGCTGGTCGCCAGATGCTTCGGCTTCACGAGGACGTTCGGCGGATCACTCATAGCGTTCGGCCTCGGGCTGGGACTGGTGTATCCGCTGCTGGTGAGCATGAGCTACGGCTTCATAGACGTGCAGCTGCAGTCCACCTCGCTCGCCACGCTGGCGGGCGGCCTCTTCAGTTCGCTCTACACGTTGGTGCTGGGCTCCGGCCTCTCATGCCCTATAAGTGTGTCAGGCGCAGGCACTTCGTCCCCCTGCGCCTCGTTCGACTCCGCGGTCCTGGAGACCGGCTACCTGATAGTCGGCTTGCTCATAATACCTTTCCTCAATTTCGCAATACTCGACGCTTTCATAGTCGACTTCTCGCGCGCCATGGGCGAGCGCGTAGACTTCATGTCGATGATAGGCAGCATTATATGAAAACAGGGAACTCCATACCGAAGGCCGCGGCCCTCTTCGCCGCGTTACTGCTAGCCGCGGCCCTCCCCTCGGCTCCGCATGCCGCAACATGCACATCATACCCTTCAAGCCTTGCGTCACAGCTGAACGGCATTCCGTGGTACTGCCCGATAAACCAGCAGATAACTGCCGAATGGGCCCAGGCCCTGCCGTTCGTGTTCATGGCTGTGCTGCTCTCGTTCGCGGTCTCCGCGCTGATAATAATGATAGGCATAGCGGCCAGGAGCGACATGGTCAGGAATTTCGGCATCGGCGAGCTCTACGAGGCGACCGCCAGCGCGATAATAGTGCTGCTTTTCGTGTACATCTGCGCCACTATATTCGGCCTGGTCCCCGGAGAGCTCGTCGGCCCTATCAACCCATACGCCACATCGCTTGGGCTCATAGGAAACACCATAACCTCTTCCGAGAACCTCTACACCTCGCTGTACGGCGTATACATGACCGCAGCGTACTCGGCCTCGATAAACTTCTACGTAGAGTACCCGGATTCGAGCTTCTTCTCCACATTCGCAGCGTTCATCAACGCGGCGAAGCAGGAGGGCCTAGAGATAACGTACATAGAGCCGGTCCAGGTCATGGCAGGCGTGCTCAGCAACGCGATACTGGTGCTCTGGTCCGAGTACTACCTTATAGTGTTCTTCTCCGTAGCCGCCATACCCGTTTTCCTGATACCCGGGGTGCTCTTCAGGATGTTCCTGCCCACGCGGCCTTTCGGCGGGATGCTGATGGCGCTCGGCATAGGGTTCTACCTCATCATGCCTACCCTCTTCGCGGTCGCGTTCTACTTCACGACCCCGGGCCTCCTGAGCACGTTCGGCTCTGCGAGCGCCAAGATAGCGGCGCTGGGCGGAGGCGGCGGCGCGATAAGCAACACGCAGCCGGGCGGGCCCATACAGTACCAGCTGCAGACCGTCGAGCCCGCGATGAGCTCGTTCTGGCTGATGATACTGTTCTTCCCGGGCCTGATAATAGCACTGACATACTCGTTCGTAACCCAGCTGGCGAATTTCATAGGAGGGGTGTCGTATACCGGCAGCAGGCTCAGGTCGTTCATATAAAATATCATGTGCATCGCAAAATCCATGGCGCGGCACAGCAAAGTTTAATAAAGATTCAATGACAAGATAGGAATGTGACAAGGGGACCGGTCCAATGCAGATTAAAATTTTGGTGCTCATGGCCTTCCTGGGAGTATCGGCCGTCTTCATAGCCCTCTCCGCGGCCCTTCCGGGCGGCGGAGTCATGGACGTGGTCAAGCTCATACTGCTCGCCATAGGGCTGCTCTTCGACGTCGTGGCCTTCGCGTCCAGGTTCTACACGTACATGCTCGTCCCAGCGATAAAGCAGAGGAGCAACAACATAGTGCTGAGCGACGAGGAGCCGTACACCATATCGCCTTCGGCCGACTCCATAATGCACAAGGACGGCGACACGTTCGTGGCCACGGTCTACGTCGCGATACCGCTGTATCGCTCCGCCACCGAGATGAGCGACAACGAGAAGATGGACTTCTCGAGGCAGGTGAGCAGGCTGGTCGGAGTGTCAAGGGATACCGTGCGCTTCACCTCCGAGCTTTACGTGATGAACAAGGACGCCTACATACAGACGCTGAAGGACACGATAAACTCCCTGGAGAACGAGGCCGTTGCGCTGACGAACAAGAAGGGCCAGGCCAAGGAGCTGGACCGCACTAAGGGCAAGCTCTCGATGTGGCACAGCATGCTGGACAACATAGAGAAGGCGCAGTCCCTCGAGCTCATAACCTACGCCGCGATATCGGCCAAGGGCACCAAGGAGTTCGAGGCGGTCAGCATAGCGCAGCAGAGGGCCAGGGAGGTGATGTCGGGCATAGGCTCGGTTTTCGGCGTCACGCCCAGCGTGGTGACCGGCCAGGAGCTGCTGAAGTTCATAGAGCCAGAGTACCTGATACCTTTCTCTACCATAAGCGAGCAGCTGAGCAAGAACATACAGCAGGTGATGTGATGGACGAAGAGGCCATAACGTACCTTCTATTGACTTGCTTCCTTGCGCTCATAGTGGTGCTTGCGCTGCCGTCGTTCGGCACTGGCATATTCGGCCTGATAGCGATGGCGCTGTCCCTGCTCGCCATAGTGTTCATAGTGATGCTCAACTGGGCCGACTTCATAATATTCCCGATGGTCACCAGCATGCTGGGCGTGACGTTCCAGCCAGCGAGGAACTACAAGATAATCAAGAGCCAGGATGCAATAGTGAAGAACGTCAGCGGCCTGTACTACGCTACCGGCTACGTCACCGGCAACCTGTTCCCATACGTGTTCAAGCTGGAGTCGCGGCAGGAGGAGGAGGACCAGAAGATGCTCCAGGCCCCGGACACCTGGGAGCGCGCCATAATGAACATAGGATTCCCGTTCAAGTTCCACGTGCTCTCATCGGGTCTCGACATACAGAATGTCAGGGACGAGCTGGAGGGCAAGCGTTCGTACCAGGAATTCCAGCTGTCGAGGGCGCAGCAGGGCGCCCAGGCCAACGAGATGGCCATAACCGAGCTGCGCAGGAAGATAAGCGTGCTCCAGACGAAGATAGACAGGATATCCCAGGGGGAGAAGCCGATAGCCACGATAATGTACTTCGAGACGACCGCGGTGGACATATCGGAGAAGGCCGCGGTGGACAGGCTCAGCGCGCAGATAAAGAGCCTGCAGGTGGCGTTCAGCGGCATGGACCTCCAGCTTACGAAGGTCGTGGGCAGGGAGCTCTACACGCTTTTCACGTTCAATTTTTCGCTGCCGACGCAGCTGGAGGAGCTGGCGGCGTATTTCGACAGGCAGTCATGAGTGTTTGCGTTCATATGGTGGTATTGTGACACTGCTTAAACTACAGAGCATAATGAGCAACGAGGTCGCCAAGAGGGCGTTCTTCTCGAGGCCGCCGGAGCCTCCGGTCAGCGCACTGATGACCGACCCGTTCAAGTCGCTGTACATAGGCACCACCAAGATATTCAAGGTGCCGTTCACCTGGTCGTTCCTGAACCTGACCAACCCCCACATAGCCGTGGTAGGAATAACGGGTTCCGGGAAGTCATATTTCGTCAAGACCCTGCTCATAAGGGCAAGCTACGTATGGAACAGCAACGCCGTGATAATAGACTGGGCCGGGGAGTACAAGGCATGGGTCAAGCAGAGCGGCGGGGTGGTGGTCTCGCTGGCCAAGGGCGATTACATAAACATCATGGACCTGTCTGGCATGAAGCCGCTCGACAGGACGAAGCAGATAATGAATTCCCTTGACATACTCACGGACATATCGCAATTCCCGGAGCAGAAGAGGCTGACCGAGGAGGCGCTGGAGCAGTCCTACGCCAACTTCGGGTTCATAGTTTCGGAAAAGCCGCAGCCCGGCAAGGAGGCCCCGACGCTGAAGGAGGTCATATCGCTTCTGGAGGAGAAGCTGCAGGAAGGCACATACGAATACCCCGCTGAGCTGGAGAACACCATATACAGGCTCAGGCAGTTCGCGCGTGAGGGCGAGGACTATTTCGCGAGGAAGAGCACGATAGACCTCGGCAAGCTCACCGAATCTGGCTTGGTCGATGTGGACCTTTCAGGGCTGCCGGACGAGAGGTTCAGGGCCCTGGCTGGGCTGTTCATACTGCAGACCATGAAGGAGCGCATGAGGAGCGAGGGATGGAGCGAGAACAAGGGGCTCAGGACCATAGTAGTGCTCGACGAGGCGTGGAAGATAGCCAGCGACGAGAAGAGCGACGCGATAATGATAGTCAGGGAGGGCAGGAAGTACCAGTTCGGCCTCATAGTCGCGTCGCAGAACCCGACCGACATAAACGAGGCGATCTTCTCCAACGTCGGCACCACGTTCATACTAAGGATAAAGTTCGAGAAGTTCCTGGACTACCTGCAGGGCTCGCTGAACTTCTCGGGCTTCATCAGGGACGAGATCGGGAAGTTCGGGGTCGGCCAGGCGGCGGTGGAGATGGCCTTCCAGACCGCGATAAGGTTCCCAGAGACGTTCATACTCGAGAGGATACACGGCGAGGAGCCGCTCTACGTCTACACGATAGACATGTCGGACGTCCTGACCCAGGCGGAGATAGCCGCGGGGGTGATGCAGCGCGACTACCAGTTCGAGAAGGAGGAGCTGAAGGACAGGCTGGTGGACTACAACGTGACCAGCGACGGCATAACCGGCATACTGGCGTATTTCGACGGCAACGGCAGGAGCATGAAGATGATGGAGATGCTGCGCATGGCTAAGGACGTTGGCGGCATATCCAACGAGAACATGGTCGCGTTCCTGAAGTCGCTGAGCATAGAGGACATGCTCATAACTAGGATAATAGGCTACGTGGGTGTGTGACCGATGGCAGCCGCAGCCGAGACGTTCACGATAAGCAGGCCTGAGCTCAGGCGCATACTGACTAATTTCGGCGTGACGGAGAAGAGCATGGCCGCCCTGTTCGCCAGCATGGAGAAGGCCCACAGGCACATAAACATCATAGCTTTCGTGAGCATGCTGGAGAAGGCCGGCCTGGACAGGGACGAGACGAGCAACGTGTTCAGGCGCCTGAACATGGACGACATCACGATAAAGAGGGCGTTCGACCTCGTCGACGAGGAGCGCATAAACTCCGAGACGGGCCGGCTGTACGACGTCACTGTCGATGTAAGTTGATCTTGGATGGAGAAGAAGAACAAGAAGCCCCGCGGCGGAGGAAGCGGGTCCAGATGCATAATCTGCGGCGAGGCCAGGGACGGCCTTGAGGTCAGGGAGGACCGCGTGATACGGGTGATGAGGTACTTCAAGCAGAACGTCACGAAGAACGCGAAGAACTACAGGCTGGTGGTATGCAGGGCGTGCTACCCGAAATACGACAAGTACCGCAGCACTTACGTGAAGAAGCAGGTATCGTACGTGGTCGTCGCGGTGATCTTCGCCGCGCTGCTGATAATAGTCTCCGGCGGCCAGCCCAGTGCCTTCGCTTACGGCATAGCGATAATAATATTCATGTACCTGCTGTCGCTGCTGAGCTACACGCCAGCGGTCAACCTGCCGCCCGGCGCGAAGCCGCCCGCGGCGAAAGGCAGGAAGCAGCCGGCATAACGCCCGGCAAGCCGCGGTTTCACGTCACTACAAAGCGTACGAATGTATTTAAAGAATTGATTGCGAATAAGTATTTGCGCCCTGGAAGTGGTTGAGTTGGCCGACGAAAACGTTGTTCTGGAACCGAAAGTTGACACGCTCTCACTAGGGGGCTCGCTGCAGGGCACCTTCGAGGCCATGGCCGACAGGCTGTCGCAGCTGCAGGTCTTCTCTCTCAAGCCTACCCCAAATTATCTCGCTGTCCTTAGGGTGGAGAGCAGGGACATACAAAAGAGGCCGTTCCTGTTCTTCCTGATGACTTTCGAGAAGGACAAGATTACCATAGAGTACTCGATGGGCCAGGATTCGAGCGCCAAGCTGCGCAAGCTGTACGTGCTGAGGAACCTGCTCAGCGTGCTGTCGCTGACGCTCGACATATACCAGCCGAACCCCCCCGAGCTCTTCCAGACGCTCAGCTCGTCGATAGACGATGCGTTGGGTTCGCTGTCGCAGAACTACAGCGTCCTGGTCAACAACTACGATTCGATTTTCAACGAGTACAGGGAGCTGAAGAGGATGAGCACGCAGCTGGTAAGCTCCAACAAGAGCATGACCGTGCGGGCGTCCCAGCTCACCACGGAGAACGAGGAGCTCAGGGCGCGGCTGAAGTCGCTAGAGGCCTATTCGGACGAGTCGCTCATGTCGATGATAGAGGAGTGGATACAGGCGCACGACAACACCATAGACATAGACGATTTCGCCAAGACCTACAAGATAGTCGCGCCCAGGGTGGAGCAGATGCTCAACAAGATGGTGTCGCTCGGCTACATAGAATTCAGGGGTTAGTGGTAGGATGAAATACAACGTGAGGGTGAAGAAGCGGGCGAGGAACGTCAAGGTCTACACCATAGTGAAGAAGACCGGCTCCCAGGAGAACGCCCTCACCAGGCTGTTCATGAAGGTGTTCGCCAAAGGGAACAAGCGCGCCCAGGCAGACCAGTGACGTTTTGGAAAGCGGTGCAATCGATGAGGGGCGGCACTAAGAAAATAATAATAATCCTGATATCGGTAGCCGTTATAATCGGCGGCTTCGCGTTCTACCTGAACGGCGTCCTGTCCTCCTACAAGTCCACCCTTTCGCAGCAGCCGGCCGGCCCGCCCCCGCAACCCTCCATTTCGGCGCAGCTGATAAACCAGAGCTTCATGTCTGGCGACTCCGGCTCCAAATTGATTCCATACGCTTTGCTGGACCTGCATTCGCTCAACGCATCCGCTATAAACGTGTACGCCAGCATACTGCAGCGCCCCGTGCCGCAGAGCATATACATATTCAATACAACCAACGAGTGCTACCAGTGCGGCAACGTGACGCAGGTCACGAGCGCCTTGATAACCGGCCTGCTTAGATACGGGGCGATAAAGTACCCCGGCGCCGTGTCCTTCGTGTCGGGTGCAAGTCTGCAGGACATAGCAAACAACTCCGTTCTCATAGTGACTAACGGCTACATACCCCAGGTCTTCCTGAGCGGCTACAACGGGACCCAGAATACCACAATAGAGCACCTGCTGCGCAAGGGCACGAGCATAATATACGTGGGCGCGGACTTCTCACACATGCTGGAGCAGGGCTCAATAATAGTGCCGTCCGGCGCGATACCAGACTTCCTCAACACCGGGCAATTCAATGCCACCAAGGTGAACCTAAGCACCTTCGGGGTGTTCGGCAACTTCTCGTTCAGCAGGCCCACATATGCCCTCTCCTCGGGTACGTTCTACGGTCCCATAAGCTACCGCAACATAGACGGCGGCTCGCTGGTCGTCTTCTCGAATTACGGCAACGCATGGCCGAACGCAACCTTAGAGGGCAGGGACATAGCAAAGGCCATAGCTACGCTCTTCTGGATACCTGAGTACGCTTCCGGCAGCGAGTCGTACGGCATCAGGAACTTCACCGCGTTCAGCGGGCATATCGGCGTGATTATGAACCAGAGCGGCGTGCAGTACGGCTCCGGCCAGGCCAGCCTCCTGGGCAACTACTACGGCCGCATAATGCTGTATACCAACAGCAGCTTCAACGCGACCGCGCCAGACAGCGCATTCTACTCAGTCGACTACGTGCCGCATTTCGGCATAAACGGCTCCATGTCGATACCCAGCTACGTGATACCCGCCCAGCGTACGCCTTTCGACATAGAAATATACACCCACTCGGCGACCCCTGTGTCGCTCCTGCCCCACCTGCAGATATACGACCAGAACATGTCGGAAGTGGAGGGCATAGCGCTCCCTTCCATACCGCAGGCCATCGGCAACTTCTCGTTCGTCAAATACCTGGCCGTGTCATTGCCTGCTGGGAGGTACATAGTTGCCCTGGACAACTTCTCCAACGCGCCTTACGCATACAGCCTCTTCAACGTCAACCTGTCTGTGACGCTGCAGAACGCGAACTTCTCGTCCGGCAGGTTCGTTTTCCTGGCCACCTCGGCCGGCCAGCCCCTGAGCGGAGTCAACTATTCGATAAGCCTGTATAACCCGCACGGCAACTACGCTTACCCTACCGAGAACGGCACGCTGACAAACGGGACCATGGTATATACGTTGCATAGCGGCCAGCCTGCCGCATATTACGTGTCCAACTTCACCGTCGACATACTCTCCACAGAGTTCGGGTTCTCAGAATTCAATGCGGCTCCTGTCATACCGATAACAACCCAGGACATAGAGATCCTGGCGGTCATGCTGCTGCTCGCCGCAATGGTGCTTTTCGTCAGGCCGCCCAACAGGGACGAGTTCTATGTGGACGTGCCGCACATGCCGCCCAAGAACAAGACGCAGGTCAAGGTGAAGTCGGCCGAGATAATAAGCGTCTTCGACAAGATGAACCTCTACTACCACTGGAACCATATGCCGCTCTCCAAGGGCGAGATAAAGCTTGCCATATCAAAATACATAAACTTCGCAGGCATGCCGCTGAACCTCACATTCAACAACATAGACCGCATACTGGATGCGATGGTGGAATCAGGCAAGCTGGCAACAATCGACGGGCTTTACGCCCCGCAGTCCTGGCTGGGCCAGGGGCAGCACGACATAGTCTACCTGTCAACGTTCAAGAAACTCAGGGTCTTCTTCGTCTCGCACGGATACGTATTCACCGAAATAGACGCCAGCAACGTGGCCGACATGGTGGCGACGCAGCATGGTGAGCACGCCTACATAGTGATATACTCGAAGACAAGCAGGTTCGCGAACATGCCGATATTCCAGAACTCAAAGACCTATCTCGCTTTCATAAACTCCGAGAGCATGTACGAATTCAAGGCCAACCTTTACAACGCGGCTACAAAGGAGGCTGAGATGCTTAAGCTTTACATAGCTTCAGGCTCCGTCGAGCTGATTGATTCGGACAACCAGCAGCCTATCATGACCTAATAGGCTTCATTCCTCCTCTCCGGGCTCTCCATCCTCCGCTGCGGCTTCGCCGCTTCCCGGCTGCTCCCCGTCTCCGCCCTCCGCCAGGGCCTTTGGGTAGTGCTTGGCGACCAGCCTCTCAAGCTGCCTGTCTATGCCCTCCTTGTCCTTCCCTGTCAGGTCGGCCAGGTCCTTAGCGAGCTGCTCTGTGTACCTCTTTATAGTCTTGTACTTGTTGGTCTCGTGGCTTATCTGCATCTTGCCGCTTATGTATCGCTGTACGCCCCTCGCGGCCTCCATTATCGCAAGCTTTATCTCGTCCACGATCTCGTCCTCCTGCGATATCGCCTCCTTGCCTACGCCGGAATACGGTATGTACACCGAAGATACGTTTATGAAGACGCTTATCGGCTGCGTGTCTATGTCTATATTGTACCTCTTCCAGTCCATGCTCTTGGCCGCTGCGGTTACTGCGCACGTCCCGCTGTCGAAGAGCAGCGGCACCCTGTTGGCGAAGCGCAGTATGTTGCCCTCGTATCCCTCGTCTGTCTTCCTGCCCGAGTTGCCTCCGTAAGCCACCGCTGCCTCGACGACGAACGGCACCCCGCCCCTGAAGACCTTGGGTTTCCTCTCTACAACGCTCATGAATTCAGGATTGAGTATGTTCTTTATCGCCACCTTGACCTGCTCCTCGCCTATGGGTATGACGGACGTCGCGTCCGGCGCTATCCACTTGACCTGCTTGAAGGCCTTGATCAGCGCCTCGGAGTCGCCCCATGTCATCCCCTTGGGCGCCTTCGCCATGTCTACGTCCTTCGCTATGCTGCCTATCTCGCCCACCTTGTCCTGCGAGAACCTTGAGAACGTGTCCACAAGGAACGAGGATATCTTCCTGCTCTCGCTCACCTGCGCGAAATCTATCAGGTCGTTGACTGTGAGCCCGAGCGGGTGCGGTCTTATCGGTTTTGGCCTTAGCGGCATAGCGTCTATGGCCCTAAGGAAAACGTGCTCCTGGCCCGTTGGGTCAGTCAGCTTTATCTGCGCGTGCGGATTGGAAAGCGCCGTCCTGCGCAGGTATTCGTACACCCCGTGGTCGCTGTTCTCGTATTTGACATCGGCGAACTCGCCCTCTACCGTAAGCCCCCTCTGTATGCCGTCCAGCTCCTTGTATTCGGTTATGACGGGCTTGTTGTGCACCGTATCAAGCGATATGTTGCATGAATAGCCCCTTCCTGTACCCGTGGCGGATGTGGCCGTTATGGGCTTGCCTGTAGTTATCTGCGAAAACAGCGTGCATCCTGACCCACCTATGCCCTGCTGGCCCCTCTGCTGCATGTACCTGTGGAACTTAGTGCCGGCAAGTATCGTCGCAAGCACCTTGCCTATGTAATTTTTCGGTATCCCCGGGCCGTTGTCGCCGACGCTGAGCCTGTACCTGCTCTCCCCGGTTTCCGCTATCCTGACCGCTATCTCCGGCAGTATGCCAGCCTCCTCGCATGCGTCAAGGCTGTTGCTTACGTACTCGTGCACTATAGTGACCAGCGACCTGGTCATCCCCGAATAGCCGAGCATCTGCCTGTTTTTCTTGAAGAATTCTGCTACGGAGTGCTGCCTGAACTCCTTGAATATCTCTTCTGCCTTCAATTCCACCATGATAATACCTAGAACCTTACGTCATGCGCAGCCGCCTTGTTGCGGCGGTGCGCCGCCTCCATCTTCTCGTAAGCGGTCTTGTGCGTCCTGCCTTCGATCAGCGCATTGACCGCAGTCTCGGCCTCGGAGACTGCCTCGTTGCTGCCTATGAAAGAGACCGTATCACCGTATACGCTCACCTTAGCGCCTGTGACCTGCTCAATGTACTTCTTTGTCCTGCCGTTCTCGCCTATTACCCTTGCCTTTACCTGTTTTATCCGCTTCTCGCTGCCGAACGACTGCCTCAGGTCTATCGAGGCGAAGTAGTTCCGGTCGTCCATGAGCCTCTCAGCATCGGCCATGTCGAAGCCCCTCCCATACGCGTATATTATGTTCTTCGCCATGAACTCATTGTACGCATCGCCCTCTACATGTACGACATCGTCGTCTATGTTCAATGAGCATCCGCAGAGCTTCCCCACCCTCGCGAGCTCCTTCCTGTCCCGACTTAGGCTCCTTATGCGCTCCTTTGTGATGTACACGTGCTGCATAATAATCCTCTAATAAGAACAAAGCATAGGTTTTTATATTTAATATATACATACTTTACGACGTAAATTGGTCGAAACCAACAGCTACATTAGTTTACTCTAAGAAACATTTAAATTTCTTCTGCGTGCAAATATCATCAGAAATACACTGTTGCGTTTTAAAGGACATGCTTTTTGATGTGGAGCACCTAATTTGCGCTCTCAGAGCCGTCCATCCGACGGGATTATGACGAAATGCGTTTACGCTAAGATATATGGTGAATTTAATGGCAGAAAAACCACACATGAATTTGATTTTCATAGGGCACGTAGACCACGGGAAGTCAACCACTGTAGGCAGGCTTCTCTTCGAGACTGGTGCCGTTTCGGAAAGGGACATGGATAGGTACAAGGAGATCGCGAAGGAAGTCAACAGGCCGACGTTCGAGTTCGCCTTCGTCATGGACTCGCTTAAGGAGGAGAGGGAGCGCGGCATAACGATAGACATAGCGCACAGGGACTTCCAGACCCAGAAATTCTACTTCACTATAATAGACGCGCCTGGCCACAGGGACTTCGTAAAGAACATGATAACGGGGGCGAGCCAGGCCGACGCCGCAGTGCTGGTAGTCAGTGCGAAGGAAGGCGTAATGGCTCAGACGAGGGAGCATGCCATACTGGCCAGCGTGCTTGGCATCCCGCAGCTTATAATCGGGATCAACAAGATAGACGCGGTAAACTACTCGAAGGACGATTTCGAGAAGACGAAGAAGACAGTTTACGACCTGCTGAAGACGCTAGGCTTCAAGGTCGACACCATACCGTTCATACCGTACTCCGCAATGGAAGGCACAAACGTGGCCAAGAAATCCGACAAGCTGGCTTGGTACACCGGCCCTACGCTCCTAGAATCGCTGGACGCGCTGAAAGTGCCGAACAAGCCTCTGGACAAGGCGCTCAGGCTGCCGATACAGGACGTGTTCAGCATATCCGGATTCGGGACCGTCCCGGTTGGCAGGGTCGAGACAGGAGTGATGAAGGTCGGAGACCAGGTGATAATAATGCCCAGCGGAGTAAAGACAGAGGTCAAGAGCATAGAAATGCACCACCAGCAGCTGCAGAAGGCAGAGCCCGGCGATAACGTAGGATTCAACATCAAGGGCGTGGAAAAGAAGGACGTGAAGCGCGGCGATGTGGTAGGGCCTGCAAGCAACCCACCAACGGTTGCTGCCGAGTTCACGGCGCAGGTGATCATACTGCACCATCAGAATGTGATAGCGAAAGGGTACACGCCGGTGTTCCACATACACACTGCGCAGATAGCATGCATGTTCTCAGAGCTCATGGAAAAGAAGGACCCGAAGAGCGGGCAGACGCTGGAGAAGAACCCAGAAACGCTCAAGACCGGCGACGTCGCCATAGTCAAGATAAAGCCGACCAAGCCGATAAGCCTCGAGAAGTACAGTGACTTCCCGCAGCTAGGGAGGTTCGCGATAAGGGATATGGGGGAGACGATAGGGGCGGGCATAATACTGGATGTCGTGCCGAGGACGCTCTAAAGAGGGTTTGAATGAGCATAGCAGTAATAAAGTTGGTGAGCACGAAGAAGGGCGATGTCAACTCGATAGCAGGTCAGATAAAGACAATAGCCAACTCGATGAACGTCAAGTGCAACGGCCCCGTGCCGTTGCCGACCCATATAATATCCCAGACCGTTAGGAAGACCCCCTGCGGCGACGGGAGCCACACATACGAGCGATGGGAGCTGCGGTTCCACAAGAGGCTCATACAGATAGACGTCAGCGAGCAGGCGCTGCGCCAGATAATGAGGATCCCTGTGCCGGACACAGTGCAGATCGAGATAACCCTGAGCTGATTCCTGGTTTGCTGCGGCTCTAATTCCTATCCTGTTTTTATTTCAGTGATATGAGGAGGCATAGCTGTGCTCCGCTTAACTTCTCCAGCTGGACTTGTTATGTAATTAAGCACGTCTTCTGATAGCGAAGGACTACCTAACTATCATAACCTATATTTGACATCTGTCAGAGTACTAGGTTGCTAGCTTGCAGACCGGTGGGTCGTTAGCCCACGTGGATCCGAGGGATGAACGTGCTGGCGTAGCTTAAGGGCTAGGGTTTCCTAGTAAGTCATGTTTAAGCAGGCGGAGCGTCCAAAGCATTATAAATATGATTGGCTATTCATATATTATGGCAAAAGGTAACGGAGCAATAAACGCGATCCGTCTTGTGTTCGATTCCAAGGCATACTCTGTGGCATTTTTATTGATAGCCACCCTGTCCTTTCTTGGCTACTCTTATCTGCTTTCTAGCTCTTCGTTAAACCTCACGCTTCCAAAAATAGCATTTGAACTGAACGTCTACTCATTAATCGTATCAATATCGGTTAGTGCGCTCCTCGCGCTCTCTTTGGTTATGAATGCCTTCGCGTTTGTAAATGGAGCTGCACTAAGCGGAAAGGCGGGCTTGGGTGCTGTTATAGCAGCAATAATCCCCAGTGGTCTTTGCTGCACGTCTGTGATACCGGCCACCTTAGCTGCCTTAGGCGCATCCACTGCTACAGTAATAGGAGTTACGGGCGAACTCCAGGGTCCCTTCGCTACTTACGAAACGCTGTTCATTACCATCTCGATAGGCCTTCTCTTGCTAAGCGTTTTGTTGGCCTCAAGGAACATTGCCAAATGCTGCGCGGTGAAGAAATGAAAAGAAATAGTATAATAGTAGTTGGAATCGGAGCGTTGATTGCCGTGCTTACCATAGCATTGTTGTTTATGAAATACGATTCGAATGGCGGTAATGTAGTGTCGCAGAACATTACTGCTGGGTCTATGGCCCCAGATTATGGCTTTTCTCTAGCCAATGGCTCGTATACGAATTTGTCTGCATACAAAGGGCATGTTGTAGTCCTCTGGTTCGTGGCCACCTGGTGCCCGTCGTGTGCACAGGGTAACGAAGCGATAAACCAGAACTATCAATTTTTCGAACGGCGCGGGATTAAGGTTATCGAACTGGAGCTTTACAATGACTTGGGGTACAGCGGGCCACCTGTAGCAAGCTTCGTGAATTCATATGCTCCGAGCGCATACTCCAACGATACAATAATCCCGTCACTTGCTGGTTATAACATGACGGCAGCTTATGACCCAAAAGGCTATCTGGACATATATTACCTTATCTCCGGAAACGGTACCGTGTTGTATATAAACGGCTCGCCAGCATCAACTCTTGGGCAGTTAGAGGAAGTCGTAAACAGCTCTTTATAGTGGTTGAGTGGACAGACTTGAGTTCAAAGCATTCTTCTATGCGATAGGTGATTATAGCAGGTTCAGTATACTGAGTTCTCTGGCAAAAAGGGATCTGAACGTAAGCGGAATAACGGCTATGACTGGAATCGAACAGAGCAATGTCTCTCACCACTTGCATTGCCTTTTGAATTGCGGGTTTGTAAACGTGAGAAAGGATGGCAAGGAGCGCATTTATGCAATAAATCCGGAAGTGAGGCAAACAGTAAATAGCATAATAAGCCACATAGCGTCTTACAAAAAACAAATAATATCATGCGATATAGCAAACAGGGCGTACATTTCTAGGGTGATTAAATAGAAGAATTTGAGTATGTAATACTGGGGCAGGGATCTGCTGCTTTCGCAGCAGCAATAAAAGCGAATAGCATCGGAATCAAAACAGCCATGATAGGTAGCGGCGCCACCAATGGCGCGGTACTTGGAGGCACGTGCATAAATGTGGGATGTGTGCCTAGCAAAAGGCTCATAACCGTGAGCACATTTATAGAGGAGCTTCGAAAAAGGCGATACGCAGGATTGGATTACACCATTGGAAAGCTGGACTATGCAAAAATAATCAAAGAGAAGAACAAGATTGTAGACGGCCTTAGGGATGAAAAATACAAGAATGTATTAGCGGGGATGGAAAACGTAACTTTCATTGACGGGATAGGAACGTTCATGGATGCAAACACAGTAATGGCCGGGACGAAGGAGATAAAGTCAAAACACGTGCTTATAGCCACTGGAGCAAGGGCCATGATACCCCGAATAAAAGGAATAGAGAAAGTAGGTTATCTTACAAATGAAGGAGCCCTGTCAATAGACAAGCTCCCAGAATCGCTCATAGTCGTAGGTGGCAGGGCGTTGGGGCTAGAATTCGCCCAGCTATTTGCCGGGTTGGGCGTCAGGGTTACCTTGCTACAAAGGAGCGAGAGGATAATACCGAACTGGGAGCCGGAAGTGAGTAGCCATCTGGCCGAATACCTGAAGGAGAGCGGAGTCGATATAGTAACCAATGCAACTTTAGTCGAGATAGACTCTAGGAACGGATTAAAGAGCATAACAGCCAGGGTCAATGAAACCGAAACCGTTTTTGATGCAGAGGAGATACTTTTCGCTACCGGGAGGACTGCGAACGTAGAAAAGCTGAACCTGAATGCCGCAGGCGTCCAGCTTAACGAGAGAAACTTCATCAAAGTTGATAAGACGCTCAAGACGACCGCTGGAAGCATATACGCAGCCGGTGACGTTACCGGAGAACCCATGCTCGAGACCTTGGCCGCTAAGGAAGGCACCACGGCAACCTCCAACATTTTTGAGAATGCTAACAAGATAGTAAATATGAATGAAGTGCCGAGCGCTATATTTACTTACCCGGAGGCTGCAATGGTCGGCATGACCGAAGAGCAGGTGATAGAAAACAGGATAAAATGCAGTTGCAGCCCGGTGGAATTTAAGCTTGTGGCAAAAGCAGCAATAATCGGGGATACGCGAGGGCTTGCGAAAATAGTGATAGACAGCAAAACCAAGAGGATACTCGGAGTGCACATCCTGGCTCCGCACGCAGCAGACCTCATACACGAAGGCGTATTGGCAGTTAAATTCGGCCTAACAATAGACGACATAATAGACACAGTACACGTCTTTCCGACGCTTAGCGAAGGGCTGAAGCTAGCGGCTCAGGCTTTCTACGAGGACGTTTCTAAGCTTAGTTGCTGCACAGCATAGTCGGTCCAAATCCCAGGAATGAGTAAGTATCCCAAATCAGTATACTTATACGGATAAACGGCTTTAGGGACAGCTTGCTTCGTTGTAAATATAACCGCTTACATTGCATGAGAAATCCTGATTAGGGCACGTATACGTAACGTTGTTTATTGTAGCGTATATCTGATCACAAAATGTGAACGGCTGAGTGCCGGCCTCCTGTGCTCCCACGCACTGATCGTTGCACCAGGACGCCATCTGGCTCAACGCGCTTGAGCTTTGAGTATAAGAGTAAATTAGGTACAAGACTACTGCCCAATAGCTACTGCGAGAAAAAGGATTAAGCGCTTGTTTTGTGCATATATCCGCTGCCATCGGATTGGTTCGCTTCTCATAATAAGAATCGGAATGCAAGCCATTAATAAGCTCATAGCGTTCTTCTCATACTTACTGCAACCTTTCCATGCTTACAGCAAAGATGGCACTGCTGAAGCCTGCCGTAATGCATCGGCTCGCATCACTCAAATGTGCGTCTTGTGGTTCAGACTTTAAACCTTGCAAGCAAGAGCGAATTTGCAACAACGGTGACTGAGCTGAACGCCATTGCGACCGCAGCTAACATAGGCAAGAAGTCGTAGATGCTTACGGTAAAAACTGGTATCAGCGCCCCTGCTGCAACTGGTATAAGTACCACATTGTAACCAAAAGCCCAGAACAGGTTCTGCCTTATCTTCGCCATGGTCCTTTTTCCCAGTTCGAGCGCAAAGTAAGCGTCATAGACGCTGTTCTTTATCAGTACTATGCCTCCAGCCTGAATGGCAACATCGGTCCCTGCACCTATCGCTATCCCTACATCCGCTTTCGTGAGCGCGGGGGCGTCATTCACCCCATCCCCGATCATCGCCACTACCATGCCCTGCTTTTGCAATTCCGTTATCTTTCTCATTTTATCCATTGGCTTTGCCCCCGCCATTACGTTCTTGATCCCTAGCTGTTTCGCAATCGCGTTAGCAACCATCGCGTTATCCCCGGTTATGAGCCAGATGCTCCTCCCGCTTTCGTTAAGCGCTTTTATCGCCTTTTTGCTGTCCTCCTTGAGGACATCCGCAAGCGCTATAAGCCCGATAACCTTGTTGTCTAAGCCCACTATGAGCGTTGTCTTCCCCTCGCCCTCAAGCCTGTCTATTTGTTTGTCTAAACTGCCAAGTCGTTTATCAAAGAGGTTCCTGTTGCCTATAGCAATCCTTCTCCCGGAATTGTCTACCGCGATCACGCCACTGCCCTGTTTATAGGTGAATTTCTTTGGGAACCTTGGTTTGATTCCCGCCTTCTTTGTCCTCTCTATTATGGCCTTTCCGATCACGTGTTCCGAGTTCATCTCCGCCATGGCTGCGTACCTAAGTATATCGATTTCCCTGTAACCGGAAACAGTGAGTATGTCCGTGACTTCTGGTTTGCCTTTCGTCAAAGTGCCAGTCTTGTCGAGGACTACGGAGTTGACCCTGCTGGCCATTTGCAAGCTTTCCCCGCTTTTTACGAGCACGCCCTCCCCTGCAGCCTTTCCTGATGAAACAAGCAATGCCGCAGGCGTAGCTATGCCAAGCGCACAAGGACATGCTATAATCAATACGCTAACAAAGATCAACACTGCCACATTAAGTCCGACGCCGCCTATCAGATACCATAGCAAAGACGAGCTTATCCCGATAAATATCACTATAGGGACAAAGTAGGACGCTATCTTATCGGCTAACCTCTGTATCGGCACTTTGCTTGAAGCTGCGTCCTGCACGATCTTTATTATCTGCGATAATGCTGTATCATCGCCTATCTTTGTCACCTTGACTTCGAGGGCGCCGGTCGAATTTATCGTGCCACCAATAACATTGTCACCTGCTCTCTTGGTTACCGGCATGCTCTCCCCCGTTATCATGGACTCGTCCAAGGAGCTTTCTCCGCCAATAATTACGGAATCGGTAGGTATCTTCTCTCCAGGCTTGACCAGAAGCGTATCCCCGATTCTAATCCCTTCTATGGGAACGTCGATGGCCTTGCCGCCCTTTAGAACGTGCGCTATCTTCGGCTGTAGCGCGATAAGCGCAGAGACCGCAGTAGAGGCCCTAGATTCAGCAAGCCTTTGCATGTAGGTGCCAGTCAATATCAAGGATATTATTATCGTAGACGTATCGAAATATACCCCTCCTGCCTGGAATACCGATGGGAATAATGTGACCACTGCGCTGTACCCCCATGCCGCAGTGGTCCCTATGGCTATAAGCGTATCCATATTGGCCGATCTGTTTTTGATGGCGTCCGCCACGCCGTAATAGAACCGCCCGCCGGCATAAAACTGCACTGCGCTTGCAAGGACAAGCATTATGTAATAGCCATAGCTAAGGTGCAGCGCGTAAGTAAACAACGCGACCATCGCAGTAAGCGGCCATGAAATCAGCAGCGCCGTCTTTAAGGCCCTGAGCTCCATCACGGGCTTCTCGAACTGTATCCTGCAGTTAGTGCTGCAGAAATAGTATTTTTTGCCCTCCCGTTCGCTTGTCAATTCCGATGTTTTATCGTCTACGTACATCCCGCAGACCGGATCCGTTGCCATTTATCTCGCACCTTTCTTCCTCTCCAGGGAATGCTTCGTTATAGCAAGGTTGCAGCTATTGTGGGAAGAGCACCATCCATAGCTTTTTCTGCCATCCTCTCATTATCATAGTGCAGCTTGCATATAATGCATTGAAAGAGCTTCATATACATAATCACCCTCTATGCAAATTAATATGTTCGTATGCACTCTACTGCATCATGCCAGAAGTAAAAGCAAGCCACAAGCCATAATCCGACTCAAGGCAACGGCACTGATAAGCGCGCCCCTGTCGGGCCGCTTTTAAATGCATACGCATAAATGAAACAATGATGATAAAAAAAAGAACGCATAAGACGGCAGGGTTACCTATGTTGCCGATATAAGAAAAGCCCTGTATCTCCGCTTAGCCCATGTCTAGCCTTTAGAATGCTTGTCCGGGTTTTTGTCGAATGCATGTTTGCATGCCGCCGAGCAGAAGTGATAGGTCTTTCCTTTGTAGCTGCTCTTAAAAGCGGAGTTCTCATTCACCTCCATTCCGCATATCGGATCCTTCATCTCCCCACCAGCATAATACCCGGCGCCTGCCCGCCGCGGCAGTCAGGCAACGTCGATGTTCTCCTCCCTGTAACCTATGCCTACAAGCGCCTTCTTGGCTGCATCCTTGTGCTCGCCCTGGAGCTCTATTATGTCGCCCTTCGATGTCCCGCCGCAGGCGAGCACCCGCTTAAGGCTCTTCGCCGTGCGCTCAACGTCCTCCTGGCCTATGCCTTCCACTACAGTTACATATTTATCGAATTTGGCCTTCCTTGTATAGACCTTTATCTTGTTCTCGGTTTCCTTCTCCAGGACGGTGCATACGCATAGCTCTTTCGGCAATCCGCATTTAGGGCAAATATCTGGCATTAAATCGCTGCACCCCTCTCTTTAAGAATAGTATTTATCCTGGCTATGGTCCTCCTGAGCTCCCTCGTCTTGACTACCTTGCTTGAAACCCCGGTCGAGGCTATCTTCCTCTTCTCGATGGCAAGCTCCAACTCCAAGTCGCCAAGCTTGCCTTTCAATGCGGTATCCTGCATGGCCCTTAGCTCGTGTATCTTTATAACAAACACCTGTGTTCTATAGTGTACTAAAAGATATTAAAGCGTTTCTATCCAAAAGGCAGCCGTGCCGCAGGATTCGCAATCCTCCAGTTGCGCGCAATACCATAAGTCCGCAGTGGCACGGTCGGATAGCACATGCGGCCGTAAGCCCGCTGCACCACGCTCTATCAAAATAAATATAGCGCAATCAATCATAAGCCTTTTATTTGATGAATTAAAGGCAATCGCTGTCATATTTAAATATGACAGCGTAAATAATATTGCCTCCGTTGTCAATGTGGTCTGATGCTAAATATAAAGAATACAAAAGATGTCAAAATACCGGAAAAGCTCATGGATCAGGTCATAGGTCAGGAAAAGGCCGTAGATATAATGAAGAAGGCGGCCAAGCAGCGTCGCAACGTTCTGCTCATAGGCGAGCCAGGCACCGGGAAGACGATGCTGGCCCAGGCCATGGCCGAACTGCTCCCGGTTACCGATCTCGAGGATGTTCTCATATACAGGAATCCGAATGACGAGAACATGCCGATAGTCAAGACATTGAAGACGTACCCTAGCGGGGCCTCCAACGAAAAGATCAGCGCCGGGCAGGGCAGGCTCACATTGCAGAAGGAGCGCGCCAACAGCAAGATAGACCTTGGGAAGGGAGGCTCGCTTGTTACGCCGCTGGTTTTCATATTGGTGATAGTACTGTTCGCCCTGTCGCTTAGCGGCTATTTCAGCGGGGATGAGACAATAATGTTCGCCGCACTGGCCTTGGGCATAATGATATTCGGCTCCATGATGCTTTTCATGAGCAGCATTACTAGGCGGGTCGGCATCCCCGGGATGTCTACTGCGGACGAGCCAAAGCTCATAGTGGACAATACCGGAATGCCCCACGCCCCTTTCATAGACGCTACCGGTTCCAAAGCCGGCGCGCTATTCGGCGATGTCAGGCACGATCCGTTGCAAACCGGGGGCCTTGGCACCCCAGCGCACCTTAGAGTCGAGAGCGGGGCAATCCATAAGGCCAACAAGGGCGTGCTGTTCATAGACGAGGTCTCAAGTCTTGAACCTAGGGCCCAGCAGGAACTGCTTACGGCCATGCAGGAGAAGAAATACCCGATCACAGGCCAAAGCGAGCTGAGCTCCGGCGCGCTCGTGAAGACGGAGCCGGTACCGTGCGATTTCATACTAGTCGCTGCAGGGAACCTGCAGGATCTGCAGCATATGCATCCTGCGCTGAGGTCCAGGGTGCGTGGATACGGTTACGAGGTCTATATGGAATCCGTAATGGACGACAACGTGGCCAACCAGCAAAAGCTTGTGCAATTCATCGCCCAGGAAATCAAGAAGGACACTAAGATACCGCAATTCGATCAAACTGCCATAGAAGAGGTCATAGAGGAGGCGCGCCGCAGGTCGGGAAGGAAGAACAAACTCTCGCTCATACTAAGGGACCTAGGTGGGCTCATAAGGGCCGCCGGTGACATAGCGGTGGAAAAGAAAAAGAACATCGTAACCGCGGCGGAGGTGGTACAGGCCAGGGAGATGGCAAAGCCTGTCGAGGCGCAGGTGGTGTCGCAGTTGATAGATTTCAGGAAGGACTACAAGGTCTTCAAGACCAAGGGCTACAGCATAGGGAAGGTAAACGGCCTTGCAGTGCTCGGTTCTCCCCCGCATCTCGCAGGCATAGTGGTGCCGATAGCCGCAGAGGTCACTCCGGCCAGTTCCAGGGCGGAAGGCAAATTCATACCGACAGGCAGGCTGGGCAAGATAGCGTCTGAAGCGGTTAAGAACGTCAGCGCAGTCATAAAGAAGCACATGAGCAAGGACATAGCGAACTACGACATGCACGTGCAGTTCCTGCAGACATATGAGGGCATAGAAGGCGATAGCGCCAGCATATCTGTCGCAGTCAGCATTATATCGGCTATGGAAAGCATACCTGTCGACGAATCAATAGCGATGACCGGTTCGCTGTCCGTCCGGGGCGAGGTATTGCCGGTTGGCGGCGTTACGAACAAGGTAGAAGCTGCGGTAGTGGCAGGGATGAAAGCCGTGATAATACCAGACAGCAATAAGGATGACGTATACCTGAGCAAGGACATGCTAAAGAGGATAAAGCTTATACCGGCAAAGACGCTGGCCGACGTTCTTGAGAGCGCGATAAAGAAGAGCGCTAAGCGCGACGCCATAATAAGGGACCTCAGGAAATCGGAACACATGTGATCGTATGCAGCCTAAGAAGTCCGGTGCGAAGGTACCTGCATCTGAAATACAGGAGCAGCTTGAGGATTTCGGCAAGGAGATATTGGGCGACGTGGAAAAAGGCAAGAATCCCAAGTTCACAACGCTCAGCAGGGCGAAGTCCAACATAGTTTTCAACGAGAAGGCCGGATTCCTGTCCCTCGGCAGCCAATCGGAGGAGAGGAACTTCCTGAACATCGCGCAAAGCAAGAGGTTCATGCAGACCATAGCGATAGCGGCGAAGTGCCACAAATTCGTCAAGGAAAACCTGCACACATCGATAAGGGGCCTATTCTACCAGCTCAAATACTCGCTCGGTGAGGACATAGACGAGAACATATTCAACGAGCAGGCGGAGTCGAATCCCTTGATAGAGGACCTTGAGGCCGCGCTAAACACGAAAAGGGAGTCGCTAAACCTCAACGCGAACAGGAGGGGGGTCCTCGCCGGCAGCGTGCGCGTGATGGACAGGTTCGGGAACGAGCGCACGGAAACAGACGCGAGCAAGCTTGGCAGGAGCGGATGGGCGATACCAAGCGACGTTGACAACGACATAGAGTTCACCGACGTAAAGGCGAAGTACGTGCTCGTGGTCGAAAAGGACGCGGTGTGGCAGAGGCTCAACGAGGACGGCTTCTGGAAGAAGGAAAATTGCATACTTATATCGCCGCAGGGCCAGGCCACAAGAGGCACGCGCAGGCTCATAAGGAAGTTCGCCGATATGGATCTGCCGGTGTATGTGTTCAATGACGGTGACGTGTGGGGCTGGTACATATACTGGACCATAAAGACAGGGAGCATAAACCTGGCGTATATAGGCAACGAGATAGCCACGCCAGAGGCCAAGTTCATAGGCGTAACGCTGTCTGACCTAAAGCGCTATGATTTCCTGAACAAGATGACCATGAAGGCAAGCGAGGTGGACCTGAAGCGCGCGCAGGAGATGATGGACTACGAATGGATAAACCGGCACAAGGAGTGGGTCGAGGAGCTGAAAACCGCCATAAGGCTCAAGGTAAAGCTGGAACAGGACACGCTACAGGGCCCACGGCTGACTTTCATAGACGATTACATAAAGGACAAGATAAAGAACAAGGAGTACCTGCCTTGACTATACCTTTACTATCGGATGCACGTTCACGAGGCCAAGCTTCTGCAAAGTCGCTTCTGGGTTGTCGTAGTAATCCCTCACAATCTCGTTTATGCTTCTCATGTCCCTTTTCCCTATCTGGTTGAGCCTGGCCAGTATCACGGCCCTGACCTTCTCCTCTTCCAGTATATCCGGGGGCGGCACCCCCAAAAGGTTGGAGATGGTGTCCCTGTACGTCACGCTGGGCAGTATCGGGCTGGACCTGTGCGTCTTGTAATCGAACTTGTACAGGTCCGAAAGCAGTACCTGCGTCTCTAGGCCGGAAATCTCGGACATCTGCACCACCCTCCTGGCTATGGTCCCGTGTTCCCAGACCTGCGATACCACCATGAGCGCATCTATCACCTGAAGTATGTCCTTCGGCACGTTCATCGGCGAGTGCTGCAGCCTATTGATTATATCCCTTGTGGAGGATGCGTGTATCGTGCCCATCGTTATCTTCCCGATGTTCATCGCAGTTATCATGTCGTTCGCCTCAGCGCCCCTGACCTCCCCTATAACTATGAGGTCAGGCCTCATCCTGAGCGAGTTCTTTACCAAATCCACCATCGGCATGTCCTCCTTGGTCTCCAGCCTGACGCAGTTCTCCTGCGTGCTCGTATCAAGTTCGTACGTCTCCTCTATGGTGATTACCCTGGTCTCGGGCCTTAAGAAAGAGAACATGGCATTGAGCAGCGTCGTCTTGCCGGCGCCTGGCATCCCCGCTATCAGCATGTTGGCGGGCCTTACCCTGAAGCCGTCAACATAAAGCCAAAGTCTCGATGCTATCTGGTAGTCGAGTTCGCCGTAATTTATGAGGTCTATTATGCTGAGCGCCTTGGCCTTGAAATTCCTTATCGTTATGTCGTATCCTACAGGCGACGTCACTATGTTCACCCTGCTGCCCTGAGGCAGGTGGACGTCCATTATGTTGCCCTTTGAAGTTTCATTGGTGGCATAAAGCTGCAGTTTTTTTACGAACCTCTCAAGGTCCAAGCGGTCCTCGATTGCAACATCGAGCTTCTTGTGCCCGTACTTGGAATCGTAGATGAATATGTTGCTAGTGTTGTTTATCATTATGTCCTCTATGCTCTGGTTGGTCAGCATAGGGGTTATCTTGCCCAGGTCGAGCATGTCGTCTATTAGCTCGTCTATGTCGTGCGGGCTTATCGCCGGGTTCAGGCGCTTGGCAACTGATGTAACCAGCGCCCTCCTCCTGTTCTCCGTGGTAACGCTTACGAACTTGCCTTTAAGCTCATTGAGCAGCCGATCCTCGAAGGCAAGCAGTTCATCGTTCATCTAAACACACGCCCTAACATCAAAATATCAACGCAAAGCTATAAATTATATACCAACGCGCGACTGCCGATGCTTCATGTTGATTTCCAACGGCCCGGGCCGCAAAGGTCGGTAGGATAGGGATTTTAAGGTTGCCGTACAGAATATTCTGAAGCGATTGTAGTCTAGCCTGGTAGGACTCTGCCCCTCCAAGGCAGAGACCCGGGTTCAAATCCCGGCGATCGCACATTTAAAGCTAATAAAGCAGGTGCGATAAAATGCAGCCTAAAAGATTCGGTATGCCGGTCCGGGCATGTGAGATCTGTAGCAGGGAAGCGAGGCACGTATGCAGAAGTTGCAACAAGAGCGTCTGCGACATGCACTACAGCGTACAGATGGGCGTGTGCTCCATGTGCGCCGCTAGGAGGAACAGGGAACAGATGCAGGGGCAGGACATGAAAGCGCGTACCTTGGACATGTGCGCAGTATGCCCTAACCCAGCGAAGCACGTGTGCAGGAGCTGCAACAAGAGCGTCTGCGACAGGCATTTCGACCAACAGATGAACATCTGCGTGATGTGCAAGATAAAGAAAGAGAGGGAAGAGATGAGAGCCGGACCCTGAATGTTTCCCAGCGGCGATGCCGCATCCTTCCATAAAAAGTATATAAACCTTGAAGTGCAATAATGTAGCACTGCGGCGGGGTAGCTCAGCCTGTTTAGAGCGCTAGACTCATATGCATAGCATTATGAGTGATGAGCTTTTTGCGATGACGAGAAATCTAGAGGCCGCGGGTTAAAATCCCGCCCCCGCCACCTTCAGCGAATCGACGGCCAAATGCCCTGATCATCTAATAAATATTTCAGGCCTTCTGCATTTGCTGCGCATCTCCACCAGTCAATGCATGTTCTTCAGTATCTTTATCCTCTGTTCCAGGGTCGGGTGGGTGGAGAAAAGGTCAGAAACGAGGCCCCTTAAATCGAAATCCGCAGGGTTGAAGTATATCATCGTCATCAATGATTTTTTGTAATTGTTCACCAGGGCGTCTATAATTTGAAGCGCGTTTTGCTTCCCTGTCTTGGCCGCCTTTTTCTCGTTGTACCCGCTTATCTTCTCAAGCGCTCTGGCCAGCGCATTGGGATTCCTTATAATCCTAGCTCCATTCGCGTCGGCAAGGAACTCCCTCTTTCTGGACACCGCCAGTCTGATGAGGATCATCAGTATCGGGACCGCCGCAGCCATTATGAATACTACAGGGAAGAGCACCATGGCTACAAGTATGGCGTATCCCGGGTCTTTGCTCTCGGCATATTTCATCACAGGTATTATAATCTTATAGCAGGTGACTACGAGCAATGCAACTCCTACGCCGAACAGCACAGCGTTCTGCGGTAAAAGAAGCGAATACGCCAGACCGTCCAGTGACGTCTGGCCCTGCCCGCCTACCAGCGATGACAGATAAAATGCCATGGTAAACGCGGCGAACACGCTGAATGACAGGCATATAAAGAACGGGAATAGCGTCTTGGTTATCAATGGGGCTATTTTGGCCCTAAAAAGCGCCCCGGACGCCATGCCCATCACGCAAAAGGACGCGATAACCGCCACAGTAAAAGAATCAGTAAGGTAAAGGCCCCCGCCGGCAAAGTACATCAGTCCAAGTGCGAGTGCGAGACCTGCAACTCCCGATAGCACCGTTGGCGCTATAAAACTTATAAACACCTTTTTCATGCTGCTCCAAAATATATCGTAAAAAAGCGCAATTATTACGACGCCAACCGTTACAATGATTAAAGCAGGATGCTCACTGAACAATTGTTGCGCGAGAGATTCGGCGCCAACGGGACTCATGACGTAAACTATAACAAAGGCGATTAAAAGTAACGCAACCACAAAGAAACATATATCTGCAATCAGTTGCGCTACTGAACCTGCCATCATATACCCGATATCCGCGGCAGCGGCAGCAAACATCCCCCAAATCGTTATTAGCAAAGCCTCTAGAAAGACCACAAACCTGGCCAACGCGGTGAAAACGCCCATGGCGCCTGCAAATGCCATAGCGACCACCATGAACTGTATGTCGTTGTTCGCTATATGCGATACTTCATGCGCCAGAACGCCCTGCAGTTCATCCTTCCTCATGATGGACAGCAAACCAGTGGTAACCGTTATTGAAGCGTTATGCCGGTTAATCCCTGTAGCGAATGCATTCGGGTCATCGTTTTCTTGTATGTAGACTTTCGGCATAGGGATTTGGGCAGCTCCAGCGAGCCCTTCTATAGCTCCGTAAAGCTCCGGATACTCATCGCGCTTTGCCTCCTTGGCCTTGTTATACGCCAATATCCCGGCGCTGGCATTCGAGTAAGAATAAATTAGGTAAGCGGCTGCCAAAAGGATGCTGAAAACCACAGTTTCAACATTTCGAATCAAGGAGAAATTCAGGAAGTCCGAGAATTCCCCATCATAGGGCAGTATATGCAAGCCTAGGAAATAGCCGATTACACCGTATCGCAAGAATTCGTTTATCAGGTAATAACTGAATGTATAAGCTATGACGGCGTAGAGCGCGCCTATGATAAGCATTAAAACGAGCGACTTCGCCTTATTCCTGGATATCTCGTCAAAGTAGTTCGTCTTTCTATCCATGTGGTTATATCTGTTATAAGGTTTAAAATACATCATACCCTCGCATCATATCAGATGCGATGCTTGTAGCAGTCGTGGTTAGCATATTTGCTGGGATATACACTGCATACAGAGCTTCGCGCATGGAGCCCATGGATGCATTGCGGCAGCTCCGATCAGTGCGTGCACGTATCCGCAAGTATCCAATGAATACGAACGATTAAATATGCGGATCAGCCAACCATTCAACGCATGGATTGCGCTGCAAAAGCCGTGCATATTAAGCCATAAATGGGTGATGTGGTGCCGCCTATTTTGGGCGATTTCCGGCCGAATACGCCGTTAGAAACGTTTATATACTTAAGTGGGCCCCAATATGAGTAGGTGTATTTATATGCCGGAAAAATCTGTAAACGCAGTTAACTCTGCAGACAAACTGGAAGACGTGTTTAAAAGCATTGATGGCTTTATAGACGAGACTCTGGTAGGGCTGTCAGCTGTACAAACCGGAAAGTTCGACAAGCAAGAGATAGAGGCCGTCATGGGCGTCTTCAATGAATACGAGGGCAAGCTAGGCGGCGTCCTTACGCCTGAAATCCAGGCGGACATGGGTAAGGCCATGCAGGGCATAAACAAGAAGCTAGAAAAGGTTTATACCGACTTGGTTGACCAGCAGGGCGTAGAACAGCCGACGGAAGACGAGTTGTTCCTGGCTGCCCAGAACAGCGCTGACTTCACCGAAAATGAGAAATACATGCTCGGCGTGACAATCAGGCACCAGAGGCTGCTGCAAATAAGCGGAATCTATCAGGGAATCGAGGAAGCATCCAGCACGATAGAGGAGCTTAAGAGCAAGATCAGGAAGTAAAGCTTCTCGGCCAGATATTCTATATAGGCGCGCCATTTTTGAGGCTGCGCCTAGCTCTTTTTTTACCAATTTTTATATGTGAGCCCGCAGAATACATCATGCATTATGCATTAAAGACATAGGCTGTGGTGGCGTAGCAATGGACGTAAAGAGGATAAGTGACTTCATGTGGGAGATAAAGAAGGATGAAAGCCTAAACATGAACGTCCCGGTGCACATATACGCCAACGCAGAGCTTGCAAGATTTATGCAGAGGGACAGGACATTGGCGCAGGCGGTCAATGCGACCACCCTGCCTTCGATAGTTAAGCATATGCTTGTGATGCCAGACGGCCATGAAGGCTACGGCTTCCCTGTAGGCGGAGTTGCGGCTTTCGACGCGGACAACGGCATAGTATCCCCTGGAATTTGTGGTTTCGACGTCAATTGCGGTATAAGGCTCATAAAAACCAACATGTCAGAGAAGGATGTGAAGCCAAAGCTGCCGCAGCTGCTCGATGCGCTTTTCAAGAACGTGCCTAGCGGAGTTGGCAGCAAAATCCAGCTCGGCTTTAGCAGGGACGATCTAGAGAATATAGCAAATGAGGGAGTCAGATACGTTATAGAAAAGGGGTACGGATTCAAGGACGACATGGAGCGCATAGAGGAAAACGGTCGCATAGACGGTGCGGAACCGGACAAAGTAAGCCAGCTTGCTAAAAAAAGAGGCCTGAACCAGCTCGGAACGCTTGGCGCAGGCAATCATTTCCTTGAGGTCCAAAAAGTGGGCGAGATTGCAGATGAACGCCTGGCAAAAGCATTCGGGCTCGAGCAGGATCAGGTAGTGGTGATGGTGCACAGCGGTTCCCGCGGCTATGGCCACCAGGTCTGCAGCGACTACCTCGAAATGCTTTCGGAATACCAAAGAGCGCACAACATAAGGCTGGTAGATCCTGAGCTTAGCTACGCCCCCGTAGGCACCAAAGAGGCGGACGGCTATCTCGGTGCGATGCGTGCTGCCGTGAATTTTGCTTTCACAAACAGGCAGATAATGACTAACTCCATAAGGCACAGCTTCGAGCAGGTGTTCGAAAAGAGCGCAGATGCGCTTGGCATGGAAATAGTCTACGACCTGGCGCACAACATAGTAAAACTGGAGGAACATGACGTTGATGGAAAGCGCATGAAGCTGTACGTGCACAGGAAAGGGGCGACGCGCGCCTTCGGCCCTGGCAGGGCGGAGATACCCAAAAGATACAGGAGCTACGGCCAGCCGGTCCTCATACCAGGGAGCATGGGCACCGCAAGCTACGTCCTGGCCGGCAGGGAGGAGGCTATGAGGGAGACGTTCGGCTCGTCCTGCCACGGCTCCGGAAGGCTGATGTCGAGGCACCAGGCCATAAGGGAGATTCCAGCTTCAAAGACGCTTGGCGACCTAAAAGGCAAGGGCATAGAGATAAGGGTCAGGAACAGCAAGCTGGTGAGCGAGGAGGCGGAATGGGCGTACAAGAACGTGGACGACGTAGTCGCCAGCGTATCGGGCGCCCTCATATCGAACATAGTCGCCAGGCTGATCCCGCTCGGCGTAGCCAAGGGCTGACTGGCCCGGCATTCACCGCAGGCGCATTTGCGCTTCTGCATACGCGCGCCATCATAAACCTTTTAGATTTAACTTAGCAATAATAAACGGGATCCCACTCTTTGTCTTAAACGTGTCATTCTAGGGCTTGCTGCAGGGTCCAATGCGGGTGTGCTGATGGCTAATTCGACTATCGAGGACGTTCAGGATGCTGAGGCAAAGGCCAGGAAGGCGGTTGAGGACGCCCAGGCGGCAGCGTCGGAGAGGGTCGAGAAGGCCAGGGCCGCGGCCAAGGCCGTCATCGAGGAGGCCGAGGCAAAGACCAAAGCCATTAGGGAGGCCGCGCTCAAGGGCGCTGCGGCAGACCTTAAGAAGGAGAGGGATGCAGCCTTGGCGGATGCGAAGTCTAAGGCCAAGGCGATTGAGAAGAAGGGGCTTAGCAACGCCGCCCTCGGAAGGGTAGTCTCCAAGATAACCAAGCAGATTTTAGGTTGATTACGAGTTGATCCCTGTGTTGCGCACCGAGCCTATGCAGAAGGTCAGGATAGTGTCCCTTGAGAGCGACAAGCAGGCAGTCATAGCTGCGCTTCACGCGATAGGCGCGATAGACCTCAGGAAAAGCAAGCTCGAGATAAGCGACGACAGGCCTGCGCCGTATTCGACAGACGTGTCCGATGCGCTGATAAAGGTAACGTCCGCGCTCCAGCTGCTCGTGAAGGGCGAGGTCCGCAGCGAGAAGCACGTCCCGGTAGAAAGCCTGGTCGCCCAGGTAAAGGGCATGGGCGTGCTTAACAGGATATACGGCCTCGGCGAGGAGAGGAAGTCGTTGCAGGAGGATCAGAAGGCCCTGGAGTACGCAGTGCACATAGCGTCCTCGTTCCCGGACGTGAAAATAGACTTCGGCAGGCTCAGGAGCGACTATCTCGCTTACAGGGCATTCGAGACAGACAGCAAGGGAGCCAAAATCTTCGCGCGCAGGGCCGAGGGCTCCGGATACCAGCTGGAGGTCAACATGAGCAGGGCGCAGAAAGGGGCGTTCCTGGTGCTGGTGGCCTACGACAGGAGCAAGGGCATCGAGGAGCTTTACAAGGGCATCAAGGCGAACGAGCTGGACCTCGGCGCCAAGTACATAGATGGGAGGGCATCTGACATACTCAAGAAGGCAAGGATCAAGAGGGCGGAGAACGCCAGGCGCCTTGCCGAGATAGCCGACGAGATCAAGCGCATAAGCGCCAGGAACTACTCCAGGCTGGCCAACATCAAGGAGATGCTGGAGATAGAGCTGGACAGGGCCGAGGCGAGCTCGATGTTCAAGAGGACCGACCGGACGTTCGTGGTCGAGGGCTGGGTGCAGAAGAAGGACATCCGCACGCTGGAGGACAGGCTTGGCGCGCTCACCGACTCAAGGGTCCACTTCGAGGAACTGGAGGGCGATGAGCTGGCGCCCACGCAGACGAACAGGCCCGGCTTCCTGAAGCCGTTCGATTACCTTGTGGGCTTCTACTCGGTGCAGAGGAGCGACGAGATAGACCCTACATGGATATTCATACTATCGTTCCCGATATTCTACGGCCTCATGGTAACTGACGTGGGCTACGGCCTTGTCTCGCTGCTTCTCGCCTCATTCATAACGAAGAAGACCAACCCCGACGGCCTGATGTACAACGCCGCAAGGCTTTGGCAGCTCAACTCCGTGGCAGCGATAGCCTTCGGCCTGCTCTCGAACCAGTGGTTCGGCTTCCAGCTGAACAGCTATCTGGGGCTGCCGCAGGTTTTCGACTGGCTCAAGAACACGCCCATGCTGATAGCGATCACGGTCATATTCGGCATAATACAGGTGGTCCTAGGCCTGGCCTTGGGCATAATAAACAGCTACCACCACGGCCACAAGAAGCTGGCCGTAGCAAGGTTCACCTCGATACTTGTAGTCATATTCGGCACGATCGCGGTAGCCGGCTTCTTCTTCAGCGCCTTTGGCGCGCAGACCAGCAATATATCCGCAGGCATAGCCGCGGTATCCGCGCTCCTGACCCTGGTACTGAGCGGGAGCGAGGCAACCGAGATAGTCAACCTGGTGACGCACCCGCTGAGCTACGCCAGGCTCATGGGCTTCGGCCTCGGCAGCGTCATAATAGCGTTCCTGATAGACATGGCTTTCACCCCTAACCTCAACGGCGGCATAATAGTCTTCGTGGTATACGCCATCATCTTTATACTTTTGCACCTCATCAATATGGTGCTCGCGATTTTCGAGGGGCTTGTGCAAGGAGTGAGGCTCAACTTCGTGGAGTTCTTCTCCAAGTTTTACTTTGGCAATGGCATACCGTTCAAGCCATTCAGCTACAAGAGAGTTTATACTAAAGAATAATTGGTGAATTATGTGGCAATAGACCCGAACGCTGCGGTAGCAGCAATAGGAGCCGGAGTAGCGATAGCCGGAGGAGCAGTCGGCACAGGCGTAGCGCAGTCAGGCATAGGAAGCGCAGGGCTGGGACTGATAGCGGAGAAGAAGGAGAACCTGGGGATAGTGCTCCTGTTCTTCGTGATACCAGAGACGCTGCTGATATTCGGATTCGTGATAGCAATACTCATAATGCTGCAGGCCGGCATAATATGAAGTGTTGGACATGGCGCTGGACGCGATAAAGAAGTCGATACTGGACGAAGCGGACTCAAGGTCCGCGGCGATAGCCGAGGAGTCGGAGCGGCAGGCGGACGCGGTAATGAAGGAGGCGTCGGAGCGCTCAAAGCAGATAATAAGATCCGCTGAGGCCGACTCTGCCAGGGAGGTCGAGAGGCTGAGGAGGGAGAGTGCCTCCGGCGTCGACATGGAGGTAAACGCCATCCTGCTGGACGCAAGGGGCAGGGCCCTGGAGCGCGCCCTCAAGGCGGCTATAGGCAAGGTGGCGAGCGCAGTCGAGAAGGGAGGCATGGAGAGGATACTGGAGAGCAGCGTGAAGCAGTTCTCTTCGATGATTGGGTCCGACGACATACTGGTCAGGACCTCAAAGAAGAACGCGCCCCTGCTCAAGGGCAAGGGCTACGAGGTCGAGTACGCGGACGTAGACGGCTTCATGCTGTATACGAGGGACGGCAAGGTGGCGCTCAACGCTACGGTCAGGAGCATAGTCGACGGCGAGCTGGACTACGCCAGAAGGGCGATAGACAGCGAGCTTTTCGGCGCCGTCACGCAGGCCGCGCCAAAGAGGGCGCCCAGAGCGTCCAGGAAGCCGCGGGGCAGGAAGAAGGGGTGAGAGATTGCTATCGGGCTCGGCAGCTGCAAGACACTATGGTTATTCAAGCGCGCGAGCCAAGGCGATGGGCAGCAAGCTCATAGACGACAAGACGATGCGCGACATAATAAACGCCAAGGACATAAGCACCATAATCGCGATCCTTTTCCATGGGGAGTTCAAGGAGGACATAGAGGAGTTCGGCGGCATGGAGATAAAAGGCGAGCTCATAGACTTCGCGCTGAGCAAGAACCTGGCGAGGAACGCGGGCAAGCTGGTCCACATAGCGCCCTCCACGGAGCGCAAGCTGATAAGGTCCATAGTGGGGAAGTGGGACATATACAACGTCAAGCTGCTGCTCGAGGCGAAGGAGAAGCGCCAGAGCTACGACACGATAGCCAGGTACGTGATAGATTACGGGAGGTACGACGCTGCAACGGTGAAGGAGGCCATGCGGGAAGACTCCATAGATGGGCTGCTCGGCAAGCTCATGATAAACTCGCCGTACGCCGACATACTGAAGGACGCGCTGGAGGCGTACAAGAAGACCAGGAGCGTGCCGGACGCCATAGCGGCGATAGACAAGAGCTATTTCAGGAGCCTCGGCAGCGTCATCGTGGGGCTCAGGGTCATACACAACGAGTCCGCGAGGATAATCAAGATGGACATAGACATGAAGAACATACTTTACATGATAAAGGCCAAGCGCTCCGGCCTCAAGTTCCCTGACATAAGCGCGGTCATGATAGACAGGGGCAACATACCGGCGCCTGAGCTCGAGCAGATATACAACGGATCCAAGGACATAGAGTCCATGGCGCTGCAGATAAAGGCCTACGACCTCAAGAGCGCGGTGGAGGTTTACAAGCAGAGCAAGGTGAAGCAGCTGCTCATATTCGAGGTCGGCCTGAGGAACGCGATATTCGAGAAGAGCCTGAAGCTGCTGAGGCACAGCATGCTCACATTCGGCACCATACTGGCATACTCGTACATGAAGGAGATCGAGATATTCACGCTCAGGATACTGATAAACAGCAGGATTTACGGCCTCAGCAAGGACGAGACATCGAGGTTGATCGTTTGGAAGACAGAGTAGAAAAGCCGCTCAAGATAGCGTACATGGGCAACAATGTGCTAGGCGTAGGCTTCGAGATAGCAGGGATAACCGACGCCTACCCAGTGTCTGACACGGAACACTCAGAGGCGAAGCTGAGGGAGCTGATGGGCAGGGACGACGTCGGCATAATAATAATGACGTCTTCGGTCAGGAAGCTCGTGAGGGACAGGAGGCTGGCCGAGTCCATCACGACCAGCATAATGCCGCTGGTGGTCGAGGTCCCGGAGCTTAACGAGCAGATGCAGGAGGAGGACACGCTGCGCCAGCTCATACTGAGGGCTATAGGCATAGACATAACCAGGAACGTTTGAAAAATAAAAACAGCGATAACATGGGTAAGATTGAAAGGATTTCGGGCCCGCTGGTGGTAGCCAACGGCATGCTCGGCGCCAAGATGTACGACGTAGTCAAGGTCGGCGACAAGGGCCTGGTGGGCGAGATAATACAGCTAAGGAAGGAGAAGGCCGTCATACAGGTCTACGAGGACACGACCGGCCTGAGGCCGGGCGAGCAGGTGGTCTCGACCGACGCGCCGCTCTCGGTAGAGCTGGGCCCTGGCATACTGGGCAATATATACGACGGGATACAGAGGCCGCTGGAGGTCCTGAAGGCCAAGTCCGGCTCATTCATAGCGAGGGGCATAACCGCCGACGCTATCGACAGGGGGAAGAAATGGAAGTTCAACGCGGAGCCTAAGATAAAGAACGGCGCCACCGTGGGGCAGGGCGAGATAATAGGCTACGTGCAGGAGACGGAGTTCATAAAGCACTACATAATGGTGCCTGCCGGGGTGGAAGGCAAGATAACCGGCCTGAAGAGCGGCACCTTCAGGCTCGACGACATAATAGCAAAGGTCGACAAGGCCGGCAAGACGCATGAGCTTACGCTTTCGCAGAGGAGATCGGTGCGCAGGGCCAACCCATACAAGAGGAAGTTCCGCGCAGAGGAGCCGCTGATCACCGGGCAGAGGATCATAGACATGCTGTTCCCGGTCGCCAAGGGCGGCACCGCGGCCGCTCCGGGACCCTTCGGGAGTGGAAAAACGGTAATCCAGCACCAGTTGGCAAAATGGTCCGATGCGGACATAATAGTGTATGTGGGCTGCGGGGAGCGCGGCAACGAGATGACAGAGGTACTCACCGAATTCCCGGAGCTTAAGGACCCCAAGACCAACAGGCCGCTGATAGAGAGGACGATACTCATAGCCAACACGAGCAACATGCCTGTGGCGGCAAGGGAGGCGAGCGTGTACACCGGCATAACCATAGCGGAATACTTCAGGGACATGGGATACAGCGTGGCCATACTTGCAGACTCGACGTCAAGATGGGCCGAGGCGATGAGGGAGATATCGGCCAGGCTGGAGGAGATGCCCGGCGAGGAAGGCTATCCGGCTTACCTGCCCAAGAGGCTCGCGGAGTACTACGAGAGGAGCGGCAAGGTGGAGGCGCTTTCCGAGAAGATAGGTTCCGTAACGATAGTCGGGGCAGTATCGCCGCCCGGCGGCGACCTCTCGGAGCCGGTGTCGCAGGGCACGCTCAGGGTCGTGAAGACATTCTGGGCGCTGGACTTCAATCTGGCGAGCTCGCGCCACTTCCCGTCCATAAACTGGCTTACGAGCTATTCGCTTTATCTCGACGATCTGGAGCCCTGGTACCTGCAGAACTACGGCGAGGAGTTCGTGGCGAACAGGAGGGAGGCCATGAAGATATTGCAGAAGGAGGCCGAGCTGAAGGACATAGTGCAGTTGGTCGGCGCAGAGGCGCTGCCCGACGAGGAGAGGCTAGTGCTCGAGATAGGCAGGATGATAAGGGAGGACTTCCTAAGGCAGAGCGCATACGACGAGCTCGATGCCTACACAAGCCTTAAGAAGCAGGCGTTCATGATCGCCATCATGCTCTACTTCAGGAAGAGGGCGCACGATGCGGTCGTTGGCGGCGTGGGCGCCGACAGGATATCCAAGCTGAAGGTGAGGGAGCAGATATCCAGGATGAAGGAGATAAAGGAGGGCGAGATAGAGCAGGCCCAGAAGAGGATAAAGTCAGAGATCGATTCCGAGTTCGATTCATTGATAGACGAGTACAAGGAGGCGGTCGACAAGGAGAAGGTGGTCGCATGAAATTCGAGGTAGAATATAACACTATAGAAAACGTGGCGGGCCCTCTGGTAGTGGTCGGCAAGATAGGCAACGCAAAGTACAACGAGATAGTCAAGATAAAGCTGCGCAGCGGCGAGGAGAGGCTGGGCCAGGTGCTCGACACCAGCGACACCAACGCAGTGGTGCAGGTGTTCGGGCCTACGGACGGCATAAACATCGGCGACACGTCGGTGAGCTTCCTTGGCGAGACTTTCATGATAGGCGTCAGCGAGGACATGCTGGGCCGGGTGTTCGACGGCCAGGGCCGCCCGAGGGACGGCGGCGCGGCTATAGCCTACGAGCAGAGGAAGGACATAAACGGAGAGCCCATGAACCCCGCTTCGAGGTCGTATCCGAGCGACTTCATAGAGACCGGCGTCTCGTCCATAGACGGGCTCGATACATTGGTAAGGGGGCAGAAGCTGCCCATATTCTCCGCATCCGGGCTGCCACACAACCAGCTGGTCGCGCAGATCACAAGGCAGGCCAACGTGAAGAACTCTTCGGAGAGCTTCGCTGTGATATTCGCAGGCATAGGGATAACATACGACGATTATTCATACTTCGAGACCGAGTTCAGGAAGACCGGCGCCCTGAAGAGGGCTGTCGCATTCATAAACCTAGCCGACGACCCGAGCATAGAGAGGATAATAACCCCAAGGCTCGCCCTGACCACTGCGGAGTTCCTGGCTTACGAGAAGGGCATGCACGTGCTGGTGATACTGGACGACATGACGAATTACGCAGAGGCGCTGAGGGAGCTGTCAAGCGCCAGGGAGGAGGTGCCAGGAAGGAGGGGCTACCCCGGTTACATGTACACGGACCTGGCCAGCATATACGAGAGGGCCGGCATAATAAAGGGCAAGAAAGGCAGCATAACCCAGCTGAACATAGTCACCATGCCCAGCGACGACGTGACCCACCCGATACCCGACCTGACAGGCTACATAACCGAAGGACAGATATTCCTGAGCAGGGAACTGGTCAACAAGGGCATATACCCGCCGGTGCAGCCTATAGGTTCGCTTTCAAGGCTGATGGGCGGCGGCATAGGCGCAGGCAAGACGAGGGAGGACCACAGGGGGGTCGCCGACCAGCTTTACGGCTCTTACGCGAAGGCGCAGGACGCCAAGAACCTGAGCGCTATAGTGGGAGTGGAGGCGCTGAGCGACACGGACAAGCAGTACCTGAGGTTCGGCGAGGAGTTCGAGAACAAGTTCCTAAAGCAGGGGTTCTACGAGCGCAGGACGATAGAGGAAACACTGGATCTCGGCTGGACGCTGCTTTCTGCGCTTCCGAAGGCTGACCTGACCAGGATAAAGAAGGAGTTCGTCGACAAGTACTACAAGGGCAAGTAGATGGCCAAGAAACCCGCGAGCATGGGATTCAGCGAATACCAGAGGCTGGCTATGAGCACAGCGATTTACCCAAGGGAGTACAGCATATACTACCCCGCGCTTGGGCTGTCGGGCGAGGTCGGCGAGCTCAACAACAAGATAAAGAAGAGGATAAGGGACCATGCGGAACTGGACAGGGAGGACATGAAGTCCGAACTGGGCGACGTGCTTTGGTACGTAAGCGCCCTCGCGTCGGACCTCGGGCTGGACCTAGGCGACGTCGCGGCATCGAACGTCGACAAGCTGCTCAGGAGGCGGAAGAACGGGACCATAAAGGGCTCCGGCGACATGAGGTGATGCCATGATAAACCCGACCAGGATAAACCTGATAAACCTGAGGCGCAGGATAGTCATAGCCAAGAAGGGCCATGACATACTCAAGAGGAAGCGCGAGATACTGGTCATAGAGTTCCTCAAGCTGCTCAAGCAGTCGAAGGAGAGCAGGAACGCGCTGAACGACATGATGCAGCAGTCGTACAAGATGGTGACGACCGCATCCACGTACATAGGCAACTTCGACCTGGAGAACGTCGCGCAGTACATGGTAGAGGCCGAGCCCGTGAAGATAAAGGTCAGGAACATCATGGGGGTGAAGATACCGCAGATAAGCAGGCTGCCTGAGAAGCAGAGCCTGACGTTCTCGCTCATCCCGTCCAGCCTGGCGGTGGACGACATACGCGATACCTTCTCGAGGGCCACTAACGCCATCATAGACATAGCCCAGAGGGAGCAGGGACTGAAGCGCCTGGTCATAGAGATAGACAAGACCAAGCGCAGGGTAAACGCGCTGGACTACAGGGTGATCCCGGGCATGCTGGCCCAGTCCAAGTACATAAGGATGAGGCTCGAGGAGATAGACAGGGACACGTTCTCGGCGCTCAAGCACGTAAAGAAGAAGCTGGCCGATAAGGCCCGCGCAGGTTAGCCCCAATCCTGATGCATTGGGCACAAATGCGGTATTTTCCATGGAACAGGGAAGCGTTCAAACATCAAGGAGATTCAAGAGGATAATGAAAATCGTGAAGGCAGTCAACCTGGTGGTTTTGGCAATAACGCTGCTCATCATCCTGATTCTGATCCTGCGATAGCATCATTACCATGTGCTACTGCACTGCGCCGAGGCTGTAGCTCGGCATCGCTCCATTCGGTGGGTAGGCTCGCTGTCGTATCCACTGTGCAAATACTGCTACGGTTCCAGCGTTGTTCCAGAAGCCTATGCCTAGATTGCTGCTGGGTATATTGCCACCGCCATCGTAAGTTATCTCATTTCCATAGTTCCACCAGCTTAAAGCCGTGGAAGCTGAAGGCCAGTAAACGGTCCAAACGTTCGCTGAATTACTTGCCGGATTCACCGAGTACAAAGCGCTTGAATAGCCGCCGTTGCATTCTGCGAGCGCGTAAGAAGAGGTCGAGGCGCCATTGCTTGCGCCTACTGTTTGCCCGGCGCAGTTTGTCGTTCCCGTACTCAAATAGCCGCCCACCTGCGCACCGTTCGCGTCTTGGAATGCACCCAGCGAACCATACCAGTCGAGTATCTTGTTTGAGTCCAGTCCGTATGTGGCAGATGTTGTGACAAGGTTTTCTGCGTCAGATCCCGGCAGCGTTGCGCCGTTGTTTATGGTCACCGTACCGGATTTTTGCCAGCCAGATGGCGTGGAACTTCCTGAGAAGTCATTGTAGAAACTGAACACATCTGCCCCATTGTCATACTGTGCGTAGGTCGGGCTGAGCTGCGGGGCCTCTCCTGTATAGCTAGAACTGCTGCTCATCACATTGCCTGGCATGAAGTTCATGTATATGATGGTGTTGGAGTTTGCATTTATTGAACTCGTGAGCTTCACCCACCATTTCGACGTAGATGAGCTAGTGCACCCGCTCTCGCACCATGAGTACAACGGGACATTGCCTGAAGCCGACGCTGGTGCATTTGTGGTGAATTCCACGTTCTGCAGGTTGGCGCCTTCGCCGCTTGACGAGTAGTCAGTGCTGACGTTTATCATCTGCTGGAAAGTGGCCGGCGTTGCGGCAGGCGTGACAAGGGTGCCAAACGTAACAGCTGGCATAACGCCAGACGGCGGCGTGCTTCTGACCCTAAACCAGTTTAAGCTGCTAATAGATGATATGGTGCCGCTTACGCAAAATATGCCGTCTGCGCCTTTCGTGTTGGAATTGGGCGCGTCCGAAAACTCTGCCCAATAACAATCATACCATTCTGCGGATGCATACATCGGGAAAGTAGGTTCATCTGCCGTTAACGACTGGCTTAAGAGCGATTCATAGTTAAATGCGTAATATGCCACATAAGATCCGTTTTGTACCGATGTCGTCCACACACCTTGCGTACCCGATGAAGAGCCAGCAAGTGTGCCAGTATCTGTACCTGCACTTGTCGTCGAACTCCTTCCTGTTGCCGTGGAACTGGAATATATCACTTTGGCATACATGTCTATGGTGTTACCGACTCCATAAGTAGCTTTTGTGGTAAACCCTGAGGTTGAACCTATGGATGATAACGATACGCCATTGTTCTGCGTGGCAGTCACTCCACTATACTGCCACTTGTTAGTGTTGATGCTATTTCCACTGAAATCATCGTAAAATAGTGGAAATACAGATGCGCCGTCGTCGTACGCCCCGTAAGGTGAGCTTAACTGCGGTGCCTCTCCTGCACAGTTGCTTGCGCATGAATTGCTTGTGAATTCGGAGCCTGGCCCGCTTATCGGCCCGAATGCCATGTATATCGTAGTGCCGCCGCTAGATTCTCCGCCCGGCAGGTTGACCCAGAAGACCGCATTGCTGGACGTGCTGCACGGCGATGCATTGCACGACTCGAGCCATGAATCCAGCATACCTGTCGGGTTGCCGTTTGTGAGAGTGGAGTAAAACCTTATGTTGCCCAGATCCGAAGCCTCGTTCGCGCTGTAAGCCGAAGGATTGAAGCTTATCATCTGCTGGAATGTTCCGGATATGGTGCTTCCAGGGGTAAGCGTTATGGGTACGTATGGTTCTGCCGGCTGGTTGTTGGTCAATGTTACCGGCACGTACGCTATACTGGTAGATGAGGTGCTGGAAGTGCTGCTGCTTGTGCTGGAAGTGCTGCTGCTAGTGCTGGAAGTCGTAGTGACAGATGTAGATGTGGTGCTACCGGTTGTCGTGCTGCTCGATCCGGTATACTGCGTATTTGATTCCTCGATTCTCTGCGTCAGGCCTCCGACTACCGTGTGCGGAAGATTGCTCTGCAGATCTGTGTAATTCAGCACAAGATACCCGTGGAACACTGTACCTATAGGGGCGGTATACACGTTGCCTCCGGAATAGCATCTCAGCGCAGTCGTCGCGTTCCCGCTTATCGACACATTGCCCTCTATCTGCAGCGAGAGCTGGGGATGGAACGAAATCATGTCAGCCGTGGTTTTGTTGGTGTTGCAGCCTATTGCGGTTATGTTTATCAGCGTGGAGGTGGCCTGCTCGATATTCACGGTCAGCCCCCCATCCGCGTACATGAAACTGCTGACGCACCCGAAGTCCGCAGGGAACAGGCAGACGTTCGCGACTGCCGGCCCGCGGAAGACGCCTAGCGCGTAAAGCGCCATTATGACTATGGCAATGACAAGTATGGCCCATCCATATGTCACAAGGTATTCCATGGCTGACTGGGCGCCTTTGCCTCCGCCTCTTTTCCCGTTTTTCTCCACTTTTGCACCGTTTGTATGGATCAATTCAAGACTTCACTGCAGTGTCGCTATTATGCCGTTTATGACCCCGTTCACCCCCACGCCGCCAGTGGCCCTGACCACTATCCTGTGGCTGAGCACCGGCTTTGCCAGGTACTTTATGTCGTCTATCGTGGCCTCCTTCCGGCCCTCTATGAGCGCCTTCGCCTTTGCGCAGTTGAAGAAGCTTATCTCGGATCGCGGGCTGGCGCCCATGACTATCTGTATGTTCTTTCTGGTTGCGTTGACCACCCTTGTTATGTAAGCCACGACCTCGTCAGGCACCACGATCTCCTTGACCGCGTTCTGCAGGCCCAGCACGTCTTCCGTTGTGAGCACCTTGTTGGTGACTATCTTCTCCTCGCGCTCCTTTATCCTGAGCATCTGCTGCTCCTCCTCCATGCTCGGGTATTCCACTGAAAGCCTCATCAGGAACCTGTCGCAGAGCACCTTCGGCAGCGGCGTAGTGCCCTCTATGTTGAGCGGGTTCTGCGTGGCCAGGGCCATGAATGGCTTGGGCAGCTGCATCGACTCCCCGCCTATCGTCACCTGCCTCTCTTCGAGCGCCTCCAGCAGGGACGTCGTGGTCCTGGGCGATGCCCTGTTAAGTTCGTCTATCAGCAGCATGTTGCAGAATATTGGGCCCTTCTTGAGCTGCACCTGGTTGCTGTCGTCCATGTAAGTGTATCCTATTATGTCCCTTATGTCAAGGTCTGGCATGCCCTGCACCCTGCCGAACTGGGCCTGCACAGTGTCTGCAAGGGTCTTGGTCATGGTGGTCTTTGCCACGCCGGGTACACCCTCCAGCAGGACGTGCCCGTTAGCCAGCATGGCTATGAACATCAGCTCTATCACATCCAGTTTGCCTGCGATCTTCTTCCTGACCTCGGTCAGCACGGCATCGAAGGCGGTCTTGGCATCCATTTTCAAAACCTTTTTATATATATCACGAAAATTATAATATAATTTGGGACTGGCGTTATGCAATTCGCATAGAAAGCTTTAATAACAGCGTGTCACAAGCTTTCGTGTGCAGTGTGGGTGGTTTTGATGATAGGGAGGAACTCCAAACTAGGGAGCGCGGCTTCGATAAACGATGTCGAGGAGATACTGGGCAAGAGGAAGGATCTGACTTACGAGCAGCAGCTAGCTTTTGACCACGCGAAGAAGTTCGCATCGTCGAAGGCGAAATACGAAACGGCAAGGAAGGCCCTCGAGGAGCTCGGCACCCTGGACTCGGCGGCCATAGCGAACATACTCAGCGTGATGCCGAAGGGCGAGATGGCGCTCAAGCAGGTGCTGGCAGGGGTGAAGAAGGCGCTGAAGGACGATGAGGTTTCAAAGGTTTTTGACATTGTAAAGAAGGCCAGTGTTTGAATGCGATCTAGCGAAAAGTTGGTTCAATGGAAAACGAAGAGAAGCATGAAGAGCGGCGTGAGGAATACGCGTTCGTACTCGACTTCCTGCTTACTGGCAAGTCGTTCTCCAACCGAGCTGAGCCTGTCGCGCAGATAATAGGCGATTCCTGGTTCACGCTGCTGGAGGCGGAGCCGAAGCCCAACGCCACGATGAAGCCCGGGGAGCGGGTCTACATAGGCAGGGCTGAGCGCGACAAGATAGCGATGATAAAGACAAGGGTCGAGTTCTCCGACCTGACCCAGAATGCTAAGAACGAGCTGCCGCTCATAGTCACCCAGATAATAAAGACCAACGAAGCGCGGTTCGTGGAGCTTTTCAACAACGCAGGCCCGCTTAACATAAGGCAGCACTCCCTCGAGTTGCTGCCTGGCGTGGGCAAGAAGCACCTCATCGCCATACTCAAGGCCAGGGAGGAGAAGAAGTTCGAGTCGTTCGCAGACATAGCCGCAAGGGTCGCGCTGCTTCAGGATCCGGCCAAGCTGATAGCAGACAGGGTCATAATGGAGCTTCAGGGCGACCAGAGGTTCTACATGTTCGTGAAGCCCTACGTCAAGAAGGAGCAGAGGTACTGATACTGCCCCAAATAGCATCCGTAATCCAAGGCAGCATATTAAAAAGGCGGGTCTGACAGTTGTAGGGATAACCAACCAACAACCCCGAACTGGATGGGAAGCGAATAGGTTTAGGCCAAGGACAGCGGGCTTTGGACCCGCGGACATCGGTTCGAATCCGGTCGGGGCTAAGTCCATTTTGTCGTCGCAAAATGAACGGTTCGAATCTGGCAAGCAAGCGAAAGACATTTACGTCAAGCGGTTCGGATCGGTAGCTAAATCCGAACTAGAAAGAGTTAAAAAGGAGTTGGAGGTCTTGCTGCCAGAGTTGGGCAAGACTGACATAAAGGCGCTACGTTCCATAATCTACCAACATTGGCAGAAGAGGTTCCGAAAGAACCATCCGCCAAAGTATGGTAGCATCAACAAGGGGTTCAACGATCAGGAGTTCCAGAAGTTTTTCAGAGCGATAGACAACGACAGGTTCCGCCTATTGTTTTTGTACCAAGCGCAGCTTGGGCTAAGGATAGGCGAAGCTGTCCGCATCAATCTAAAGGACATAGACCTAGAGACAAGGGAACTGACACTCAGAACGGAGAAGGCGCAGACCGTGGACATGCTACTTATACCCGCGCTGCTCTTCCAAAAGACGTTGGATTTCATAAAAGCCAACCCGAGCAGGATAGAGCAGGCGCAGGGGTATCTGTTCTTTAAGGAACCTGACAGGTGCAAGAGGTCTGAGCCGTACTTTGACACCAACTACGCGAGGAACGCGTTTTGCAGGTACGTAAGGCTGGCGGGGCTGGACAGCGTATATGCCGAAAGCGACGAGCCGGGCGGCAAGCCTGGCCGGAGGCTGCACAGGCTGACAACGCACAGTTTGAGGCACTACGCGATTACCAGCTTCGCCAAGCACACCAATGGGAACGTTTTTCTGGCAAGCAAGTTCGCTAGGCACCACAATCCAAGGAACACCATGACCTACATAAACACGAACAAGCAGGAGCTTTACCAGCAGATAGATGGGGCGTTCGGGCTTAGCCAAGCGGTGGGGTTGAAGGCAAAGCTGCTGGATAGGCGGAGTTGAAAATCAAGCCGCATTCGGAAAGATTTAAAATCTTGAACGCACATATATATTTGTCGATTCAAATGGGCGGAACTCAGACGCAACAGATGATAAACAGGCAGCTCAATACGAAGCTGGACAGGATAGCGAAGATGCTGAGCGTAGTGCTGGAGAGGATGGACGAGGCCGAGCCGGACAAGAAGCTGATAAAGAAGATAGCAAAGGAGTGGAAGGACATTGATTCCGGTAAGATGAAGGTCCACCATTACAAAAACCTTGCTGATTTTGAGAGAGCGATAAGCTGAGCTGATCCTATGGCGTACAAGCCTGCATTCACGGATAAGATGCAGGAAGAGCTTGCATACAGGAAGAAGCGCGACAGAGCAACTTACGAACAGGCAATGAAGAGGATAGCACTGGTATTGGAGAATCCTAAGATAGGCAAACCGATGCGCGCACCGCTGACCGGGATACGCAGATTCCATGTTGGCTCTTTGGTTATAACGTACAGGATAAACGAGCAGGCGCACGAAGTCACCTTCACCGCATTTGAGCATCATGAGTGAGCTTCGGCATCTCGGCTGGGTCTCTGCAAGCGGGTAAAGTAAGCGGAAACCACAAACTAAAGACGCCTATCCAAGCCGTCTTTAGTAAATACTCGACGTAAGCCCAAAAACCTTCATTTTTTGACGCCGAGGGACTAACCATTGACAGTAGGCAGTTTCACCTTTAGTCTCCGTCTTTAGTAAACGTAAGTTGCCAAAATTATGGTATTTACTCAACATGCTTTTTCGTGGCATGTGGAGTAAACCTTCGACGTAAGTCAAAAAACCCTCGTTTTTTGTCGTCGAGCAACTCCCCATTGAAATTAGGCAGTTTCATGTGGAGTCGCCATGTGGAGTTCCATGTTGAGTGAGCCGTTGTCCGCCTCCAAGCCACCTTCGGTGGCGCTCGGCGGGCTGCGGGCGGCTCGCTTACCAAGCTAGAAGGCTGCGTTTGCCCCCACCCAAACGCAGCCGCTTGAGCTAGCTGGGCGCCTCCGGTTGCGGAGGCTGGCCCAGCTTGTAGGTTCCTTCTACTGCCTAAGTGGTTAGGCTTGCAGGCTGTGGAGCCGTTAGCCCACGTTAATTCGATTGCAAATTAACGTGCTGGCGTGGCTGAAGGACAAGGGCTACTAAAGTGCCTAAAGCGCCTAAAGCGAGAAACTTTTAAGTAGACTTTTAAGTAGATATTGATGGTATTATTACCGATGGTGATGGGATGGACAAAATCGCTAAACACGGATTCATTATAGTGCTGGCACTCGTCGCAGCAGTTGCGGTCTTTTACGCGATGCTGGTTACTACAGGAACGATTGGCAGGTCCATCTCAAGCTCGAACACTACAAGCATAGCTACCGGCACGATAGTTAATACGACCAGTACAATCGCCTCACACGCGAACACCACATCTATAGAGACTAACGGCTCGACCACGAATCAAAGTCCATATCCGTATGGGAGAGGAGAACCCGAATTCCTTTGTTCTGAACAGTTTGGGTTCACATGCAATGATTTAGTGGTATTTAGTAACGGAACTGCATCATTCAAGTTCGCCCAAGACAGCGGGCATACATATTATAATGTCCACTTAGCATGTCTCACACCTTGGGCTTTATGGGCTGTTCCGGCAAACATCGAAGCCGAAGCGTTCAATGCCACTTCAAGTATTGTAAGCAGTACTATGCAGAGTGGCGTATTAACTAACATTAGTATATTGTGCTATAATACAAACGGTACGTTAGAAGTCCAAACAGGAAGTAAAATATGGGTAGCATATAGCACGTCGCCCAATGGGCCTAAGAACTATTCAGTTGCAGGCTTCTTGTTCGTCCAGGGACCACCCTTGCCATCAAAGATATCTGCAAATACTAGTCCAATAAGTCCTCTGAATTCTCCTTTCAATCAGAAAGGAGCAGTAATAAATTCTCTGAGTGGCTATGTGGACGTGTCAAATTTCAACAGCTTTCAGAACAACGTTATCTTCGTAAATGGATCATGGGTGGTGGAACCAGCGCTTTCAGGTTCCTTTTACTGCTTGGTGGCAAGCTTAAGCTCGTTGGAGCGGCCCCTCGTGAGACCGCAAAAGAGGGAGTTGGCAAAGAGTGGGTGAATTTGCCTGCGACCATCTTGAGAGGTTGAGCGAGCTGGGTTAAGGAATAGGAGATTGATATAGCACCCTAAAATAAACTGAGCGTTAAAATTCTAAAAAACTAAACTTCTAAACAACCTAAAATTCTAAACAATGTAATTAATCTTAAATATCTGACCTAAGCTATAAAATCCATGGATAAGCGCACGTACATTGCAGTAGCCATCGTTTCATTTGTGATTGTTGCAGTGGTCATAATGTTGAATATTCAACCAAGGCTTAATCAGACTTCGACATCTGTATTAGCATCAAATACTATAGAACTTCCCGCGAATACTCCGATAATAGATGGGTTACCAACCAGTAACCTATGTCCAAGCCCTTCTATATTTATTTACAGCATACTTGCTAATACTTCTGGGCTGAGCGCATATAATCAAAAAAATTCTAATGAAGCAGACTATGTAATGTCATCAGGGAAAACTGCGATAATCAATTATACTGTAATTCAGGTGTATAATAAAACACAGAAAAATGTAACTGAAATTTCTAGTGGAGCTAACGCCACCACCAACAGCGTTATAAATTATACGAACCAGATTACTTTATATGGTCTGACCAGTACAAATAATGCACCCAATACTTTGGGAGCTAGTGGTTTGCAGGTTTATATTACACCATCCACTGAAAT
>JAJZOR010000015.1 GCA_021811435.1 Microcaldota archaeon | reverse complement strand
TGAACCCGGTCTGCGGCGTGCAGCCGTTCGGGAGGCCGGATGAGGACTGGCCGAATATGCCAAGCGCGAACAATATCCCTGCGATAATGGCAATGACGAGTATGGCCCATCCGTAGGTCATCAGGTACTCCATCGATGACTGGGCTCTGTTGGGTTTTTGTTTAGCTGTGCGTTTTTTGCAAACCGTAGATAACAGTCCTTCGTGTAGCTGTCACACAATCATGATTAGCAGCAATGATTTAAATCACTTATGGCGTTGTTGCCCAAAAATTGGTGCAGCAATTTTCTAATCACTACCAGTACTTCATAGGCCGATGAAGTCCTTCGCACCGAGCCCGTTAGGGAAGACCCTGCCGTTATGGGCTTCGAAAGGTAGCCCGAACTCGTTTGAGAGCCTCAGGAGTTCGCTGAGATCCACCACGTTGTCGAGCCATAGCTCCAGGAAGGCCGTGCCTTTGCCTATGCCTACCCGCTTGACCTTGAACTCCTGGAACTGGAGCATGCCGGCGCGCCTTACCTTCACCTTTATGCCGCCTGCGCTTATTATCCCCCTGGCTTTTTCGTTTATCTGGAAAGTCATGCCACCGCCCGATCCTCAGTATGATTTTATGCTGTCGTATATTTCTGCTGCGCCCCTGAGCATTATGTATGCGAAAAGCGCTGCCACAAGGGCGTAGCCGATCAGCAGCGGGTAGCCGGAAACGTACACCAGCACTAGGTAGCAGTAGGTTACCGCCTTCAGCACGTTTATCGCGCCGCGGCCCATATTTGAGGCGTACACTACCTGCGCGAATTTCGTCTTCATTTTGGACGAGGTGCCCCTTGCGCCCATCATCGCGTCAGCGAATGAGTGCCTCAGCACTATGAGCAGCAGTATGAAAAGCGGCACTATGCCCACGAATGTGAAAACGATCCACATCGTGTACTCCACCACCCTGTCGCCGGCTATGTCGAGCCTGGCGCCGTATGGGGTAGGCTTGATCGGGTTCTTTGGGGGTTGGTGCCTTATGTAAAGCCTGAGCGTATCGAGATTCACCCTGCCGTACTTGGCGAAATATCCGTCCACCGCGTCCAGCGCCAGCGCGACCAATATGAGCACTATGGTGGCTATCGGATTGAACCTGGCCAGTATCAGGTAGGCGACAAGGAATATCATGAATGTCCTTAGCAGGACCACGGCGTCTGCGGCTTTCACATTATCACGATCAGTACTTGAAATCCTGGACTGCTCTCTTTACCTCAGCAAGCCTGTGGCGCCTCACTTCGCTCCTCTTGGCGCCCTCCCTGAATCGGATTCTCTCGTTCCTTGTTGAAAGCCTTAGTTTAGGGACGTTGGTTGGCTTTCCGTCTTCGTCCACTGCGACGTACGTCAGGAACGCCTTTGTCGTGAACTTCTTTATCCCTGTTAGGCTCTCCTCTGAAAGCACATCGACCTCTATCTCCATGGTGCTGGTCGTGACATAGTTTATCCTGCCCTCCATGCGCACTATGTCCCCGAGCCGTATTGGCGAGAGGAAGAACAGGCTGTCTATGCTGCCGGTTACGGTGCGCTCTCTGGAGTGCTTCGATGCAACTATGCTTGCTACGTTGTCTATCCATTCAAGCAGACGGCCGCCGTAAAGGGCGTTGAAAGTGTTGGTGTCCTCTGGAAGCACTAGCCTCTCTAGCGCTGTGCGCGACTCATGCGGCGATTTGGCTGGCATTAGACACATCCTTACTTTAATGATTGCCCATTAATCTTTAATTATTTGCTGGGTGACTGGGATTTGACAGGGGTGCGCAGGGTCGGCTTATTCCCTGTCCCGTAGAATATGCGCCTCTCGTATCCGCATTTTTCACACGTGTAAGCGACATAGCGTCTCGAGCTCACGATCCTAACCACTGCGTTAAGACCTGGTGACAATACCGAATTGCAATTTTTGCATATGCTATTCCTTATGCTAGCGGGCATCTTTACCCTGTAATGTGTGCTTATCTTAATCATCAGACGTACGTACCTGCCTGCCAGGGAGGGGTCGGATTTGACCGATTCCTTAGCCTTTTGGAAGAGCGCCTCAATGCGCTCCGATGCCACGCTGTGAATCAGGGCGCGCTTGTTTTCCGCCATCCAATCCTTCCTTCAGAACACGCCAAGATACGACAGGACTCCCTGCATGCCCTCCTGGAGCTGGTCCTGCGACCTGACCGTGAATATGTTGCCTGAAATCTCGAAGCCGTTTTCGGACGGGACGCCCCTGAAAAGAAGCACCAGGCGCCTTATCTCCTCGTCCTGCGGCGCGGCCATGCGCTTGTCTTTTATTATGTTGGCCCTCGCTATTATCTTCTGGGCATTCCCTACCGCCCCTATGATTTTGCTGTTAGAATTGAACCTTACGACGAGGTCAAGGAGCGGCCTGTAATCGTACAGCTTGAAAGTATCTATACCTTCGCCGTCAACAAGCAACATGCCGCTATAATCCTGGACTGCAACCTTGTTGGCGTCCAGATTCGGCTTGTAGACTGCGCCGTGCGATCCCACGCAGTCCTTTAGGCCGTAGGTGGCTATATCGTAGGGCACGGACCATTTGTCCAGGAAGAGCTTGATGGATGCCATCGACTCGTCCCTGAAGTCTTTAGGCGGGATCAGAACCAAGATTTTCGTTTTACCACCATATTTAATGAGTGCGATATCTATTTATTTATTAGGCGCGCCGAAGGAGGCGGTAATGTGGCACTGATTTATAATTATTTTCAGCGCATATTGATTCGATTTGATGGCGGACGCATCGAAGGCCGGCGGTAAGATAAAAAGCAGGTACATGATGGCCATAGCGCTGTCACTTATTTTCATAGCTGCGGTATTTTTAGTCAACGCAGCGGTCTACTTCATTATAATAAATTATCTGCCGTGGCTTTACTTTTATATCGCGTATGCGACCCAGATCTCTGGCGCGGTGGTCGGGATCGTAGGCGCCTATATAGTATATAGAATACTGGCGTCCATAGCCAACCTTTACAGCAAGCAGAGGGGCGACATTGGCTCAGGGGAGGCCATAAAGCTGATATTGCGGGTGCTGTTCTACTTCGTAGCAATACTCATAATATTGACTGCGCTTGGGGTAAGCTTGTCCGGCGCGTTGGCAGGTGGCGCGATAGGCGGCATAATACTAGGCTTGGCGGTGCAGACGGTCGCAACGAGCATCTTGTCCGGCTTCCTTATATCGTCATCAAGGACCATATTCCCAGGGGAAGTCATCGTCATACAGCTTTCCGCATGGGGCAGCAGCGTTCTGTGCAAGGTGAAGAAGGTGGGGCATATCTTCACCGAGGTGACGACGCAGAACGGTATCAATGTCAAGATACCGAACACCGCGCTTATGACATCCTCGATGTTCTTACTGCTCAAGTCTGGCCCTTCTTATACGTACACGATGCAGGTGGCAGTAAACGCAGACGTGCCAATGAAGGACTTCGGGAAGAGGGTCGATGCCGTGCTGGCCCGCTACAATTCCCTGAAGAGGGAAAAGTTGAGGCACGAGATATACCTGTTCTCGAAGGCCGGCGGCGCCAACACCTATAACGTCGTATTGCACTTCGACAGCTTCGAAGAAGTAAACGAGATCATAGACGCCGTCAACAACGCGTTCGATGAGGCTTACTGGAGCCTGAAAAAGCCGGCCAAGTGAGCTGCCAAAGGCCAAATCATGCTGGCTTCTTCCCTGGGATAGGCGAACCGCGGATAGGGTTGATTAGGGCATCACTGACTAGGTGCAATAAGAATCTCAGCTTTCCATGTATGGTGCAAGATAGTAAGCGACCGCAGCGTCCCCGATCTTGTAATCGACCTTTATCGGCTCCTCCGTCTTTATGGAGAGCATTACGTTGGAATTCGATGGGCATGCGCTGACTATCCTTTCAAGGTATTCGAGGTTGAAGGTCGCGCTTGACGCCTTAGAAACGTCAAGCTTCTTTATTATGTCTGCATTGTTGAGGTGCTCCTCCTCCAGTTCGCCTGCATCGCCCTTCGCTACAACCATGAACGAGTTCTTGTCGGTCCTGAAGCCTATGTATGATGACAGAAGGCTGGCGTCCTTCAGTATCTCCTTGAAAGAATCGCTTTTCACCTCGATGAATGATTCGAACTGGATGTTGGGTTCCTTGTCAGCGTCCTTCTTGACGTCTATCATCGGCAGCTTATAGCGCCTCTTGCTGTTTGGCCCCACGAACTCCATGGAGAGCCTGTTGTTGGCGTCCTTCAGGATCAGCTGCTCGTTGTTCCTTGCACTGGACAGCATCTTGCTCAGGTTGTCTATGCTTATCCCGACGCTCGTCGGCTTGTCTATCTCGTACTTGGAGAACGCCTTGTTCGGTATGAAGAACGATATCATGCTTATCCCGCTAGGATCCATGGCCTTGAGGGAAAGCCCTTCCTTCGCTATGTTGAATGTGCCTTCGTCTATCAGGCTTTCTATGGCGTCAACGCAGTTCTTCCAGTATTTCGCATCGTCTATTTTTATATCGAACACAGTACCACCGACTATAAAAGAATTTCCCCGTATCTATTTGATAAGCAAGAACTAAAAACGTATCATGGCTAGAGAGGCGGTGCCGTTCGCACGTCGGACCGCGGTGTTTGCCAGTATTTTTAATCGCAAAACATTTTTAGATTCTGTGTGCAATAAGTCATCGAAAACGGATTGGGCGCCCGCGCCCATTGCGGCAACCGAGGGGCGCTTTAGCAGGATGATTGGAGGAGTGTCCATTTTGATTTGGTAATCGGATGAAGGTAAATCTTATATTAGGACCCAATGTGGGGATCAGCCGCGCTGGCGCAGAAAGGCTGTTCAAAAAGCACCATATCGCCATATCCAAATCAGGCTACGATTATACCGTTATAATAGGGGGCGACGGGACTTTTTTGGACAACGCCATAGCCTGCAAGGACAAGCCGATATTGTTCGTGAGGAAGCAGTCCGACAGCATCAACGGTGCAAAGATAAGGCATGGAATTACAGCAAGCATAAGTTTCGATGAACTCGATTCTGTGCTGCCCGAGATAGAGAGCGGAGCGTTCAAGATCGTTGGCGAATCTATACTGGAGCTGGATTATGGCGGGAAACGGTACTATTCAGCAGGCGATTTCTTCGTCGAACGTGGACAGGTGAAGCAGGCGGTCAGGTACCATGCGATAATATCCTATAAGGGCGGCACCTTCGAGACTTACGGCATATCCAACGGCTTCATAGTGACGACCCCGATAGGCTCTACCGGATACTACGGTTATCCTGATGTGCTTAAAGGCGCAAGGCCGCACAGGATAGCCGACGGACTGGGGTTCGCCCACATACTTCCGACCAAGGTCGCAGACACATTGAACGGAAGGGCGGAGCGATACGCCGTCAGGAGGGCGTTCGGCCCGGAGTCCACGATCGAAGTCATACTTAAGAGAGGGAGGAGGCAGTACCTTTATGGGGCAGGAGGCGAAAAGGAAGGAATTCCGATTGGCGAGGGGACGCGCCTCAGGTTCAGGATAAGCAAGGACAAGCTTAAGGTATTGAAGCCCAATTATACATGATGTGGTTCGCGTGGCCAGGAATATACCAAAGCATGCAAAGCTCGCTTTCAGGGGGCAGACGGTGAGCGTGTACCAGTGGCGACAGAAGATGTTCGACGGCTCTTACGAGACCTTCGAAGCCATAAAGAGGGCTTATACGGTGCAGATGATACCTGTCGTAGGGGACAAGGTAGCCATAGTGCACGAGGAGCAGCCCGGAGTCGGCTCATGGTGGGGGCTGGTGGGCGGCAGGATGGACGAGGGTGAAAAACCTGCCCACGCCGCAAGGAGGGAGCTCTTGGAGGAAACAGGACTGGTGCCAAAAAAGCTGAAGCTTCTGAGAACCTTCAACGTGCCGCACAGCCAAGTCGACTGGAACGTTTACCTGTTCCTTGCAAACGGGTGCAGGAAGGTTGCGGAGCAGGACCTGGACGCCGGCGAAAAGATAACCGTGCATTACGTAACGCTGGATAAATTGCTGAATCTGAATGGGAGGCTCGGCCCAGACATAGCCCTGTATTTCAACGAGATAAGGAACGACGGCAAGCGACTGCAGGCCTTCAAGAAGGAACTTTTCGGCAGCGGCGATTGATGGGGATCAAGAGGGGCAATATTCTTTATTTTATCGATGCGATAACTGAAATGTGAAATATAGTGCAGGTGCAGTTTATGACCAAGAACAGTGCAAAAATGGACGAGATAATAAGGCGAGACAAGAGGATATTCCTGACGCTTCCGCGTGTACCGTACCCATTCGTGGTCGACCACGGGGACGGGGAATTCGCATATGACGTGAGCGGGAGGCGGTTCATAGACTTCTCGAGCTTCATAGGAGTCTACAACATGGGCGTGAATTCGACAGCGAAGGTGAGGGCAGCCATAAAAGGGCAGGTGGACAAGCTAATGCACAACGCCCTGCTGGAGTTCTACTCGGAACTGCCGGTCGACTTCGCGGAACTTCTGGTCAGCATGTTCCCGAAAGGGGAATCATGGAAGGTCTTTTTATCCAATTCAGGGACGGAAGCGATAGAAGCTGCAATAAAGTTTTCCAACCTTTTCACAAAGCGGTATTACACTATGGCCTTCTACAACGCCTTCCATGGCAGGACCAAGGGCGCGCTGGCGCTTACAAATTCCAAGATGGTGCAGAGGGAGCATTTCGGCCCGTTCGCCCAGGGCACTATACACGTGCCATACCCATACTGCTACAGGTGCCCGTTCAGCCTGGAATATCCGGGATGCGGACTGGCATGCGTGGATTACATAAAGAAGTACCCGCTATCGAAAGAGGTCAGCCCGAGCGAGGTTGCGGCTTTCTTCGCGGAGCCGGTGCAGGGCGAGGGCGGTTACGTCGTGCCGCCTGCCGACTACTTCAAGGAGCTGAAAAGCTTGCTCGACGAGAGCGGCATACTCCTCGTAGCCGATGAAGTTCAGGCCGGGTACATGAGGACAGGCAAGTTCCTTTCCCTGGACAACTTCGGGGTCAAGGCGGACATTTACACCATGGCAAAGGCCATTGGGGCCGGGCTGCCGCTGGGTGTCACCATAGTGAACGGGAAGTTAGGCGACATACCGCCAGGTTCGCACTCGAGCACTTTCGGGGGCAATCTTGCAGTCATAGCAGGCGCGTACGAGCAGCTGAAGGAGGTCAGCGCTAAAAGGAAGGCGCTGGAGTCCAGCATAAGGGCAAAGGGCGCCATCGCGCTGAAGAGACTCAAGGAGATGCAGGAGCGCTACGAGATAGTAGGGGATGCGAGGGGACTCGGTCTCATGCTGGCCATAGAGCTGGTAAAGGATAAGAAGACCAAGGAACCTGCAGCGCAGGAACGCACCTGGATAGTCAAGGACGCGTTTGAGAACGGGCTGCTGTTGCTCGAGGCGGGGCAGTCCACTATACGCCTGGCGCCGCCGGTCACTATAAGTGAGAAGAGCCTCGTAACGGGGCTTGACATACTAGAGGAATCCGTAAGGAAGGCGAACTTAGGGATGCTGGGAAAATAATAGATGGCAATCAAAAAGAGGCCCTTCTGGCTGAGTAGGGACTACGGGCGATTTGATGCGCTCAACGGCGACGTAGAGACAGAAGTCGCCATAATAGGGGGCGGCATAACTGGCGTATCAGCCGCGTACCATCTGGGCGAGGAGGGGGTCGATTCCGTGCTCCTGGAGAAAGATTCGATAGCCAGCGGAGCCACAGGCCACTCCATGGGCGGTCTTGTGCCTGGCATAGAACAGGAAGACATCTGGCAGTCCATAGAGAAGTACGGGGAAGGAAGGACGCGGACGATATGGGAGGCGTCCAACGGTGCGATAGACGAGATGGCTGCCCTGTGTGCCAATGGGATAGAGTGCGACTTCGTCAGGGGGCCCGCATTCGATCTTGTCGAAGACAAGAGGGAGCTAGGATTCCTTGGGAGGGAGCATGAAGCTGCGCGCAGGTGCGGGATTGAAACGAACATCATGGACGCGGCACAGATAAGGGACAGGCTGGCCGTATGCGATTCCATGGCCGGAGCGCTCGAATACACTAAATGCGCGCAGATGAACCCTGCTGCATTCGTGCACGGCCTTGCAGGCAAGGCAAAGAAGCAGAAGGGCGGGATATTCGAGCATACCGGAGCCAGGAGGATAGCTCATGCGCAGGGAGGCCTGAAAATAAGCACGGACAGGGGATCTGTCAGGGCCAAGAAGCTGATAATAGCCGCAGAATCATACACGCCGGATTTGGGATTCCTGAAGAACAGGATGACAACGCTGCGCATAAACGCGCTTGCAACCGAAAGGCTTGACAGCAGTTCCATGGATAAACTAGGCATGCGCGGCGCGCAGGCCTGGAATATGGGCAGGGACTACAATTTCGTCAGGAGCACAGCGGATAGCAGGGTGATAATAGACGGGGGCGATTCGCTCTCGGTAGCCAGCGGCGACATGCCGCAGGAGCACAGGATAGAGGAGATACATTCAAGGCTGCTTGATCTATTCCCTATGATGGAGGAGATAGGCGTAGAATTTGAGTGGAGCGGCAGGATGGCCGCACCCATAAAACATGTGCCAGTACTCAACGGCCTTGTCAACGCGATAACGAGCGTCGTTGACATAAGGCTCACCCTGCCGCTGGTGGAGCGGATAGGCGTGCGCATGATATCGATGCCGTTCCTGGGGCGGGTCGGCAAGACCGCCGACATTTTCTGTTCCGCGGGTTACATAGGGCACGGCTTGCCGCTGGGGTTCCTGGGGGGCAAGGTGCTTGGCGAGCTCTGCACAGGCTCCGTCAGCGAGGATTCCGCGAAGTTGCTCAGGGCCTACGAACCTAGGCAGAGCTAGCACTATAAGGAATCAAAAAACGCTGCGGTTACCTCCGCAATGAAGCTATCGCAGCGATCGGCGCCAGGTACGCCCTCAGCTCCATCAGGCGCTGGTTGTAGAGCACTACCTTGGCCATGTGCATTTCATGCTCGGTTAACTGGCCGCTGCCGTCTATCGCAAGCCCGACCTCTGCGTCCGGCATCTCTGCAATGCCAAGTTCTGTGGAGCGCCTCATCGCTGAGATCATGGCCTTGATCCCGCTGGTCGCTGCCATGTACTCGCTGCTCGCTTCGGGCGTCATCCTGTTCGCGATCTCCTCTACGTCGGAAGCGTATTTGTTAAGCACGTTTATCGCGTTGAACAGCCCATGCAAGCCCACCAATATACCTTCCCGGTCCAGGCTGCCGCCGTTGAAATCGATCCTGCTTATTATGTCGAGCGTCAATGCTTGGACGGCCAGATACGCAGTTTCTGCGCTCGTTATAGACCTGTTTAACTCCGCCCTAGAGATGTCTGTGGCCTCCTCCACGCGGATTTTTACCTCGCCCATGTTATTCAACTTTTACAGTTGTTTTTGCGCTTAACAGATATATATGCGTTTTGGGTGCATTGGCGATATTCGGCTTTCCAAACCGTTTGAAGAAAATAATATAAGGCTGACATGTATAATTCCATTATGCCAAAACTGAAAAGCAAAAGGGAGACCATAGCGTTAATCCTATATATCCGCTGGCTTATCCGGAAAGCCTGTTCGCTACTCAGTAGCATTGGCTGACATTTTACTTATCAACACGAATGACCGAATAAATGCCCGAATTTTGAATGGGTTGAATCTTATATTGCGTGATATTATGGCAGTAAAGGCATACAAGATGTTCATCGATGGAAAGTGGGTTGGCTCATCTACAAAGCAGACTTTTGACGTTATAAATCCGGCTACGGAGGCTGTAATCGCAAAGGTTGCAAAGGGCGAGAAGGAGGACGTTAAGGCCGCAATAGAAGCAGCGCGACTTGCTTTTGACAACGGGAGCTGGTCGGATAAGACGCCTGCGGAGAGGGCCGCAGCGCTGTGGAAGATGGCGGACTTGGTGGAAAAGAACGTTACCAGATTCGCAGAACTGGAATCCATGAACGTCGGCAAGACCATAAAGTACAGCAGGGACTCCGACATGCCTTTCATTATAGACAACCTCAGGTTTTTCGCAGGTGCGGCAAGGAACCTCGAGGGCAAATCCATGGGGAATTACTCCGGCTTGGGATTCAGCATGGTAAAGCGCGAACCGCTGGGAGTGGTGGGTGCTATAGTGCCATGGAACTACCCGCTTTACATAGCTATGTGGAAGATAGCCCCGGCTCTCGCGGCAGGCAACACCCTGGTCATAAAACCTGCAAGCTATACGCCGCTCACCCTCCTTGAATTCGCCAAGCTCATCGAGAGCCTGCTGCCCAAAGGGGTGCTGAATGTCGTCACCGGGCCGGGCGACGTGGTTGGCAGCGAACTTGCCAGCAGCAGCAAGGTGGACATGGTGGCGCTGACAGGCGACGTATCTACCGGCAAGCGGATAATGCAGATGGGGTCGGGCAACCTGAAGAGGGTGCACCTGGAGCTCGGAGGCAAGGCGCCTCTCGTGATAATGCCCGACGCGTCGCTGGAGGCTGCCGCGGAAGGCGCCATAGTGAGCGCGTTTTGGAACGGTGCGCAGGACTGCACCGCTACAACGAGGGTATACGTCCAGGAGAAGATGCACGACAAGCTGGTTTCTATGCTTGTGAAAAAGGCGGCCAAGATAAGGATAGGCGACCCTATGAAGGAGACCACCGACATGGGTCCGCTCGTATCGGCCAAGCAGAGGGAAAGGGCCGAGACTTATGTGAAGACCGGGATTGAAGAGGGCGCAAAGCTCGTTTACGGAGGCAAGAGGCCGCCGGGGCTCAAGAGGGGCTTCTACTTCCAGCCCACCATATTCACGGATGTGGGGCAGGGGATGAGGATATGTCAGGAGGAGATATTCGCTCCGATACTTTCAGTAATAAGGTACAAGACTGTCGACGAAGCGGTGGAAAAGGCCAATGACGTGGTATACGGCCTTGCAGCATCGGTGTGGGGCAGCGACATAACCAGGACAATGAACGTTGCCGGCAGGCTGAAGTTCGGGACCGTATGGATAAACGAACACGGCATACTGGCATCTGAGATGCCGCACGGAGGGTACAAGCAGAGCGGCTTCGGGAAGGACCTTTCCATGTACGCGTTCGATGAATTCACCCAGATAAAGCACATGTACGTTGACCAGACCGGGCTCGTGAGGAAGCCGTGGTACTATGTGGTCTACGGCGACAAGGAATGAATCCGATGATGGCCAGGTGCTATAATGAAAGTAATATCAAAAAACCCTGCGACCGAGGAGGTCAACAGTGAGTTCGACACTTTCGATAGGGCGAAAATCGAAGGCGTATGCAGGGAGTCCCGGGCCGCGTTCAAGGAGTGGAGGGAACTCGATATAAACGACAGGGCCGAGTATATAATGAAGCTTGCGCTGGCGCTGAGGGCAAAGAAGGACGAATATGCGCGCTACATGACAATCGAGATGGGGAAGCCAATCAGGCAGTCGCTTGCAGAGGTCGAGAAATGCGCGTGGACTGCCGAGGTCTATGCGAACAACGCAGAGAAATGGCTGGCGGACGAGATCGTGGACGCAGGGGCAAAGGAGAGCTTCATAACGCCAGAGCCGCTGGGCGTGATACTGTCAATAATGCCGTGGAATTTCCCGTTCTGGCAGGCACTGAGATTCGGCATACCCGCGCTCACCGCAGGGAACGTTTCCATACTAAGGCACTCGAACAGCGTGCCCATATGCGCCATGGCGATCGAGAGCGCATTCGCAAGCGCCGGCTTCCCAGCCAACGTCTTCAGGACCATAATAACAGATCATGGCGAAGTTAAAAGGCTCATAAGAAGCAGGTCGATAAACGGCGTATCGCTCACCGGCAGCCTTGAAGCCGGCAGGAGCGTAGGATCTGTGGCCGGCAAGAGCGTGAAGAAGTTCGTGCTTGAGCTGGGCGGGTCTGATGCATTCATAGTGCTTGATGATGCTGACGTCGGCGCCGCGGCGCAGGTCGCCGTGGAGGCGCGTATCGTAAACTCTGGGCAGAGCTGCATAGCTGCGAAGCGCTTCATAGTGATGAAAGGCGTGGCCGAGGCGTTTACATCTGGCCTGGTGGAAGCCATGCGCAGCAAGAAGGTGGGCGACCCGATGGACATGGGCACGGACATAGGGCCGCTGGCCAACAAGCAGCAGCTAGACAACCTCGATGCGCAGGTCAAGAGTTCCGTGGCGCTTGGGGCCAAGGCCGAATGCGGCGGAGTTAAACGCGAAGGGAAGGGCTACTTTTACGAACCCACCGTACTGGCCGGAGTTAAACCTAACATGCCTGTGGCGAAGGAGGAGGTGTTCGGCCCTGTCGCGCCTGTAATAATCGCAAAGAGCGAAAACGACGCGCTTAGGATAGCCAATAACAGCAGGTTCGGGCTCGGAGCAAGCGTATGGACCGAGGATACGGAAAGGGGAGAGCGCATGGCCAGGGCGCTCGACGTAGGCATGGCTTTCGTAAACGGCATGGTCGTATCGGACCCCAGATTCCCGTTCGGCGGAGTCAAAGAGAGCGGCATCGGCAGGGAACTTTCAAGATACGGCATGCTGGAATTCACGAACATAAAGTCAGTGATAATAAAATAGGGAAAGAAATAGAAAAAAATAATAAAAAGTTCAGCTTGGAGCCTTTGGCCGTCCCTTCTTCTTTGAGTCCTTCGCTTCAATCTTGGTCCCGGCCTTCTGCTCGGACATTTCATTGCATCCGCAAGAGTCACACATGCTTTTCACCTAAGTGTATTAGCGCATATAAGATATTTAAATGTAATATACGGCCAGGTCTTCGCAGTCATGATGGCCATTATGACAAGTAGGTTATACGCCCAGGCGGTGGTTGCCGCACTGCCCGTCCCGCTATGAATTTATAGGCAGAGCTCCAAGAAATAACGGTCATATGTGCCAGGCTCCCGTAGGCAAGGTAGTGAAAGTAGGGGAAAACAGCATAACGGTAGAGTACAAAGGCAAAAGGAGGAAGTTGAGGTCCCGCTTGCCAGATGTCAAGGAAGGCGAGTACGTGACGTTCTCGTTGGACATCGCAATAGACAGGATTGACGAAGATGAAGCGCTAATCATAATTGGCGGTATGAAATGATCATAAAGGACCGGTTGCTGTTCCTAAAATACGCCCTCCCTTGCGCGGGTACGCTGGTAAAGCGGGGCAAGGTTTCAGCAGAAGAAGTCGATAACGCCGTACGCCTTGTTTCAGAAGGCAAGCTGCCTGCGCCGGGGTTCGAGGATATTTTCAGGGTAGCCACCGCCATGTGCGAGCGCTTAGCCAAAGATTCAGGCAAGGACTGCATAGACGTAGACACCATACGGCGGTATTTCATAGCGGGGCACAGCAAGGTGGTCGATGACAGATTCAAGCTTATGAGGGACTTTGACCCGGTAAGCTGCAAGACTTATCTCGGCAAGGTAATCACTGCGGATGGAGGTTTCGCTATTGTTGATACGGAGCGGGGCAAGAAAATGTACAGAGCGGAATTTGCAAAAAGCTTAAGGGAGGGTGATGAGGTAATAGTGCACTGGGATTTTGTAGTGGAGAAGGCGCCGAGGGGGCTTTGGGCCGGGCCATCGGGGCGAAATGATGAAGGCCGAGAATAAGGGCATAATATTGGCTATCGCGGCCGCTGTGATGAGCGGCATAGCGATCCCTGCCAACAAATTTTTCATTGTGAATCTTGACGCGTCAGTTTTTACAGCAGTGCGCTCCGTAATAATAGGCGTCGCATTCCTGTTCATATCATTTTATGAGTCCAGGACTAAGCACAGGCGTTTCAATAAGGTGCCGTGGAGGTATCTGATAGCTATAGCGGTGATAGGCGGCGCCGCGGCGTTCCTCCTGTATTTTACGGGCCTGAAGCTAACGACGGCTGGTAGAGCTGCGTTCTTGTACCACTCTGCGCTTACCATATTTACAGTCATGCTTGCCGCGGCGTTCCTCGGAGAGAGGATATCGAACAGGATGGCCGCTGCGCTGATGGCCATGCTCTCCGGGACTGTGGTGCTATACGTCTCGCAAGTCGCGCCGTCGCAGCTGTGGCTGAATCCATCGCTAGGCGACCTGCTCATAATAGCAGCGTCGCTGCTATGGGCGATAGAGTATATCATTTCCAGGAAGGTTATGGTGATGGGCGAGACAAATTTCGTTGTTTCATTTGCGAGGATGTTTTTCGGCGGGCTGATACTGCTGGGCGTAGTAGCCGCCTCTGGGGATCTGCACGCCCTGTCCAATCTATCAGTCCAACAATGGACGAACATAATGTTATCGACGCTGTTGCTGTTTGCGGACGTACTTTTCTGGTACTGGAGCATCAGGTACATTAACGTGTCCAAAGCCGCGGCCTTGCTGCTTATCGCCCCTATCATATCACTGATTGGAGGGATAGCATTTCTTCAGGAGCCTGCGCCAGCCCTTCAGATCGTGGGATCGGCTATAATACTTATCGGGGCGTATCTTCTAATCGGTGTAAAGGGTGGAGCAGACAAGAAGGCGTAAGTTCCTTGTATTCGGGAACGAAATTCTGAAAGACGACAGCCTGCCCCTAAGGCTGCTCGGCAGGCTGGGGCGCAGGTTTCCCGAGATAGATTTTAGGGCGTTCGATCCGAACGAGAACCTTGAGGCCGAAGGCAGGAGCCTCGACATAATAGACACGGCTGAAGGCATCAGCGAAGCCACGCTTATAACGGATATTGATTTGATAAAAACCGCCAGGGTATATTCGATGCACGACTTCGACCTTGGCTATAGCCTGAAGCTGCTCAAAAAGATTGGTTATGTTGATAGCGTAAGGATATTCGCAGTGCCGAAGGGGATGGGCGAGGAGGACGCGTTCAGGCAGCTGGCTGCGCTCATCTCCTCCAATTTATCCTGAGGAAGTGGCTGGCGCAGCTCATGCACGGATCGTATGCGCGTATCAGCTTCTCTATCTCGAACTCTATACGCTTCTTTCCCATATCTGCGTTTCCCTCGACCAACTGTGCTATGCTTTTTTCCATGCCGACCTGGTTCTGCTGCGTCGGTACTATTATATTGCCCTTGGAGATCTTTCCTGAGGCGTCCACGGAGAGCATGTAGTAAAGCATGCCGCGCGGAGCCTCCAGGATGCCGATTCCTTGGCCCTCCCTGATTATTACGGGTTCGTTGCTCTCCTCTGCAAAATCTCGCGATTCAAGTATCCCTATAGAATTGTCTATGCAGTGCAGTATCTCTATGGCCTGCGCTAGATTGTTGTGGAATATGTTTTTTGAAGGGAAGGCGGCAAGGGGCCCTGAAACGTCACGCTTGGTGGATGCGTTAAGGCTATCCTTGTTGAGGTTCATCCTTGCCAATGCGCCGACCATGAACTCCCTCCCCCTGAATTTATAGCCTACAGCCTCGGAATACGGCACCACTACCTTGTTCAGGTAATCCATGTACCTGTCCCTTAGTACGCAAAACCCCTTGGAGTCCTGTACGTCGCCTCCCAAGAACGCGTAGTCCTGCGAGACAAGGGAGACGAAGTCGGTGTCCCTCTCAAGTTTGAAGCCGCAGTTATAGAACAGTTCTATGAACTCGATAGCGAAGTCGCGGACGGCCTTCAGCTCTGCCAATACCGCAGTTATCTCGTCCTTAACGGGTATATGGGAAAACCTGCCCACCTCCGCGAAGGTTGCGTGCACGGCCCTGCCGGCTATAACCTTCGAGAGGTTGTTGCCTGCGCCCTTTATTGCGAAAGCCTTCTTTATCATGGCGTCTTGGGACTGGTCAAAGTCCAGCACCGAATCTTTTCCGAACAGGTCAGGCAAGCAGAAGAGGTAGAGATGCAGAGCGTGATCCCTGATCATCATGCCGTATAGCGACAGCTTCCTGAGAAGGATGGTCTGCTCAGAAGGCTCGTAGCCGACAGCGTGCTCCACGGCCTCTGAACAGCATGTGAGGTGCGCTATGCTGCACGTGCCGCATATCCTTGACGTCATTAGCGGAAGCGAGATGGCGGGCTTATTGCGTATGGCCTGGGTGTAGAACCTCTTGCTTTCGGTGATCTTAAGCTTTACGTACTTCACCCTGCCGTTCTCGACTTTTATGTCTACGCTCCCGTGTCCCTCGATTTTGGTTATATTGCCAAGCCTGATGCGCCTGTCACCTCGCTCTGAGCCGTAGGCGCGCTCGAGCGTTTCGGCGTCGTCCCCCCTATGCATTCGTAACACCAAACTCCTTCAGGTATCTGTCAAGTACTTGGAGGAATGACGCCTCGACCATGGGGCAGCCGGGGATCTCATCGTCAACCTGCACCACTTCCTTTACCGTCCTCACCCTGTCCGTCTGCTTGAACCTCCTTATAAGGAATTCTATCTCTTTTTTAAGTTCGTCGTTGAAAACGTTCCTCTGCGCTGCAGGCATGCCGTTTATTGCGCATGAGCCTATTGCCACCACTCTTTTGGAGTGTTCCCTTATAGAACGCAACATCTTCGCATCGGGCTCGGTAGTTATCGCACCCTCCACGAATGCGACATCTAGATTGTCTAGCCTGTTTTTCCTCTTTAGAACTTTTGCGTGCCTTATGTCCAGCAACCCCTTCCACTTGAAGAAGTTATCGTTCATTAGCTCTATCCATATCATCGTGCTGTCCTCGCAGCACGTGAACGAGAACCACCCTATCCTAAGCTTTTTAGCCGCCACTTTAGGGATAAGCATTTGCAGGATTATAAAGCTTTGTTGCAACCTGCCTTTCGGAACTGAGTCCCGATTAAAGTTATCACAACATCCTACTTTTAGACGGTAGACCACTACATGATTTGAAGCATATGGGTTTATAAATGTTGTATTAAACTTAATACAACTATGGCCTATATTGTCTGTCGAAGAGTCCGAGGCAAAGAGTATTTCTTCAGGGTAGAAGGTTATAGGGAGAACGGCAAGGTAAAGCAACGTGTCTTGGAATATTACGGACGCAATGATCCACGAAAGAACCCAGACGCCAGACCCATAATCAAAAGCCAGGAACCGGACGGGTCTTACAATTTTGGTGACGTGTCCTTGGTCTACCACGCTGCCCAAAAGATAGGCTTCATGGAGTGTGTGGAAAACTATGCGTCCAAACGTCAGGGGATACCACTTAACCAGGAACTTTTTCTTACCGTGGCGCAAAGACTGCTTGACAATAGGCCAAGTTCGGCAGGCCTGTCCGCATGGGCAGAAAGCACCCATCTTCCAGAACTGTTGAATTTCAACGCCAAAAACATAACGGATGACACACAGGCGTACATGATGGACAAACTCTACAATGAGGAAAAGAACGTCGACCACCTTTACCGGATATCAATCGACCTCTACCAAAATGCCCTCAGGCTATTCGGTAAGGAAGATGACACATATTTCTATGACATTACGTCGACATATTTCAAGGGTAAACACTGCCCTATAGCGACTTTCGGGCACAATAAGGACGGCAAACTCGATAAGTTGCAGATAAACATTGCGATGATTATGAACGGCGCATACGGGCTGCCAGTTGTTAGCAAGGTGTTTGAAGGCAACATTAACGACGCAAGCACAGTGCATGAAATGGTCTACTACCCAAAGGTCATAATGAGGAAAAAGAAGTGTCTGCTGATAATGGGCCGCGGGTTCGAATCGGAGAACAACGTAAGGCTTATCGATTCTACGAAATATGACTACATCGTGGGGCTGAGATCCACGCATAAATTTGTGAGAAAACTGAAGTCGGAAACCGACTTCTCGAAGGGTGATTGGGAGACCATAAATAACGACTACAACGAGATAAAACTCCATAAGACGATAAAAAACATATTCGGAAAACGGAGAATAGTGATTCTGTATTACTCACAGAAAGTGGCTGAAGAGCAGAGAGGGCGTAGGAATCTTGCAATAGAAAACGCAGTTGAAAGGCTTAAGGCACAGGGAATCGGGTTGACGTTAAAGTCAGCGGAAAAGATAGTCGGAGGGTTGAAGAGGTACTTTGTGATAGAACAGGAAGGCGGGGAAATCCGCTGGCGGCTGAATCAGATACAAATCAACAAGGCTGAACGTGACGACGGAAAATTCTGCCTGATGACAAACAAAGACATAAAACCCAAAGACGCCTTCAGCCTCTACTTTTCAAAGGACAAGATAGAGAAGGGATTCAGGGACATGAAGCAGAGCGGCAATATGCGGCCCATATACAAAAGGCTGACGGATCATGTGATTGCAGATGTCTTTATCAGCCACCTCGCGCTACTCTTGATGCGGGTGGTTGAACACCTTGCACAGCAGAAAAAAATCGATAAAACCTGGAATAGTTTATCGTCGGAAAGTGCAAACATCCGGCTAATCAAGTACAAACTCCCCAATGGGAAAAGCAAATTTCAGATAGTCTCAAACAACGAATTCCAGAAAAGTGTCGTCAGCAAATTCGACCTATACCGTTACGCGCCTGTTTACACAACAAGTCTTAAATGAGTTCCGAAACATAGGTTTCTAAGTCCTTGAGATAAGGCGGCAAGGAACCTGACGGAGTGTTCTCGTTGTGGTATTTGCGGAGTTCGTTGCGAAGTTTCTTGTTCTCCGCCTGCAGTTGCTTTACGTTCTACGCAATTTCCGCCACTGTCTTTTGCAGCTTCTCAACCTCTTTCTTCAGATTCCTGTTCTCTTCTTTCAGCGTCGCAATTTCTTTGTGTTGAGACTCTACAGTAACCAATAACTCTTCGTATGTAGGCCGCATTCAGGTCGCCACATGAACTTTCGCCAAGATGTCTTAGATGTCTTTACAGGCAGGATACAAAATCCTGCGCGAGAGAAACGTTACCCAAATGGTAACGCCCCCCCCCCCGTAAGTTTATTAAACTCTTACATGTAGAAGTATATTGGCGAATGTAAAAAGGTAATAAAATGAATAAAAATACACTCAGGCTTGTGGTGCTTGCCACTGTGATGTTTGCCTCGACAATGTCCGTTAGTCTAAGCTATGCCAATCTCAATGAATATAACGGCAGAGGCTGTTGGGGTGTGGTGCAGGTGTCATCAATCGATAGTGGTTTTGGCGTATTCAATGTGTCTGCCGCTCCGCAAAACGGATTACAAAGCTGCATTAGCAATTTCAACTGGTTTAACAATTTCACGCGCCTATACAACTACTCGAGTTGGAATCAGCGAGGTGCGAGCCTGACGCACGAGCAGTCCACATAGAGAACTCGCGTATAGAATTCGCAGTACTTGTTTAGGGCGGGGGTAGTTTGAAGGGTTCAAGAAACCTGACCGCCCTTCAGGGCGGAGATTAATTGAACCCTTCAATGCGGCCAAGGAACAGATAAACGTCTTCCCTCGGATTTTACATCAGTGGCAGCAAGGCCGCGGCCAAACGCGGTCGGATACTGCCACAGTCGTGAAAACATGAATAGTGGGAACTATAGAAATATAAGCGAACACGATCCCCTGACGTTTGGACGCATAGTTTTTCACACACTCCATGAAGCCTATCTTTTGGGCAGCGTGGTAGACCAAGGACACGTCACCAAAATTGTAAGACCCGTCCGGTTCCTGGCTTTTGATTATGGGTGTGGGGTCAAGGTATACCGCACACTTTAGTGTGCTGACGGAATTGACCCCACAATGCGCGATTTTCTGAGACACTATTTTTAACGGGATTTGAGAATAAGACGTAAGGCAGCCGCGGCACGGGAAAAATTGCGCCGCAAACTGCCGAAACGTGATAACATGAATAGCATAGCGCATGC
>JAJZOR010000002.1 GCA_021811435.1 Microcaldota archaeon | reverse complement strand
ATGCTCTGCGACCTTGAACCCAGTAATGGTTCCGAAACCCGCTCCGATGGCAACAGATGAGGACGGACAAAGACAGAAGCAAAGTGCAAGAGGAACCCCATCACTTTCAGTGGCGGGAGGATGTCAGGGCTTCTACGACAAGGTTTTCGTGTGTTTTGCAGTTCTATGATGATTGTCGTCGAATGACAAAATCTGTCCGTAACGACCTTAAACTCTTACCATAATAAGCGTTGTTCAATAAATATGACCAAATAGGTTCTCCATGTCCCAAAAACACAGTTCGATTCTAGACGATATATTTGTTATAAACCACTGCTTTCAAAAATAGTTCCTTTTCTACCATCTCTTTCGTTTTGGAGAATACGGATTCATCGAAAACCCCTTTGAATACGCCCATGGCGCGCTCAACTAATGATCTTTGATGATAGCCGCTTTTCTTCTTCCATCTACCTGGTCCCATCTACGGATTTCTTTCGGAGGAATGCGGTTAAGGTTCCGTGGAAGGCCGGCCCCTGTTTACCAACATCGGGTTATAAGTTCTCCAATTTCTATTGTAGGTCTGCATGTTGTCGCCAAAAAAAAAACAATATGCAACTTGGGGCTTAAAAACCCCAGGAATTAGTGGAATTATTGGACAACGCCCCCTAATAGGTACATTTATATATTATTTACATCATAACCATATTGTATAGTCATCAAGGTTTCGGTGGTTAAATAGTGAATTATGCTTCATGCTTTGCTATTCTTCACACGGCTAGGGAACTAGCCGTGTCAGCGATGCAAAAACAGACTGGAGCGTAAGCACTCTTTCTGCCACCGAATAGGATCCTTCGTGACTATGCCAATTTGAACTCACGAAAGGATGTTGGCATGGCAAAAACGTATATAGACATAGTAAAATACATGGTAGAAGCCAGATTCGAGATATCTGGCATGGTAGACAAGCCTGACATAATAGGGGCCGTTTTCGGACAGACCGAAGGCCTCCTAGGCGGCGACCTTGACTTGAGGGAGCTGCAGAAGAACGGCAAGATAGGCAGGATAGAGATAGAGGCTGCCACTTCAGGCAATAGGACACTTGGCAAGCTTTTCCTCCCTTCCTCACTGGGCAGGGTAGAAACGTGCATCCTTGGCGCTGCAATAGAATCAGTGGACAGGGTAGGGCCGTTCGAGACCACTTTCAGGATAAACAAGATAGAGGACACGAGGAACGAGAAGAGGAAGAAGATTATAGATAGGGCCAAGGAGCTGGTCAAGACGCTTATAACTACAGAGATGCCGGACAGCAAGGAAATAAGCGACCTGGTCGAGGCGGACGTGAAATCCAGCGTGGTGACTACTTACGGTGCGGATCAGCTTCCATCGGGGCCTGAGATAGACAAGAGCGAGGATCTAATACTGGTCGAGGGCAGGGCTGACGTAATCAACCTGCTTAGGAACGACATAGCCAACTGCGTCGCCGTAGGCGGAGCTGCAGGCACCATATCAAATACAATAATAAACCTCGCGGCTGCTAAGGAGACCACGCTTTTCGTGGACGGGGACAGGGGGGGCGATATAATAGCGAGAGGCATAGTCAACGCCGCGGACATAGACTTCATAGCCAAGGCGCCAGACGGGAAGGAGGTCGAGGAGCTGACAAGGAAGGAGATAATAAAGGCTCTCAGGTCCAGGGTCCCGACCGAGCAGATATTCCACAACCTTATTAAGAACAAGGGTGAGAGGCAACAGTCGAAAGCAGAGGTTCCTGCTCCTGCAGCAGTGCAGGGGGAGAGGCCGCAAAGGCAGGAGATGGCACAACAGGTGCAAAGGCCAAGCGCGCCTATGCATGCCGTGCCGAGCCCGTCTGAGATATCAACGCGCCTGATGTCAAGGGAGCCGAAGAGGGAGCCAGAGGTACAGAGGCCACGGCAGCCAGAACCGGTCGTAAAGACCGCTGCCATACCGCAGAAGCCTGCAGCAGCACAACCACCGCTTGACATCCAATCTATAGGCGAAGGCCCGCAAGCCGCGACCCAAGAAAGGCAGAAGGAAGCGATGGACGAGAACCTCGCTGCAGCACTGGGCGAGCTTCACGATACATTGAGGGGCAGGATATACGATATCGAAGGCAACTTCACCGAGGTCCCGATAAGAGAGCTCATACAGACGGTCCAGAGCTTCAACAAGGGCATACGCTCGATAGTCTTCGACGGCATAATAACACAGAGGCTTATAGAGGTCGCTTACCGGAAGAACGTAAAGTCCATTTACGGCATACGCGCTGGACAGGTCTCTAGGACCTACAATGACATGTTCCTGTACACATCGGAGAAGGGCGAAATGTGATATGCCTTGCTCCTGCCATTGCATAAGGCTTAAATAGTTTAAATATAAACTATTTTAGTTTTAAACTACGCAGTGGCAGTATGGAACACGACAAAGCCCATATAGGGAAGGAGCTTAGGCACGTAATATTAAAGCTCATAATCCTTAAGCGCATAAAGGCGAAGCGCGGTGGGATCTATTCATACGCGATACTCAAGGGTCTCTCCAAGGTTGAAAGCTCTCATTTCTGCATAAGCAATCCAAAGGAGATCAAGAACGACGTCTACAATACGATTGCGTCACTCGAGAAGTCCGGCTACATAAAGATGAGAAGGAGGGTGCAGGACGGCAGGCTTAAGAAATACTACGAAATAACCGCGGCAGGCGACGCCGTCCTAAATTCGGCAATGCGCGATTTCCTGACTGCGCTAAGCACCATAAAAACGCTTTTCGAGTAGTTCGCATGGCAAACGCTATAGAGATAAGGAATCTTATCAAGAAATTCGGCGACTTCACCGCAGTAAACGACGTGAGTTTTGACGTTAAGGATGGCGAGATATTCGGCCTTCTGGGTCCCAACGGCGCAGGCAAGACAACAATAATAAACATGCTGCTCACGTTGCTGACGCCTACAGCCGGCAGGATCACCGTGGGCGACATGGACGTATCAAAGAAACGCGAAGCGGCAAAACAGATGATGGGCCTGATGACGCAGGAGACAGTAGTGGAAGCCGACCTTACCGCAAGACAGAACCTTGACCTTTTTGCGCACCTCTACCACATACCTGCGGATCAGATACCAAAGAGGATAAAGAAGGCGCTTGATGAAGCAGAGCTGCAAAAATTCGCTGATGTCAAGGCTGGCACATTCTCTGGTGGAATGCAGAGAAGGCTTGGCCTGGTGCGCGCTATGATACAGGAGCCGAAGCTGCTCCTACTTGACGAGCCCACCACGGGCCTTGACGTGCAGAACAGAACGACGATGTGGGCCAGGCTGAAAGACCTGAATAAGGAAGGGACTACTATACTGCTGACCACGCAATACCTTGAGGAGGCTGACGAACTGTGCGACAGGCTCGCCATAATAGACCATGGCAAGATGATAGCGCTGGGCACCCCTTCCGAGATAAAGAGGATCGTAGGAGCAGGCAGGATGCTTGAAGTTATAGTTAAGCCGGAAGACGTGAATAGAGTAGTGTCGCTATTAAAGGCCAGATTCGAATTGACGGCAAGCGTCAAGGGCGACAGGATAACCGCAGCGCTCGACAGGGATGGCGAGTCCGAGTTCACCAAGATATCGGCCATGCTGGACCACGAAAAGATAACTGTGCTGTCTATAGGTGCGCATCTCCCCACACTGGAGGATGTCTTCATAAAACTTACTGGTGCGGGCATGCGCGATGCGTCAGGCGAGATGCAGGGCGGTAGGATGACAAATATAAGGTGGAGATGACAATGGGGCTATTCGGCGACTCTATATCCCTGTACAACAGGGAAATGATGATATTCATGGCAAATATCAGGACGAACGCTGCCAGAACTGCGATATTCCCTATAGTAATCCTAGTATTCTTCAGTTTTCTGGGCTCGGCCATAGTAAACGTTCCTGTCGTCGTTGTTAATTACGCTAATAATGCCCAGTCACTCCAGTTAATAAGTTCCCTGAACGCCCAAAACTTGATGCAGGTGCGGTCCATAACGACCGAGGGCCAGGCATTTGCCATGCTCGCTGCAGGAGAGGTGAATTTTGCAATTGTGATACTGCCCAACTTCCCGGCATACAACGGCGAGCCTTCGGTTCAGGTCTACTATAATAATGTACAATACAGCGTCACGGCGTCAGTACTGCCTGCGATACAGCAGCGCATATCCGAATTCGCTCCAGGGGCCAGCTTTCAAAGCCAACAATACCTGCCATCCAACCGTCAGGCATCAGATGTGGCGACACCTATTACTGGCGCAACCGGAAATTACGAGGATTTCCTGTTCTCCGGAGTGATAGGCATGGTAATAGTTTTCAGCGCGATGTTCGGCGCAGGCCTATCTATAATGTCAGACAGGCAGGGTGGCAACATAAAGGCGTTCCTGATAACCCCGATAAACAAGTCCGCCATACTCCTAGGCAGGCTATTCGCTAGCGCAGTACAGTCAGTCTTCACCATAGTCGTAGTCATCATAATAGGCGTGCTGCTCGGGAATACGATTGAAATGGGGGTTCCGGGCTTCTTCCTCATACTCATACTCGGTGTACTGTTGTCTATTTGCATGACTTCGATATCATTGATAATCGGCTCGAGACTGAGGAACCTGCAGGCATTCCAGATATTCGGGCAGGCAACCGCTCTGCCCCTATGGTTCATTTCAGGCGGCATATTCCCGGTGTCGAGTTTCCCCCACATACTGCAGATAATAAGCGTCTTCGACCCTATGACGTACGCCCTAGACGGGTTCAGGTACGTAATACTGGAAGGCGTCTATCCTATAGGGAGCATGGTCACAGACGTAATCGTGCTGATAATCTTCGCCGTTATCGCGGCAGGGATAAGCATAAGGCTCTTCAAGAGCACAATCGAATAATGAACTTTTATGATTAAGGTGTAAGCATGGTACAAATGAGAAGCGTAATAATGTTGTGCATAATGTCTGTAGCTATGGCGCAGGTCGCCGGCGCGGTGGGCCTGGACGGCGCACTTTCGTTAACTGACCTCAGGGTCATACCTCAGCCTGTGGTGGCTGGAAACACGGTCTTCTTCAGCTTCCAGCTTTACAATTCTTACACGAGCTACCTAAGCAATGTCAACCTCCAGATAATAAGTCAGAATCAGCTCATAAACGTGTCGCCGACCTACAGCTATCTCACTGATGTTATCGGCACTGGCCTGTATGGCGGAACCGGCTACAACAGTTTCCAGTATTCATTCACAGTGCCAAACTCGCTATCCGCTGGGGAGTACGTGATAGATGTGGTGGCTTCATACGATGGCAGCCAGGACATAGGCGCAGGATACACGCAGGAACTTCCAGGCGTGTCCACAATGCCAATATACTTCTACGTTTACGGAACTCCAAACATACAGGTAAATGGCAATCAGAACGGCGAGATGACACCAGGTTTCCCGTTCAGCTTCGACCTTTCAGCGATAAACACCGGCACAGATTCTGCCAGGAACGTCTCAGTCCAGATATTGAACTCAAGCTCATTCAATGTCATCGGCAGCGATGTCTTCGATCTGGGCATAATCCCAGAAGGCTCCTCATCAAGCGCCACTGCCCAACTGGAGTCCCAAGCAAACATATCGGCCGGCGTGCACATGCTGCCATTAAGGGTTACGTACACCTCACCGCTAGGATCTCACTACAACAACACGATCGCGATACCAATAGATGTTCAGGTGGGAAGCCCTGACGTGGTCGTCAGCATAGCGAGCGCGCAACCACAGCAGCTCAATTCAGGATCGAACCAGACGCTTTCGGTGCTGGTGCAGAACATAGGCACAGGTGAGGCAAAGAACGTGAGCGTAAGATTTTCAGGCAACAATTACATAGGCATAAGCGGTTCGGCCTCCCAATTCTTCATAGGCAGTCTGGCAGCTGGGAGCAGCACAACTGAGCAGGTGTTCATATCCGCAGCCAGGAATACGAATTCGAGCGGCTACACGCTGCCAGTAGCGCTGAGCTATTATTCGGCGAACTATGGCAGCAAGATTAACGTCACGCAGCCAATTCAGGTAGACGTTGCGCCAACTGCGATATTCAATGTCACAGCGGTGCAGAGCCCGCTTTATCCCGGCTCCACCTACACTCCTATAACGTTCACCGTCAAGAACCCGGGGAACGAGCTTGCACAAGAGGTATACATAAGCGCGCAATCCGTGTATCCGATCTCATTCACGAATCCAAATGCGTATGTCAGCTATATAGCTCCTGGGCAGTCCGTTAACGTCACGCTCTATGCGACAGTGGATAGCGGCGGCAACACGGGCCAATACCCCGTGACCCTGTACGAGCAATGGAGGCAACCGAACGGTGCGCCCAACCAGCAGTATTCCGGTTCAACGGGCTACTACGCCATAGTGCAGCAGCCGCAGGCCATCGGAGGCGGGTTATTCCCATATGCCATTGCCGCAGTAATAATAGTCGCGATAGCGGTCATAATGATAAGGAGAATGGCAGCCCACCATCGCGGCGATTCCGCCGATCAGGCAAAGAAGCACAAAGTATAAATTATTACTCAGTTATATTTTGTTCGTTGCCGCACTGCAATAGCGCGTTAAACGCTGGCTGGTACCCCCGCATTTGCGGCAATTGGTGCTTTGGTGGCTTATGAAACCGGTATGATAGATAGCGTGCTGCAAAGGTACAGCATGCCCGACTGGACGAGGCCCTACATCTATAAGTACGTGAGGGGCAATCCCTCCAATGCCATAAGGCGCGCCATGAGTTTCATTGATGTAAAAAGGAGGAAGGGCGAAGTCACGGATAAATATGTGAGGCTGCCCAACGGCCTGACATTCAAGATGGGCTCTGTCGTGCATATCCTGAGCCTATTCTACTATTGCGAGAGCAGAATCTCGGATATAAGGCTGGAATGGGCCGAGGGGAGCAGGGGTAGCGACCTGCTGGACTACAAGGAATACTTCAAGAATATGGCCGATCTGAATGCTGCCCGCATGAGGGCCATCAAAAACCTCATTGAAGGGCTTAACTACAAGGTGGGAAGCCCGTCTAGAGAACTGGTCGATGTTTTGGAAAGTGTCAGGTCCATAAGCAATCCGTACGAAAGGGTGATCGCCCTCAATGTGATACTCAGGGACACATACGCAAGGCCCTTCGGATTCGTATTCTACAGGATATTCTATCCGGTGGCTAACGAATTCATGCGATCTTTTGGCAAGGCATTCACAGACCTCAAGCAGGAGAACAGGTGGGGCATAGATGAATCGCGGCGCATAATAAGCGACGGCCTGCTGAGCAGCGAATCCGCAATCTCACTTGCGGAGCGCATACTCTCCATGACTTGCAGGTCGATAAACGCGGAACTGCACCTTGCAAAGGAGGCAAAGGTGCTTGAAGAGGCAAAGCTGCTCAGGGACATATCCATAGCGTATCCGCTACAAGACCTGCGCAGCATGGGGGTAGAGCTGGACGTAAGCGCGGAGGCAAGGAAAATAATAAGGCTTTCAAACTCGGCTTCTATATCGCGCTGTAAAAATCCGTGACTCGTGGCTTGCAGTGTCTTCGCAGTTCAGCATCAGTTTATTATCCCGTATCCTGTGAGCCTCCACCGCTGCCCTAGGTTCCTCATTATTGCGACCTTGGTGTTCTTGGCGGCGCAGACAGGGTGTCGCAGTTCAAGCTCAAGCTTGTCCTTTTTAGCCCTCTTGACATAGCCTACTACGGTGGCCGTGCCGATTCCCAGTATGAGCGGGTCGTTATCCTTCATGCCCTGTTCAGGTATGTCCTTCCTGTCAAGCTTGAAATACGTCAGCGCCAAGGCAGTCACAGTTTCAGGTAGCTTGCCTACGTGGCCGACTATGTTGCCCATCAAGCCGTCCGCCTTGGTGAATGCCGGATCCACCTCGGTAGATATGCCTATCAGGCCACCTGGCACCGCCTCCTTTAGCTGGTCGGTACCCGTGCTCATGCCAGTTATAGTAGTTATTATAGGGGTGTAATTCTCCCTCTTGGAATGCTCCTCGGTCTTTATTCCCGGCCTTATCTCGACCTCGTCGCCGACTTTGAAGACGCCCTGCACAACCGCCCCGCCTATTATGCCACCTACGATGGTTGTCGCGTCTGCGCTCGGCTTGTTGACATCAAACGAGCGCACCACATACATCAGCGGATTCGCGCCCACGTCCCTCTTCGGAACATCCATGTTAGCTATCTTCTCCAGCACCGCGTCAACGTTTATGTCCTGGTTCGTCATTACCGGGATTATCGGGGCGTCTTCTATGCTGCTGCCCCTAAGGAATTCCTTTATCTGGTTATAGTGCTTGACAGCCCCCTCTTTCCCTACGAGGTCCACTTTGCTCTGCACCACTACGACGTTCTTAAGGCCTAGTATGTTTATTATCATCAGGTGCTCCTTTGTTTGCTGCATCGGGCACGGCTCGTTCGCAGCTATGACGAACAGTATGCCGTCTATAACGCTAGACCCTGCTATCGCGGTCGCCATAAGAGTCTCGTGGCCCGGCGCGTCCAGCATAGATATCCTGATGAACGGTTCCGGCGCCCCGCCGCAATCCTTGCATCTTTCGCCTGTCGTATACGCAGATGGCCCGGTGCAGTTAGCGCATTTCTTTATTATGGCGTCAGCGTAACCCAGTTTTATAGTCATGTTCCTCTTAAGGCTTTCGCTGTGCCTGTCGGTCCACGTCCCTGTTATCGCCCTAGTCAGGGACGTCTTGCCGTGGTCTATATGCCCCAGAGTGCCTATGTTAAGTACGCTTTGCTCAAAACTCAAAACCACACCTTAAACAATTCACGCCTTGCCGGAATCCGCTGCCTTAGCTTCTCCCTTTGCCTTAGGCGGCTTCGGCGGCAGTATCTCGTCTATCGGCCTGCTGCCGTACTCGACTATCACGGTGTTCACCTGCATGGTGTCGGCCGCTATGGTGTTGCCCCTGACCGTAGTCCTCTCGTACTGCCCCTTGTGCTCCCCTGACTTTGCCTGTACCGCGAACATCTTCGTCTTTATCGATCCGGTTATCGATGGTATCAGCGGGAACCCGCTCGTATCGCTCCCCCCTGTTATCTTCAGCTTGTATCCTGTCAGGTCGAACAGTGAGCCCTCTACCGTGTCGCCAACTTTCATACCTATGAGCACGGCAGCCTTGTTCGCGTCTATCTCGCTGTTCCCGGTCCTTCCGGTTTTCGGGTCGGAATATACTAGTTTCAACAAATCACTCCTCTTGAATCATCTATACATGTTCTCTGGCTCGTCCTTGAACCGCGCTATGCGTTCAGACAGCTCCTTTGGTATGGACGGCTTGACCTCCTGCAGCGCATGCGCAAAGTCCTCCTTGGACACCGCAGTCCTGCCGGACCTTATGGCCTGCATCCCCGCTTCCCTGCATATGTTCTCTATCTCGGCACCGGTGTAATTCTCTGTGGCTTTGGCTAGCTCGTCCAGGTTAACGTCCTTCGTAAGCGGCATGCGCTTGGTGTGGACCTTGAATATGGCCAGCCTGGCCGCCTGGTTCGGCATAGGAATCTCGACTATCTTGTCGAACCTCCCGGGCCTCAGAAGCGCCGGGTCTATGATATCCGGCCTGTTTGTGGCTGCAAGCACTATCACGTTCTTCATCTCCTGCAGGCCGTCCATCTCAGTGAGCAGCGTGTCGACAACCCTCTCAGTCACCATGGAGTCGCCCATGTCGTCGCCGCTTCTCGTGTAAGCTATGGAGTCTATCTCGTCTATGAATATTATGCACGGGGATGCCTGCCTTGCTTTCCTGAAAACTTCCCTGACGGCCTTCTCGCTCTCCCCTACGTACTTGCTCATCAGCTCCGGTCCCTTTATAGATATGAAGTTGGATTCGCGCTCGGTCGCTACCGCCTTGGCCAGCATCGTCTTTCCCGTGCCTGGCGCACCGACAAGCAGTATGCCGCGCACCGGCCTTATGCCCATCTTCTCGAATGCCTCTGGGTTCTTTATCGGCAACTCCACGGCCTCCTTGAGTTGGGCTTTGACCTCCTCAAGGTCGCCAACGTCGTCCCAGTGCACGTTCGGCCGCTCCACGAATACCTCCCTAAGCGCACTCGGCTGTATCGTTGTAAAAGCGTCTATGAAGTCGCCCCTAGAGACATTGAGGCCCATAAGCACCTCATTCGGCACCGACTTCTTGTCCAGTATCTTCGGGAGTATCTGCCTCAATGAAACCATGGCGGACTCCCTCGCCAGCGATGTCAGATCCGCCCCGGTATAACCGTGCGTTATATCAGCCAGCTCGTCAAGGTTGACGTCCTTTGCCAGCGGCATGTTCCTTGTGTGAATCTGCAGTATCTCCTTCCTTGCGTTCCTATCGGGCACCCCTATCTCTATCTCCCTGTCGAACCTCCCGGGCCTCCTGAGCGCAGGATCTATGGCATTGGGCCTGTTGGTCGCTCCTATAACTATAACTTGGCCTCTTGAAGCCATACCGTCCATGAGCGCAAGAAGCTGCGATACCATGCGCCTCTCGACCTCGTTAGTCGCCTCCTCCCTCTTTGGCGCTATGGCGTCTATCTCGTCCATGAATATTATTGTAGGCGCCTTCTCCTTCGCCTCGTTGAATATCTGCCTGAGCTTTTCCTCGCTCTCCCCTACGAACTTGCTCACCAGCTCCGGGCCGGATATGTCTATGAAATGGGCATCGCTTTCGTTGGCTACCGCCTTGGCGAGCAGCGTCTTTCCGGTTCCCGGCGACCCGTAAAGCAGCACCCCTTTGGGCGGCTCTATGCCGAGCCTTTCGAAAAGCTCCGGGTACCTTATCGGCAGCTCTACCATCTCCCTTATCTTCTGGATTTCGGTCTTGAGCCCTCCTATGTCCTCGTAGTGCACCTCGCCTATGCGCACCATGGATTCGGACACCGGTTCCGTCCTAACCTCGATCTGTGTGTCCTTCACTACCCGTACGACACCGTGCGGCGCCACCTGGGCCACAACGAAATTGAAAACATAGCCGAACATCGCCACAGGTACAACGTCGCCTTTTACCAGCGGCTTGTCCTCTAGCTTGTTCTTCGCGTATTCCGAGAAGTCTGGCGATATCGGGGTTCGCTGGTTGGGCGGCGGCGCCAGTACAACCCTCTCCGCATTCTTCACCTCGGCCTTTGCTACGAAAACCTTGTCCCCTATGCCTACTCCGATGTTCTGCCTTATGTAACCATCTACCCTTATGAAATCCAGGCCCTCATCCTGCTGGTGCGCCGGCCAGACTATCGCCGCAGTCGATCGCCTCTTCCCCTTGACCTCTATTATGTCGCCGGCTATCACGTTTAGCAGCTTCCTGGCTTTGGAGTCCACCCTGGCGATGCCTCTACCATCGTCTGTCACAAGGGCCCCAGCGACCGTCAACTCTATCCCGTCTGCCAATAAATCACTAAATGCAATAGAACATAGTTGCAGAGCTCACGCCCGGCAACCTGCCAGAGATTAATTTATACTGATTTCTTCTTTTTATACTTTTGCTTTCTCCGCCCGTAGGAAGCGAATGCACAGGTGTCATGGATTCCGGCACCTTAAAAAGGATAAGGAATTTTAAAGCAACAAAACAAAGGAATCGCATCTTCAGGACTCGTCCATGTCTTCGTCGTCCTCCTCGTCTTCATCGAAGTCGTCGTCTTCGTCCATGTCTTCGTCGTCCTCTTCAGCCGCGGCCGAGAGCTCGATTCTCTCAAATACTTTCATTTTACCACTTTTGCCGATGTCGGCGGAATGCATAAGCTGCATTTTCCAATGACATCAACAGTCCTTTTTTATATATAATATGCTATAAATACCTTTCTACGCTGATTTGGCATCTGATTGGATGCACATGCATAGGTTGGGCCGTAGCTTCAATACGTAAAAACCTAACTGCGAAATACGCCCTGGCAGAACCTCGCCGGACCAAATGCGGAGCTTCTGGGTCAAAAGCGTCAGAACGACTTAGACTTCCTGTCCGTTTTCTTTTCCTCTTGGGCGTTCTCCTCCATGAAGCGGGTGTTTACCATTATCCTCTCGATTACCTGCCTCACCCCCATCTTTATGTCGTCCCTCATGTTGCCTTCGTCAGCGAAGAAGTCCTGCACCTGCTTGAGCATTCTGTTCCCGCAGCCCATCCCAATGTTGTCGACGAAGTCCCCCAGCATGTGGGTGCCGCTCCCGTACCTAGCTATGAACGCCTTCCAGTTGGACTTGGTCCACTCCCATATCATATCCTTGCCGACCGGGTTGCCACCCACTACAGACGGTATGACGTACGAGTCCTGCAGCCTTATGGTGTCGGATGAGAACAGGCCCAGCGCCCTCTCTATGAGCTTAGGGTCCTTGAACTTGCCCAGCGCTACGAGCAGCCTCATCCTCTCAGCCGGATCCGTCTCGGCTTCGTAGCGCTTTAGGAAGGTGTCGAATGTCTTGCCATCGCCGTTCCATGCCTCTATCGAGTATATCGCGCCCCTCAGGTTGCTGTCGATTTGTCCCTGTGCGAAGGAGTCTCTGAATATCGTGTCTGCCATCTTCACAACGTCGGGATAGCCGGCCATGCCTAGCTGTGCTATGACTGTGCCCCTAATCATCGTATCGATGTCGCTCTCGCCGCTCTTAACCGCCCAGCCTAGCCTGCCTAGAAGCGGCACGCCCACGTTTATTATCGCAGCCTTGACCTCTTCGCCTATGGGCTTGCCGTAGCACATTGTGGACAGCCAGCCGAGGTGCCCGAGTATCCCGTCGTTCAGCGGATAGGCCGCCTTGGTGCAATACCTGTTCACGAAGTCGAGATACTGCGTGACGTTTATCGAACCGGACCTGGTCAGCGCGAAAAGGTCGTTCTCCACGCCCCACGCGTCCAGTCCGCCGAGCTTTCCGGCAGCTATCATGGCGCCCAGCTTCTCGAGCGTACCGCTGTCGTAAGAGGCCCTGTATATGCCCGCCTGTCCGGAGTTTATCTTTATCCAGTCGCTTTTTGTCTTTATGGTAATCTTCTCCTTGTCCATCAGCACTTTGCCGCCGCCCAACTCTGTCTGGAAAGTTATCGGTATCGGCCATATGCTGTTGCTCTTCTCCCCTATAAGTGTGAATTTCCTCTGCCTCAGCTCGAAGCCGCCATTGACCTTCCTGACTTCCACGAGCGGGTATCCTGGCATGTCCACCCATTTCTGCATCATGTACGAGACCATCCTGTCGCCGCTCGCGTGCTGTATGGCCTTCCACAGGTCGGCCTTGCTGGCGTTGCCGTAGGCGTGCCTAGTGAGGTACTCGTGCAGCCCTTCCCTGAACGCGTCCTTTCCGACATAGTTCTCCAGCATGTGCAGCACGCTGCCGCCTTTTTCGTAGCTTATCGCATCGAATATCTCGTCTATCTCTGCAGGGTTCCTCACCTTGACGTTTATCGGATGCGTGGACTTGAGCTGATCGGCAGCGAATGCGGTCGCCTGCACCTCATTCGCATATTGCAGCATGACATCCCACTCCGGATATGCGCTGTCCAGCGCCTTATAGCTCATGTAAGTGGCGAAACTCTCGTTCAGCCAGAGGTCGTCCCACCATTTCATCGTCACCAGGTCGCCGAACCACTGGTGCGCCAGCTCGTGCGCTATGGTCGAGGCGACATCTTCCTTGGTAGACGCCGCCGAGTTCTTGTTGCATAGCAGCGCCCTTTCCCTGAACGTTATGGCGCCCCAGTTCTCCATAGCACCTGCTGCGAAGTCCGGCACCGCTATCAAGTCAATCTTGGGGAGCGGGTAGTCAACACCGAAATAGCCTTGGAAGAATTCCACGGCCTTCTTGGCGTACTCCATCGGCAGGTCGGTATATCCCTGCCTGCCCGGCGGCGTGACAAGCCTTATCGTTATGTTGCCGACCTTCTGCTCCGTATACTCGAACTTGCCTACTCCCATGTAAAGGAGGTAGCTGGCCATCTGCGGCGACCTCTCGAACGTGAATACCTGCTTACCGCCATCAACGTGCTGCTCCTTTACCGGCATGTTGGATATCGCGTCAAGCCCCTTGTCGACCTTTAGCGATAGGTCATAAGTGGCCTTCATAGAAGGCTCGTCAAAGCAGGGGAAAGCCGCCCTTGCATCCGCCGCCTCGAACTGCGAGCTGAGCATGTAGCTGGTGCTGTTGCCATCCTTGACTTCGCTCCTGTAGAAGCCGTACATCCTGTCGTTGTTCTCTCCTGCAAAATCCAGCTTTATCTGCGCGTCTCCGCGCACTGCTTTGGCCAGAGTGAGCGTTATCTCCTGGTTCTCTTTGTCGTACGATACCTTGGCCTCATGCTCTACGCCGTTGACCACTACCTTGGCGCTCGTTATCGAAAGCTCCTTCGCGTTGAGCTTTATATTCTTTGTAGCGCTTGATATATGGGCGTCTATCGTTTCAGAGCCCTGATATCTGAATTGCTTCATGTCCGGTTCAATCGCTATCGCATAATGACTAGGTATGACATTGGTCCCAATAGTTATATGATCCGCCATGCAACTACCACGAATTTATAAGGCTGCTAACGCTATTTAATCCTTTCCAAAATGTCATCGCAATAGAACAAGTGTCATGGCAAGCCTTTATAAATTTCCGAACAACAATAATGCTCATATAATGCTGGCAGCATCGTTTAACCTTGGGCATTCGACAAAAAGTTAAGGATGCAAAAGTTTGCGGTTTTATTCGGTGCGCCAACCATTATCGGAATTGTCATCCCAGAGGTGTCACCAAATGTTTAAATGGTACTGGTATATCGGTCTAGCGCTTCTCATCATCGCAAACCTTAATTTCATATTCGTAATACAGCCTTTCGCAGAATGGTACATACCTATAGTCTGGTTCGGTTACATACTGTTCGTAGACGGCTTGGTTTACCGCTTACAGGGGAAATCCCTGATAAGCAGCAACACGAAGGAATTCGTATTCATAGCTATAATCTCGGTTCCATTCTGGCTGCTATTCGAGGTGTACAATCTGTTTACAAACAACTGGATATACACGAACTACGTGTGGTATGTCCATATAGCTGACTTTACGACAATAATGCCTGCCGTGCTCGAGACCTTCATGCTCGTCATGGCGCTGCAGATATTCGGCAAGGTAAGATTAAACTTCCCGACATTCTTCAAGGGCGGCCACCGGAAAATCACGCGTAAACACGTGTACATGGCAGCAGCGCCGCTCATAATACTGGGCATCATAGCCGTGCTTCTACCCATCTTTGCACCTCAAATAGGCTTCCCATTCGTCTGGATAGGCTTGTTCCTGCTGCTTGATCCGCTCAACTACGCGCTTGGCCGCGATAGCATAGTCATCTGGTGCAGCATGGGCAAGGGCAACCGCATGCTGCAGCTTTTCCTGTCTGGCATAATAATGGGGTTCTTCTGGGAGCTCTGGAACTATCTTGCTTACCCAAAATGGATATACAATATCCCTTCCGCCGTTCCGCTGCTAAAGCTCTTCGAGATGCCATTGATAGGTTACCTTGGTTACCTCCCATTCGCCCTTGACGTCTTCCTATTCTATGAGCTTAGCCGCTCAATCATCTCAAAATCAAGGAACCCTGTTATCGCATCTTGAGGAAGGGCCATGCGGGTTACTGCGCCAGTACGCCCGTCTTGTCCACGATTGACGCAAGGTCAATGTCGCAGTCCCTAAGGACAATCTTCTCAAGGTCTTTCACCCCGACCTTTTCGTATCTCGCCTTGAATTCATCGATCCTCTTCATGACCCTTTCAAGGAGCATCGACTTGAGTTCACCGCTGAGCAGTTTGCCTTTCTTGTAATCATCGTAGAGCGCAGCTGACTCAGGCGGGCTGAGGAAGTAACTCTTAAGGTATATGTACGATATGTCGACATCAGGGTTGCCTCCAAGCCTCCTATGCTCCTCCACGCTCTTCTGGCCTCCGCTGAATGCGGACATGATATTCTTCTTTATGCTCTCCTTCTTGTCCAGTAGGAATACTGCATTGCCCTTGGATTTCGACATCTTTGCGCCATCAAGCCCAGGCAGGTATATCGTGTGCAGCACAGCGGGCTTCCTGTAACCGTATTTTTCCGCTACGTCCCTGCAAATTCTGAGATGCGTGTCCTCGTCAGGTCCTATAGGCACCAGGACGTTCGGTATCCCTGAAATCTGTGGCAGTACTATGTGCGCAGCCTGTACGGAAGGATAAAAATGCAATCCGACATTCTGGTCGCTCGTATAGCCGTAGGTCGCCTTTACCTCTGATACGTTTATGCCCCTAGACAGCTTTATCGCGGTATTGTAAATTCTCGTGTAGAGCTGGTCTATGACGAGTTTGGTCTTAGCCGTGTCAAAACCGTAAGCGATAATGCTCCTCGCCAGCATGAGCGCGTTCTTAAGCCCGTCCTCCTGCGTCTTCACCTTGAGTGAGACATAGCTCTCATCGTCCGATATCGGAATGAATACGCTCATGCCATACTTCTGCTGGAAGAAAAGATTCGTATCGAATACCGTAAGGTGCCCGATGTGGATGGATCCGCTAGCGTTAAGTCCAGAAACTATCGCCGCTTTCTCTCCCTTTTTGATTTTTTCGTAGAAAAGATTGAAATCGCGGTGCGAGTATATGAGGCCGTTCCTGAATGTATAAAAGTCCGGTACCTCTGAAAGCCCGCTTATCGGCGCCGCTCCGAAATTCTTTATAAGGTTTATATTATCCTCTATCAATTCCTTCGCAGAAAATTTACCCTCAACAAACCCCTTCGCTACATAATCCTCCACAAAACCGCCTCGCACCAGTGCAACATAGAGCCATTAAGCATATACATATATTAAAGCTAATTGTATCCGCATATCGGCGAAATAATTCTACGTTTAAATTTAGATAGATTTAAGTTCTTTCGATGCCATAAAGAATCCCGGTGCTTGACATGCGTCCCCGCTCGAAAAAGCTTTACGAGATAGCGCTACGGGAGAGCGCAGACGAGTTGACGGATTATACAGTTTACAAGCATCTTTCCACCATAGGGAAGGACAGGCGCATACGGCTTGTTTTTTCCAAACTCGCTGCCATTGAGCATAGGCACTATAATTTCTGGAAAAAATACTGCCCAAATGTCGAAGCACGGCCAAACGCCCTGACGGCAAATTTTGTCCTTCTGATCAGGCGGATTCTAGGGCCGTCGTTTCTCATAAAGTATCTGGAGGGCAGTGAAATCGGGGCCATAAAACGATATGAAGCGATGCGGCCTTTGATACCAAAGAGGGACAGAAAGGCCTTTGAGGCAATAGTCAAGGACGAAGAAGAGCATGAAAGGGCATTCGCCGATAAGGTGCAGCAATCCTATATCAGATACATATCCTTCATAGTGCTAGGGCTGGCTGACGCGTTGGTCGAGGTTGCCGGGATACATGCCGGTTCCCTCGGTATTTACAATTCTACATTCTTGACCGGCCTTGCCGGGATAATAGCCGGCGCCGCGGCGTCACTCTCCATGGCATCTGCGTCTTTCGCACAGGCCAAGCAGGGCTTCGAGGGCTCGGCTTCTAAGGCCGCAGCCTATACCGGAGGATCCTATTTCATAGGCGCGGTAATACTGGCGTCACCGTACTTCTTCACCAGCAACCCGATAACTGCGATAATAACGTCTTTAGCGCTGGGTATGCTAATGATAGCACTTGTCAGTTGGTACAATTCCGTAATGTCGGAAAGCAGCCTTAAGAAAGACTTTTCGGAATTGGCCGGCATAATGCTTGGCACTACAATCGTGCTATTTGTCATGGGCTTTGTGATAAGGCATGTATTCGGGATTTCAATTTAGAAGTAGCTTCCAATCGGAATGTCGTTATTAAGTGCGCTTGCAATCCTTCAAGTTATCCTAAATGACGCTATCATCTTTTGCGCTGTTGGATAAGCACGTTGTATTGGTTCTGCATGCTCTGTGCGAGCGCCTGGTCCGTCAACGCGAGTTTATTTATACTTGCCTGCATGATAGGATTGTATGGGGATTGCCCTCCCGCCGATGGTGCGCCTCCCGGCGTGTAGCCCGGTGGGGTTATGAGAAAGTTAGCGAGGTTGCCTGCGGTGGAGGCGATGTCGCCTGGAATATAAGTATACCATGGTGCATTATTTGAGGAAGCTTGAGTTGTATTTGTATTTGTTCCTGACGGCGGCAGTGTGGGTAACCCCGACATTCCTGCAGTATATCCTTGGTTATTCAGGGCAGTTTGTGGCGAAAGCGATAGCCCTGCCGTTCCTGGCGTGGATAGCCCTGTCGGCATATTACCTGCTGCGGTGGTCATATCATAGGCTCCAGGTACATACGCATTCGGCGGCGGCGAAAGCGTGAATGAGACATGGAGAAATGCCATAGTGGGTTTCTATGTAAATCCCATGCTGGAGAAGTGCAGTGAAGGTGCATGGTTTATATAGATGTAACACAAGAATATCTCTGAAATCTGCAGGTGGAATTATGATAATATTCAGCTCAGCTACTGCCGGATCCAACAGGACCAAGCTCGAATCCGAGACAGTGACCCTGGCCAAAAGGAACGGCAAGAGGCTCATGATAGTAAATCTGGTGGACGAGATGATAAAGGCCGCGTCCGAGCTCAACAGGGATTTAGACCCTTCGACGCTGCCGAATCTAGACAAGAAGGTGCTGGACGTGCTCAAGGAGGACGCGCTCCACGCGATAAGCGACAGGATAAAGGGCGATCCCGGGGCGGACTATATAATAGACGGCCACACGTCCTTCTGGTGGAAGAGCGGCCCGATAAGCCTGATGGACATAGACGACTTCAAGGAGCTGAAGCCCGACATATTCATAACCATAGTATCGCCGCCGGGCGAACTCGCGGAATCGCTCAAGAAGAAGAGCGAATGGACGGACAAGAAGGTCGACCTGTACGAGGTGCTGCTCTGGTCCGAGGTAGAGCTATACACGACAGACCTCATAAGCAAGACGCTGGGCAAGACCAATTACACCATAGGCGTGTCCGAGGACCCGATAAGCCTCTACAACCTCATTTACAACACTGACATGCTCAAGATATACGCCAGCTATTCGATGGAGCACAGGGACGTCAGCTACAACAACGTCACGAGGTTCGTGGCGCAGCTAAGGAAGATAGCCATAGTGTTCGACCCCCGCAGCGTCGACCTGGGCGCCTACAGGTACGCTTACGACAAGAAGTTGAAGGAGATCGTATTCAACCAGACCGTCAGGAGGGACTATCACATGATAGACCAGGCTGACATGGTCGTGATACACCTGTCGAGGCTTGTCTACTCCAGCGGTGTCGACAGCGAGAGGATGCATGCTCACAGCACTGGAAAGAAGGTGTTCCTTTACTTCCCGTTCAAGAAATACAGCCCGTTCACACCCTACTTCGTGGACAGGATGTTCAACAAGGAGGCCGAACTGCTGAAGTCGCTAAGGGATGTATCAGCGACAAAGCTGAAGGGCGCGCGCAGCGCGATAAGCGAATGACGGTCAGGGCTTCTCTATGTTCTCTATATCCAGATCGTCGCCTTCCTGAGGCTCTTTTTCATCGGCGCCATGCTCCTCATCCGGCTCCTCCTTGTCAGGCAGGCGGTCATCGCCCGATGTGTGCGTGCCAGCTCCGACGAACTGCATTAAATCTATGTGCGTGAACTGCTCGCCGTTCTGCCTTTCCTGCGCGGATTCGTCCTTCCTACTGATGGTTTCTGCGGTGCCTGACCTTGAGCTCCTGCCGGTTATCGAATCCTTCCTCCTTATAACGTGCTCTATCTCTGCCTTTAGGAACTCGAGCTCGGCGTACCCTACGAGCTCGCCTATGACTACGCCCTTGTAGAATATCTTTATCGTGGGCGTAGAGTCTATGCCGTATTTCAGGGCCAGGCGAATGTTATCTTCGTCCTTGTCTATGACTATATTTAGCATAGTCACTGCGGTGTATTCCTTGGAGAGCCGTTCGTACACGGGTTCCAGCCTCTTGCACCAGACGCAGTGGCTGCCGACGAACTCTACCACGATAGGCTTCTCTCCCTGTGCCATGACCTCCTTCTCCCAGTCATTTGCCCCGATTTCCTTTATCATTTCCATACCTTTGCTCTCCGCTAGCACGACTTAGTTTATCCCGGTAGCCAGTATGTCGGAGTCACCGAGCCTGCTCTTCCTGGCGCAGTAATCCACGACATCCTTTACCTCCTCCGATTCTATCAGCTTCAGCGCCTCGTCCAGCGTGAACCACCTGCATTCTTCAACCTTGCTGGGCTTAACGCAATTTCCGAAGCCCAGGCACAGGACATCGAAGAATATCGAATGATCCGGGCATCCGTCGCACGCCTCCGCCTTTATATCCTGCTTGACTGCCAAGGTCCCTAGAGGATGCACGTTTATCCCCGCGTCCTCCCTCGCCTTCCTCTTTGCAGTATCAAGCACGTTCTCTCCGAACTGCACACAGCCGTAGGGCACTCCCCACTTTTGGCTATTATTTTGCTGCTTTATAAGCAGAATCTTGTTCTCGTTGTCGAAGATATAGGCGCGCGTGACGACTTCAGGAAGCCGAGGCGCAATGCTATTATTCATACCAGTCACCGATACATTGTTGTTTAACGGTGCTTATAAAGCTTTTTATTTTAGCGGAAGTTTCGATTGCGGACACAGGACATCGCATTCATTTCTGCCTCGCAGCGGTTACTATCTTTATGACATCGTTGTTCTTCAGCACGTAGTCCTTGGCCACGCGCATCTTCTTCTTTGCGTCTATGGCGTAAAGCATGCCCCTGGCTATGTCCGTGTGTATCCTTTCGGCCAGGTCATAAGCTGTGGATCCGTTATGTATTGGTATCGCGTCAGGCAAAACATTCCCGAAGTGATCGGTATATTTGTTTTCGTCCTCCACCGGATATACCACTATATCGTCCAGCAGGCTGAAAACCGCGTAGTTTATGACCGCTTGCACGTTGGTGCCGTCTTTTGCTATAAAGCCCCTCATGTATTCGAGTGCGGCCATCTGCTCCTCACCGATGTCCCGCTTTTTTATTTCGAACGACCTGCCGCCAGGATTATACGAGATGATGCCCTGCTTGGCGGCCTTGCGCAAGGCCAGCTCTATGGCTGCGGAACATCCTATCACGTTCTTGTCGCCGAACCTGGCCTTAAGGTCGGCTATGTGGCGGGGCGCCTCCTTCGAGTCCGCTTTATTGGCGACTATAAGGATAGGCTTAGAGACTTCCATAAGGTTTCCGGCAAACGTCTCGATGTCCTTGTCGCTCCAGTTTATGTTTCCCGAGGTCAGGAAACTCTTCTCTATCGATGCGGTTATCTCGTCTTTGCTGACCTTCAATCCAGCCAGCACAGAGTGAAGCGCCTCTGCGCCATCCGCGTTTCTAGACATAGTTCCGATGTGGTCCTTCACTATGCCTGCAAGCCACGCCACCAATTCCTTCTTGACCGTTACCACATCTTGGACAGGATCGTTGTCCTGTCCTGAATGCAAACCTGCGGGATCGGTCTTGCCGCTTGCGTCAACCACCAAAAGATAGGCATCCGCTCCGGCCAGATCATTCAGGAATTGGTTCCCCATACCCCTGCCTTCATGGGCGCCCTCGACCAATCCTGCAACGTCTATTATGTTTATCGGCAGCATTCGCACCCCGTCTACGCATAGGGAATTCCTCGCCCTGCATTTCACGGAAAGCTCCTTCTCGACGCACTCGGCCACGGCGTAAGCTACCCCTATATTCGGGTCTATCGTAGTGAATGGATAATCCGCTATTGACACCTCGTTCATCGTAAGCGCTGAGAAGAGCGTGCTCTTTCCCTTGTTTGGCGCGCCTATTATCCCTATCTGCATTGATACACCTGCTTATCAGAAAGCGCGCCCACCGCCACGCCAGCCATGAAATCAATTTGACGTTAAAACTTTTATACATTCTTAAGCGCGACAGGTCAATCATCCTGCCCGACTACATGGCCATATGAGAGCGACTGTCGCCATTATCAACAAAAAGTTACATAAGATTTATATGCTGTAACTCCAGATTAAATACGCGCAGGGGTAGCAAAGACTGGTCAAATGTGACGGGTTCAGGGCTCGTTCCCTTAGCGGGTTCGTGAGTTCAAATCTCACCCCCTGCATCTATTTTCCCAATCGAAAAAGCGAATTTTCATACTTCTTTTAACATCTCCGATATCTCAGACTTCAGGTTGGGCAGGTCATCCTTAACTATATGCCATATAACTCCAATGTCTACTCCAAAGTATTCATGCACCAGCACATTCTTAAGTCCGATTATGGCCTTCCATTCAATTCCAGCATGTTTCTCTCTCAGAGGGACTGGGATATCTTTTGCTGCCTCTCCTATAACCGCCAGCCGTCGCATAACTGCATCTTGTGTTTCCACCGAATCCAAAAAGTCCTGTTCTGATTTTAATCCCATATATTCATTTATGTATTCTATACTCTCCAGAATGTGCTTTAGAAAAATTTCAGGATCCTTTTTCATAGGATCTCCACCGCTTCTTTGAGTATACTATCTCTTATATGCGGGTTGATTGAGGCATACGTAAGCAGGTCCACCCGCCGTTTTAGTTTCTTTTCGAGCGCAAGTTTCAAAGAAACGAAACCCAATCCCTTAGGCTTTGTAAACTCGACGAGAATGTCAACGTCACTGTTTTTTCCTGCAGTTCCAGTAGCAAACGACCCGAATACTGCAGCTTTCTTAACATCGTTACTACGCAGAGTTGGCTCTATCCTTCTCTTGATGGCTAGGATCTCTGGAGAGTCTTTGCCCTTCATCGCCCCCAAACTCTCCTTTTCCACATTCTCTAGCTTCTTGCTAGGATTGAATGTCCAAATAAAGCCCTTCTTGGTTTCAAGCACCATACCACGCTTCTCCATGTAGTCAAGCGCAAGGTTCAGCGTAGAACGCATTACACCCGTCTGCAATCGAGCCAATATCTGGTTCCTGCTAACCGGGTTGTTGGCCTTCTTAACTACTTCTTCTATAGCCAATATCGTCTTAAGCGTAGGATAATGAACGACCTCTTTCTGCAGTTGCATAATTAAGACCTAATAAATATATACCCTAATAGATATATAAGCCTTTCTCTACACTCTTCATGTTTCTACTATGTTAAGTCCTCTGACCTAGCAGCCTACGACCGCCTTTAAGACATCTTTGGATGTCGCACGGCGAGCTACGGTTGCTGCGGCTACTTTGTAGGACATGGAGGCGTTAAGGCTGATTTTGACCCCCCGCAAAATCAACCGCTTGCTAGGTTGCTAGCTTGCAGGCCGTTGGGTCGCCAGCCCACGTGAGGAACGAAGTTATGAACGTGCTGTATTTTATATATTTTTAAACATGTCAGTCTGAACGCTAGTCGCTTATATACCTTGCTCAGCAATAATTTATGGTTCAGATGAACCTGCTTTGGCTTAGAAATTTATGTTGTTTTTTGGTGTGAAATATGGCTAGAAATATGGGCGTAAAACAGCTAGAAGACACTCTCAAATCCTTAGCGGGTTCGTGAGTTCAAATCTCACCACATGCACACTTAGATTGCGACGACAAATTAACGTTATCTGATTCGTAAGCAAATTCTTCATAAGGGGGAGATCATAATATTTTCCGAAACCCCCTGCCTCAAGCGGCAAATTTCGCGAGTGCCACGGAAACCAGCAGTATGGCCGCAAGCATCGCGTTGTAAACATTTATCCTCCTGGATACGCCTATGTCGTCGTCGGGGTCGATGCCCACATGCTGGGACATCAGCGCGACCACAGACGCAACCGCGCCGATAATCACTATGACATAACCAGTAAGGATCGCGAAGGTCAGTATCATAGCAGATGCAAGGTAGTGCAGCGCAGCCGATATCCTGAGGGCGTTCCTGGCGCCGTACCTTACCGGATACGTCTTGAGCCCGTGCTTCCTGTCAAAATCCATGTGTATTATTGAGTACAGTATGTCGAATCCGCTTCCAATGAATATCATCCCCAGTACGAGTATGTACGGCCCTATCGAGTACGGGAACGCCCCTGCCACGCCTATATAGCCTGCAAGCACGTCTATGCTCTCTATGGTGCCTACGCTGAAATGCCTGCTAGCGCTGTGCTTCTTCAGCTTCGGGTCTACTATGAAGAGCAATATCACTACTGGCGAGAGCGCCAGCGCAAGCGTGTTGAGCATGTACGCGCTGAAGATAAAGACTGCTGCCAGAATGGCGAAACTTGCGAGCATCACGTTCTTGGGCACGGCGAGCGACGCGTCGGATTCTAGCTTCTTCCTGTTCTTCAGGTCCAGCTCCCTGCCCAGGTACCTGTTCATTATCAGGGCGGCAAGCCTAGCGGACATGAATGCTACGGTTATCAGGACGAAGGCGCGCAGCCCGGCGCCTGGCGCGAGCAGCATGCCTATGTAAACGAATGATATATTGTAGATTATCATCCATGGTACGAACAGCGAGGCGAGTACCCTCCTCACTTCAATTTCTCCCATCTACTCACCGCGCTGTCCATCACGTCCTTCGGCATGGACAGCGTATCCGGCCAATCCCTGTTGTAGCCCTCGCCCCTGGTCTTCTTTGTAGCGTCAATCAGCATCTTCGAGCCGTACGCGGCAAGATTGGCAGTGTGATCCAGCGTGTCGGTAGGCGCGCCCTTTATCACCTGCACGTCCCTCTCCGGCTCGACCCGCGTGGCCATGGCCCACAGCACCCTTCCAAGGTCTGTTATATCTATGTCGTCGTCGAACGCTACAACCATCTTCACGAAGGAGAGCTGGCCCAGACCCAATACGGAGAACATGGCCTTCTTGGCCTCGCCCGGGAACCTCTTCTTGACCTTTATGAAGCAGACGTCAGTGAAAAGGCCTTCCGGCGGCAGGTATATGTCTATTATGCTGTCGTTCACCATGCTTACCATGGGCTTGAGGTACTGCATCATGAAGAGTCCTATGACTGCGTCCTCGTTCCACGGGAAGCCCACCACGCTCGCAGAGTAGACCGCATTCTTCTTCGCGTATATCTCCTTTATGTGAAATACATTGGCCGGCTCCGGTATGGAATAGTAGCCGGTGTGGTCCCCGAACGGCCCCTCGACCCTCCGTTCGTCCGGCTCCACATAGCCGTTTATTATTATCTCGGAATTTGCAGGCACCGGCGGATAATCGCCGTTCTTCACCAGAAGCGTCCTCGAGCCCCTGGTCATGCCTGCGAACGCGAACTCGTTTATGCCCTGCGGCAGAGGCGTGGCAGCCGCCAGCACGTTGAACGGATCGCTCCCTATCGCTACCGATACGTCCAGCGCCTTCCCGCGCTTCGCTGCCTCGTAAGCATGCAGCGCGCCGCCCTTCTGGGCCTGCCAGTGCATCCCCGTGGTCTTGTTGTCGAACACCTGCATCCTGTATACTCCGGCGTTGAGCGAATCGTCCTCATAGCTCCTTGTGACAACCATCGGCAGCGTTATGAACCTGCCCGCATCCTTGGGCCATGATTTGAGTATCGGCAGTTCGTCGAGGCCGCCCAGCTTCTCGTAGCCCCTGGTGCTGAAGCCCTCGACCTTCGGCTTCGAGTCTATAAGGGCCTTGGCGCCCTTCAGCATCGCAGAAGTGCCGCTGGATTGCTTTGGATGCAGTATCCCAAGGACCGTATCCGATATAGAGAAACTGCCGAGCAGCTCACTGAGGGTGTTGATCGAGCCGAACAGGTTGGTCGCAACCGGCATGTCGTAGCCGTCGACCTTAGAGAACATTAGAGTCTTGCTGTCGTACTTCCGCGCCCTGTTGGCCGTGTCGGTCATCGCAGTTATCTCCAGCTCGGTTTTGACCTCCTCATTTATCCTGGCCAGCCTGGACTTGGAATCGAGATAATCGAGGTAAGCCCTAAGATCCTTTATCATGCATTGCACCGCACCATGCGCTTGTGACATCCTCCTTTGCTTCCGCATCCGCTTTCATTTCCCATCTGAAGGATAGGGGTTTTACCGCTATGGATTTATAAGCCCCAGTCCGGCCAGGTCATTCCTTATCCCATCCATCTCCTCCTGCGTAAGTTCCAGGACCGGCGGCCTGACATGGCCTCCGGCCATGCCCATCAGCCCGCCCCAATACTTGGCCATCTGTACGGGCAATGAGCCGCCGGTCCTGGCCGCGACTTGCGACCACCACTTCCTGGAAACCTTCTTTACCGGATAAACGTCCTTGTAAACAGAGCGCGCCTTGTCGAGTTCGCCCGACGTCGCCAGGTCTATGAACTTGACGTAATCATGCTTTGTCTTGGTGTCGAACCTCCAGTCGCTTGTGTTCGCGAACATGACCTGCTGGTGGAAGTTGTAGTACTGTTCATAGAAGAATATCTCCTCATCAGGCACGCTGACCACGGCGTTGGCCCCGGCTAGCAGGTGGGTGTCTATGCCGGTCTGCGTGTTGAAGCTCGCCTCCTTTATGGCTATCAGGTTCTGTATCTCGGCGAGCCTGGCCAGCCCCTTGGCCGAAAGCACTACGCCGAACTGCGGCGAGTTGTAGAACGCTATCCCTATGTTTACCTTTTCCGCTACCTTGCGCACGAAGTTTATTACCTGCTCCTCGGTCTTGGTCACCATGTACGGAGGCCCTAATATCACGAAGTCGTAGCCTAACCCTTCCGCATTGCTCGCCATTGAGATGACGTCCTTGATGGACGTGTCTGTCACCTGGAAAGCCAGCATAGACCGCTTCCTCACCAGATCCGGCGCGATTTCCATCAGCCTGAGCCTCTCCTCATTGGTAAGGCTCCAGAATTCTCCCATGTTCCATGAAAACCCCATCCCCTTGGTGCCCAGGGAAAGGACATGGTCTACGTTGCGCCTGAGCCCCTCCTCGTCCAGCTCGTCGTCCTCTGTGAACGGCGTGACCATAGTGGTCCACTGCCCTACGAGCTTGTCGCGTGCCCATTGCTTTGAATCTTTCTTGGAATATTCCATCGGATCACGTTAATGCCTTAAGCAGCTGATTTCAGGAAGTCTTGGGCCCTTTTATAACCGTGATTCTGAAGTTGGCGCCGCTGCGCTGTTCCTTTTCTATGGTATGGCCCTTCCTCCTGGCCCAGGCGTATACGTCCATCCTGTTTGGCACGCCATAGACAATCGTTTCGATGTTGTCGCCCTCCTTGAGCTCAGCCATCGCCTTTTCGAGTTCGGTTATTACTCCCTTGCAGTTCTTCTTTGTAGCGTCAATAAGCATGGCGGTCACTTGCTGTCTACTTGGCCTCGTTGAAGACCTCTATCTCGCCTTCGACCCTCATGTCCAGCTCGCTCTTGACTTTGGCTACGGCCTTGGCGTCGACCCTCCCCTTGTACCTGTCCTCGCCCTTGCATACCGCGCCCCTCACCCCTACTATGTCAGGGTTTATCCTGACCAGGGTGTCAAAGTTGCTTATCTTAAGCGCGCCGGAAAGCGCAGTGCTCATGCCGAGGTCCTTAGCCTCGTCCGTCAGGCCCTTCAGCGTGCCCTCGTCCATGAAGTCGAAGAGGTTCCTCCCGTCCTTCGTAAGCGTGTCTATGAGTACGCCGTCGCTGTCGCTCTCCTTGGCCAGCTTTACTACCAGCTTCGGGTCTATGCCCTTGTAAAGGTGGCTGTCTGCGAACGTGGCGGCTATGAGCTTGGTGTCGAACCCCTTCAGCGCCTTCTTGCTCTCCTTTAGGGTCCTAAGCGCGGTCTCATACGACATGTTGACGAATCCCACCTTGACGGATGTGGCATTCAGGGCCGCAGCACCGTAGACCGCAAGTGCCACCGTGCCTACCGCTTCTGGCACCGAGCCCAGCGTCACGCTCACGTGCCTTTCCTTAGGGAACGCTTCCCTCACCTCCTTTATCACCGGAGGGTAGTTGGCCCCTATGAATATCTCGTCAAGGTTCTTTACGTCTACTATGTCCGCGTTCCCATTTACGGCCTCCCTCGCCTCAGCAAGGTTCTGCACGCTCACCATCAGCATCATGAAATCACACTAATATTCCGCATGTGACTTATTTAATCCTTTTTCTACCCTGCTAGAATCGCTGGCGGCTATCAGGATGTATACCACACAGCTTAAATATCCATATACTGCCAGGGCATGGACCGTTTCTACCGCATCAAATCGCAAAAAACTAACCGCCGGCACAGCCGCGTCACAGTATCTCGGTGAAGAACGCACCCTCGCGCTTTTCCTTGGCTCTTTCAAGTAAGCCGCATGCGCTGCATTTAATGTCCTTGCACGACGCATTCGTCTCGTACATGTAGAAGCACCTGCCCAATGCCTTGATATCCCTAATCAAGTCAGCGACCCTCTTCCCTTTGTCCGTGAGCTCGTATTGGATGTGCAGCACATTGCCAAAATTGCTCTCGCTCCTGCTTAGCAGGTAGTACGAGCGCAGCTCGTCCAGGCTCTTGCTCAGCATCCTCGGCGTTATGCCTGACAGCGAATCCTGGATGGCGTTGAACGACGCCTTCCCATCGGAGAAGTAGATCTCTTCCATTATCGGTATTGTCCATTTCTTGCCTATAACGCGCATTAGATTTAGTGTAGGGCATACGGGTGTTTCGTGTCCAGCCATACTCTCCCAGTAAGTTATGCATTTTATAATTATTATTACTTTTCAAGTGCCCCAGTTCGGGGCAAGAGCCAAAAGCGCTGCCTCATCGCAAGGCATTCTCGCTTAAATAGAGCGGCGGCTCATTGCCCGCTGCCGGCCGCTGCGTACAGCTCCCAGACTAGGGCATCCACTGCGGTGGCGGTCTGGCTGGCATGGTACCCGGCTATGGGTATCCTATTGCAGCCGTATGCCTCCACTTTCGGGTCGCTCTCCGGGGTGAACGGTACATCGTACTCGCGCCGCAACTGCCTAACCTTGCATAGAAACCTAAAACCAGTATCGCTATACTTCAGTATAGCTATGTGTATTTAAACTTCAAGGCGGAGTAGACTATGGTGAATACAATATGGCAACCTTTATAGACAACTTGGCATACCAGCTTTTTGTCATCGGATTCGCTGCCTTGCTGATAGCGTACCTATTTTCGTACGTCTACCTGCAGTACCGCAAGAAGTCCAAGGACATAGGCATCGCGCTTAAGGGCGCAGCGGTCCCATTCGGGGTACTGGGTGCGTATATGATAATAATGGGTGTTGTAGGGCAGCTTACGTGGTTCCTGCCAGGGGCGTACAACATACTGTTCATTGACCCACTCCTATCGTTCGGTATCCTGCTGGTAGCATTCGCATTCGCGATACACCTTGAAATGAAGTTGCAATACATAGGTCTGCTCGCTATGTTCTTCGGATTCATGGTTATCTGGTATGGCATATCGGGCTATAACCTAGAATTGACAAAGGAGCCGTTGGCTCTTGCGGGGATGTACATACTGTTCGGTATAGCCGGCGTGTTCTCTTATCCCGCGTCGATAGTAATGGACAGGCTGCCCGGCTATCAGAAGAACGTATGGATCGGATGGCAGGCGCTTCTGGTGATATGCTGGCTCGCCTTCATAGGCGCAGGCCTATTGGCCATCTTTACTGGGGCATCCGCGGTGCCGGCCCACCTTGCTTCGCCTCCGTAGAACGGTTTTAAACTGAAGGGCGTGGGCAAATGCCCGCGCCTTCTTATTCTTCTGGCTCGACCGCCTTGTTTCGCTGTGTATATAACCTATCGTCCCGATAGTCCAGACGCTATGACAGCTTATATAAAGTCCTCCGGCTTAAACATAAATGATATCAATGCCGACAGGGCGCGTCATAATAGGCATAACTGGAGCAAGCGGCTTGCAGTATGGCGTAAGGGCAGCTCAAGCGCTCTCCAAATCAGGTTTTGATGTACACACAATAGTGTCTGACTGGGCCAAGAAGACAGCAGCGGCAGAAGGCTATTCAGATTTTGCTGCGAACGTTAGAAAATACTCGAAGAGCGTCTATGACGAGAGCGCCATGGGCGCTGACATATCAAGTTCCAGCTTTAACGTCTACGGTATGATAATAATACCATGCAGCATAAAGACGCTCGGCGAGATAGCCGCAGGCATAGCGTCAAACCTGGTGAGCAGGGCAGCGCTCAACATGCTAAGGAGCAGAAAGAGGCTGGTGCTTGTGGTGAGGGAGACGCCGCTGGGCATGATAGAGCTAGAGAACGCGCTCAGGGTGACAAGGGCTGGAGGCATAATACTGCCCGCATCCCCGGCCTTCTATTCACATCCAAAGAACGTGGATGACATGGTGGATTTCGTTGTAGGGAAGGCGCTGGATGCCATGTCGATAGAGCATGAAATATACCCTAGATGGGGCAAAGCGAAGCGCTGAGTGCTTCAATGTCGAATCGTCCTGCTTAATGCTACCTGCCCAATCCGCTTTTCGTATCATCTGATGGAAGCAATGGCATCCGCAAATAGGAAACGGGCAGGTCAGCATTTAGCTGCATACTGAGGGACTTGGGAGTAAGGTTTGAGCCAGATCAATGCGCAGGAAGCATATAGTGAATGAAAGTAAACTATTATATATTAGAATAAACAAACATATAATGGTAGTAATATGATTAATAGATTAAGAATGGTACAATTAAGGTTCAAAAGCGAAGGCAGGTATATCACGATAATAAAACACGGAAAGCTTGCAAGAAGCGATATCGAAGCGCTTATAAAAGAGGCCCAAAAGAGAAATAGTATTGTTGATTTAAGCGGAAGGGACCTCAGCGGGCTGGATCTTAGCAAATTAAGTTTGGGCAGGGCGAACGTATCAAACGTAAATTTCTCTGATGCCAACCTCTCAAATGCAACGCTTTTCAACGCAAATCTTTTGAATTCTAACCTTTCCCATGCAAATCTTTCGTACGCCGATTTTTCCTACGTAAATCTATCAAAAACGAAGATTGCCGGTACAAGCCTGATCAATACGGTACTGTTCAAGGCAATTATGTGAACGTCAATCCCCATGCCAAAGTGGGGAGTCCGAGATTTGAACTCGGATATCCAGCGCCCAAGGCTGGAAGTCTGCCAGGTTTGTCGTCGATTTCTAGCTCCATCTTAGCACCTCAGCATTTTAGCGTACAAGCAAAATTCCCGGGTTTTCGAACACATGATCTTACGCTTCTACGGTATAAAAGCGTTCGGTGTTCAGAAACGCATGTCCCCGCGCACTGTGGTTTTATAAAAACTACTGTGCGAAACCATGCGGCCCTGAACACCTAGATTATCTTTTGATATCGTCCTGGTTTAATAAATCGGATGTAACCACGATCTCGCAGTACTTGTAGTTGCTGCCTTATTTTTGGTCTTACGTGCATGTTTTCAGGATGAAGCTTGGCCAATTCTGTTTCAAACTCATATGCATCAGAAAGGGTAAAATTTGCTGGTAGTCTGTCAATGCACCTCATCATATCTGCTATCCATCCTCTTTGCGTAAGGTCGCCTTGTAGTATTTTCGTAACACCATTCCAGCTCTTTATGACGGCAGCTTTTTCTAAAATATTGCCATTTTCTACGACTTCGATTCTACCCGCCGCAGGGATTTGATCTAGGAGTATGACGCAACCTTGCCATCCTCTGCGCCTTGCTTGCGAACTTAACGGTTTCCTCGCCTTTATGCAACTTAGCGTAATCGATAGCCTATGGATTAGTGTTACGTCTTCTACCTCAAATTTCTGTTGATGATAATACAAGAGCATTAACGATGGGTGCCTGCCTGCATTTAGGCTAGCTACCATGGGCCTATATGCACCACCAAGTACATAATTGGAAAATTGGTGCTTTTGACTTTTTAACTGAAAATTTTCGATGTTGTTTGGCAAATGCTCAGGAACTATTATAATTCGTTCATCCGAATGGCCGCAATAAAAATCATAGACTGGCGTATTGGTGGACCATTGATTCAGGCTTCGTCCGCATTTCGGACAATACAAATTATCACTGGCCCATTTTTCTGTCACTTTTCTAGCCAACTGTGATGGGCTCTTGTACGAAGCCATTACTTGCTTATAATAGTGAGATAAATCAAGATCCATAGAGACAGATTAGGATTAGAACCCTTATATAGTTTCTTACCTCTTAGCTGCCTCCAAGCAATTCTAATTTTTTCTTGACATCTTCGTAAGCTTCTGACTGGCCTTCGTAATAGTTTTCTACTAAGTCGTTCTTCGCCATGTTGAAATACTTGCCAGACTTCTTTCCAGCTTCTTTTGCCATTTTAGCGCAGTAATTGCGTAGCTCCTTTATTTCCTTTTTGCTTATTTCCATTTTATCCTCCTCGTATGTAGCCCAATTGTTCTAAGGATTATACACAAATTTTATTAGCTTTTCAATGCTTTTGCTTGCAGCCATACCTTTAGTTGGATATTGTAGCCCAAATTTATCTAAGCGCTCCTCCAACTTTACAACATATTTCACTATTGCTCTGGCTTCTTTTTTTGTCAATGCTTCCATAGGTACACCTAAGCGGTATTCAAGGATCAATTAATTCGGGCTCGGTAAACAATACGCCCGCTCTGGGCAACCAATATAAGTTTGCTGAACCTATCCTACCTTTATCGGATGTAACATCTATCTCATAAAATGTTTCTTTTGCCAGGCTTCTAGCGTATGAAAGAGCCTCTTTCTTGGTAGTAAAAATCTTACGCTCTACTATAAAACATAGATTTGGGTGTACTGCGGTTACTACGTAATACTTATCCAATTTCATGATTCGATCTGGAATAGAAAAGAATTTATGAATGATCTTAAATCGCCGCTATAGGACATATAAGCACATATCGTTCGGACATGGCTAGTTCCGAACAGTAGCTTAAGGAGTCCTTATCAAATAGCCAAGTAAATTATTTTTCATCGGGTTTTTTATTCTTTGGTATAGTATCGCTGAATGTCTTTATATACAACTCCGTATATTCTGGGGGTATCTCCCTTGTCACGGTAGTTTGTAATAAATCCATTATTCTGTCTGGAGAAGATTGTATGCTGACCTTCTCGCCATCCAATGAAATTAAGTTTCCGACTAATCTATTAACGCTTTGAATCAAAGAACGCAAGTCATCTTTTGAATATTTATTTAAGACGCTACTATTATGTCTTAATCCACTTAAATCTGGTGGTTCCATATCGCTTTTTTGTAACTTCAATGTTACCTCAAGTACCTCTCTTATAGGGCCTATATCTACAGTTTTTTTATTTAAATCATTAATCCATTTAGATGTTTCTATAACTGTAAAATTATTTGCAAATAAGTCCTTAAATTCCAAGAACCCGAGCTTTTTTGGTGATGCTAAAAGTACCAGTGCTATCAAATCCTTCGCTCTAATCAATGAAACTTTCTGGGCTCTCGCCTCTTTTGACGCGGCAGAATTATCATCCATCGATCCATCAAAATCTATTGCAACAATAACAGAATAGTCCGCGCCATAATCTGTTCTGTGTCTCACTACACCAGCAATATTCAAATCTTTTGCGCTAACTGTACTATTAGAGGTGCTTTTTGCTTCGTAAAGCACTGAATAATCCCTTTTTGTGCCGCCTGACCCGGTTAGCCCTATACATGCCACCGCTTTTCCATCAGGTTTTCCCTTTCCTCCAATTGGTGTAGTTTCAAATCCTAAGGAATTGAATGCGTATGCGACTGCCTTTTCAAGCCCGGTTGGATCTGCAATTGCCTCTTTTATTAATTGTGCAACTGCCGGCGCCTTCGGTCTATCACTAAATACTAACTGCCTAAGAAATTTATCTCTTGAAGACATTATATCTGTTACTTTTTCTTGCGGTATCTCGTTTTCAATCATTAAAGCCTCGGTTAGTATCTCAGTTATAGCTATTAGCTCAAATGGCAAAGTCGAACCCCCAAATTCACTTATAAAATTTACGAAAAATGGGTGTAAAATATTGATTTTTACTTGTCCTGTTTCCATATCCAATTTAGCAATTGGCGCGTCGATATCAACTGCTTGCATTATTACGTCTTTTATTATGCCCTTTTCACTAGTCACATCCTCTTCAAGTCTGGATATCAAAACTCCTTTCTGAGGCTCAGTTAGTCTATTCGGTATTTCAATTAAGAATGGTGCCTCTATCTCTTCATTCAAGAATTTTTTAGCAACGGTGACCAGAGGCTGCCTTGACATCGCCGTAGATGTTTGCGAGACCTTATACGATGCGCTTTTTGCTAGTGCTTCGTTGTTGAGTTGATTGAAATAATACTCTTTTACTTCTTCGAATTTTCTTTGAATATAATGTCGCAGATCGATAAGTGCGTTAGACTCTTGAACCGCCTCTCTAGTCGATGATAAATAGCTATCTAAGCCGTCTGCATGAATCACTATCCTAACTCTATTAAAAACCCCATGTGATAATGGAGACATGCCCAAAAGGGGATCATCAAGATTTATTAACCTGCCTCTTATCATCAAAAATATTCCGTGGCTTCTACCATGCTCGCTTGCTTTTCCTTTAAGCAATGAATCTTCATATAAATCAATTTGCCCGTAGACATTTTCCAGATGTGGTAAATTTACACACGGCATACCTAAGTAAGTTCCCTCCTTGTAATCGTTAAATTTAGTAGCAATTAAATCATTTTGGCCGATTATCCATGTATTCTTGATTTTTTCTTTTATCTTGCTTGATTCCAAATCCTGTCCATTGAAGAATAACTTAAATGCAGGACTTAATGGTAAAGATGTGCTTAAAACCCAGCTCAGTCTGCCTAGTTTTAGTTCGCTTGCTTTTGTGGTTAAATCCGACATTATAGCGAATGTCCATGATTTTTCTGCATTCGCACCCCACAAATTAAAATTTAAGAAATTCGTTTTATACTTATTTATTAATGGGGACAGTAAATCTATAGTTTCTTTCTCCGTTAATTCGCGTTCACTTAAAATAAGTGGATTGTTTGAAGCTACTGTAGGAATCCTACCATAATCCATGGTTACTGCAAGATAGCGCCCATCTTTTTTGCAGATATGTGTTAATTTCCTTGCTAAAATATACGTCGCTAGTTTACCTATACCAAATTTTCCTATCGGTATCCTAGCTTTCTTTAATTCATCGCCCTCACGCCTGCTCGATTCTCCTATTCTCCAAAGTTCTTTTAAACCATTTTCATCTAGGCTCTCACCATTATCACATATCCACATAGTTGCATCAGACGTCGAGGTATCGCTAGGTACATAAATTGCTACCTTATCTGCAAGGGCGTCATAAGCATTGCAAACTAATTCTTCAAATGCCTTATTTGGGCTAGAATATAATCCCTTTGAGAATAACTCAATAATCCTGTAACTTAAGTGAACATTAATTTTATCTATTTCTTTCCCTGAATCTTCAATTGTCATATTTATCCCAAAGTGCCAAGTTACCTGCTTCTTGCAAACTAATTAGAAATTTATTATAAATATATGTAAAGAATCGCACCCCGCAATCCATTAAAAGCAATTTCTTTTTAGCTATTATTATGTATTCATATTGATAAATTCTCCTTTTCTTGCCACTTTCACCATCTGAGAATTTGCCCGTAGAATCTCTATATGGCGTGAATATCTTAGAACAAATTTTCCTCTTTATCACTTTATTTATATTAAAACCCGCATTATTTATTAATTCAATGGCCATATCGGTATTGGGTATTTTTATTCCTAAATATCTGGTATCTCCGAGTATTATGCACATTTTTTTGCCATGCTTTAATACACGGTGCATCTCTCTAAAAGTAAGATCCAGATCTACAATATAGTTAGCTATCTGGTTAGCTAGACCAGTATCAAGCCTTTCAAGAGATTTTATAGTATTAAGTCCTCTGGTACTGCGTATTCGAGCGCTTTTTATGGCTTTTCTTTTTGATGCAGTACCAATGTAATCTTTTCTAATTCCGGCTATGTTTTTAGTTGAGCCAAACCAAAGAAGAGAAAGTTGGTGAATATCTGCATATTCATAAGATATAGCGTATGGAGGTGATGTTATTATCAAATCGACAGAATTTTTAGGCAGCATGGTCTTCCTAGCATCAGCCTTTTTTACTGAGGATTCAACGATGTTTATGGACTTATCTAATAAATTATAATATTCCAAGTTCTGCTTTGTCATGTAATTCAAATGCTCAATAAATGCGTGCGCCGGCTCCACGTCTTTTTTGCTAGAATCACGCTGAGGCTTTATACTTTTTGAATACCACTTAGAACAGTTTTTTAGGATATCTGAGAAGCAACAGTTATAAAATGTCTTTATATTTTTATCGGATTCCCTCTGGATTTCATTGTAAATTTTAAACAATTTATTAAACTGTTTTCTTTTGAACCAATATTTTAATCTACTATTTGCATTTGCGTAATAATCTTTATGGTCATTACTTTTAGCTATCCGTTCTAAAATCAATTTATTATTAGTCTCTAAAATCGCAGGGTCTATCGCCTCTGCCTTGGCAGACGCTATCAAAATAGCAGCATCATTAACATCTATGCTTATACTGTTCCTATTATTGAGTTTGGCCTCAACCAAGGTAGTACCGCAGCCACCGAATGGATCAAGGACAAGGTCGCCTTCTCTCGAATATTCGAGGATAAGGCGCTTTACAAGTTGTGGTATAAATTTAGCGGGATATTTATGGTATCCATGGCTCGCATAGCTAGTTTCTTTCTTGGTCAAATCACTAAAAGACCATGAGCTATCCACTACCATATTTTTGGTAAAGCTGTCCATAGTTACCGCTATTAACTCTTATACTCTATTTAACTTTCGGATTTACTTATTATACCTAACAATGTACTTATAGCCGTCCAATTTCCTATAATAATATTACCTTTTAAATTCCCTTAGCTTAAAATTCACTTCGTATAAGAAAACTTCTACATTCGGAATCATTTTTAGCGCGTAGTCAAGCTTTTGATCATAAGCTCCGGCTATTATTATTCCTTTAACGTTGTTATCCCCTTTCTTCTCTTTTATCCATCCCATATAACGAGCGATCTGGCCTACGGTATCATCACTCGTTTGATTCTTTTTGAGTTCAATTACAACAAAACTTTTACTTTTCTTATCTTGCGCTAAAATATCTATAGGTCCTATGTCCGTTGGATATTGTTGGCTTACTATATCTCCGTCTTCTATTATTAAATCGTAATTTTTACAAAATTCCGTTGTCTCCCAGTTTTCAATAATAAAGTTCTCAAGCGTTTTCTCCATATAAAATCTTCCCTGACTTTCTATCTGCGAAGACGCAGAATTAGGTGATGATACAATCCGCTTATAGTACTCCAAAATAGTGTTTAGGTTTGATTCCAAATCCTTCTCAGTCGCCTCCTGCCCGGTATCAGCGTATGTATAATGTACATTGCCGTTATCTTTACCTATTTTATACGCTTTGAAAATAAAAGAATCGCCATATCTCGGAACATCTTTATTAAAGTAAGCGGAAATGGTCTGCGCCGATGTCGATATTTCAGCCGGCCAGCTCTTATCAAATTCCGCAGTTTCGCTTATCCCATAAGCCAGTATCAATGTCTCTAATTCTTTATAATAAAGATAAACCGGGTAATAGCCCCTGCTAACTTGCATTTCAGGCGCTATGAACGCTATCCAGGGTATCCGTGCCGGTCGGCCCTGTCCGAAAGATATTTTTAATTTCAACCCGCTCCATTCCTTAGGATAAGCAGATAATTTAAAGCTCCTGGTATCCGATTGCAGAACGAATTGATTAAGCATCTGCATCCAATTATTTGACATAGAATAACCGCTTATCCTTTTCATCTTTTACGTAGCTTATGGATCAAAACTTTAAATACTCTCCTTTAGCCACGCCCAGCACGTTCATCCTTCGGATTTCACGTGGGGCTAACGCGTCAACACGCTGCAAGCCTAGCCATCTAGGCAGTATAAGGTACCTGCAAGCTGAGCTAGCCTTCGCAACCGAAGGCGCCTAGCTGGGGCTTAAGCGGCTGCGTTTGGGTGGGGGCAAACGCAGCCTGGGGGCCGATTTCGGGTGGGGGACGAAATCGGCTCTGGGCTTAGCGGGCTAAGCCCAAAAACTGCGTTTTCTTGGCAAACCTTCTTTCCGGAAAGAAGGTTTGGTCGCCCGCAGCAGCGAGCAGCCCCAGAGGCTGCGAAGCTGCGCAGGGCGACTTTATCTGTTTCTGTATCTGAGTGCGGTATATTACCAATGTAAAGTCGCTCGACGACAGGAAAACCGCCTTTTTGGCCTTGTCATCGGAAGTCCAACTTTATCTGTTTTCTAAAATCAGGTAAAGTCGCGGAATCAGATAAAGTTGTGAACCAGATAAAGTAAAATCCATATTTTTGACTTTGCGTACTTCACATGGTTTCTTCACCTGAAACTGCCTCTCTTTGATGGGAAGTAAGCTCGTCGACAAAAACTCTGGCGTTTTTTCTTGTCGTCTAGCGTTTACTTCACATGGTTTCGAAGTTTTGCCAAGGCATGTGAAGTAAAAACCATCTTTTTGGTTTTCGCTATTTTGGCCTGTTTGGAGCGTTCCTGGAAGCCTTAGTCTGCTTGAAGATTCTGGCTTTGAGCCCCATGGCCTGGCTGATTATAAAGGCATGGGTATCTATCCGTAAACCTCGTCATGATGGGCGTAGTCCTAAACAATCACGGTATGCGTTCCTCTGTCGATGGAATAAGTAAGTACGAAGCTCTTCATTATGTGGACCCGGCGCAAACCTTGCATTGGCGGATGCAGAGGCTTGAATCTTTCCGGATCCTCAAGTATCTCCCCAAGCTTCTTCCTTACCGCCATTAGCTGCCGCCTGTCCTTCTTTCCAATTTCTTGAAGGTCTTTGCTACATGCTCCCTTAACTCAAGCTTATATGGCTCTGCCATAAAGCTCACGGTTTATCTAAGCCGTACTTTTTTTCAAAGTCCTTGATGGTACCTACCTTAACGGTGCGCTCTTTCCTTATCCTATCAAGTTTCTTCAAATAAGAAGCCTTCACCTTGGGCTCAAAAACCAGCTCCTCGTAGTCCTCCGCCATCCGATTTATCGCTTCTGACTTGTCCCTTAGACCGTATTCGGCTTTGATTATGTTTATGATCCTATTTGCTTCGTCGCTTATATTTACTATAGCCTTAACCATATTAACACCACATTAATATTGTATTAATAGATATAAAAACGTTTGCTATCTTTTCTCGAAACGCCTCTTTAAGCTTTCAATACGGCTTATTCCAGATGCGGCCCCTTCGATGCCATCGTACAACTCCTCCTTGCTAGTGTTTATGTACGTCATGGTGGTCTCCGGGCTGGCGTGCCTGGCGAACCGGCAGGTAAGCACCACGTTGCCATTCGTTGTCTTGGAGAAGTTGGTTATCGCGTAGTGCCTGAGACTGTGCGTGGTAAGCCTGTGCAGGCTCCTGACGTCCCTGCCTTCCATTGACTCATCGCTTATGTCATAGGTGAAGTCCAGTCCAGCTTTGATCACGTAGCGCCTGAACGCCGCCCTAACGTAGTTCGGCCCCATGAAAAGCGCCTCCCTACTGCTTTTAGCCAGCTTGAAAAAGATGTAGCCACCGGCTTTCTCTATCTCGTTTTCGTACTTTCTTATGAAGGTTATGGTATCAGCGAAGAGCGGCGCAGGTATGATCATCGAGTCCGTTACTCTTGCCTTTTCGGTCTTGAGGGTCAATTCCCTAGTCTTGAAGTTGATGCTGCCCAGGTGCAGCCTGCAAACTTCGCCGATCCTTAACCCCAGCTGTGACTGGTAAGCAAAGAGCAACTTGAGACGCTCGTCATCTATGACTCGGAAGAACGCCTGCAACTCCTGGCTCGTGAATCCCTTGTTCAGCGAGCCGTACTTCGGCGTCTTCCTCTTGTGGAAGCGCTTGAAGTAGACCTGCCTTATCTGCGTTGTCAGTTCTTCTATCTCGTGCTTGGCCATCCTGGGAAGCAGATGCGCGAGTTCGCTGCGCAGCCTTTCGAGCTCCGGTTTTCGAGCTTTCTCCGCTCCTTCGTCTGCTTCGCTCCCTCGACAAGGCTCGTGTCTGAACACCGATTTTGTCGTCGATTTGTCGTCAGTGGGGAGTCCGAGATTTGAACTCGGATATCCAGCGCCCAAGGCTGGAAGTCTGCCAGGTTAGCGTAACTCCCCATTTTCCCAAAAAAAGAGTTCAGGCACTAACTATTTACGGAAAAGCTAATAAATATCTTTTCGCATTCATTATCAACGTTTTCCTGTGGTGGGATGCAGACGCTAGATCTTCCTTGGACTGAGAAGTATAGGCCCAAGAAGCTGTCGGAGGTCATAGGCCAGAGTTTGATAGTCGACAGGCTGAAGGCATTCGTCGAGAAGGGCAACTTCCCGAGCATGATATTCGCCGGCAGCGCAGGCGTTGGCAAGACTACGTGCGCGATAGCTATGGCCAACGAGCTTTACGGCCAGGACATACACAGCGCGTTCAAGGAGCTTAACGCATCGGATGCCCGCGGCATAGATGTCATAAGGGGCGAGGTCAAGGAGTTCGCAAAGACGATTTCTGTGGCTCATGTGCCTATAAAGATAATATTCCTGGACGAGGCTGACTCGCTCACCGCCGACGCGCAGCACGCGCTCAGGAGGACGATGGAGAAGTTCGCCAGCGAAACCCGCTTCGTGCTAAGCGCCAACTACGCGGCCAAGATAATAGAGCCTATACAGAGCAGGTGCGTGGTGTTCAGGTTCAAGCCCCTTACCGAGGAGAACATGAAAAAATACATACACAGGATAGTCGAGGGGGAGAACCTGGAGATAGACGAAAAGGCAACTGCAGCGCTGGTGGACGTGGGCGATGGCGACCTTAGGAAGATAACCAACATACTCCAGAGCGCCGCGATGCAGAACACCAAGCTGACCGAGTCGCACATATACGACATAGCCGCAAGGGCCAAGCCCAAGGAAATAAGTTCCATGCTGAAGTACGCGATAGAGGGGGACTTCGAGAAGGCCAGAGTGGAGCTCTACAACCTGCTCCTTAGGCACGGGCTTGGGGCCGAGGACATAATATCGCAGTGCTACAAGGAGGTGCCGAACCTGAACATGGACGAGCGAATGAAGCTGAACATAATGTCCGACCTCGGCGAGTACGATTTCAGGATAGTCGAGGGCGCCAACGAGCGCATACAGCTTGAGGCCATGCTCGCGCATCTCGCCCTGCTCAAGTCCGGCGGGGCCAAGTCATTCTAGTTCTATGGTTAGCGGCCCGGCGTAGTTGTGGTCCGGCGCCTGTATGTAGAACGCTACTATGTAGCTGTTCTCGTCGCTTACGGTGAACGGCAGCTTCGGGTCAGTGCTCACCAGCTTGAACGGATCTGGCACCAAGACGCGCCTGACCGTGTCATTATGGCTGAGTGCCTTGTACATCTGTATGCTCTGCTGGAATATGCCATTCTTCTGCACCATGATTATCGCGTTTGAGTTCTCTACTTCTACGCTCTTTCCGCCCCTTACCAGCACGGTTTTCGACAGCTCCACATGCACCATCTCGGGGTCTTCGGTCTTCATCTCTACGTCTACAGGGCCGCTGTAGCTGTACTTCGGCAGCTCTATCCTGAGCCTGAAGACCACCTTCTGGTTCTCCTCGACCTCAATTGGGGTCTTTGGCGTGGCTCCTACCAAGACAAATGGCCGCGCCACTTCTATTGATGTTATCCTCTCCGGCTTCTTCTTCTGCGCCTGGAACATCAGTATGTTCTGGTTAGGCTTGTTGGTGAACGGTATCTCAACATCCAAGAAACCAGAGCTTGACTGCGCGCCCGGCAGCGTGTGGATTTTGCCATGCAGCTTTATGTTTACCGCAGTCACTTTGACAGTGTTTTTCCTCCCCAAAAGCGCCGATATGCTGAACTTCATGATATTAACTCCGTACTAGGCTAAAACTTGAACGGATGAATATTTAACATCTCCGCGCCAAACATATAACGTGGTTGTATGATAAAAGAGGGCGCAAAAGCTCCTGATTTCAAGTTGGAGGGCAGCGACGGGAAGAGCCACAAGCTGGCCGATTTCAGGGGCAGGACCTTGGTGCTCTATTTCTACCCAAGGGATGACACGCCTGGGTGCACAATTGAGGCCAAGGAGTTCACGAAATGCAGCGCCGATATAGAAAAGGCCGGAGGCAGCGTTGTAGGGGTGAGCAAGGACGATATAAAATCACACGGCAAATTCTGCGGCAAATACGGCATAAACTTCCTGCTGCTTTCGGATCCAACCTTAGATACAATAAAGGCATACGAGTCATACGGCGACAGGGGGATATTCGGCATGGGCACCCTGAGGAAGACTTACATAATAGACAAGGACGGCGCAATAATCAAGATATATGATAAGGTCAAGCCCGCAGGCCACGGGGCTGAGGTGCTGTCATTCATAAAAGGGATGGCTCAGAGGTAGCCTAGATCCCTGAGCTTCTTCTTTATTATATCGGATTCGTAGTTGGCCCTGCTGTCCCTACCTGTTTCGCTGAGTAGCACCCGCAGCAGGAACGCGACATAGCCCGAAACGGACGGGAACCCTGTGCCTTCGATGTGTTTTTCCACCTTTTTGAACAGCACAGTGGGCAATGATATGGTTGTGAACTCCTGCCTTACGCTCCTTTTTGTTTTCATATTACCATCATATATAACTTGGAAGCGAATATTTTTATATCTCATTATGCATAATTTACATAATTATACATAATTAAATAGATGTTCAAATGGGTGTGGCAAAGCGGGTAAAGAAGGGCGCCGGGCTGGATGCAGCGGTAAGGAAGCTGAATGCCGAGCAATCCGAAGCAAACTGGGAATCCCTAGCCTCAGCCCTGAAGAAGAGCGGCATAAGGTACTACAAGGTCGCATTCCCGTCTGGGCTAAACGGCGAGTCCGACCTTACAAAGGCCAACATCGTGCTATACGACAGGGAGTACGCCCCCAAGTACAAGATACCTGTGATACTGAGGAGCGGCAATAGGATAGAGGGGGCTACGCGATACCTAATAGGGCTCGAAATAAACAGGAAGGCGATTTGAAATGATGGAGCAGGATCTGGACAAGCTCGAGGAAAAGAGCATCTTCATAATAAGGGAAGCGAAGGAGAAGTTCGGCAACATAGCGGCACTCTGGAGCATGGGAAAGGACTCCACAACCATGCTCGCCATAGCACGCAAGGCATTCCTAGGGAAGATACCGTTCCCTGTGATACACATAGACAATGGCATAGACTTCCCTGAATCGTACAAGTTCAGGTACGATCTCGCGAAGAAATGGAACATGGATCTCATAGTGGCCAAAAGCGAGATAAGGCAGGAGTTGTCCGGGTTCAGCTGCTGCGGCGCCAACAAGACGACCGCGCTAAAGAAGATAATGGCCGAATACAAGTTCAATGCCCTGATAGTCTCGATAAGGAGGGACGAACACGGGATAAGGGCCAAGGAGAGGTACTTCTCGCCAAGGACCAAGGACTTCACCTGGGACTACAAGAACCAGCCCGCGGAACTGTGGAACAACTACACCTCGAAGCTGGACACTAAGGGCCACGTCAGGATACACCCGATACTTGATTGGAACGAGATAGACATATGGAATTACATAAGGGAGAACGACGTCCCGATAAATCCGCTTTATTATTCAAAGAACGGCCTCAGGTACAGGAGCTTGGGATGCACGCACTGCACTGTCGCCCTTAAGTCCAATGCCAAGACTGTGGACCAGATCATAAAGGAGCTGGAGGTCACAGATACCGAGGAGCGGTCAGGCAGGCAGCAGGACAAGGAGAAGGAGTACGTCATGGAGAAGCTCAGGTCATTGGGCTATATGTAAACGCGTGGTCCCATGATAGTAAACAGGGTTACGCTCTTGGGCCAGAAGGATCATGGCAAGTCCACAGTGATAGGGAACCTGCTCATATCGACCGGCTCTGTGACCCCCGAGAGGGTAAGCGAAGCCAGAAAAATCAGCGCACAGATAGGCAAGCCTTTCGAGCCCGCCTTCATAATGGACAGCTTCTCGGAGGAGAGGGAACAGGGCCTTACAATCGATACGACTAGAGCAGACATAGTGTACAATAGCAAGATATTCGAGTTCATAGACGTCCCGGGCCATCTGGAGCTCCTTAAGAACATGATGAGCGGCGCTTCGAGCGGCGACGTTGCGGTGGTGGTGATATCTGCCAAGCGGGGCGAAGGCTTCACGGTGCAGACAAGGCGGCACATATTCATAGCCAGCATGTTCGGGATGAGGGCGCTCATAGTCGCAGTCAACAAGCTGGACTACATAAACTACGATGAGCAGAAGTTCTGCAAAATCTGCGACATGGTAAAGGCGTATCTGAAGGAGATAGGGTTCGAAAGGCCCGTGGAGTTCGTCCCTATTTCTGCGTATAGCAGCGAAAATCTGGTAAAAGCGTCCAAAAAGATGCCATGGTACGGTGGCCTGCCGCTCATGAAGGCCATAGACATGTTCATATCCAAGTACGGCGAGGTGCCGAAGGGCAGCGGCCTAAGGATACTCGTGCAGAGCGTTACGGAAAGCGGAAATGAGAAGGTGGCTTTCGGTATGATATACAGCGGCAGCCTGAAGCTGGGCGAGAAGCTTAGGATCCAGCCTGCAGGTGCATTGACCGCTGTCAAAAAGATATACCTGAAGGGTGCAAGCGTGAAAGCCGCCCCGGCAGGAACTAACGTTGCGCTGGAACTGGCCGACATATCTAAGGTAGCCAGGGGCAGCGTGCTCTACGGCGCTGAAGAAAAACCCTATTCGATGGGCAGGTTCGAGGCAAAGGTGTTCGCCATAAAGAGCCTGCACCGCGAGACGAAAGGCAGGATCCACATCAAGATAAACAACAACGACGTGCCAATCAAGCTCCTCAATGTCCTGAACTCGATATCTCCGGTAAACGGATCCGAAGAGAAGGCGTCGACAATAAGGCCGAACAACTCCGGCATAATAACGCTTGAACTGAAATCCAAATACCCGATAGAAAATTTCGCGCGATGCGCAGAACTCGGCAGATTCGCCATCTATGATGGCAACGACTTCCTCGGCATAGGGACTGTAAGGTAATTGCGGCTTGCGCTTCCACGCAATCGCGCTCATCCGAAACCTATCGATGCGTAATCTACAACGCTGGAGAGGTCTCCGGTGGCTTCACCGGAGTTGGAGTACCTCAGGAGATCGCCCTTCTTACCTCCGTGTGCTTTAGCATAAAGAAGCGATACCGTTATGGGCCCAAAGCCGCATGCCGTGTCGTTCAGATCACCCACTAGCGCGTTAAAGCGTTCGTAGTCCATTGTTTCCAGTGCATCGATAAGCTGCATGTCCTTATTTTTCCCAATATCAGCCGATTCGTAATGGTTGAAGTCGGAGCTGGCTACCACAATCACCTTCCTTCCTAGTATCTTAGCCGCTTCGTCTATGGCTACCGCTAGATCCTTGCTGCTGCTAAGACTCTGGTCCCCCATACATACAAAAACGGCCCTCTTTCCGGGAGCTATGGTCTGCAGGAAAGGCAATTGTACCTCTATTGAATGTTCGTATGCGTGCGCCGCTTCGTCGATTTCGGCAAGTTCTGAACGATCCACCATAAGCGCAGAGAATTCAGCATCATTGGCAACGTCGCCCAGCGGGGTCTTCCAGTCCAGCATCGACACAGAGATAGGTGTACCATAACCTGTGTGGTTCGGCCCTACAAGTATAACGGTATCTATCGATTCAAGGTCCTTGCGCATCCTTATCGCAGCGTAAGTGTATCCTGCTGTGCTTCCTGAGTAGATATAACCTGCATGGGGTGCGACATACGACAGGAAGCGATCCGCTTCAGCTTGATTAACCATGGCTTTTCGCAGGAACCCGCCTGTCATAGCTGAAATCTCCCTTTTGCCATTAGGGTAAAAGCTGCCCGCAAAGGCGTAATTGCGCGTTTCCGCCATAGTCAAGACCTGACACCGCCATGCGGAGACGTAGTTCCGCTGACTACATAACTCTATTGTTCATGCTATATTAAATGTTATTACAGAATTATCTGCATTAAGCCTGCATTGCATGGCCTTGCGGCTAAGCGCGTGCTACAATGTCCACCATCATTTACGTTGACATGGACTATTTCTTCGCCGCATGCGAGGAGCTGAAGCACCCCGAACTCAAGGGCAAGCAATTCGTAGTCGGCACGTCGGCGTTTGAGGACAGGATGCTAAAAGGCGTGGTCCAGACGTGCAATTACGAGACCAGAAAGCTAGGCATACACAGCGCGATGCCGCTCATAGAGGCATTCAGGATAAAGCCGGATCTCGCTTACCTGCCGGAAGACTACGAATACTACGAGAGCACCTCAAAAAAGATAGTGGATCTGCTGAAGTCCTACGGGTTCAGGATCGAGGTGGACAGCATAGACGAGGTGGCCATGGAAGCGCTCGACACCAGCTATGACAGGGCCCTTGAGCTCTCCAAGGAAATAAAGGCAAGGATAAACGACCGGATAGGCCTGCCCTGCACGATAGGGGTCAGCTTCGGCAAGACGTTCGCCAAGATGGCCTGCGACGACGCCAAGCCCAACGGCATAAAGGTGCTGACAGAGGCCGATGTCAAGGATTTCTTGAGGGAAAAGCCGGTCGAGGAACTCCCTGGAATCGGGAAGAAGACCGGGGACAGGCTCCGTGCGATGGGCTTCGATACGATAGGCAGGCTTTCAAAGGCCAGCGCAGTGGCGCTTTACGGCGAATTCGGCGAGGCCGGCCGATACATGTTCCTTATCGCCAACGGCACTGAAACGGAAAAGATAGTCGAGAACGAGGAGGCGCAGTCCATAGGCAGGGAGAGGGCGGTGAGGCTCAACCCCGCGGACCGCATAGAGGTCGAATCGATATTGGGGAAACTGTCTGGCGAGGTCTCGGCGGAGGCGAAGAAGCAGAACCTGCTCTATAAGACCGTCACGCTGAAGGTGAGGTACAACGACTTCACCATACACATAAAGAGCATGACGCTTAACCATTACATTAATTCTGTCGAACTTCTGAATGAAACCGTCCTCGGCCTATCGAGATACATAGACGCCACTAAAGAAGTAAACAAGATAGGCGTGAAGGTATCAACCCTGGTCAGCATGAAGGGCCAGAACACCCTGTTCTGACGGCTACTTGCCCTTCTCCGTGTAGGCTATGTTCTGGAGGTACTCCCTGGCTTCCAGCGCAGCCTTCGCCCCGCTGCCAGCAGCCGAAACCGCCTGCCTGTAAACATGATCCACCACGTCCCCCGCCGCGAACACACCTTCTATGTCGGTCTTCACCTCGTCTTGCGTGATTATGTATCCGTGTTCGTCCAGTTTCACCTTCTCGGACAGGAATTTCGTGTTCGGGGAGTAGCCTATGGCGATGAATATCCCGTCTATCGGGATTTTATCCACCTTGTCCGTGGCAGTGTCCCTTATGCTTACTGCGTTCACGTTGCCGTTCCCGTATATCTCTTCTACGGTAGAATTCCATCTTACCTTTATCTTGCCGTTGGCGAATACCCTCTCCTGCATTATCTTGCTGGCCCTGAACTCGCCCCGCCTGTGGACTATGGTCACACTTTTGGCGAATTTTGTAAGGAAGAGCGAGTCCGTCATCGCGGTGTCCCCGCCTCCTACAACTATCACGTCCTTGCCCTTGAAGAAAGGGCCGTCGCACGTAGCGCAACTGCTCACTCCACGCCCTATGAAGCCCTGCTCCGATGGTATGCCGAGCCAGTTGGCAGACGCGCCCGTCGCTATTATGACGCACTTAGACTCGTATTCTTTCGAGTCCGTTTTTATCCTGAAAGGTCTCTTTGAGAAATCCACCCCGGTAACGTTCTCGTATGCGAACCTCGTACCGAATCTCTCGGCTTGTTTCTTCATCATGTCCATTAGGTCGGCCCCGAAAATGCCCTCGGGGAAGCCGGGATAGTTCTCCACTACGGTGGTCAGTATGAGCTGGCCGCCGATATTGACTCCGGTGATAAGCAGAGGGTTAAAGCCCTCCCTGGCTGCGTAAAGCGCAGCCGTGTATCCTGCAGGGCCGGAACCCAATATTATAAGGTCTTCTACCATATTAATCAACAATATTATGGCTAAAAGGCATTTTAACCTATTGATAAACGCACCACAGCGATGCTAAGTTCAGGATTGGAACCTGACCCCCCATCATCGCTATGCAGTATCCCTGAATTGGCGGACACCTCACCGTGTTCCTTCTGCAGGCTTACGCCTCCTTTATTGCGGCCCTGACCTTGGTCATCGTGCCCTGGTCTATGCTGGCCATCTTGTGCGCGCTCTTAGCGTGCGCTGCTATCTTCTGCATCAATTCGCCCTCTGACTCCGCAGTCGCCCTGAATCCGCAAGCCATGCCTATGTCCTTGCATGCAAAACTCTTAGCCATTCAAATCACCATAAATATTAATGCATTTTTAAATACTTAAACGGCGTAGTAACATCCGTGTGACTATGGAGGAACACGATCCGCTCATCGCTGCACTGGAAATAATGAGCACCAAGCAGAGGTGGGACATAATAAGATGCATAATGATGGGCCATACGAGGTTCAACCAGATAAAGAAGGAATGCGGTATGAGTTCAGCCGCATTGGCCAGGACGCTCAGGCATTTTCAGGACAGCGGCCTAATCATCAGGAAAGTTAACGGCGGCAAGGTGCCGGACACCGAATATTCGCTGACTAATGTCGGACACGGGTTCGCCAAAGTGGTCGACGCCATGGCGAAGTGGGGAAAGCGCATCGGATAGCGGGCTATCCAGAATGAATCTGATTGCCCTCCAATTATCACTCCGAGAAGCGAAACGAATAAAACCCTATAATACACATAGATTTTGGCGACCGCATGCTCTACGCTAACGGCTATTCTATATCATTGGACAGGCGCGAGCCGGGCGCAGACATAGACTTCATCTCCCACGCCCATACAGATCACACTTCAGCGGCAAGGAACAACAAGAGCGTACTCGCCAGCAGACAGACGGTGGACCTAGTCAGGGGCATACACGGGAAGAACGTCAAGCATTACGATTCCTCAAGGCACGGGTGGATAAGCCTGCTAAACGCGGGTCACATGCTGGGCTCTAAGCAGATACGCGTGGACGACTACGAGAGCGGCAAGCGCATAATCTACAGCGGGGACTACCAGATGCAGCAGTCCATTGCGTCTGAACGCATAGAGATAGATAGGGCAGACACCCTGATAATCGATTCCACATACCCCGGCCCGGAGGTCATATTCGATGACAAGGAGACCGTCGAGGACGGCATCCGGAAATGGACCTCTGCGATGCAGAAGCACGGCATAGTGCTCTTCGGAGCATACGCCATGGGCAAGGCGCAGGAGCTGATAGCCATACTCAACGCGGCAGGCATAACGCCCGTTGTGAGCAAGAAGATAAATGACGTGAATTCGATATACGCGGAGCATGGCGTAAAGCTCGATTACGTTTCAGCATATAAGGGCATCGGAGACCACGAGGAGGAGCTCAAGCGCAACTTCGTAGGCATAGTGGAGAACCACAACCTCGGGGCGCTGCCGTACCTGCTCACAAACGCGTATGGCAAGCGCGTGTTCACTGCCGTAGCGACAGGGTTCGCGAAGGAATTCCAGTTCCCAACAGACGCGCAGTTCCCGCTCAGCGACCATGCGGATTTTTGGCAGGCCGTCGACTACATAGATGCAGTAGGGCCAGGCAAGGTGTATACCTACGGGAAAAGCGCAGGGGAATTCGCGGCTAACCTCAAAAAATTGGGATATGACACCCAGCCATTTAACGCCCCAAAAGAAAGGGCCGTCCTCTATAACTATAATCAGAATAAGCCTTTCTGATAAGCTATAAATTTTAAGTTTCAATATGTTATATGGCCAACCGCAAAAGTAATTGCCTATAGTTTAGCTTGATTTTTACACTACAGTAAATCTAACGTACTTATCCTCTATTGCTCTCGGAATTGTGATACATGTGACATCCTCCCACGGATAAATCTCGTGGGCTTCCCCATCAGAGGAACTTGCATCTGTTTCCTTCACGAACTCACTGCGTTGTCGACTCTCGCTGATTTAAGTCCATAGAGCCACATATGCTCATTCCAATGAAGTACCGCGGGCTGTGCCAAGGCAGCCACCACTCCCATCCCGCTGCCCTTATGCAGTGACATTCGGAGATACCTTTTCTCTATGTTCAACGCACCATTGCAATCGGCGTTGAAAACTACGTTGTACAGTTTACATCTGTACAGACCCCTGCGGATCCTTCCTCTTTCTTCCTTCCCGCACAAGGCATAGGTCTTTGATGCATCCATTTCGCTTACTGCCCTGAAGCGCACTCCGTTGAGTTTGCATTTGTATTCAAGTTCTTTTGCGGCCTCATTGAATGTCCACTGGTGCGTCTGTTGGTTGTTCATGTGGCCTCATTGCTACATCCAATACATCCATTGCCTAGAGCATGATGTATCGTATGCGGTCCTTTATGCACTCGATTACGTCATCAAGCCTGATCGTGAAGGCGCCGCACCTGAACCGCATCCTCCGCTATATATTGTAGACGATGCACGAGACGACGTAGAAGAAAAGCATCATGAGGAAGTCACTTGACGCCGTCTTTATCCAGGCCCTGCCCCTCTCCCTGAATCCCGTCTCGATTTCCCACCTAAATCTGGACATTTTTCTTATCCTCCACGTCTCTACGTCAAGGGTTCGAAACTACTGTCTAGAAAGAAAGTCCATCTTGCAATGGGTCCCTCATTGCACTTTGGCCAATCCATGCCGTCTTTATAAGTTCTCTTACTATACCCCTTCTGTCGCATCGCCATTTCATCACTGGTTCTTCACTGGTCAGGTGAATTACTGTGATATTGGAAGGCGCCATTAAAGAGTTTTACGTCGTAAGAGTAAGCGATTCATTCAGCACGGCAGTGCCAGTTTCTACTATTACGTGCTCGATGTAATTTCGAGTCAGTATGCCATGCTGCGGTTATCTGAGTCGGTAGCGCACTCGCCTATCCGTCACAACTTATTGAGCGATTATCGAATCTGAGCTGCCATTGCTTATAAGGCTTGCTTGCGATAAGCCACCTCCCAGAAAGCCGGATTTGTTTGGATAAGCGGCAAGAACTTCTGCCATTAATGCTCAATTGGGGCAACGATGCTCACTACAAGACCAGTTAAAGGCTGCAATAACGTCACATTCTAAGAAGCGAATTAATCGGGAAACTGCCTCCTGACCCCAACAAGAATCCCTCTCCCCCTATCAAATTCGTTTTTTCTAAGGAACTTCGCATCTAATCCGGCGCCCTCCATTAACTTTAACGTTTCTTGCGTATCAAACAATCCTAACTCTTCCCTTGTGACTATATACCTTATTTTCTTGTTTTTCTCTGCAATTAGGTGGTGCATTTCTAGTATCGATATTCCGCCTTTCGCCTTAGAGACGTTCAGCCTGGCTATCTTTATATCATTCCCGTCATACACTGTCATATGCGCTTTCCCTACTTTATACGAAGCAGGTGTAAGCCAAGGCTCTATTATGCAAATCCCGCCGGGCTTCAAATGCCTAGAGAAATTATCCAGCGTCTTCCTTAGATTATCACGTGTTTTTACATAGCCTATTGAACTGAATAGACATATTATAATATCGAATTTCTTGCCTAGATTGAAATTGATCATATTGCCCTTTTCAAATCTTGTACTTGGAAATCTCTTCCGTGCAATCTTCAACATGCCATCGTTTAAATCAAGGCCCGTATACTGAAAGCCATCCCTTAAGTATTGCAAATGTTTACCTGTTCCACACGCAACTTCAAGAAGCGAATTGCCGTCACTCTGTTTGTATTTCGCGATCAAAGCCCTAACTTTTTCTGCCTCTCCCCTATAGTCCTTCCACGAATATATCAAATCGTAATACTTTGCTAATCCTTTATACATAAAGATCGTAATAACATGTTAAAGATTCAGTAATTTATTGCTTCCGTACTGCTGCACAATCCATAATCCAATCACTGCAGGCGAATTGCAGGCTAAAACACGCATAAGCGATTGCCACCGTAGCGTATATAGCAATATGCGTTGAGAAATTAATCGTTTTGCAACGCATATTGTAGCACTGTGAAGAGCTGGTGTAAAATGGAATACCAAATTAGGCCATACAAAAATAGCGATAAAAGTACTTTAGAGGGGCTGTTCAACCGTTTTCAAGACTACCTCGTTTCTATTGATAGATTCGATATACTACAAAGGCAGGCTGATTATGGGAAGAGGTACATCAACATCACCTTAAAAACTGTTTTGAAGGGCGATGGGGTAATATACGTGGCCCTATTCAAGGGGGAAATTATCGGCCTGATTGCGGCATTGGTTTACAGGTCGGCGGACCCAGGAGCTAGACCCGAACGAAGGGGGAGAATATCCGAGCTCTATGTAGAAATGGCATACAGGAATGGCGGCATAGGCCTTGCCCTAATGAAGCGTGCAGAGAGATATCTTATGGCGAAGGGATGCAAGTCAATATTCATAGACGTATTTGTTCCTAACAGCAGTGCCTATGGCTTCTACAAAAAATTAGGCTATACTGCGTGTGATTGGGACATGATTAAGAAAGTGTAGCGGCGCAATCCTGCGTATGTTTAAATCCAGTCGGTAGAAAATGACAGCAAGCGGCAAGCCATTCTATTGATTTTGACATTAACTTTTCAGCGGCACCAATTATCCGCCCTGCCCACGTCACTGAAAATGGCGTATAGGACGGCATCGTTCCTCCTGGCGGATAAGCCCGCCCCGCCATCTTAGCAAATGTATTGTGTATAAAAATGAATTAGAATCGCAGCCAAAACAGCCAGTAGCGGCGTAATTGTTATTGTCTGATGCTGCCACTAAGCTGTCAGCCCATGAAAGCGCTGTAGCGTAATTAAGTGTCTCCATCTCGCTTACTGTAGCCCATCGAAATCCCATAATCCCGCTTGATGGCAAGCTAGCTGCTGTATCTATGTAACTGTCGCCGCCGCTATTACTTATGCACCACCCGTACGTCATCAGGTACTCCATTGCTGATTGGGCCCTGAATTTATCCGAGTTTTTCGATGCCATGTGGCTTAGTGACGGTTGAATTGAACGCTATCAAGCTCCGCGCTTTCAAGTTGATGGGGGTTTCCATCCCATTATGGCTTTTTCATACCTGTCCAGCGTATCTGCCGGAAACCACTGCCCGTCCGTCACGTAAGCGCACATCTTCTCATTGTCCACTATCTCCTGGAAAAATTCCCTCTCCATGGAAAACTTTTTCCGCTTAGGCATCATATCCAAAGCCTTTGCGCTAAGCATGTATACGCCAGCGTTTATCATATGGCTCTCGGCCTTCTCCGGGTCTGGCTTTTCTACGAATTTCCTGATCACATTGCCTTCCAGTGTAACCACGCCGTATCCTGTAACGTCATTCACCTCCTTGACCAGTATCGTGACAACCGCATTCTCCGCCTTGTGCAGCCTGTACATCGCCTTCAGGTTTATATCATAAAGGTTGTCGCCGTTTACAACAAGGAAGTCGCCCAATTCTGCGCCATCGTCGCGCCCGTGCATCTTCTTTATGAAATGCTCCTCTATCGCCTTCTTAGCCGCGCCGCCTGTGCCCATAATCTCATTTTCCACGCTATAACTTATTTTTATGCCGTACCCCGCGCCGTCCTTGAAGTAGTCCATTATCATGTCCGCCTTGTATCCTATGGCGAGCACCACCTCATTTACGCCGTTCTTCGCAAGGTCCCTGACCATGTACTCGACTATCGGCTTCCCCTTCACCGGAATGAGTGGCTTCGGAATTTCGTAGGTCAGCGGCCTTAGTCTGGTCCCCTCACCTCCGGCTATTATCACAGCGTGTTTCGGCATATCGTAATCGCCAGTCACCATTTCACCCAAGCTTCTCTATAGCGTTCTTGTACTCCTTCAATATCCTATCCAGCGACTCCTCGCTCTCGGCCTGCGCGTACAGCCTTATCACAGGCTCGGTTCCTGACGGCCTCACCATTATCCACGACTTCCTGCCCAGTTGCAGTTTCATGCCGTCTGAATAGTCTATGCCGGAGTTACGCTTGCCCTCAAGCGCCGCTTTTATCTTGTTGAAGTCCGCCTTTGTCTCTACCCTGTCCCTCCTGTAATGCAGATCTGGCAGCCTCTTCAGTATGGTGCCTAAATCGTCCTTGGCTATTGCTTCAAGCCAGAGCGCCAGCGTCATCGCTCCGTCCCTGCAGTATTGGTGCGGCCCGAATATAGTCCCTCCGTTCTCTTCGCCACCTAGCTTTGCCTTCCTCCTCACCATTTCGTGTATGACGACCGGGGCCCCTGTTCTGGTCTTTATAAGCTTACCGCCCACCCTGCCCACTACGATTTCAACTATGTCGGAAGTTGATATAGGAGTAACTACGGTGTCCCCGCGCCGCACCTTGTTCAGCGAAGCGACCGCGAGTGAGTAATTTCCGTCTAGATATCTGCCTTCTGGCGACACGAAGACTGCCCTGTCTCCATCGCTGTCGTGCGCTACGGCCAGATCAACTCCGGCCTTTTTGGTCATCTCTATGGTGTCTTTTATGTTGCCCATTACCGGCTCCGAGTTGTGCGCTGGGAACCGCCAGTCTATGTTAGAGTTAAGCGTGATCTCCTTCACCCCGAGCGCCCTTAGAAGCATCGGGGTGGTTTCAGAAGTCGCGCCGTTTACGCAATCGCAAAGCACCCTTAGGCCTGCCTTCCTTATGCTTTCACAGTCGACGCCCTTCATTATCCCATTGATGTACGCGGCCTTGGCGCTGTGGTCCTCATTTACGGTGCCCATCCCGTCCCACTTAGCATAGCCGATCCTGGATCCGGAAGGCGTCTTCTCCTTGCTAGACGCGAGATACGCGCTGGACAGGTAGCCCCTCTCCACCAAGTTCTGGAAATTCTCCTCCACCTCGGAACCGTTCTTGTCTATGAATTTTACGCCATTGTATTCCGGCGGATTGTGGGATGCGGTTATCATCACGCCGTACAGGCCGTGAGTCTTACAATAGTACTGCAGCGCGGGGACGGGAAGGAGCCCTATGTCAATGACATCGTGGCCTGTTGCTGTCAGCCCGCTTGTTACCGCTCCCTTCACCGTATGCAGGCTGGACCGCCCATCGCTTCCTATAACTATATCCTTGTCCTTTATGATGGTGCCGAACGCCATTGCTATGTGAAGGAAAAAATCCGGGTAATAATCAACGTTTATTACGCCCCTGACCCCGTTAGTGCCGAAGAATTTCGGCCTGGAGCCGAGCTTTTGCTCTGCCATCCTACCACTACATTCTAATAGGATGGATTTAAGGGTTTAAAACTATTTCGATTGCATGCGCCGCAGCGGCAAATTAGCTGTCCGGTCGCCAAAGGATTAGAAAATGCCGAATTTGCGCTTCTTGTCCACGTGACTTCCAATGTCTCCACCGGATTCTGCCAGCTTCCTCATCAGCTCGCGCTGTTCCGCCGTCAGGTGCTTAGGTATCTCGACTATTATGTTCACTATCTCGTCCCCGTAGCCGCCGCCGCTTAGCTTCGGCATGCCTTTGCCGTCTATGGCTATCCTGTCGCCTGATTGCGTGCCTTCGGGCACGTTCACTTCCAGGTCGCCGCTTAGCGTCGGTACAGTGATTTTACCGCCAAGCGCGGCCAGATAGAACGGTATCCTGAAGTTGACGTAAACATCGTCACCGTCCCTTTCGAAGACTTTGCTCTTTTGCACGCTTATCTCGACATACGCGTCGCCCTGCCTATCTCTGCCATAGTCCCCCATGCCGCGCAGCCTGAGTCGCATCCCCGAATTTATGCCTTTCGGTATCTTAAGGTCCACCCTATCCTCTTCCTGCACCCTGCCCCTGCCGCCGCATTCCTTGCAGGGGTCCTTGAAATTCTTCCCGGAACCGCCGCACTTCGGGCATGTGCTTATGGTCTGCATTATGCCGAAAGCGGTCCTGCTTGTCGCCTTCACCTGGCCGTTGCCCCTGCATGTCGCGCACGTGACGATATCGCTGCCGGGCTCGGCTCCGCCCCCGTTGCATCTGGGGCATTTCTTTATGTGCTTTATCTGGATGGTCTTCTGCGTTCCGCTGGCAGCCTCGCCTATGCTCACGCTGGCGTGCACCAGTATGTCGTTTCCCACATCGACGTTGCGCCGCGCGCCTCCTGACCGGATCCCAAACATGCTGTCAAAGATGTCGTCTGGGCTGCCGAACCCACCGCCCCCGAAGTCTATGTTCAGCCCCATGCTCCTGAAGATGTCCTCGAAATCGAAGTTCCTGAATATGTCCTCCCTGCTGTACCTTTGGTTGAACTGGTCCGGCCCGTAGGCGTCGTACTGCTGCCTCTTCTCCGGATCGCTGAGTACCGCGTAAGCCTCGTTTATCTCTTTGAATTTTTCCTCCGCGTCCTTGCTCTTGTTCCTGTCCGGATGGTATTTCAGCGCCAGGTTCCTGTAGGCTCGCTTGATGTCATCAAGATTAGCGTTCTTGCCAACGCCCAGTACGCTGTAATAGTCACCCGCCATCCGTTCACTTTTCTACTTTGTACTCCGCGTCCGTAGTGTTCTGATCGCCTGGACCGGCGCCGCCCTCATTTCCTCCCGGTCCCGAATCCGGTCCGGAGGGGCCAGCACTGCCCTTCCCGTACACGGCCCCGCCAACCTCCTCAAGCGCGCCCTTGAGATGCTCCATAGATGACTTTATAGTATCTGCGTCCTCTTTTGTTAGCGCATCCTTAAGCGCGTCCTTGGCTTCGTTTACCTTCTTCTTTATTTCATCCGTTACTTTGTCTTTGTACTCCTCGAGCGTGCGCTCCGCAGTGTATATCAGCGACTCTGCAGTGTTCTTTAGCTCTATCATCTCGCGCACCTTCTTGTCCTCCTCCTCGTACTGCTTGGCCTCATCCATCTTCTTTTCTATGTCGTCCTTGCTCATCTTGTGCGGCGCGATTATGTCCATGCCCTGTGACTTTCCGGTGCCCTTGTCCTGCGCAGTCACGTGAAGTATGCCATTGGAGTCTATGTCGAAGGTGACCTCGACCTGTGGGATTCCGCGTCTGGCTGGCGGGATGCCCGTCAGGGTGAACTTGCCGAGTTCGATGTCGTCCTTCGCAAGCGGCCTCTCCCCCTGCACTACGTGTATGTCCACGCTTGTCTGCATGTCATCCGCCGTAGTGAATATCTGCGATTTCTTGATCGGTATGGTGGTGTTCCTGTCGATCAGCTTCGTGGCCACGCCTCCCAGCGTCTCTATGCACAGCGAAAGAGGTGTCACGTCCAGCAGTATTATGTCCTTGACCTCACCGCTTAGCACGCCCCCCTGGATAGCCGCACCGAAGGCGACGGCCTCCATCGGGTCAACGCCCCTCTCCACCTTCTTGCTCAGCAGCTGCTCCACATAGCGCTGCACTATCGGCATCCTTGTCGGCCCGCCTACTAGTATGACCTTGTCCAACTGGCTGGCCTCCATCTTCGCATCGCCCAGCGCCCTCCTCACTGCAGTCGCGGATTTTTCTATTATCGGTACCACGAGGCTCTCCAGCTTCGCCCTAGTAAGCTGCTGGGTGAAGTTGACAGGGCCGCCCTTGCTGTCCTTTGACAGGAATGGCAGGTTTATCTCGGTGGTTGTAGAAGTGGACAACTCTATCTTCGCCTTCTCGGCAGCCTCCTTAAGCCTCTGCATCGCCTGCGTGTCCTTCGACAGGTCGACTCCGTGCTTTGCCTTGGCCTCGCCGCTAAGGAACTTGACGATTTCGTTGTCCATGTCTGTGCCTCCGAGTTCCGTTATGCCTGCAGTGGATTTGACTTCAAAGACGCCGTTGCCGAATTCCATGATCGTCACGTCAAGCGTGCCGCCTCCTAAGTCATAAACCAGTATCTTCATCTCCTTTCCAGCCTTATCCAAGCCGTATGCGAGCGCCGCAGCCGTCGGCTCGTTCACTAGCCTGATTACCTCAAGACCGGCAATCTCACCCGCGTCCTTTGTTGCCTGCCTCTGGTTGTCGTTGAAGTTGGCCGGGACCGTTATCACGACTTTGCTGACCGTCTCCCCGAGATAGGCTTCCGCATCCTTCTTTATCTTCTGCAGCAGCATTGCAGAAAGTTCCTGCGGCTTGTACTGCTTCCCGTATATCTTGTATACAAAGTCGGTGCCCATCTTCCTCTTGAACGCAGCCGCGGTGCCGTCGGGGTTCGCCACGGCCTGCCTCCTTGCTGGTTCGCCCACCAGCCTCTCGCCGTCCTTCGTAAACGCCACGTAGCTAGGGAACGCCTTGCCATACAGCGTAATGCCCTCGCTGCTTGGTATTATAACCGGGCGCCCTCCTTCTAAAATCGCTGCGGCGCTATTGCTAGTCCCCAAATCTATTCCTATTATCTTGCTCATTTTTCCACCCTTTTTTAATGTTATCGCAACCGTTTTTTGGACGGACAACTTGTTCAGGCAACAGCCTCACTTTTTCGTTTCCTCATCCAATTTTTTAATCTCCTGCTCCTTCGCCACAATCACAGACGCAGGTCTTAGGAGGATGTCATTAAGCGTGTACCCCTTTTTCACTACTTCGAGTATGGTGCCGGCGGGCTTATCCGACTCGAGCGTCATTATCGCCTCGTGCATGTAGGGGTTCAGCATCCCCTTTGCCGGCACTTCCTTAAGCCCCTCCCTCTTCAGTGCGTCAAGGAAATTCGAGTACAGAAGCGCAAAGCCTTTCGCTATCCCGTCATCCTTGAATTTCTCCGTAGCGACAAGTGCAACCTCAAACTCGTCTAATACCGAGAGTATGTCCTTGATAACCTCAGCCTTGCCTATGATCTTCGCGACATCGATATCCTTGCGCGCTTTTTTCTTGTAATTATCGAATTCCGCCGCAAGCCTGACCATGCGATCCTTGAGTTCATCATATTCCTTTTTATTGCCTTCATCATGCCCGGTTTCCGGTTTTGTTTCGACAGCGTTACTGCTTGCCGCGCCCTTGTCCCCTGAAACTTCTCCACTTCCCGTTCCCTTATCATCGGACATAATCCCGCCATCATCTTGGCCTTTTCAGCTTAACGGCCATGAGCCTGTCAAATTCCCTCGCAGTATCCAGCATCCTCCTCATCTCCCTGTCCACGTCGTACTCTATCTCCTCTATGGACCTGTACATGTCAGTCGCCCTTAGATAATACCTCCTCCCTCTCTTGACTATCAATCCGGCATCCATGAGCCTGTTCAAGTGGTATATTACCGTGCTTCTTGCGATCTTGTTCTTCAGCTTTATCTCCGAACTTGATATGCCTCTGTCTGCGTAAGCAGCCGTTATGAACTTGCCCAGCAGCTCCTCCTCTATCCCATGGTCCGAAGAATTATCGCTCTCCAACCCGAATGCAAGGCAGAACCACTTGATCAAGTGCTGCGTGCTCTTCTTATCCGGCACGCTCACTACCCTTATGCTTATCCTTTCCATCCCAAGCCCCCATGCACTATAGTATATTATGTACAGATATGTTTAAATAATTATCGTTTTTTTGCATTATTAGTTGAAATATCAAGAAAAAATTGACAAATAACCGCAGATGCGAATCAGCGCATCCCCTCCGTCGCAGGCGTCCGGCTATAAAAAGCCTCATTTGTCGGACGGATATCCGACAAGCTGCCCGAGTATGCTGGGCTTGTTTAGGAAGTCAAAATCTTCCGGTGCGTTTATGAAAGTGTCGTATAAGCTCGCCGTTCCACTGATCTGCTCCAGTTCTGGTTGTGGATATGCATCCATTATTGATAGCCGTTTGTAATTCCTGTTAATGACGTAGGAACCTTCTGAAAGCGCATAGATGGCGCCGCCATGCATGTCCTCTATCAATTTGTAATTTGGATTGAAGCGGCTGCTTACCAGGTTGGCCATTACCAGAGGCCTGCGCCCAACGTTTATTGTTATGTGCCCATAATTCGGCATTATAAGTACCTTGTCCCCCGCCTTCGCATGTGCAAGCTTCACATCGACATTCCCATAATCTAGCTGCCTCTGCAGCAGGATAAGGGCATCGCCATCGATTACCTCGTAAACTTCAGTGTATGAAAGGCCGGCCTCCGCATCAGGGTGGTAATGGCCGAGCGTTTTGTTAAATTCGCTGCCCAGATTATAATCCGGTATTATGGTTACGTCATAACGCACTCCGTGCTTTTCAAACACCTCTCTATCCATTCCAACGCATACCTCCCTGAACATGAAATAAACTTGGTCGTCCTTGTTATTTTCGTTCACTGCATTGCTGTCCCTGAGGACGCCCCTCATCTCTGAAAGCTTCCTGTAGCTGAACGCCAGCTTTTTCCCGTCAAGGTAGAGAGAGTTGCCGTCCATTTCCAGACGTAAACTCTTCGTGTTTAAGGGTTGCATGATAAGGCCTTCGAATACGCGCATCGCATAGCACGCTGCAATCGCAATCATCCTTGATGTGGGTTCTAATTTATTTAGACCTTGCGTTTCCATCCATGTCAATCCCGCCAACCTTAATATAATAACTTACGTTATATCCATGCGCATTCGTGCGCACTTTGGGCGGGCATGTGAGACTCCTTTCATGGAACGTAAATGGGATAAGAAGCGCACTGCGGAACGGTCTGGCAAATCTGGTGGATTCCGGGGATTTTGATGCCTTGCTCTTCCAGGAAATAAGGGCCGACGTAATGCCTCCGGAATTGGCCGGTTCAGGCTATGTAAAGACGATATATCCGTCAAAGAGGAAGGGCTATAGCGGCCTAATGGCGCTCACTAAGGAATCGCCCAAGCGTGCCATCTATGGCATCGGGATGGAGAAATTCGATTCTGAGGCCAGAGCGCTTGCATTGGACATGGGGCGGTTCTATCTGGTGAATGCGTACTTTCCCAACGCGCGGCACGGATTGACGCGCCTGGATTTCAAGCTGGAATTTGACAAAAGGTTCGCAAGATTCCTGGAGGGGCTCAGGGAAGACAAGCCTGTTATAGCATGCGGCGACTTCAATGTCGCCCATGCTGATATAGACATCGCCAGGCCTCGAGACAACATAGGGAATGCCGGGTTCACCATGCAGGAGCGTAAGTGGATGACCTGCTTCGTCGGCCTTGGTTATACGGATACTTTCAGGATGTTCGTAAAGGACCGCGGCCATTACACATGGTGGGCATACAGGGCCAATGCCAGAGAAAGGAACATCGGATGGCGGATAGATTACTTCTTCGTCTCGGATGAACTCAGGCAGGCGGTCAAGGGCGCGTCGATATTGTCGTCCTTCAAAGGCTCGGATCATGCTCCGATAACGCTGGAGCTTTCATGAACACGGTTCAGCCTCCCCCGCCGGTGTAGAATCTAAGGAGATACGTGCTGGCCCTGTAAAATGTCATGATAAGCGCGATCGAGAGCGCAGCCATCCCGAGCGTAAACGGATAGCTTATCTTGGCGAACATCAGCTCTGCAGGATAGAAGGCGGCCAGGCCTACCGGTAGGCCCACCGTGAGCAGCACTGTGCCTGCAATGCTGTATATCTGCAAAGGGTAGTTGGAAGTCGTCCCCGCTATGTTGATCAGCCACTGTATGTAGTTTCCGCTTTTGAAAAGCACGTACGACAAAATCGATATGGTGACTATGAACATCGTGAGCGCAGCGGTTCCCAGCGCGAAGAGCAGCACCGCGGTCATGAAAGCTGGCATGCTTATCCCACCTTGGTTCGCCAAAGCGTATGCCAGCATGGCGAGCGAGCTTATCACGCCGCCTATGGACGCCCTTGTGCCGGAGCGGGAAAGTATCAGTGCTATTGGGTCATAGGGCTTGGTCAGGAACTGGTCGAATACGCCGTTGCGCATCAGCATTATCAGGTCCCATGGCCTTATGAGGTAGCTCACTATGCCGATCGCCATATTCGACAGCGCTGCAAGGGCGAGCATCTGGTAATAGCTCCAGCCGGCTATCCCGGGAGAGACCCCATATATGACGCTTATGCTGACAAAGCTCGCCGCGGTGGAGAACATCCAGACAACCGCCCAGCTCAGGGCCTGCCCCCTGTAAATCAGGAATGACAGCCACGTGTAGCGTTGCGATACGGCAAACATCTTAAGGTTCTTCCTTATGCTCTGCAGCATCATCTACCCACCCACCGAATTTATGTCCCTTTTGACCTTCCTCCACAACAGGCTCGCCATGATCGCAAAGGCGATTACCCATAGGGTCCCGATCATGACGCTTTGCAGCGCCGCGCTGGCAGGCATGATGCCAAGCAGGGTCGTATCAGGTATGTAATACATAAATGCGAACGGGGTAAGCATGAGCAGGCGCGCTATGTTGTCAGGGAGGAAAAATAGCGGCACTACGCCTCCCCCTGCAAGGCTGAAGAGCCACGTGACCGCGTTGGCGACCCCCCACACGCTGGTGAGGTAAACCGCCATGCTGCCTATGATGAAGCCTATTATGTTTATCATCAAGTAAGCAATGACCATCAGCGCGGCGAACAGCGCCAATGCGCTTGGAGTGACGCTCAAATGCCCGAATGCTACGACCCCGACTATTATGGGGAGCGAGCCGAAGGTGAAGAACACAATGTCCACGGGCAGAGACTCCAGCAAAAGCTGCGTCGTGTAGTTCATCGGCCTTATGAGGAACCTTGCAATCCCGCCCTCCTTCATGTCCTCCTCCATGTTGTTTATTATCTTCGGCCATCCGGTAACCTCGCTTATGCCGGCCAGCACTATGAAATAAGCTATTATCCCGTTGAGCGAGAAGCCGTCCAGCGTGCCGGCGCCGGAAAAATAGTAGACCGCAGCCCATACGAATACGAAAATAAGCGATGACAGTATGGTGAACGTAAGATCAAGCGCTATGTCTGTCTTGTAGGCAAGCATGTTCTTGAAATTTACCTTGAAAGCGGCGGCATACGCGCCTACGTCAGCCATTCTCAGCACCATCCTTGACGCCGTCCCTGTCGATTTTCTTGTACATCTGGTTAAGCATGAAACCCAGGCTGGGCTCGTTGATCCTGTAGTCGACTACCGCGTCGTCGTTGAGCATCTGCGTGAACCACCTGCGCTTTATCTCCTCCGGGCCCATCTCGAGCTTGACGTAATCGTCCCTGCTCACGACCACCTTGCCGTACTTCGCATACCTACCTATCCGCCTCTTGTCGCTGAAGTAGAGCTCCACCATAACGCTCTTCTTGAACATGCTACGCATCTCCTCCTGGGACCCGTCGAAGACCAGTTTCCCGTGGTCAAGCATGACGATCCTGTCTACGTTGGCTATGTCGTCGACGACGTGCGTGGTTATGACGAAGGTAGTCTTCTGCTCCTTCCTCAACTCTATTACTGCATCTCCTATGGCCATCCTGGACGGCAGATCCACACCTACGGTGGGCTCGTCCATCAGCACGAGCTTTGGCGAGTGCAGGTTGCTGCACACGAACTCGCACTTCATGCGCTCGCCGAGGGACAGCTGCCTCGTCTGCCTCTTGTAAACATCCTTCAGCGAGAGCATATCAATGAACCGTTCAAGCTTCCTTTCGAACGCTGATTCCGATATCCCGTACATGCCCTTGATGTAGTTGAATGTGTCTATCGGGGGCAGGTCCCAGAAGAGCTGCGGGTGGGTCGAACCGAAAACCACGCCTATCTGCTGCGCCAGCCGTATCCTGTCCTTGAACGGGTCCAGGCCCAGCACCGTCATGGCCCCGCCGTCCGCTCTGAGCACTCCGGCCAGCATCTTTATGAGCGTCGATTTGCCGCTCCCGTTCCTGCCGAGCATTGCGAGGATCTCGCCCCTCTTCACCTTAAAGCTGACGCCGTCAAGCGCGGTCTTTATCTTTTTCTTCCTGCCGAACAGCGCACCGGCTGCGCCAGAGTAGCTTTCGTATGTCTTGAACTTTTTAACCACGCCGTCCACTATTATCGCATTGTTCATAAAACCGCCATTTTGTTGCGCTCATCCCTGCTCCAGGCTTTTGAGCATGCCGAGTTCGTCCGCGTCCAATAAACCGCGGTTCAGCGCCTTAGTCTCGAGCACGAACTTCACCGTAGCCAGCCTCTCCTCGCTGAGCGTTTCCTTGAGTATAGAAGCCTGGCTATCCTGATTTGGTTTCTCGCCTATGCTTTTTATCCATCCGTCAATCACTGCTATGTGCTCCATAAGCGCGGATATGTAGGATACAGCCATGCCCAGCCTCTTGACGTTTTCTACGTTCTCTACCGATTTAGCGTCCAACCTGTCCCCCGCCGCCTCCGCCCTGACCACGTATTCGTTCTGTGCCTGCAGCATTTTTGGGGCCTCCTCAATCAGCCTATTAATGATGAACATGTTTCTTTCCAGTTCCTCGGTGCCCGACTCTGTGTTTACCCATTCCGCGTTTAGTTTTATCCTGCCCGCGTTCATCTCACCGTGCAGCGTCCTAATCGCTTCGCTAACCATGGCCTCCTTAATGTCGACCATGAGTTCCTCGCAGAGCATCCACGCAGGTGCCGCGTTCTTATCTGACATCCAAAGGCCCGCCCGGGTTCTAATCCGGAACAGATAAAGTTTCAAGGGAAAAGTTTATAAAGTATTAAGCGGATATTACTTTGATGGAGGTAAAATCGAATGATTTAAGGGTTAGGCTTCGCACGCTTACCGTTGAGGATGCGGATTCCATAGCAGAGCATGCCAACGATTACGATGTAGTCTACAACATAGCAGAGCTTGGATTGTTCCCATTTCCGTACAAGCGCTCCGATGCATTGGAGTTCATTGATTCAGCCACCCGCGCGCTGATAGACGGCACCGAGTTCCATTTCGGCATAGTGCTGAATGATACGGAAGAGCTGATCGGTATCGGCGGCATAAAGAATATAGACTTGAAGAACAGGAAATGCGAGATAGGGTATTGGATAGGCAAGAAATTCTGGGATAACGGTTACGGAAAGGACGCTGTGTCCCTGCTTTTGCATGTGGCTTTCATGTCGCTAAGCATGAACAGGGTATACGCCACAGTATTCACCTTCAACGAGCGCTCACTGCGGATACTCAAGTCTCTGGGCTTCACCAGCGAGGGGGTGATGCGCCAGAGTGTGTTCCATGTGGACAAGTTCGTGGACGATATAATGCTGAGCCTACTCAAGTCAGAGTACAAGCCGACTGCTAAAATCGAAATTTCCACGGATGACTAGCAGAGCTGCGCTTACACTATAAGAATTGGTTTTTCTATGGCTTATGGACATGAGACTCTAGGTGACAATGTGTCGCCCAGCAACTACAAAATAAGGCTGGACTTGGATTTCGACAGGTTTGAGTACATCGGCCATGAATCGATAACGGTGACAGTTAGAAGAAGCGCTGGAGTCATAGCGCTAAATGCGAAGGACATTGACATCATAGAGGCCTCGGTAGATTATGGTAAAAGCAGGCTTGAAGCGGCGTTAAGGATCATACCGGAAAGCGAGCGGATAGAATTAAGACTCAAGCGCGCGATAGCCGGCAGCGCAGTGGTCAACATAAAGTTCAAGGGCCGCAACAACGACAGGATGTACGGTTTCTATAGGAGCTCCTACAAGGCCGCCGGCAAAACCTGTCACATGCTTACCACGCAGTTCGAGGCGGCCGATGCGAGAGCCGCATTTCCGTGCTTCGATGAGCCTGCTTTCAAGGCGACATTCGACCTTTCCCTTGTAATGGACAAAGACCTTGAAGCGCTATCCAACACGGAGATAAAGAGCCAGAAAGTCGTGGGAAACAGGAAGGAGATCGCCTTCGAAACGACGCCGAGGATGTCGGACTACCTGCTTTACATCGGCGTGGGCAGGTTCGAATATACCGAAGGCAGCTTGGGCGGCCTGAAAATAAGGGTGATCTCGACGCCAGGGAAGAAGGCCATGTGCGCGCTTCCGCTGGAATTCGCAAAGAAATTCGTTTCATTCTACCAGCAGTATTTCGGGGTGGCATATCCGCTCAAGAAACTCGACTTGATCGCTGTGCCTGACTTCGCAGTGGGGGCGATGGAGAACTGGGGCGCAATAACCTTCAGGGAGATAGCCCTGCTTGCTGACGAAAGCACATCAGTGGCCAACAAGCAGCGCATCGCAGAGGTGATAGCGCACGAGCTGGCGCACCAGTGGTTCGGCGACTTGGTCACCATGAAATGGTGGAACGACCTCTGGCTGAACGAGAGTTTCGCCACGTTCATGAGCTACAAGGCCATAGAGGCGACTTTCCCGGAGTGGGACATGGGCACGCAGTACTTCCTGGACGTCATAGGGACTGCGTTCAACGCCGATGCGCTGGAGTCCACGCACCCGATAAGCGTCGATGTGAAGAACCCGAAGGAAATCGACAGCATATTCGATGAAATCAGTTATGAGAAGGGCGGCAGCGTGCTGCACATGATTGAGGACTATTCGGGCAAGGAAACATTCCGCAGCGGGCTGAGCAGCTATATCAAGGCACATGCGTATTCCAATGCCACAAAGCAAGACTTATGGAAAGCGATAGACAGGGCCGCCGCGAAGTCAGGCCGAGACAAAAAGGTCGGGAACGTCGCAGGCTACTGGGTGACCAAGCCCGGCTACCCAATCATCAAATGCAAAGTCAAAGGCACTACTGTATCCGTCTCTCAGGAACGCTTCACCATGCTTGGAAGGGAAAGGAAAGGCACATGGCCTATACCGCTGCATATAATGGACGATCGCGGTACCCAAAAAATGCTTCTGATGCAGGGAAGGTCAATCAAATTCAAGACTGCGGTGAACGGGTGGGTGAAGCTGAACTACGGCCAGAGCGGGCTTTATCGGGTCTCATACGATGCTGCGACTCTGCCAAAGCTCGGCGCAGCCATATCGTCGGGCAAGCTAAAGGGCAAGGATGCGTGGGGCATAGAGAACGACCTATTTACGATGGCCCGCTGCGGAAAAATCCAGCTTAACGATTACACGGATTTCTTAAGGCGCTATTGCATGGGGGATCCCGACAGCTATCCCATCAATTTCAGCGTCTCTGGGCACCTTGCATGGCTGCAATTCATGCTCTACGGCACAAGGCTCCAGGGAAAAATCGACGAATTGATACTGTACTACAATGACAAGGCTATAAATGAAATAGGATGGACAAAGAAGCAGGGCGAGGCCAACACCACGACGATGCTGCGCGCTATGGCGGTATCCGGCCTTGGCATCACTGGCCACAGGAAGACCATAGAGAAGGCCAACGAACTGTTCAGCAGCTACATATCCACCGGGAAACAGATAGACCCGAACATACGCGGTGCGGTCTACAAGATAGCCGCATGGAACGGTAATGCCGGCTTACACAAGAAGCTTCAGGAGCTGTACAAAAAGACAACGAACCCGGAGGAGCAGAGGCGCATAATAATAGCGCTAGGCATGTTCAGGGACGAATCACTCCTGCAGGAGACGCTTGACTTCTCGTTCTCCAGCAACGTCAAACTGCAGGATGCGTATATACCCGCAGCGATAATAGCAGACAACCCATTCGGCAAGATGCTCATATGGGATTGGTCAAAGAGGAACTGGCCTATGATGCTGACAAAGTTCATGAGCGGCACCCACATACTGAGGAAGTACGTAGAGAACATGGACGGGATGGCAGACAAGAAATCCCTCACCGAATTCAATAAATTTTTCGGCGATAAGAAGAACATCAGGGAGGATATAGATAGGTCGGTGAGCAAGACTGCAGAAAGGATTGAGGCAAACATCAACTTCATCAATGCCAATATAAAAAATTGAGCAGGGCTTCAATGGGTTCACTCTACTCTTTCGGGGACTACGAGGGCAACAAGTTCAGGTACCTGCGTTCAGGTTACGGCACTGCCAGGACCGCGCTCCTGATGCACGGGTACAGTTTTTCGTGCGATGTCTGGGCCGAGAGCGGCACCATGGCATGCTTTCTGGAATCTGGCTATTCAGTGACATCGCTGGATATGCCGGGATATCCAAATAGCGGGAGCAAGTTCGCAATGGAAGAGCGTGCATACCCGGATTTCATAGACTACGTAGTAAAGAACGTGGTGAAAGGGAGACCCGTGCTGCTAGGGTCCTCGCTTAGCGGGTACTTCGCACTAAGGTATGCGTCTCTGCATGCGCCAAGCATAAAGGCCCTTATAGTGGTCGCCCCAGTGAGGATCCCAGAAGTGCGCCTCGAGAAGATAAAAGTGCCGACGCTCGGGATATGGGGCTCAGACGATATGGTCAGCACCCCGGGTAACGCTGGGTCGCTGTCTGGTGCGATAAGCGATTCCGAGACGTGCATAATAGATGGCGCCGCGCACGCCTGCTACCTAGACAAACCTGCAGAATTCAATGAAAGGATAAGCGCGTTCCTTGCCAAATTGCATTAGTCCTGCGGCTTTACTGTCCATGTCTTGGCCGCACGCGTGTCAACCACTATGGTCTTCATATTAGTGAATTCCTCTATGCTGTAACCCACGCCCTCCCTGCCCAAGCCGCTCTCCTTGACGCCGCCGAACGGGAAGAAGCCCACTCCGTGTGCTGGGAAGTTGTTTATGGTAACTTCGCCGACCTCGAGCCTCTTCGCGATCTTCCACGCATGGTTTATGTTGGTGGTGAATACGGATGAATCAAGGCCGTATTTCGACTTATTCGCTATCTCAAGCGCGTCGTCTATGCTTTTGAATACATGGACCGGAACCACCGGGCCGAACGTCTCCTCATTGATTATGTTGGCTTCCAGAGGCACATTTAGCAGGAGCGTAGGCTCGAAGAAGTTCCCTTTTACGGTGCCGCCATGCGCAAGCACGGCGCCCTTTTTCACGGCGTCGTCTACAAGGGCCTTGACCCTAGCAACCGCTTTTGAGTCTATGAGCGGACCTATCTTGCTGGCAGGATCCGCAGGATCGCCGACAACCCACTTCTTAATCCTCTCTTTCAGCATCTCCGTGAATTTGTTGGCTACGCCCTCCTGTACCAAGACAAGGCTTATGGCATCGCAGCGCTGGCCCGCGTTCTTCAATGAGCCTGCCAGCACCTTGTCGGCCGCATCTTGGATGTCCGCATCATCCAGCACTATCGCGCAACCCTTTCCGCCCAGTTCTAGGTGTATCTTCTTTATGCCAGAAATCTTGGTGAGTTCCTCGCCCACCTCGGTGCTCCCAGTGAAAGTCACCATATTGATCATAGGGCTTTCAGCCATCCTGCTCCCTATAGCTCCCTTCGCGGTTATCACGCTGAGCGCGCCGGCAGGCACGCCAGAGGCGTCCAGTATCTTTGCCATGAGTATAGCAGGGATGGGATCCGCGCTTGCCGGCTTCGCTATCACGGAATTACCCGCAAGTAATGCGGGTATTATTTTAGTGTAGGTTATGAAAAGCGGATAATTGAACGGCGGTATCGCAAGGACCACCCCTACCGGTTCCCTTATCACCATGGCGTATTTGCCGAGGTTCTCCTCCGCCCAGTCCCCCGGCAGATAGTCCCCGTATATCTTTCTAGCTTCCTCGAAAGTAAGAAGCAGCCTGTTCCTAGTCGCGTTCACTTCGCCTGTCGCGTCAGCGGTCGTCTTCCCATTGTTAATCACTATAGAGCTTATCATGTCCTCCTTGTGCCATTCCAGCGCATCGGCCGCCCTCCTCATCGCGTTAAGCCTTTCAATGGCAGGCAGCCCTCTTATCGCCATCTTGCCTTTGTTCGCGTTGGCGACAGCGTCGTCAGCGTCTTTCTCGTCCGCCATCGACACCCGCGCTATGACCGAATCGTCTATCGGGCTCTTTATATCGATAAATTTCTTATCGCGAGAAAAGAACCATTTGCCCCCAGAAAAAAGTTTGAAACACGGTATGCCCTTCTGATCGGCTTCGTATATGTCATCAAAGAATTTGCTTAAATGCAGCATCATGAAAGTCACATAGAACTATATAAACCTAAAAATATATAATAGCAACAAACCGGCATCGCAATTATTGCATGCTTCTAAACTAGTGTAAAGATGGGTAATAAGAGCATATACAAATCGGATCTGCTTGTCGGGCTCGGAGGGGATCCCATGGGTTATGCCGGCACAGGCAATCAAGAAATAAAAGCGTGCGTCGCAGTCATATTCCTAGTGGATGGCCCAGGCTCCAAAGTGCTCATGATGAAGCGCTCCGAAAGAGACGATGACGACTGGTCCGGCCAAATAGCGTTCCCGGGCGGAAGGTGTGAGAAGGGCGATGCGCGTTATTTAGATACTGCGATAAGGGAGACAAACGAGGAGATGGGGTTCGAGCTGCTCAGCTCCGAATTTTTAGGGTATCTCAAACCGTTAAATACTAATAAGTCCGGCTTAACCGTGCTTCCCTGTATTTTTTGGATTGAGAGGCATGTAGCGATAAAGCCGAACAAGGAAGAGGTTTCTTCTTACAAATGGGTGCCCACCAGCGTCTTTTTGGCAGGTTCAGAAGACCAATCGATGAAGGTGAGCGCGCATGGCATCCAAATTGAGGCGCCTGCAATAGCTTATGAAGGTTATGTGATATGGGGGCTGACTTACCGCATCCTCAAGTCAATCTTATCGCTTTTTTCTTGACGAATAATCCCAAAGGCTAAATAACATTAGCTACATTCATCTAATTCGCATTGCTGCTTAAGGCAAAGCGCAATGTAAGATGAGCGGCATGGGACTTGCATATCTCGCGCTGGAAATCGCCATTATACTGGTCGCGTTTAGGGTCGCCGCGGAGTTCATAACTAGTGCCACAAATGATTTGGAGGACATATTCGGGCAGGGATTCGCAGCAGGCATAGTGTTGGGCATAATAGAGGCGCTCCCAGAAACGATTGTGGTTATCATAGCTATAACTCAAAGGTCATACGATATCGCCATAGGCGCGGCACTCGGAGGCAATATCGTACTTTTCAGTTTCGGAATAGGGATGGTCGGATTAGTCTACATGAGAAAATGGCACACACCGCTTGTGATGAAGGACGACTACGAAGTCGAGTTCAGGTTCCTGACCTTGTCGACGCTGGTGTTCGTAATAATAGCACTGTATGAGCAGCTCAACATTTTTGTAGGTGCAGTACTGGTTCTGCTGTACATAGCGTATCTATTAAAACGATATTCTAAGGCACATGACATGTTTGTGAAGAACGAGGGGGAGGAAACAATAAAAGCGGGCATTTTCCACGCCTCCGCTTACATACTAATCGGATTCCTGATAGTACTGGTTGCCTCTGCGCCGCTGGTTGGCGACATATCGCAAATAGCGAGCATAATCCAGATACCTGCATTATGGCTCTCGCTTGTGATAATACCTATAGTCTCTGACTTGGGTGAAAACATAAACGGCTACAGATTGGCAAATGGGCGCCGCGGCGGCGGGTCGACTGCGATAGTCAGCTTCATAGGATCAAAGCTGGAGAACAACACACTGCTGCTTGGCCTCATCTGCGTATTCGCACTGCCAAACCTTCCGATATCGAACGCGCTCCCAGAATTCATTTCAGTGATAGCAGTAAACCTGATAGCGCTGCTTGTGATGAAGAGGGGCAAGCTCAACTACATAACAAGCGCATCGCTTATTGTACTGTATTTCCTGGTGATAGCGATTTCTTTCATAGCATGATAGTTTACACTCCCGTTCTCTTCCACGCCGTATAAAACATACACCCAGCATTTTACCATTCTAGAAAAATCCGTAAGCAGCTTTACAAATGCCATCTCATTGATAAAAATATGTGGCTAGGACGCTGTAGAAAACCTCTTGAGCATCGGGCTCTCCTAATAATGTGCAAGCAAGGCCTACTGTCGATATTCGCCATTTTTATGGAACCAATAAGCCATTACGGCTCCGATGCCGTATTGGCATTTCTATAGGGCCCTTTACCTTGGACAGGGACATAAACGCATCAATAAACATATTGCACAAAGCAACTACCCTAGGATGGAGGGGAAGTCACGCTCAAGGAGATATGGCCTCTGCGATTCAACAGGAATCGAAAAGTCGCATCGAAGAACTGAGAACCGATAAAACACATCCCCTGCGGGATGCAGTGATTGCATGAACGCAGAGGAAGCCCACACCGTTTACGGATGGGAGGATGTCGAATGTGCCAATCCTGGCGCGGTTTTTAGCGCAGGTTGGCATTCTACGCATCCTCATCGCCTCAGTAGATATAACTAAACTTGACTATCTCTCCAACCGCCTCTGACATTATGGCGAACTCCTCGGATAGCGCAAGATTGTCTTTCCTTACGGAGTACGGGCGAGTTATCTTCATAAGCCCAAATGCATCCACGCCAACCACGCATTGCCCCTCGCCCCTGATACTTACCGTATTCATTGTCAGGCATTATTAAACGCTTTATTATTGTTGTAATATAACCTCAACTCTCGTCAGAAAAACCCTAACCGCAGTGTTTGCCGAATCATAATATGAATTGTGTACTGCCATATAACTCCCACCGTCCATCAGTTTTATAGTTCAGTAGAAAAAGTTGCTTTTTAATAATTTTATGTATTGGTTCTAAAACAGAAGTTTTTGTATATAATGCTTCAATAAATGGTTGGATTTGCTGCAGTGGTCTTATGGATGGTGGTGGAAACATGCGCAGGCACAATTTTTTGGAAGTCAGAAAAGTAGAGAAGCAGTTTATAGATGCGATAGAGGAGGATAAGGGGTATCTCAGGGCAGAAGAAGGCGTAGATTTAGGGGCGGGAAGTGGAAGGTTCTCGAAGATACTGAGCAAGTATATCAAAAACCTGTACTGCGTCGATGTCTCTGACGAAGCCATTGCTGCAATGCACATAAACCTGGCGGGACTTAGAAATGTAAGGATAATCAAGGCGGCTAGCAACACCCTGCCGTTCAAAGATGGCAGCATGGACATTGTATTTGCAGCAAACTCGTTCCATGATGTCCCAGTAGGTTATGAGAGGGAGATAAGTAGGGTCCTAAATAAGAATGGCAAATTCGTAGACCTCGATTGGAAGAAAGAGGACACCGCGTTCGGCCCGCCCGTTTCAATACGGTTCTCAGAGGATGATGTAATAGGCAAGTTGAAAAAGCGTAATTTCAGGCTTATTAAGAGGCAGGACATTGGAACCCATTATATGCTTATCTTCTCGAAGGCGGAGAATTAGATTGACGGACATCCCTTTTGGCTGTTCATGCATTGGATGCGATGAAGCTCTAGCTAGCCATCGTGTCTCTTGCGCTTACCGAATAGCATTTTGTAGCTTACCCCGCTTGCCATTTGCAATATGCCCCCTACGAATATTGGTAATGGCAGGTAATAGTCCATAAAGTACCCGCTCAGTCCTGAACTTAGCTGCCCGACCCTCATCGCAGTCCCCTGTACGCTTGTGGCGGCGCCATAATCCTCGGCATCTATCCCCTTGACGTTCACCGCTGTCCTGCTGGGGCTCCCAAAGCCCGCAAGCACCCCCCTTGATAGGTAAAGCAGCGCGGCGATAATCAATAAAGGCGAAAAGGCCATCGCAAAAAGTAGCGCACCTGAGGCGAACCTCGTATACGATGCAATTTTGAGCGTGTCCATACGATGTGCAATCCGTGAAGAGACGTAAGAGCCCAGTGCGGTTGCAAGATATACCGCGGTGAAGATCATGCCTATATCGAACGCAGTGGCGCCGTAGGAAAGCGCGAACCACAATGGAAGCAGCGGAATGGCAAGACCTGTTCCCGTGCCTGCCAGGATGTTTGCCGCAATCACCTTGGCAGAATAATTGGCGCTGCCTCTCTTCATCACCATTGTTGTTTTCAACGGCCTCTTTTCCTCAGCAAGCATTAGTATAGATATAACTGACGCAGTAAGCATGCCTGCGGAAATCAAGAATATGGTCCTGTAGGAATTAAGCAGCCCGATAAAAGCGCCCAGAGGCGAAACGCTCGCGAAGAGGAGGCTGCCCCCTATCGAAGCTGCGGCACCAACAAACGTTATATATGAATAGCGCCTGACCCTGTCATTTTGATCACTGTAATTGTTGGCTATAAAAGCGTTGGTGCCAGGTGAAAAGGCCCCGCGCAGTCCGCCCGCGCCGCCCCCGATTCCTGCGACCACCATCCCGACTATTATATACGTCGGGGTTGATGATATACCCACGATTAATGCACCGGCGAGGGCGATGGACTCTGCGCAAAGCAATTCAGTCTTATACCCATACCTGTCGCCCAGCAGGCCAAGGCTTATGGTAATAAATACCATGAAAAGCATTGCTGCCCCTGATACGATGCCTATCTCTATTATCTTGATATGCAGCGCGGCCAGATAAAGGGAAAAAGCCAGGCTCATGTATATTATTGCTACGCTCCTGAACGCCCTCGAATAGAGCAGGTACTTGAACTTAGCATCAATTTTGTCGTTTACCATAGGTCCATGATGGAGATGTTAGTGGACTCCGCGGGATTTGAACCCGCAACCTCCTGCATGCCATGCAGGCGCGCTACCGTTACGCCAGGAGCCCTGACGGAATATACTTATGTAACAAAAGTCTAAAAAGCGTGGGTACGTCATCCCCCTACCTTCCTTATGCTTCTGGGAGTCACGATGTAGAATGTGGCCCTCACCCCTCTCCCTCCAATTGCATCCCTCATGTACCCTATGTTGCCCCTCTTGTCTTCGTAAACCTCCACTTCTTGATATCCCGCTGCGATCCTGGCTATGACTCTTCCCTTCCACTGCCCGTCATCGATGTTCATTTCCGACTCGCTCCTGCTCCTGAACTTGCTTATGTTGAGCCCATGCTTCACCAGCAGCATCTTGGTGTGCGCGTCCGAGCTGTTGTGCCTTGCGGTAAGTATCATTATTTCGGCATCCCGGGCCCTTGCGAGCCTCCTGCGCAGCGCATTGTTCAGTATGCTGTGCCTGCCGTACTTGGTCGCAGCCAGGTGGTATATCCGCCTCCTGATCTCCTCCGGCAGCCTGTGTATGCCTGCGTGCGTCAGTCCCCTGCTGAGGAGTTCCTTCGAGGCCAGGAATGAGGCCCTGTTGGTGAAGAATAAGGTGTTGTCGAAGTCCACTACTATAAGTTTCCTGTTCCTGCGCACCGCATCACTCTACGTGGCGGCGCCCGCTCAGGCCGGAGAGACGAAGATTATGTTGCCTCCCCTCAGGAGTATGGTGCCGAGCTTGGCCTTCAGCTCGCCGCCGTCGAGCTCCTCTGCGCTCTCCATCACTATGTTCATGTGGGCGTCGAACGATGTTATCTTGCCCCTGATGCTCATGTTGTTCTTGAGCCTTACGAGCACCTGCTGTCCCAGCACCTTGTTCAGCAAATCAAATGGTCTTTCCTGCATCGCAACACCAAAAAGCAATATAGTTTCAAAGCAACCAATTAAAAGCCTATTCCTTGGCCTTTACCTTCTTCAGCTCATCCTTCTTTATCGCGAGCCTGACCATGCCTGTGCCGACGCCTATCTGCTTGCCTATGAGTATGTTCTCAGCCACGCCCTTAAGCATGTCCTTCTCCCCGAACACCCCCGCATTAGTGAAGTGCTTGACCGTCTCCTCGTAGGCCGCCCTGGCGAACACGGACTCCTTCTCTCCAGCGACGCCGTGCCTGCCGATGCTCTTTATCGAACCAGTGTATGTCATCGTGTCCGCCACCAGCGACGGGTGCCTGAAGCTAACGGTGAAGCCCTCGTCCGACATCGTCTCGTAGAGCTCGTGCGCTATCAGGGTCCTTGCAGCCTCTATCCCGTACACGCGCATGACCTCGAATATGTCGTTGCTGTAGATGTGCCACTTGTCAACGCCGTCTATCATCATGACGTCGGCTATGTTGCTCCCGGCAGTCGTTATGAAGAAAACGCCCGCCTCGTCCTGCTGCACCAGCGCCTTCGTTATGCCTGCCACGCCTATTATTGACGCGTTCCTTATGTGGACGAACGCCGTCCTGGCCGACTTCATGTCCTTGCTCTTTATCTTCACCCTGATTATATTGTCGTCCTGCGATACCTCAGTGGCCTCCCGCTTCTCGAGTTTGCTCGCAACCTGGTGCGCGGTTATCTCATATGACGCCAGCTTCTCCCTGTCAAGCTCCAGCGTCATGGTCTGCGACCTGAGGTCCTCGCTGAAGCTCCTGAGCACGCTGGACACCTTGACCTCCTCGATCTTCCTCCATATGGCCCTTACGCTCTCGTACTTCTTGGCGACGCTATCCTCAAGCACTACGTGCATCATCGGGAACTTCGGCCTCTTCCTGGCGTCCACTATCTCTATGATCCTCGGCAGCCCCTTAGTCGTTATGAGGGACGATATGCCAGCTGCGTGGAACGAACGCAATATCATCTGCGTGCCGGGCTCGCCTATCGACTGCGCAGCTACCACGCCTACGGCCTCCCCCGGCGATACCTTCAAAGATCCCTTTTCCTCCATAAAAATCACTTCCTCTTTTCCTTGGCGACCTGCTCCTGCATCGGGTCTATCCCGTCGCCGCCGTATATCGTCTGTATCAGCGCCCCGCTGGCGTCCTTGACGCTGAGGTTCTCGTCAACGTACAGGTCCTGCAGCGCGTTTATCAGCCTCCTCTGCAGGTATCCGCTGACTGCCGTTACCAGCGACTTGGTCATCCCCGAGTCCCTGGCGCCCATCGCGTGCATGTAGAACTCGACTGGGCTAAGCCCGTCGAAGAAGCTCGACCTTATGAAACCCCTCGCCAGCGGGCTCCTGTCGTTCCTCTTGAAGTATGGCAGCGTCCTGCCCGCATAGCCCCTGGACGGCCTCTTGCCCCTCACTGCCTGCTGCCCCAGGAACATGCTTGTTTGTACGAGGTTCAGCACCGACCCCCTGGCATGCACGAGTACCATGAGGTAAGCCATATTCGACCTGTCGAGCACCTTCTCCAGCGTCTTGCTGGCGAGGGCCCTCGCCTCTTCCAGAGCCACCAGCGTCTCAGTCTCGAACGTCTCCTTCCTCGTGTACCCCGGGAGCGCCTCCAGCTGCTTGTTCCTGTACTTTTCGAGCAGCAACGCGGCCTTCTGCGTCACCTCGTCTATGATCCTGACGCGCTCATTGTTAACGAACTCGGTGTTGTAGTAGTCGCGTATGCTTATCGTGACGCCCTCCATCAGCAGCACCCTCAATGAGAGCTTTGCCGAGTTGAGTATGAAATACATCGCGGCGTCGCTGCCGTAATGGCTGAATATGTGCTGTATCAGCGTGCCCCCAAGCCCTATAAGCTTGGCGTCTATTATGCCCTCCTTCAGCTCCCCGTTCTTTATCACCATGTGGTTGCCCTTCACGTCCTCGTCGAAGTCCATGCCTTTGGGCAGCAGCATGGAGAATATGGACTTGCCGGAGTACGCGCCGTTTTTGGCCGCCTTAGGCAGCTCGTTTATGCCTATGCTGGAAAGCATCAGACACGCCTCGTCCTTGGTGAAGTAGGCGTCGTCCTTCGTCAGGAAATACGCGCCCGCTATCTCGTCCTCCTCAGTGAACATTACAGTCCTGCCGTCCCTTGGCGACAGTATCATGTCCTTCGGCTGCATCAGGTACCTGGCCTCTGCCTGCGCCTCTATGGACTGCGGCACGTGCAGGTTCATCTCGTCCCCGTCGAAGTCGGCGTTGTACGGGAACGCGACCGAAACGTGGAGCCTCATCGTCCTGCCGGGCAGCACCTTTACCGTGTGGGCCATTATCGAAAGCCTGTGCAGCGTCGGCTGCCTGTTGAACAGCGCTATGTCGCCGTCCACCAGCTGGCGTTCAAGCACGAAACCCTGCGCCAGCGCCTTTATGAGCTCCTCCCTGTTGGTGTCGGCCACCCTCTTCCTTATCCCCTCCCTGGATATCACGTTTATGACCATCGGGTACTCGTTCCTCATCAGCAGGGCCTTCGCATGCTCCATGTTCCATAGCGTGACGTAGAAAGGCACGGTCAGGTTTTCCGCTATCCTCCTCGGTATGCCTACCTGGTTTATCGTGAGGCTCGCGTCAGAGGATATGACCGTCCTGGCCGAGAAGTTGACACGCTTGCCGCTGAGGTTGTACCTCAGCCTTCCTTCCTTGCCCTTCAGCCTCTGCGCGAGCGTCTTAAGCGGCCTGGTGCTCCTGTGCCTCGCCACCGGCACTCCCGGGGTCTCGTTGTTGAAGTATGTGGTGACCTGGTACTGCAGAAGCTCCCACAGGTCGTCTATTATGATCTGCGGGGCTCCGGCGTCTATGTCCTGCTCCAGCCTCTGGTTTATCCTCATTATGTCGACGAGCTTGTGCGTCAGGTCGTCCTCGCTCCTCTCCCCTGACTCGAGCGTTATCGACGGCCTCACGTTCACTGGAGGCACCATCAGGGTGGTGAGCACCAGCCATTCGGGCCTCGTCGCAGTCTTGTCCATGCCCAGCGGCTCGAGGTCCTCGTCGCTTATCTTCTGCATCCAGTCCCTTATCTCGTCGGGCTTTATCCTGTTGCCGTCAGCGTAGAAGTACGTGGGCCTCTCGAGCTTTATCTTGGCCTGCTGCGCGCTGCAGTGCGGGCACTTCTTCACGGACCTTATCTTCTTCAGCAGCACCGCCTTGCTGCCCTCGTCCATGACCTGCTGCTGCATCTGCTGTTGGTCGGTAGGCACGATGGCCTCCCTCTCCTCGTCCTCCTCGCTGACGTAGCTCTTTATCGCCGGCCTCAGCTCCGTTATCTGCTCCTCGCTCAGCAGCACCCTGTGGCACTGCCTGCATGTAGACTGCAGCAATAGGTATATGGTCTTGGCGAACTCCGGGTGTATGACAGGCCTGACAAGCTCTATGTGGCCGAAGTGGCCCGGGCACGTCTTGGCCCTGCCCCCGCACGTCTTGCACTTGAGCCCGGGGTCTATCACGCCCAGCCTCTGGTCTACAAGTCCGCCATCTATCGGGTAGCCGTCCTCGTTGTAAGTGTCCGGCACTATCAGCTTGGCTACGCTCATCTTCTTTATCGTCTCCGGGCTGACTATCGTGAACCTTATATAATCTATACCTTCGGCCTGCATAACATCACTCGCTCTTCAGCTTTATCCTCGGCAGTATGTGCATGGACTTTACTTCGTCCAGCAGCAGCTTGAACGCATAGCTGATTTCCACCTTCTCGAGGTCGTTGCCCCCGTCGCTGGCGCATACCGGCACGTTCTTCACGAAGTCGAAGTAGCCGACGTCGCCGCACTGCTTGCATATCCATATGTCGGCCTTGTCGCTCTGCTCCAGCATCCTGTCCTTGAGCAGCAGGCTGGCCCCGTGCCCGACCAGCGCGTCACGTTCCATTTCTCCGAACTTCAGGCCGCCCCTCCTGGGCTTGCCCTCTGTCGGCTGGTGGGTGAGTATCTGCACAGGCCCCCTGCTCCTCACCTGCAGCTTGAGGCTTACCATGTGCCACAGCCTGTTGAAGTAAACTATTCCGGTGAATATCTTGGCGTTGAACTGCTTCCCTGTCCTGCCGTCGTAAAGCGACTCGTCACCGAACTTGTCATAGCCGTATTTCTCAAGTACCGAGCCGTACATGTCCACGCGCTCCTTGCCGTTCTCCGAGAATGCGGTGCCGTCGTAATGCGTGCCAGCGAGCGCCCCGGCCTTGCTCGCTATGGTCTCTATCATGTGGCCGAACGTCATCCTTCCCGGAAGGCTGTGCGGGTTGAGCAGCAGGTCCGGTATTATGCCGTCCTTTGTGAATGGCATGTCCTCCTGGTTGACTATGAGCGCAACAACTCCCTTCTGGCCGTGCCTGCTTGCGAACTTGTCTCCTACTTCGGGCACCTTGACGCTCCTGACCCTGGCCTTGACGAGCTTGGTCGCGCCGGTGGTCTCCGTAAGCATGACGTTGTCTATGACGCCCTCCTCCCCCGCCCTTAGCGTTACCGAGTTGTCCCTGTTCCTCTCCTCGACGACCCCGAAGCTCGTCTGTTCCTCCAGGAACCTCGGCGGGGAAACCTTGCCTACAAGGACGTCGCCCTCAGTGACCGGCGTCTCCTGCTCTATTATCCCATCCTCGCTCAGCTTCGAGTACGCATGCTCGCCGAGGTAGCCCTCGGTGGTCGCCGCAGGCACCCTGAAATGGTCCTGTTGGCCCCCCGGATACCTGCGCTCCTCGTCGCTGTAAGTCCTGAAGAACGCGCTCCTGCCCAGTCCCCTATCTATGGCCGACTTGTTTATGACCAGCGCGTCCTTCATGTTGTAACCGTAATAGGTGGACACCGCGACCACCATGTTCTGCCCGCTCGGGTGCTTGCCGAGGTTGAGCTTCCTGTACGCCACGCTGTCTGCTATCGGCGTCTGCGGGTAGTACAGCAGGAAAGCCCTTGCGTCGTACCTGCTGTTGAAGTTTATCGAGTAGAGCCCCTGGCTCTGCTTTATGAAGTTGGCGGATATCGCGTGCCTCCCCACGGAGTTGTGCTCCGGGTACACGCTCACGTTGAACGTCAGCCCGAAAAGTATCGCCGGATCTATCTCCAGGTGCGTGGTGGCCCTAGTTATGCCGTCCGGCTTGAGCGCCACTACGGCGTTCTCCTCCTCCTCGGCATCCAGATACTCGACCACGCCCCTCCTTAGCAGGTAATTGAAGTCGATCTCCTTGTTCTTCAGCTTCTCCCTGAGGTCGTCGGTAAACTTGCCCGCGCCGTTCTCCACTATTATGTACGGCTTCCTGGCCCTGCCGCGGTCCGCGTTTATCCTGACCTCGTTGAGCCGCTTCCTGTAGGCTACGTTGACCTCTCCGGATATCACACCGAGCCTCCTGTTCCTCCTTATCTCTTCAGCGAACCTCCTGCCGTGCTCGACGAACCCTATGGACCTGCCGTCAAGGTAAACGTAACATTTCCCCTCCCCCATAAAATCACTCGTTCTTAAGGAGCTTGAGCTCCTTTAGCTTCTCCTCGAGCATCGCCTCCTCTGCGCCTACCGTCACCCTGGACATTATCGCCAGGTATCTGGTAAGGCCCACCTCCACGCCCTCCGGCGTTTCGCTAGGGCACAACTTGCCGACGTGCGTGCCGTGTACGTCCCTAGCCCTGAAGTGTGGGTGCTTCTTCGCCAGCGGCGATTTCACCCTCCTCAGGTGGGCCAGCGCGCTCATCAGGTTAGTCCTGTCCAGCACCTGCGAGACCCCTGTCTGTCCCGCCGGCCAGGAGCCCGTTCCCATAGAGTAAAGTATCTTGTCGGTAAGCGTGTCAGGGTTTATGTTGGTCCTGACGGTGAGCTTCCTGCCCCTCGCAGTAGTCCTCTCTATATGGTACTTTATGTCCTTTATGAAGAACTTGAAAGCGTTGTTGAACAGCTCCTCCATCAGGTCGCCCGCTAGCTTTATGCGCTTGTTCGCGTAGTGGTCCTTGTCGTCGGATTTAGCGTAATTGTAGGCTACCAGGGACGAGCGCTCTGCCATGTGCATCAGGTATAGCGCCTTGCTCCTCCTCGCGTCCGGGGTCGTGCCGAGGTGCGGCAGTATGTACGTATCCAGCTGCATCTCCGCCCTCTTCTCCTGGTAAGCCTTGGCCTGGTTGGGCGCGGACATCCTCCCCAGCTCCTCGATCGCCTGCGCCGGCGTCATCTCCTTTGCCTTGCTGAGGTCGCTGTTGAGCAGGAAGTCGTTCTTCACGTCCTTGTTGGTTGTGAAGTCTATCACGTCCTTTATCTGCATACCGAGCGCCCTGAGCACCAGTATGAGGTCTATGCCCTTAGACAGGGTGGGGAACAGCAGGGTGTATATCCCGTAGTCGTCCCTGGTCGTGCTGCACCTAGCCCTGAAGCTGAGCGTGGTAGAGAACACCTTGCTGACCACTCCCTTGCTCTTCTCCCTGGTGCATATTATCCTGTTGGGCGCCAGATCCTCGATGCCTACGAGGACGCGCTCCGTCCCCTTTATTATGAAGTAACCGCCCGGGTCGTCAGGGTCCTCGTTGTTGGCTATTAGCTGCTCCCTGGTCATGTTGTGCGTGTAGCAGAGGTCGCTCTTGACCATGACTGGCAGCTCGCATATGAATGCCTCCCCCATGGAGTCGGTTTTCTCTATCCCGCTCACTATCGGCGCATACGTTATGTACATGGGAGCCGAGTAGGTGAGGTTCCTGGCCAGCGTCTCGTTGGGCAGAACGTGCCTGGTCGAGCTGTCTGCCTCTATTATGGCCGGCTGCTCGAGCCTTATGCCCTTGAACTTTATCGCGAAATTGTTGACCTCCGGCTCCACAAGGCTCTGGCTCTCGACTACCCTCTTTATGCCTATGTTTATGAACCTGTTGTAGCTCTCGACCTGCTGTTGCACCATAGAAGCGGATTCAAGATAAGACTCCAAAATTTCGTGCGTATTCACCATGATGCCACCTTATACAACAAAACCTGCGCCGACAAAGCGGCAAAATCCCCTGCCGACTAACTTCTTACTACGTACCTGTAGTAAATGTACTTGCCAGTCGGATCCTCCCTGTGTATAGCTATAAGCTGGCCCGGTTTCGCGGCAAGCTTCGCCACCTGCGGGTCGCTCTCCAGTATCTTTGGAAATTTCTCTATCGGCACGCCGAACTTCTTGGATATTTTCACAGCCTCGCTCGCGCTGACAAGTTCATGTTCAGGAATAAGCTCATAGGCATAAGGCAAGAGACACACCGTAAGCATAGCGGGGACAAGCTAGCCCAGTAAGTACCGCCTAATATATACTACAATAAGTAATAAATACCATCCTTAAAACCAGTTTTACCTGATTATACGCGGTCCCGGCAGCGCAAAGGGCGTTGCCGAGCAGTGCAGATGATGCCAAATAGATTTAAATAGGGGTTTCGACAATCATCCTAAGCAGTGTTCGGTTGAACTTCAAGGAATACGTAGAAGCTAACAGGAAGGCCATCTACTCGAAGATATGCGAGTACGTGCCCCTCAAGGAGCCAAAGGAGCACCACGCAATAATGAGGGACTACGTTGACAGGCAGGGCAATTACAGGCGACCCGGATTGCTTATGCTGAGCGGCCAGATGTTCGGCGCCAAGGCCAATGAGCTCCTGCTTCCCGCAGCGGCACAGCAGCTTTCAGAAGACTGGATACTAATGCAGGACGACACATTCGACGATTCCGAGCTGAGGAGAGGGAAGCCAGCCGCCCACAGGCTGTACGGCGCCGTGCACGCTATAAACGCATCGAACATAGGCCAGATGGCCATGTGGCGCATGCTGAAGGACTACGTAGTGACTTACGGCACAGGTAAGGGCAACAGGCTTTACGAGAAATTCTACGACATGCTCGAGTACACCGCCGAGGGCCAGTATGTCGAGAATTATTTCATACACAACACCAAGGACATCAAGAAGGCCGGCGAGAAAATCTACTACAGGATAGCAGACAGCAAGACATGCTATTACAGCGTATACGGCCCGCTCCAGCTCGGCGCGATAGCAGCCGGCCAGGGAGGCGAGATGCTCGGCATGCTAAAGGAGATTGGATCGGCGGCCGGCACTGCATTCCAGATAACTGACGACATCCTGGACATGACCGCCGACGAGAAACTCTTCGGCAAGAAAAACTTCGGCGACCTTTACGAAGGCAAACTGACGCTCATGATACTCCACGCCTACGGCTCGGCCACCAAGTCCGAGAGAGCGAGGATAGACTCGATATACATAAAGAAGAGACAGGACAAGACCCCGGAGGAGATAGATTTCCTAAGGGGCGCGATAGAGAGGTATGGCGGCATCGAGTACGCGAAGGAAGTCAGGGAAAAATACGGGGAAAAGGCCACTAAGCTGCTAGAGAAGTACTCAGCCAAGCTGCCTGACAATGATTATAAAAAGATAATGCTGTCCGCAATAAACGACATGTACAGGAGGGACAAGTGATAACGCACCGACATCGACCAAAAAGAGTAATCCAAGCAATTTTTATGCTTTATCAGGCATAATTAACAATGGCAACTGCGGGCCACAGGCAGCATCACAAGAAAGCGGCCCAATCGTCCACGGAGTACTTGATGGCCCATGTGTGGATCCGGTTTTAAGGCGCAGGGCGAACATAAACGATTATACGTCGCAGCGGCTCTCTTATACCGCTTTGACCGGCATCCGGCACCAAAAATGCAATCGCAGTTTCCCCCAATGCTAATTATTGCACAACACCGCTTTCACGGTTCTGGATTTTAGGGCAAAAATTAAATTGCCTTCCCCGGAATAAACTAAGGGCATCTTATAATGAAGAAAATCGTTTTCCTGGACGGCGACGGCACGCTCTGGTACCCTAAGCTGACCAGGCGCAAAAAGGCGCCTCACTGGATATACAGCGATCCGGTCACGTCTAAGGATCCCAACAACCATCTGGTCCTGACCCCATCGTCATTGAGGGTCCTTAAAAGGCTGAAACAAATGGGCGTCAAGCTGGCGGTGCTATCAATAGTCCCGCATCCAAAGAGAGAGGCGCAGAAAATACTTGCAAGGCGCGTAAGCCATTTCGGCCTGACCGAATACTTCGATGAAGTGTATCCAGTCCAAGAGGATCCTGATGCGAAGGGCAAGCTGATCGAAACCGTCTTGAGGAGGGAAGGCATACCAAAAAGCAAAGCGTTAATGGTAGGAGACAGCTATGTATACGACTATAAGTCCGCAATGAAGCGCGGCATACCCGCCGTTTTGATATATTGGGAATCGTACGGCGCCCCTGAAGCCAGAAAGGTAAAGAGAAGGATAAAGCACCTTTACGAGGCTTTCAAATACATTAAATAATAAAATGATACTTCAACCACCAGTGGATACTATTTTTCTTAGCGCCGGGCGGTACGGCGCCTTCGCTATTCCGCGTTCCGTTATTATAGCGGATACAAGCTCGTTTGGCGTGACATCGAATGCGGGGTTCAGCGCAGGCACGTCCGGCACAGTTATCGCGAGTTTCCCAAGCACGTTCCTTACTTCCGCGGGGTCCCTCTGCTCTATGACTATACCAGTGCTCTTACGGTCTATAGTCGACACCGGAGCCGCGACCAGGAATGGTATGTCATGCCTCTTAGCTAAAATGGCAATGCCGTAAGTGCCTATTTTGTTCGCTACGTCCCCGTTCATGAGCACCCTATCGGCGCCCAGAAGGACCTTGGTCACGCCTGCATTTTTCATTGCATACGCAGCCATGCTGTCGGTTATCAGCGTGACAGGTATCCTGTCTCGTTTCAGTTCCCAAACAGTAAGCCTGGCGCCCTGATAAAGGGGCGCGGTCTGCGTGGCTATAACTCTTATGTCCTTGCCTGCCTGCCATGCCGTCCTTATTACTCCGTACGAAGTGCCGTATCCTCCAGTGGCTAGCGCTCCTGCGTTGCAATGCGTCAGTATGACGTCCCCGTCCCTTATCAGCCTGTTCCCTAACTTGCCCATCCTCTTGTTTGACTCTATATCCTCATTCTGTATCATTATAGCTTCGTCAACCATGGCCTGCTTTAGCTGTTCGGGCGCCGCGCCTTGCTCGGCTAACCGCTCCGCCATCTTTACCATCCTGTCTATCGCCCAAAAGAGGTTTACGGCTGTAGGCCTGGTCCTGCCTAGGGTAACCGCATCATCTCTGATTCTGCGCAGCGCGGTCTTCAAGTTGCCACCGCTGTTAGAAGCAGAAATGGCGAGCCCATATGCAGCTGCGACGCCGATTGCCGGCGCCCCGCGAATCTCAAGACGCTTTATCGCTCTGGCAAGATCATCTACGGATTCGCTCTCTTTCCACTCCTCTTTCCATGGCAACTTCGTCTGGTCCATCCAGGCTATCTTCCCGTCTCTCCACTCTACGGGCTTTATGTCGCTTATCCGCCTCATTTCATCAATGTTTCAATAACTGCAAAAGGATAAAATACCATCGTGATACGTGCCTGTTGCGAAGTCCAATGCGGCTTAAGGCGCAGCGAAATATATAATAACACAAAAACTTTATTACATAGGCAGGGGCCAAAAAATGCCGACTTTAAGGCTTGAATGGGGGATTGACGGGCTCAGGCGCGCAATGGGCCGGGATGACAACATAGTCATAATAGACGTCCTCCGCTTCTCATCCGCAGTAGTCACGGCCACGGCGCTGGGTTTCACTATCATCCCTAACGCCACCAGCAACCGAAAGACGGAGAGCGCCACGCTATCGCCAGGATATTTTTTGGGCAAGAAGCCCGGGCGCGTCACCATATTCTCCTCAAACGGTGCATTCCTAGCCGTTTCCGGGGTGAAAGCAAGGCATGTCATCTTCGGTTCCCTGCTCAATGCAAGATGCGCTGCAGAGCACATAGGCGGGCTCAATGGCGACACATCCCTCATCGCGGCCGGTGAAATAAGCGAGTCAAGAACCCTGCTCCTCGGGAATCACGAAAAGGGGTTGGCAAGCGGCAACCGGATATTCTGCATAGAGGACATGCTCGGTGCGGGCGCCATATCCTACTTCTCGCACTCACACAAGTCGAACGAGTGCATAAAGGCTGAAGGTTTATTCACCAGGCGCAAAAAAAGCCTGCGCGCTGCGCTGGCAAATTCTGCGAGCGGGAAATACGACAAGTTGCACGGCAACGCGCCCGATACGCTGCTGTGCAGCGGGCTAAATATCTATGACGTCGTGCCTGAACTGGGGCGCGCGAATGGCACGCCGCTTATACATGCTGCAAAAGAAAATGCATGCGGTAAATAAGCCAGGAGAGGGAGTCGAGCCCTCCTTTTCCGCTCTGCAGGCGGACGCATAGCCGATCTGCCATCCTGGCGCGATGTATAGGATTCAAACTATGGCAATTATTTATACCTTCTTGTTTATTATCTTATCATTCTGCTTAAACGAAACAAAAGTGCATGTTATGAATGAAGAAGCGTTCAGCATCCCGAAGGAGTTGATATCAAAGACGCTGTTTTTCGATTACAAGACCCCAATAACGCAGGTCCTCTCAGTCCTCGAAGGCAACAAATACCCGGCTACTGTGATAATGAAGGAGAATTCATATTACGGCGTAGTGGACGCCAGGGCGATATACCGCTCGCAGACCGGCCTGACGCTGAACAAGAACCAGAACGTGGGCGACTTCGCAATAAAGGTGCCGAGGATAACGTCGACCTCATCGATCGATGACGTCATATATTATTTCTACAAGGCGCACACGAAGGCGCTGCCGTATTCGGAGGGCAAAAAGATAAGGGGGATTCTGGACAGGCTGACGCTGTTGAAGATAATGCTGTCAATGAAGATGCTGCATGACATCAAGGTCAGCGAGGCGATGACCGCCCCGGCAGTGGCGATAGACGCCGGCACAACGCTTTCGGAGGCCAAGGCGGCGATGAGGAGCAACAACATAAACAGGTTCGTCGTTGTCCAGCAGAACAAGTTCGTCGGCATACTTACCAATTACGACATACTGCACAAGTACACGGTGCCGAACGAGAGGCTGCCGCAGATGAAGACCGCAATATACTCGCCCTCGAACGTGCCTGTCAGCAGCGTGATGGAGCCGAATCCAAAGACCATCAACGGCGAAAGCAGCCTGGCCGACGCCGCGCGGAAGCTGATAGAGTCCAACATATCATCGCTTGTTGTGGTGAGGGAGGCGAAGCCTGCCGGCATGCTAACTGTAACCGACATAATAGAGAGCGTGGTGGCTAACAGGCACATAGAGCAGAACAATGTTTTCATCGCCGGCTTCGATTCGACGACTTACGAATACGGCGACGAGATGCGCGAGCAGCTCAAAGCGTTCATGGACAAGATGGAGAAGCTCAGCAACGTGAAGATTCTCTACACCACCATAAGGCTTAAGAGGGTAAAGGTGCGGGAATACGAGATACACGCCAGGGTGGCGCTCGCCAACCGCGGCATAATAACGGTATCCACTTCAGGCTACCTCCTCGACAGGACTTTCGAGGACCTGCTTGCGCTTATCCGGAAGGAGGTAATGAAGGTAAAAGAGAGGTATCTTAGTGTCAGGAAGCTCACACCAAAGGAGGAACAAGCGGAGGAGTGAGCCGTATCCCATGCGCGGACAGTCGAGCATGGAGCTGCTCATAACCCTATCGTTCGGCTTGGCAGTCCTGCTTCCCATAGTAGTACTCGCCTTCATGCAGATAGCCTCATCCACGTCAACGCTTTCCACCACCGAGGCCCAGGCCGCCGCGACCAAGCTTGTCAGCATAGCGAGTTCGGTCGGTTCGCAGGGCTATCCAGCCAAGCAGCTCGTGCTGATACAGGTGCCGCCTAACGTCAAGAACATATCAGTGGGCGGCATCGACAACATAGTGGGCCACGCGATAATATTCGTCGTGAATACGAACGCCGGTGCGAGCTACGTCACTGCGTATTCGCCTGTCAACGTCAGCGGCTACTTGGGCGAGATAACACCGAGCGGCTCATATCTTGTCAACGTGAGCGCGCAGCAGACATGCCCGCCGCCCAATCCGCCCATACCATGCGTGTACATAACCAGCTATTCCTGAGAATGCTACAGCCTTAGCAGGTACGTGTTCCTGTAAAGCTTGTTGCCGTGCTTCAGCCCGTAGAGCGTGTACGAGCGCCCGGGCTTCAACTCGTAGTCCTTGAAGAATCCGGAAGTTATCAGCTTGTCGCTGGTGTACACGTCTATCCCGTTCGTGACGCTCTCCACCTTCGTGACGAAGGCCTTCCTGCGCTCCACATACCTGGTGAGCTTCCTGAGCATCGATTCTATCCTCTCCGGGTTGCCGCGCAGTTGCACTGTCGCTTCGAAATATCCGGACCGCCTTCTGAAGCATTCAGTGCACATCTCATGAGTCCTCTTAAGCTCCATCCCGCTCTCGAACGTCACGCTGCCGCCGTCCGTCTCGTAGGTCAGATTGACATCGGCGTGCTTTTCCGTGAACCCCATCACATCGATCTTGAATTTGCCTTTGACCGATGCGCTTATCGCAGAGGCCATCGATTCGTTGCTGGGCTTCTTGTAGCCCTCCCTGGTCCTTATCCTAAGGCACCCCCTGCACTGCGAAACTGCTGCATGCGTAGGCGCATTCTGCCTGACCTTGTCTATCACGCAGAATTCGCAGAACTCGCCTACGAAACGCGCCTGGTCGCTTGACCTGTTACATACGGGGCAGTACTTGATTATTAGACTCACCAATCACTTGTAGCGCTTGCTTATTATGGCGCCGTAAGCCGGCCTTGTCACGAATATGCCAAGCATGGCGCCTATTATCGTGGACTCTGAGAAGCCTATCACGCTTACCAGTGATGTCGAGAAAAACAGCGGCATCATCGCTATCACCAGAAGCGCGGCGTCGGCGTATACTATGTAGAAGGCGTTGCCGAGCAGGGTGTGCGCCGATGTGTGCTCGCCATGCGCCGCGAGCACCTCGTCCGTTATTATTATCTGTGCGTCCACCCCGGTACCGACCACCGCTATCATGCCGGCTACGGCCGCGAGGTCTATCGTACCGACAAGGCCTATGAATGAGACTATTATGAAGAGCTCAATGAGCGTGGTAAATAGTATCGGGACCACTAGGAACAGCTTCTTGTACCTGAACATTATGAACAGCGACACGAATATCACGGCTATTACGCCGGTTATCACGCTTATGTAGAGGAAATGGCTTCCCAGCGTAGCAGGCACAGGACCTGGCGTGCCAGGTATGACCTGTATCGGCAGCGCGCCGCCGCTCAGTATGCTGGCTATTGTCTTGGACTGGTTGGTGGCATAGGCCAGCTTCCGCGCCGGCGAAAGGCTGAGAGGCGCGGCGCCCGAAATCTGGTACTCGCTGCTTATGTTGCCGTTCGTTATCGACGGGCTGAGCACCGGCGACGAGAGCAGGCCCACAAGCGGCCACGTTTCCACCTGCGACTGGTTTATGCTGATCTTGCCGTACGAAGGCGTCATGTTCGCTGCGCTCTCCAGCTTTACGGTATAGTTGTGCTGCTGCATCCATGCCACCAGGCTGGAGTTTATGTTGTAGCTGGCGAACACGTCCTTGTACCTCCTCGCCCCTGCCAGGAAGAAGCTCTTCGCATTGGCGATGCTGTAGTTGTTGTTCGATACCGTTATGACCGGTATCGTCGAGTTCCCGAACGTCAGCGCCTTCTGCATCGCGGCCAGGGCCTCCGACGCGCCTATCCCTGCGGTGGAGTTGCCCAGGATCGACGCATTGAGCAGTATCGCTGCTTTTGACGGTCTGTCCAGGAACATGTACATCGGCTGGTTGGCCTGGCCGAACGCCTGCTTCGCGAAATAGTTGGCGCCTTGCTGCGTCACGAAGAATTGCACCGACCAGGTATACGAGTTGTTCGTGAGGGTAGGCAGCCCGTAACCTATGCTGTCCTTGAGTATCCCAGAGCCGTTTATCGCCTCGAGGCCGCCGACCACGCCTACAAACGAGCCTTGGCTCTCTATTATCCCTATCGTCTGGTTTATGTTGCTGTTCGACACGGTCGGCACGGTTATCTGAATCTGCGAGGTGCCTATGCCCTCGACTATGACCTGTTTGAGACCGAACGTCGAGACCCTCTGCTGAAGTGCGGATATCAGCTCCGCCATAGCGGTTGCATTTGCCGGCTGCTGCAGCGTAAGTGGTATCATGGTGCCTCCGGCGAACTCTATCCCGAAATGCAGCCCGTAGGCCGCATCCAGCGCACCGAGCAGTGCTACTATGAATAGTAGCGTGAGTATCCTTCTGTCAATAACGTAATCCTTTATGCTGGTCATCTGCGCATCTCCTTCCTGAGTTTATACCAAAGCGTCATCGGAGTGTTGCCGAACCATGTGGTGAATATGTCGCCCACAAGGCCTGCAAGCACCACCCCGGATATCTCGAAGTAAGTCGGTATGAAAGCCACGTAAGCCACCACGAAAAGTATCCCGAAGGATATGATTGCGGTGGACGTCATCGTCACCCCGGTCTTCATCGTAGCGAAGGCCCTCTCCTGCGGCGTGCCCTCGCCCCTCTTGAGCACCCTTATCGATGAGAGCAGGTCCGTGTCTATCGCGTATCCTATCAGCATGAGAAGCCCTCCTATCGATGCTATGCCCAGCGGGATCCCGAAAAGTCCCATGGCGCCCAATGCCACTATTATGTCATTCGCCGCGCCGAAAACCACAGTGAAAGATGGCACAGGCGTCCTGAAAACGAAGAACACCGCTATAGCGACAAGGACGAACGCTACAATTATTATGTCCAGCATCTGGCCCAGGAAATAAGATCCTTCCTCCGGGGTCGTAGTGCTGTACGCGGGCGCGCTGCCGGGCAGCACGCTCTCTATCACGCTGTTTAGCGAATTCTGGTATCTCGCCTCGGCCGCTGTATAAGCGCTTTTCGCGGATGCCATCATGCCAAGCGGGTCGCTCGCGTTGTATGTGTATGAGGCGGACGAGTTGAGGAGGGGCCGCAGCGTGACAAGCTCCGCAGAATACGCCGCAATCATCGCAGAGAGATAGGCGCTCTGGTTGCTTTCCGCGCCGCTCAGCGCAGCCTTGACCGTGTCGTTGTTCGGCTGCGATCTGAGTACTGCTTGGTATTCCGCCATCAGTGCCGATGCCCTAGAATAGTTGCTGCTTATGTTTGACAGCTGTATCAGTCCGTCCTGGCCATCAGTGAGGCTCGTGTTGGCTGCTACAGTTATGGTTATACCGGAGGTCGCTGTCTCTACGCTCGCCTGCGCCCCGGGCATGGCGGAGTCCAGCCTTGATACTATAAGGCTCTGGTTCACAGGTGCGCTGGTCTGGATCTCTATCTGCACGCCTCCCTTGAGCGAGCTGTCTAGCTGTATGTGGGGTATGAAGTAGAACCCCGCCGCCATAAGCAGCAGCGGCACTATTATCAATAGCCTGTAATTTTTAGACTGGTAAAAATTGGGTATCCCCATCAAAATCAGCGTATGCTTGTACCTGGACTTTCCATAACCTTTTGGCGCGAAATGTATTTAAGAATTGGCAAAGCCGGGCGCCGCGCGGTGCCGACCCAATCGCGCCGCGCGCTATCAGGAGCGCGCCCTCATCATCCTGAAGTGCATCGATACCGCAAAGCCGTAGACCAGGTAGAACATCGCGAACACCATTACTGCGAGGCCGGCGAACTGCGTTTCTGGGAACGGATTCGGCACGAAAGAGAAGAGTATCGCGCCCATTATGAATACGAATACGCTCCAGTATATGGACTTGAATATCTCCCATCCGGAATTCTTCACCATGTAATCCAGTTTGTGCTCATAATACGCGCCAAAGTCGCCAGTTCCTGCAGTTTTCCTCCCAGCCATATAGGCACCTTAAGCTATATATGATGCAAAGCTTAAAAATCTGCTGATGCGATTAGACCTTCGCATTTCTATATCATGGGCCGCCATGCGCGCCTCAACGTTTTGAAAATGGTTTTATGGCTAGGAGGCTGGGCAGGAGGAAGGCTCCGCTGAGGGAGGACTTCATGTTGAGGGAGCAGAAGAAGGTAGACGAAGGATTCGACACCAGGACAATGATATACCTCAGTAAGTTCTTCAACAAGGGCATAATCTCCAGGCTGGAGTTCAGGACCGCAAGCGGCAAGGAATCCGACATATACATAGCATCTGCCGGCGCCGGGCTGGCAGATGACTACAAGTTCGTAATACTCAAGTTCTTCAGGATAGAGACCTCCCTTTTCGTCAACATGTCAGATTACATAATCGGCGACCCAAGATTCAGCGGTATAACCGGCAGCAAGGCCGGCATAATAAACGTCTGGTGCAGGAAGGAGTTCGGCAACCTCCTGGTCGCTGAGAAATGCGGCGTAAGGGCCCCAAAGCCGTTCATGTCCAATGGGAACATACTCGCCATGGAGTTCATAGGGGACGGCAGCGGCACCCCCGCGCCGCCGCTGTACAAGGCCGGGGTCAAACGCCCCGAGGCGATGCTGGACTCAATACTCAGCGACATGAAGAAGCTGTATGCCGGCGAACTGGTGCATGCGGACATCAGCGAGTACAACATACTGGTGCACCGCGGCAAGCCCTTCTTCATAGACTTCGGGCAGGCGGTCTCGGTCAAGCACCCAAAGGCGATGGAATTCCTGAGGCGCGACACGGCCAACATACTGCAGTACTTCGACAAGAGGTACGGCATCCGCATCGGCCTGGATGATGCGCTCAGTCTCATAACCGGCTAATGTTTCGTTTAGACCGCTTTACGGACTCCGTTACAGCCTTGCCGATGCCAGCCTTGCTGTAAAGCTCGTCTATAACCTTCGCGTCGGCTCCTGTCGAAGGATTTACCGCGTTGAAAGAGCAGACGTCCCTGTACTTGCCCTTGGACAGGTCAAATGTGCCTATATGCATGGCCCTCTCGACGATCTCGTTTTTGTCGAATCCTATAAGCGGCCTCATTATGAAAAGCTTGCTTCCGCGTTCCGAAGCGGTGAGGTTCTTCACTGTCTGCGAGGCCACCTGGCTGAGTCCCTCGCCCGTGACTATTGTCGACGCGCCTTCGGCTTTTGCTATCCTCTCAGAAAGCCTGATAAGGAACCTCTTGAACAGCACAAGCTCGTACTTGCTCGGCGTCTTCATCGCCTTTGCCTGGAACACGTGCGCAGGCACGTAGTACGATACGTAGTCCCTGCAGTACCTGGAAAGCAAGGCCATGATCTTGCCTATCTTTGTGTCATCGACTGCGTCGTTGGATTGCAGGGCGTGCACATGCACGTATATCGGGAAGAGGCCGCGCTTCATTGCGTAATACGCGGCTACCGGGGAGTCTATCCCGCCGGAGAATAGTATGACCGCCTTGCCCGAGCAGCCCACCGGCAGCCCCCCCGGGCCTCTTATCCTATCGGTGTGCATGATCGTGCCGCCCTGGGTCACGTTTATGAACAAGCCGTCGTCAGCCTCCTTGTCCATAAGGAAAGGCACGGTATCCGAGCGTTCTATGAAGGCCCTTACAAGCTCTATCGAGTTGAAATCCACGCCCTTGTATGATCTGTGCGCAACTATCCTCACCTTAGCGCCCTTCCGGACCAGCTTATTCGCGGTTGAGAGTATGCTTCCGATGTCGTTTTCTGCGAAGACTACCGGAGCGAACCATTCGACCCCGAACACGTATCTCAGCTTCTCTGTTATGCTTGCGACGTCAGATTCATCGTTGAGGTAAAGCATGAACCTGTCCCTCTCGTTCGCAAGCCTGGAGTAACTCTCCCCATCAAGAGCGCGCTTCACATTCCCCAGCAGGCGATTCACGAAAGACGACCTGTTCTTGCCCTTGAGCCATATCTCGCCGAAATGAATCACTACCGCGCTGTGTTTCTGCATAGCATCATCAACGTGTGCGCTTGCAAAATGCCGATTTACGCATTCACGCACAACAACTTATTTATACAGTAATATCTATAAGAATTAGAATTTATAAAGATTGGATAGCGTGCATGATATGGATTTCGACATAGCGAAGAGAATAAACGCATTCCTTGACAATGCAAGCCACGTCTTGAACATAAGCTACAAGCCCAGCAACGAGGAATTCAACAAGAGCGCGAGGATAATAATACTGGGCATAATCCTGATAGGCCTCCTGGGCCTGTCAATAGCGATAGTGGCATCCCTAATAGAGACCGGCTCGCTGTCACTGATCGGGTTGCCATGAAAATAAAAATCGACTTCACCAAGAGCGCGCAGGAAAATGGCAATGAGTACTACGCAAGGTCGAAGAAACTGCTGCTGAAGAGGGCCGGCGCGGAAAAAGCTGTAAAAGAGCTCCAGCAAAAGCTCGCAAAGGAACTAGAAAGCGTCCAGGCGGCGCAGACCAAGGAGCGCAAGGTCGTGATAAACTACAAGAAAGAGTGGTACGAGAAGTTCCATTGGTTCATGACAAGCAACGGCATGCTGGTTATAGGCGGCAGGGACGCAAAGCAGAACGAGGTGCTGAATTCCAAGTACTTCGAGGATAACGATCTGTTCTTCCACGCCGACATATTCGGCGCGCCTGTCACTATACTGAAGGACGGTGCCAGCGCGAGCGCAGAAATAAAGGAGGAGGTTGCGCAGTTCGCCGCATGCTACTCAAGCACATGGGAGCGCATGCTGAAGAGCGTTGACGTGTACGCGATGCGCAGGGAACAGGTCAGCAAGTCGACTGCCAAAGGGTCGCTCGGCACAGGTAGTTTCCTGCTCAAAGGAGAACGCGAATGGTTTAGGGACGTTCCCGTCTCGCTTGTTATAGCTATGGAGGAAGGCTCGAGACCGAAGGCGATGCCTATGCTTTCGCTGCAGCGCATGGCGGAGGCCGCAAGGGCGCGCACAAAGTACGCCATCGTGACCCAGGGACCAGTTAAAAAATCAGACGCGGCCAAGCAGGTAGCCAGGCGCCTAGATTTCAACGACATAGACTTCATAATGCAACTGCTTCCTGCGGGTACGTTCAAGATCGATGCCTCTGATTAGGCCGCGATCCAGTGCGACTAGCCATCCAATGCGCTGGAAATAGCCCTGCGCCACATGTATTAAGGGTTCAAGATTTGCACTGTGTCTGGAGAACCTCCGATTTTATGATATTCAGCAGATTCTACATGTAATCCTCTCCTCGGACTTTCGATTCATGTACAACGATGCCTGCACCGCATAACTGTCCATGCTGCCCTGCCCTCAGGTATGCTGACTCACCCCCCCTTCATGACCACATGCCTTAATGATCTATCCTCCAGATCACTTACCGGATTCGCATATCCATATTCTAGGAAAGTGAACCATTCGCCACCGAATCTCATCATGTAGTTTGTCGGTCTGATGAAGTTCTCCCATTTTGTCGGAGCGGTTTTTAGCAGTTCCCCAAGCCTATAATCATACTCGTTACGGTCAAAGTAGTGCCAGCGAGATTATCGACTGTATTGTTTAGGAAGGAATTTGTTGAGCTTCCAATCCATTGCAGGTTTATCGGTTGGCCAGGCGAGGACCCGATATAGTAATCATATTCCGTCTGCCCCTGCTACGCTGCGGTGCTGGCGGCTTACCGGCAGCATGCGTGCATTTCTCTTTCCGCCAACGATTCGATGTTGAAGCAAGCCGTGGGCAAAATAAGCATTATGCTGGAAAAATCCGCGCATTGAATCCACTGCGCGTCCAACGGGCTGCGTAAAGCCGCATCCGCGGCAACCAGATAATAATTAAGGCCTTAGCCGGGAGTCGGACCCGGTCCGGGAGGTCCACAGCCTCCTGTGCGAGCCGTTACACCACTAAGGCCACAACGTAATTTTGATGACAGATAATAAATATTGCATTGTTCGCCTTCGCAGAATGCGCGCCGCGCAGCATTATCCGGCCAATAAAGGGCAATTGTGCATCCATCACGGATAAACCTGCAATGGCCAAGCATCATGACGCTGCAAGCGCAAAGTGCGCCCCTTTATCAAAATAGCAAAATCCAACCTAGTATACATGTTTTGTCCCCTGGAGCAAAGATTAAGGACTTGTATAAAGTATTTAAACCTTTATCTGCATAATAACAAACATGACAAAGAAGGAGAAGCCCAGAGACGAGATTTGGGCTCTAAGGAAGGCGTTGAGCAGGCCCAACTACGCCGTGATGGAGCTTCTGATGCAGAAATCCCCAAGGACCACAAGGGAGCTATACGCCATACTGGAGAAGAAGTTCACCAGGAAGACGCTTATCATAACCCTTAGGGAGCTTTCGCTCGGCCTCAATATCATACAGCCGACTCATATAAGGACAGACAAGGGCTACGGCCTGGGATACAGGTTAAACCCTAAAGTTAAGGACATAATAAAGGGCGTGCAAAAGTTCTCCAGGATACTAGAGAACGTCAGGGGCATCGGATAGAACATTCAGTCCTCGACACCTACCTTCTTCTGCTGCTTGAAAAGCTCTATTACTTCATTCGTGGTGGTGGCTTCCTCAGCGCTCTTGTCGCTGCGTACGGTGCCCTCGCCTACTATCCTTGGGAATCGCAGCGCATAGCCTACCTCGGCTCCATCCGGTGCGCGCTCCTTGCCGCAGGTGTGCGTGGGCGACTTCGTTATCTCGTCTGCCTTCACCGTGACAACGTATTTCGGATACACCCAGAAGTCGGGTTCCATCACTGCGTCGACCCGAGGCGGTTTGGACTTCACCTTGATCTTGTCGAGCATCTGCCTGAATTCTTTCATCTGCGCCTCAGTGAAGCCGGTGCCTATCTTCGATATGGTCTCGAAGACGTCCTTGGTGCTGTTGTATACCGCGCAAAGCAGGCCCCCGAACTGGAATTCCGCCCTGCTGCCGCGCCCCAGGAAATACCCGACTATGACCAAATCGAGCGTGTCTGAGAGTTCGCCCCTGTAGCTGCGTTTCATTTTTATCCAGCTGAACTTCCTCGCTCCGGCAACGTAAGGCGCAGCAAGGTCCTTGGCTACGATGCCCTCCAGGCCGTCTGCGACCGAATCCGTGAAGAACTTCTCAAACTCCTTGGGCGAGCTTGTGATTATCATGGTCGAAGGCAGTATCAACTTGGAGCCGCGCAGCACGTGCTCCAGCGCCTCCCTGCGCTTCTCGTACGGCTTGCTTATGTAATCCTCGCCATCGAGGTACATCATGTCGAAGGCGAAGAGGTGCAGCGGCATCTCCTCAACCTTCTGCTCTATGCCGTGCTTCCTCTTCCTCTGTATCGTCTCCTGGAACGGGAAGAATTCGTTGGTGGCCTCGTTGAACGCGAGAGCCTCGCCCTCGAATATTATCTTGTCGGCCCTTACCTCATCCTTCACCGCCCTTATTATGTCAGGGAACATGCCGGTCGTTTCCTCCAGCCTCCTGGAATAAAGCTTCACCTTGCCTCCGTCCTTGTGGACCTGGCATCTGAAGCCGTCGTACTTCTGCTCCACTGCGCACCTTCCGCGCATCCTCTCCAGGATTCCCTCGGCCGTCGGAAGCCGTTCCGCCAGCGCAGGCCTGATAGGCTTGAAAAGCGTGATGCGGAAGCCCTCTATGGCCTTCGGCCCGCCATCGAATAGCCGCTCTCCCAGCAGCCCGAGGTCGCTGCAGAGATTGTAGGCCCGCTCGAGTTCTGCCTTGAAGCCCCTATCGCCTGCGCCCGCCTTGGACAGCGCCTCCAGTATGGTGGAATCGCCCAGGCCGAGCCTGAGCTGCCCCATCGGATAGCGCGCCATGTACTTGGCCTCCAGCGGCGTGCCCGATGCCAGAAGGTTCGCCAGCATCCTTATCTTGGCCTCCTTGCTGCCTGCGCCAGAAGTCTTGGCTACGCTGAGCATTATGCGGTAGACCTCGTTGACCATGTTCTTCTTGGCGTTCATGCGCTTGAGCTTGGATGCCCCGCATAGCGACTGCGCGGTCAGCCCCATGTCGCCCTGCCTCTTGTAATCCCTATACGCATCCTCCTTCGAATAGCCGGTCGCCACTGCTATGGCCTCCTCCATCATCTTCTCGGCGACCCCGAATTCGACCCCCTCGAACGGCGGCGCCAGCACGCCCTGCGTCATGTATATTATGTTGGCTACCTCGTCCTTCTGGGCGCCCTTCAGCAGCTCGGTCATTATGTCTATCATTTTCAGCCTTGACGAAACCGCCTCAAGCCTGTCGTAATATTCCGCCAGTTCCCTGAAAAGCATGCCTAGCACCAAAGTAGCGTGTCAGCAGGAAGCCGAGGACGCGCTTATCCATGCGCATCCGCTGTTGGTCGAGCATTTATTGCCTCCCTGATCGACATTGGAATCCGCGCCTGTAGACGCGTTGGAGCATAAGAGCTTGCCGAAGTCATTGCCTTGGAAAGTGCCGGATGTCGCGTTGGCAAGGTCCATGCCTACCGGGCTGCTGGCAGAGGCCGTGTTGTAGTCAGCGGATACGCCTATCGAATTGTAGATTTCGTACGCCGTGCCCGCGGCGTCCACGTTGTTGTACTGCACCAGCGTAGCCGTAGAGCCGCCAAGCTCTATGCCGTTGGAAACAGAGGAGATGTTGTTGTATCTGACGTAGCTGTTATGCGCCCCTGTCATGTTTATAGCGAACGCGCCCCTGTGGAAGATGCTCGTGGAATTCAATATGATAGTGTTGTTTATTATGGTAAGGCTCGAATTGCGCACTATTATGGGCGTTATGAAACCGATTAGGTAGCAGTTCTCTATCCTTGAGCCTACATTGTTGCTGAACGATGCGAACGTGCCGCCGTTCGTCGCTATCACCATGTGGCCATTGCAGTTTATGGTGGAGCCGTTGGCGTATATGCTGTAGCATGTGCTGTTGTAGCCGTACAGCCAGTCGTTGGTGAGTATGTATGAGTCCGATGTCAGGCCGGCGCTGCAGCTTAGCTCTGATGAGGATTTGGGAACCACGGCCATCCAGCTGCAGCTTCCCTTGGTAAAGCCATAGTCTATCCTCCCCTTTTCGGCGAACAGGCCCGAGTCTTTTGGCGCGCACGCGTAGTCCGACGATCCGCTGTTTTCGAACGAATTGTACAATACGGTGTTGTTAGTCGATGCCCCTGTGATGTTGATGCCAAGATAATCGCTGTGCCCTGTATTGTTCATGACTATGTTATACATAGAGTTGTTAAGCACAATCCCGGAAGCGCCGGCGATGCTGGAATAAAATACGCTATTGTCCATCACGGTCGAGTAGTTCACGTCGCTCAGGGATATGCCTGCGCTGGACGAGACGTTTACCGTATTGTTTGATATGCTGCTTCTGGTCACCTTCGTAAGTTCTATGCCATTTTTCTCATTTATGATTCTCAGCCCTGTGAGGTTGAGTTCGCTGACGTTGAACACCTTCAGCGCCGCGCCATAGCCGTATATGTTGCAGTTCTGCACCGTGACATTCGTATCATTCTCCACTGAGATAGCATAGCCCATGGTGGGGTTTATCGGCTCTATTATATTCCTGCCGCAGTTGAGTTTCACATTGCTGGAATCTATGCTTATGCAGTCCGCCGAGCCAAGTAGCCTGCTTGGCACCACGTACGTGCCCTGCTTGTTTATGCTCTGGCAGTAAGTTATCCGCGAATTCCCTAGTGTGGCGTTCTCATGCACGTTGCAGGTGGCCCACTGCGCGTTCGTTATGCCGCATGTAGTGGACTCCATGGTCCCATAGCTCGCACCCACGTAATTGGGAGACGAATAGAAGTCTATTTGCGAATTGTTGAATGCGGTGCCTATGTTGAACACATCCCCCATCGAGTTGTTCAAATAGAATCCGTATGCATTGTGTGAGACATTGAAGTTGTCGACTTCGATGTCCTGCGAGTTCGCTATGTACATTCCGAAGGTGTTGTTGCGCGCTTTAATGCCCGATACGAAAGTCGTGCTTGAATTTGATAACAGGAAAGCCTTTGTGTTCCCGCTAAACGTCACGTTCTGGACGTGCGCGGCACCCGCATTAGTGAAGTACAATCCAATTGTGGAGTTAGTGAAGTTGCATCCGCTCAGCGTCAGGCCTGTGCCGTGCTCGAATTGCACCCCTACGGTCGCATGTGAGATGGTGAAGTCCCTGCAGTCCAGCTTGACGTTGTTTGCATTTATCCTTATGCATGGAATGGCGGTTCTGGCTCCGGTCAGGCTGCCTACGTTCACGAAATGCGCCATGTCTATGTTGCTGTCGAGGGAGTAGGTGCCGGGCGCGTTTATCGAGCCACAGCCGCTTATGGAGCTGCCGAGCGTTATCTGGGAGATGTTTGCCGGCAGGTTGTTGCCCATGCATGCAAGGAATCCGCATCCGGTGTCATTGTAGCATACGTTGCCTTCCGCGCTGCTGCTCGTCGGGAAGCTGCTGCTGAGGCCGCAGTAAAATGAGACGGGCGTGCCGTTTATCCTGTTATTGAGGAATGCATTGTGCGTCGAGTTGACTATTATGCCAAGGAAGGTATTGAACTGTATTGTGTTGTTGGTCACGTTAGTGTCCGAAGAGCCGCTTGCTATGTATATGGCTCCCTCCCTGCTCTCTGCCCTGGAGATGTAGTTATGCGTTATCCTGCTTCCGGTAGACGCGTTCAGGTAAATGTCCGATACATAGTTGTTAGAGACATTGTCCCCCTGCACCGTAAGGTTCGTAGCGCCTACGGCCATTATCCCGTACGAGAAATTGTTTATGCCGCAGCCTATAATGGATACGTTATTCGCCCCGCGCACTTCTATGCCGTAGCTGAACGGCGGCTGGTTGCCGAATGGGCCGGATCCCACTATCTGTACGTTGGATTCGCACGTTACCTTTACGTTGCTTGCGTTGACCAGCAGGCAGGTGCCGGTTTCGTTCGAGTACTTCACATTGTTCACGATGTGATACGGACCAGGGGCGCTTACCGTGTTGCAGCCCAGCGTGGTGACCATAGGTATAGTAGAAGTGGATGTCGTGCTAATGGTAGTCGTCTTTGTGATTATAGGCGCTATCAAGTACGCCACTACTATAGCTATTACCAGGAAAATTATTATGCTACCCAGCGCCCCTGCAGCGCCCTTGCGGCCTCCTTGCTGCTGCCCCTTTTTCTGTTCCTCCGGCCTGCGCTGCGGTATCTTGGCCATCTGTTCTGGGCTTAGCCCGATTGTGGTCTGTGCCGGTGGCGTTTCTGGATTCTGGACAGCCGGTCCGTTGTCCGGCATTCCTGCTGCGCCTGTAACCCCCTGATCCTCTTCCGCGCTCATAGAATTTACCCGGCTGGGAAATAGTTAGATACTTATCTATAATAACGTATTTATTTATGATGCAGGCGTGCGTTGCCCGAATCCGAAACTGCGGCAAACTCTGCCGGTTTCGAATCCCGCGCACATTGCGATAGGGTTTGTGCAATATGGAGGATTCCGGAGCCAAGGGAAGGAGGTTCAGCAGAACACGGGAGGACTTCACATGCGAGCACTGCGGCTACGTGGTGATAGGGAACGGCTACACGGACCACTGTCCGCGGTGCCTGTTCGGCAAGCACGTTGACGTCATGCCTGGCGACAGGGCAGAGGCGTGCCGCGGCTTGATGGAGCCTCTGCATGCCGTTTACAAGGATAACGGCTACACGATATATTACAAATGTATGAAGTGCGGCATGCAAAGGAGGTTCAAGTACGCGCCTGATGATAACGTAGAGTTGCTTCTGAAGCTGCTCGGGTGAAGCGGATTATGATACCGCAAAAAATAGCGGTTTACTGCTTCTTCCTCCTTCCGGGCGCCTTCGGTGGCTTCAGTTCCGGGAATATCTTGGACAGCTGCAGTTGGTTTATCGAAGTGTCATATCCAAGGTTTGTTATGACCTTGCCCAGCAGGTAGGTTTCCGCCAGCCGTCCCAGCGCCTTGTTTGCCGCGCAGGCGTTCTCTACGGCGCCCCTGGCTTCTGCGGATCCCAGGCCGCTTATGGCTTGGCTGAGGGACCCATAACCCTTCCTTAAACCATTTGACACGCTCTCGGCAGCAGCATCCAGCAGCGCAGTGTCTATGCCCAGCATCTTGTACATCCTGGCGTCAAGCGTGTTCCTGATTCCTGCCAGGTGATAGACTATCTCTTCGGGCTTCGTGCCTTCGCGTATGCCCATCCTCTTTATGGCTATCCAATCCTTGTACTTTGCCATAAAGTCTACGTATTCGTTAGGCTCGTCCAGGCAAATCACGCGCTTTGTAGGAGGTAGTACCCTGCGGCCTTTTCCCTTGCGACCCTCTTTATGACGCCCTTCTGCGACATGAGGACCAGCGCGTTCGTGATCAACCCTTTCGGCCTGTTGCACTTCTTCGCTATGTCGTCCGCAGTCTTTATCGTAGTGTCCTTTGTCGCACCGAGTTCCTGCATCGACTTCACAATCATCTGTTCTATTGGTGTCAGCTCTACCATTTAACCAACTTTTTTAATGTCATAACAAGACGCTACTTCTTGGTCTTGATGTCCTTCCTCTTCGGCCTGAGGTATCTAGAATGGCACTTCCTGCACATCTCAACGCCCGCATGGTTCCTGGCCTTGCATCTCTTGCATATCCACACTTGGGATAATGCAGCATCTGCTATTGGAAACTTCCCCACAAACACACCGCACAGTAAATCGTAAAATAAAGAAGCAACCAAATGGAGCTTCTTAGGCTATAGGATTACTAGGATTAGATTATTAAATATTACCTAAGATGATCGCGATTTACGATATTTTGAAAACCGCTAATATGCGCATGATTGCTTGCCTGAAATCACATGGGCAAATACAAGAGCTATCCCTGCCTCAGGCTAAGGACTGAGAATGAAGGGGAAAAAAAAGGAAAGGGCCTACCTCTACGGCAGGTCCCCAGATATGTCAGATGCAAGCGCTGACTGCGAGGCGTACCCTCCTAGGCTGTAGAAGAACGCCACGTAGTTATCTTTGTAACCTATCAGGGCAGTAGACCCCCCGGCGAAATAGGCAGTGCCCGGAAAGCCGACATAGTCGTATGTCATTCCGTTCAGAGTAGCGTTGGTTACGTTATAAGAACCGCTGCGCGAACTGTTCATAAGCTGCGTGTAGATCGCCTTGGCGTTAGAGGCTTGGAACACCAATTCCAGGCTTATGGCCTTGCTGCTCGACGAATTCATCGTATAGCCGACCTCCCATGCCGCGGTGACATTGTTCAGGAATGCTGCGCTGCTGTTCGACTTACCTATATAATTCATGTATGCGCCCAGTGCAGATGCGTTCTGCTCCCCACTGCTGTTGTAAGCGCCCCCTGTGCCTAAAAGCGCTGCGTACTGGTTCTGGCTAAGGTATACCTGGCCAGGGTTGCCGGATGTGGCAGAGCCGCTTCCACTCGCTCCACCGCTGTTTCCGGTGCCTGAACTGCTCCCAGAGCCCGCAGCCCCTGAGCCTCCCGCGCCGGAACCTATGCCCGTGCTGCCGGATCCGCTCACGCTCGTCGTTGCACCGCCGCCCGATGGGCCGTGCGAGAGCATCAGAGCCGCTCCAGCAACTAACACTATAACCACCACTATCGCCCCGATCAGTACCGGTGTCGATAACCCAAGAGATGCCGCTGCGCCTCCAGCCGCTGCTGTTGCCATAATATCATGTTATGGTGTTGGATGGATAACTATAAAAGCCTTTAACAATCCATGCCACCGGCTCAAAGTTTAAATAGCCCGGGCTCGAAAATCCAATGGTGGTGCATACGAGAATCATACTGCACGAAAAGATGCATTCGTACAAGGTGAAGCTGAGGGATCTTGCGCCGGAGCTGGAAAGGCTGACTTCGGACGAGAGGATACTGGACATGCAGGTTAAGCTGTGCGGCTGCGGCCTCTCCAAGAGGAAGCCCATCTGCGACGAGAGCCATCACATGATACAGGGGGAGAAGCCAGGGGCGATATACGCATATGATTCGGAGCTCCACGGCACGCAGCTGTGGAACGAGTACCCTGAGCCGCCCAAGCCCAAGGATCTGCAAAACGCATAAAAGCATTGATTTGCTATCCTTTTTAGTTTCCGGCCGATCACAATAATCGGAGACGAAGTGCGACCATGCAAGCGAGACGCGCCCCTTCAGGCGGTGCAAAAAGCAAAAGCCTTACGGAGTTCGGCATAAGCGCAGCGCGCAGCGGCGCCATATACGTGACCGCCGAGGTCACGAGCTCGGCAATAAGCCTGCTTATACTGGTTATAGCGACCAGGATTCTAGGGCCGATAGGCTTCGGCCTGCTTTCTATATGCATAGCGTTTTCAACGGTGCTAGGCATGGCAGGCAATTTCGGCCTGGGCACCACGCTGAGGAAGATACTGCCGCAGGTGAGAAACCTGGAGATGCACAACAAGTACATAAGCAGCGTTTACGCCGTATCCTGCGGGATAGCGCTGGTGCTTTCTGCGGCCGGCTTCCTGCTGAGCGGCTACATAGCCTCTTCGGTATACGCGAACCCTGCGCTGACCGTACCGCTGGAGCTCGCCTCGGTTCTGATATTCGCAAGCGTGTTCTTCAACTCCACGCTGGCAGCGCTGGTAGGCATAAACAGGATTGCGTATTCGGGCCTGCTAAACGTGGCATACGCGGTTTTCCAGCTCGTCGCTGTCGGCCTGCTCGTATACCTAGGATACGGCGTCGTGGGTGCCATGCTCGGATACTGCGTCGGCCTGATAGGGGCCGATATCCTGGGCTTCGCCCTTCTGGTAAAGAGCATAGCGTACAGGTTTTCGTGGCCTTCTGCCGCGCACGTCAGGGAGCTTACCGGCTTCTCCATACCAATACTGGTGTCAAACCTCAGCAGCGTCGGCGTCACCAACTTCGCCATAGTGGTATTGGGCGCATTCGCGAGCCCGGCAGTGGTGGGCAACTACGGCGCGGCTTTCAAGTTCGGCGGCATATTCTACCTGATGCTGACATCAAGCACATTCATACTGCTGCCGGCTTTCACTTCCGCGCTCAGCAGGAGGAAGCTCGCGTCCCACATGCACCAGATATACAACAGCAGCGTATACTACTCCCTGCTGCTGCTCTCCCCCATCCTGGCTTACGTGGTCTCGAATGCCACCCAGTTGATATTCCTCGTCTCGTCAAGCCAGTACACCAGCGCACCTTTCTATCTGGTAATCATATCGGCAGGCACCATGCTCGGCATAGTGGGCACCTATGCAGGCACCCTGCTCATAGGCTTCGGCGGCGCCAAAAGGTTCATGCAGTACCAGCTGCTCGTAGTATTGATCGAGCTGGCGATGCTGGTGACCCTGACGCCGCTCATGGGGGCCGACGGGGTGCTGATAGCGCTTTTCGTGGCAGCCCCCCTCCTGCTCGATATAATATACACGCTCGCGCTGGAACGAAGATTCTCCATAAGCGTGAGATTCAAGCCGCTAGCCAGCGTCGCCGCGTCCGCGCTGATAACCGCGCTTATCATGTTCGCAATCGCCGCGCTGCTGCAGGGCCACGGCAGGATCGTGCTCCTTATAAACGTAGCGGTAACCATGGTGCTCTATCCTCCGATCGTGGTGCTGCTCCACGGCGTGACTGGACGCAACATAGATTTCGTCAGGAAAGTGTCGGCCCGACTGGGCAGGATAGGCCTGCCGCTTGACTTGATCCTGGATTATGCATCGTTTTTCATGAGGCGCACTGCATAAGCCTTTTATTAGTTAAATCGAATTCAATTACTGCCTGCCCTGGTAGCTCAATGGTAGAGCGCTTGTCTTGTATATGTAAATAAGGAAAACAAGAGGTTGGGGGTTCGATTCCCTCTCAGGGCTTTACCAGAGCTTATCGACGTAAAGCTCAGGCTAACCCCGACACTTTGTCGTCATATAGCCCGATTACCTCCCGCTTCAGTTTGATGTAATACCATACGGAGTCTGCGCTATCAGTTTACGGCATCATTTTCTGCCGCTTTATTATGTCAGTGACGTCAGCGGTTCAAAAGTGGCGGGTCGGTGGCCAGCGCCTGCACCTGCATGTTTCAAATGCAGCCAAATGCATAATTATTAATGGAAGTCGGGCCATAACGGTATACGACCAAGATGAAACTCAACAAGCTGACCCCTGAGGAGGAAAGGGTCATAATCAACAAAGGGACCGAGGCGCCGTTCTCGGGAGAGTACGAGAAGAATTTCGAGCCTGGCACATACGTATGCAGGAGGTGCGATGCGCCTCTCTACAGGTCAGAGTCAAAGTTCGACGCGGATTGCGGTTGGCCCAGCTTCGACGACGAAATAAAAGGCGCAGTGAAGCGCGTGCCGGATCCAGACGGGGTGCGCATAGAGATTGAATGCGCGCGGTGCGGAGGGCACTTGGGCCATGTCTTCCTTGGCGAGGGCTTTACCCCGAAGAATACCAGGCACTGTGTTAACTCCATATCGTTGAAGTTCATCCCTAGAAAGGGGGAGAAGGATGAAAAGTGATACCGAAACGATAGCCCTCGGCGGCGGCTGCTTCTGGTGCACCGAGGCCGTATTTTCCATGTTCGTCGGCGTGCTTGCGACCACCCCCGGCTACGCCGGCGGGAATACAAAGAACCCTACATACGAAGAGGTGTGCACCGGCGATACGGGTCATGCCGAGGTGCTGGAGATAGAATATGATCCGAGCAAGATCGAGCTCGAAAAGCTCCTTGATGTGTTCTTCAGCATGCATGACCCGACGACGCCCAATAGGCAGGGCGCTGATATAGGCACCCAATACAGGTCCATAATACTGTATGTATCGGACGAGCAGAAGGCCAGGGTAGAAAAGTTCATGCAGCAGATAAAGGCCTCATTCGGCAGGCCCGTAGTGACCGAGGTCAAGAGGCTGGGCAAGTTCTATCCGGCGGAGGGCTACCACCAAAAGTACTATGAGAAGAACCCCGCCGCGGGCTATTGCTCGGCCGTCATAGCCCCAAAAATAAAGAAGATAAAGGAAAAATACGGCCTGCACTGAACTTTAAAGCTTTTTCCGATTCGATTCGTATAAAACGCAGCCGGGCCTTGCGATACGCATATTAGGTTTTGCGCGAATAGAATAAGCAGGATCATCATGTCCATCCAGGAGAGGGCCGACATAGCCGAGTACGCCGTGGCGTTTGCTGACAAGCTCGGATTCGACTACTGCGATGCATTTGTTGAAGGCGTCACAGGGCGCTCCTACGCGGTAGAGCAGGGAAAGCTGAACGGCAGCAGCTACTACGAGAAGGCCGGCATAAGGATAAGGCTGGTAAAGGGCAGGAGGCTCCTCACTTTCTCTACAAACAAATTCGAAAAGGCCGCCATAGCGTCTATCATATCTGGATACAGGGGCTTCAATGGCGTTGATACAGTATTCTCAGGTGAGAAGGCCCAGCGCGCCAAATACAAGGTGGGCGAGCGCAAGAGGCTGGCCGACGCCGACGTGCTGGCTGACCTGCTCAGCCTCGACAAGACATTGGCAAAAAGGAAATACATCAAGTTCAGGAGCGTTTACGCCGGCGTAGGGAAGTCCGACACTTTCTTCGTCAACAGCGACGGCAGCAGGATAGAGTCAAGCCTCCCGAGCGCGCAGGCGTTCGCAAGCATAATTGTTGGGGGTGGGAAGGAGACAAGGCAAAGATCCATGCAGTTCGGCGGCATAGGTGGATACGAGCTCCTCGACCCGGAAAAGCTCGAGGAAAAGGTGCTGGACGAGGCGAAGGCCCTGCTCAACGTGATTGAAAACGGTATGCGGCTGAGCCAGCATGAGCTTAGGGATGTAAGGAACGTAGTGATAGCGCCGGAAATCTCCGGCATAGCCGTGCACGAGAGCATCGGCCACCCGAGCGAGGCGGACAGGGTTTTCCTGAGGGAGGCGGCCCAGGCGGGCACCAGCTACCTGACAAAGGACAACCTCGGGCTTGAGATAGGGAGCCCTGTCGTGACGATAATGGACGACCCAACGATCCCCAACTCGAACGGCTTCTATCTTTACGATGACGACGGCGTCAAGGCCGGGCCCAGGACGCTGGTCAGGGACGGCGTGCAGGACGAGCTTCTTATGAACAGGGCGTACGCGCATTTCCTAGGCAAGAAGAGCAACGCGTCCTCGAGGTCCGACTACTACTCAAACGAGCCGCTTGTCAGGATGGCCAACACGTACCTCAAGCCGGGCAACGCGACGCTGGACGAACTGATAAGCGAGGCGTGCGACGGCGTCTACATAAAATCCTTCATGGAGTGGAACATAGACGACACGAGGAGCTTCTCCCGCTACCAGGGCAGCGAGGCTTACGTCATAAAGAACCACAGGCTGGGCAAGCCGGTGAAGAACTACCAGCTGGAGACGAAAACGATAGACTTCTGGCATGCCGTCAGGCTGGTAAGCAACGAATTCGAGCTGTTCCTGGGCAACTGCGGCAAGGGCGAGCCCATGCAGGGGGTGCCGGTCGCCATGGGCGGCGCATCGGCCCTGCTTTCCTTCGGTAGGTGACATTGTGGATTACGCAAAGAGCATAGTTGACCGGGCGATGAGGAGCGGATGCGACGAGGCGGTAGCGCAGGCTTTCTACTACCGCACGAGTTACCTGAAGATAGCAAATTCAAAAGTCGATTCAATAGTCACGAAGGATGAGGCCGGAGGCTCTTTATTCGTTTCGAGGGGCAAGCGCGTGTTCTCCACCAACATAGACGGTCTGACCGATGCAACAATAGCCGCGGTGGTAAGGAACGCAAAAACCAGCGTGGCCAAGTTGACTCCGAAGGACGACTATTATGGCATAGCGGACGGGCCATTCAAGTACGGGGCGCCGGAAAGCATCGACAAGGAACTGTCAGGTTACGATAATGCGCTCCTCTCGGACATCGCATATGCGGCGATAAACTCCGCGCTCTCCACTGGGGCCGACAACGTGGCAGGTACGCTGATAATATCGCGGTCAAGGGGCACCACGGCGACCAGCAAGAGGGTGCATGGATTGGAGGACTCAGTGTACGCCAGGCTTTCCCTTAGGGCTTTCGTCAAGGGCTTCTCAGCCCAGAATGTCACCGCGGCAAAGCGCCTTAAGGACCTGAAGCCCGAGGCTTTAGGCAAGTCCACCACAGAATTGGCTGGCATGGCCGCCTCGCATGGGCAGATAAAGAGCGGGACATATGACGTGATATACCTTCAGCAGCCGGCAGGCCTCCTTTTCTCCATGGTTAACGAGATGGCCTGCGTTGGCAGCGTGGAAACCGGAGGGTTCTTGGCAGGTAAACTCGGCAAGGACATAGCAAACAAGAAATTGACCATATACGATGACGGGGCGAGCAACAGGATAATAAGCGCAGGAAGGTTCGACGCCGAAGGCTATCCCACCAGAAAGACGCCGCTTGTAAGCGACGGGAAACTGCTCACGTACCTGCACAACAACTCTACTGCGACTAAGTACAAAACCAAGAGCACCGGCAATGCCGGCCTGGTGCTTCCGGAGCCTAACGCTCTTGTATTGGAGCACAAGAACTCGTCCGGCTCTCTGGACAGGCTGGTAAGTTGCGTGGACAAAGGCATACTGGTGACGAACACCTGGTACACAAGATTCAGCAATTACCTCTCCGGCGATTTCTCTACCGTGCCTAGGGACGTGGCCATTTACATAGAGAAAGGCGAGCCGAAGTTCGCCATCAAGCAGGTGGATGTGGGCTCGGCCACCGGCATAAGGATCAGCGAGAACATCTTCAGGATGCTTAAAAACACCGTGCGTTCCGCGAACGACACGATACAGACGGGCTCGTGGGATTCTGACGGCTATTTCGTCACACCCAGCGTACTGGTGACCGGCGTCAGGGTTACCACCGCATAAGGCGGCCCGCAGCCAGATTCCTGCCCGCATCGCACCATATCCCCGCAACATCTATATACCTAATCATTTTATAATATATCATCAATACAAAAGAAACTGGTCTCTCTTTTTCTCTTGTTGGATATTGATACATAAACGGTGTTAGATTGAAGAAGTTCTCAGAAATGCCATTAAAGGCGGAGCTAGTAGAAGCGATACACAGGGTAGGTTTTACGGAGTTGACAGAGGTGCAGGAACGCGCCATACCTGTCGTGCTCTCGGGTAAGGATGCGATAGTCAGGGCCAAGACCGGCACCGGCAAGACCGCAGCTTTCATAGTGCCGATAATGCAGAACACACCGCAGTCAAATGCTGTAAACGCCATAATAATAGTGCCTACCAGGGAGCTGGCGCTGCAGGTGGCCCAATTCTCAGAGCAGCTGGGAAGATACACCCACATACGCACAACGACGGTTTACGGCGGGGCGTCCATAAACGTGCAGATAAGCAACCTGCGCAGGGGTGTCAGCATAGTCGTGGGAACGCCGGGCAGGATAATAGACCTGATAGACCGCGGGATCCTCAGGCTGGACAACGTGAGGTTCGTCGTTCTGGACGAGGCGGACAGGATGCTCGACATGGGCTTCATAGAGGATATAGATTACATATTGACCAAGACCCCGATGAAGAAGCAGATGCTGCTATTCTCGGCCACCATGCCGCAGCCCATAATAACAATAGCCAAGCGCCACATGGAGCCGGATTACGCTACGATACAGGTGGGCGCGGAGGAGGAGCTTGTCGTCAACACGATATCGCACGAATACACTTTCGCCAAGGGCCGCATGAAGTTCGCCGCACTTCTGGCTTACATAGGGCAGTACGCCCCTAAGAAATGCATAATATTCGCGCGCACGAAGTACGAATCCGAAATCATATACGACCTGCTGATCAGGCAGGGCCTGAACGCAATGCTGCTCCACGGCGGCCTGACGCAGGCCAAAAGGGAATACTCGCTTGATACTTTCAGGAAGGGCGCACAGTTCATGGTCGCAACCAACATAGCCGCGAGGGGACTGGACATCGCTGACGTCACTGACATAATAAACTTCGATGCCCCTGAAACTGCGCACGACTACGTGCACAGGGTGGGCAGGTCCGCCAGGATGGGCAAGGAGGGGCGCGCATTCACGATTTTCGGGCTTGACGAAAGGAGGCTTATGGAGGACATACAGTACGACGCCAATATACGCATGTCGGAACTGCGCCTGGACCTAGACAAATACAACAACTTCCAGATGCCTGAGACCAGGAGGCACTCCTTCGGTTACGGCGAGCAAGGCAGTGGCAGGTTCAGGCCGCATATGCGCTCGGAGGGCAGGTACGGCCACTCGGAAAATAGGTCTGGCGGCGCCAGGTACCACGGCGGCAGGTACGGCCACAACAGATACAGGGGCCAAAGATAATAAGGCTGGCTTAAATTCGCGCTTTCCAGCTAGGTTCGTATCTATGACCTACAAGAAGGGCCGCACCAAGGTTGTATGCGCTACTTCCATCTCTGCATTACTCAATTAAGGCTATCGCGTCTATCTCGACCCTTGCTCCCTTCGGGATAGAAGCCACCACTACTGTGCTTCTTGCAGGATAAGGGGCCGAGAAGTGCTTGGCGTAGACCTCGTTCATCTCTTCGAAATCCTTTGTGTCAATCAGATAAACTGTAGTCTTTACGACGCTGTTGAGGCTAAGGCCGATCGACTTGAGCGTTATCTCCACGTTCTGCAGCGCCCTCTCTGTCTGATTTGCCGTGCCCTGCACGAGCTTGCCCGTCTTGGGGTCAGTCCCTATCTCTCCAGAGCAGAAAATCAGTTTGCCTGCCTGTATACCCAGGGAGTACGGCCCTACCGGCTTGGGTGCCTCGTTGGATATGATTCTTTCGTTCATAGCTGCTCACCATGGTTTTTCCTAATATGCTACGATTAAACTTATTATACTTGCGGTTTCCCTTCCGGTACCTAGTTTTCTTCGCGTACGCCAGTTTCGCGCTACCCAGGGAAACGCAACAGTATAAAAGGATTTAAAATAGAGTATTCTAATCATTGTACCAGTCCGGGCCGGGGACTGCGCGGCTGCGGACCGGTACATCTACGCAGCCACCATGCCGCCTGTCGCGGTCGCATCTAGGCGCCAGACCAGTGATTATTTGGCCGACCAATCCAACATAGTAAGGAGGCTTGTATTCAGGCTAGTCAGGAAGCACATAGCCGGAACAACGACCGGCTCGGTGCTGAGGGGCGTGAAGCAGCTCAACGACAGGAAGCTTCACGCTACCGTAACTTTCCTGAGCGAGAACGCGACCAACGCAAACAAGATACGCTACAACATAAACACCTACGTCCAGTTCATAAGGCAGATATCCAGGCTCAATCTGAACGCGGACATATCGTTAAGGCTATCGCAGATAGGCTACAAGGCGGACAGGGAAGGATGCGAGAGGGGGCTGGACCAGATAGTCGGCATTGCAGGCAAAAGCGATGTCAAGGTATGGATCGAATCGGAAGACTGGATACCTACCCGCGATGTACTCGAGCTGATATCCAGGCGGCACAATGCGGCTGAGACGCTAGGGATAGAGATCCCTATAGTAGGGCACAGGATAGAGAGGAGCGCTTTCAGCGGCATAAAGAACATCAGGCTCACATCCTACACCAGCGGCGGCAGCGGCGGCAGCGGCAAGGACATCATGCGCTACTACCTATCCGGCATCAAGGTGCTAGGGCGCAGGGGTGGCATAACCGTGCTGGAGCCCGACGCCAAGGTGATACAGAAGCTGGTGGACAGGCAGAAGAGTTACAAGAGGGACATCGTCTTCGAGGTGCCGCTGGGCTACAGCAACAAGCGCATGAACAGGCTCTCCAAGATGAAGTTCAATATGAGCGTCTACGTGCCGTACGGCAACGACTGGATACCATACGCGATAGCCAAGCTGACGGAGGGCCACATAAGGGACATAGCCAGGGCGGTGCTGGACGGAGAGCACAAGCGTGGTTCGAATGTCCAATGAATCTGCAGGTGTGGCGCTCGTGACCGGGGCTACGAGCGGTCTTGGGCTGCGTCTGTGCCGCAAACTGGCCCAGCGCGGCTATGGCGTGCGCGCCATAGTGAACCCACGACACCAAGGCCCTGACATCGCAAGCGCGCTGCCGAAGGCGGTAATGCAATACAGGGCAGACCTCACGCTGCCGGGCAGCGGCGACGAGCGTGCGCTCCGAGAGGCGTGCGACGGCGCTGCACTAGTTTTCCATGCCGCCGGGGCGACCTTCAATCACAGGTTCACGCGCGACCAGTTCATGGACATAAACGTGCACGGCACGGAGAATCTCATGCGCGCGCTGGCCGAGTCGAGCGCAGCGTCAGGAAGGGAGGCGAGGCTGGTATACACGAGCAGCGTCACGGTATACGGCTACAAACGGCCCGGCGAGGTGATAACCGAGGGTTCGAAGACCGATCCCAGGAGCGATTACTCAAAGAGCAAGCTGATGGCCGAAGGGGTCGTGAAGTCTTATTCCGTCAGATACAGCAGGCTTTGTTACACGATACTCAGGCTCGGCACGATATACGGCCCCGGCTACGAAAGCTCCTTCTTCAAGGTGTTCAGGATGATAAAGGAGGGCAGGATGCGCTACGTCGGGAAGCCCACAAACCACCTCACCCTGGTCCACGTCGACGACGCCGCCGGCGCCGAGATAGCCGCGGCGGAGAGCGCCGCCGCAAGGAACAGGGTGTACAACATGACCGACGGGCAGGCGCACACCGAGCGCGAGTTGTTCGAGCTTGCCGCAAGCCGCCTCGGCGTGGAGCCGCCGGAAAAGGCCGTCAATCCGAAGATTGCCAGGGCCATGGGCCCCATCACCGGCGTGAACAGCGACGAGCTGGATTTCCTGGCGAGCGACAGGGTGGTGGACGCCTCGCTGATAAGCAGGGAGGTCGGCTTCGCGGCCAGCAGGAGGATAGACGTTGAGGGCGAGGCCATGCTAAAGGAATTTATAGGTGCAAACAAAAGCGTAAACTGAATTATCGAGTTAATACTGCGGGAATGATCGCATGAAGATGGGCAAGACCGAACTGTACATAAATGAATTGTTGGGCACGAAGGGCGCGATGTTTTTCTCAGTCATAGACCCTGTCGATTACCAGAGCAACGCCGATGCAGTGAGGACGGCGAAGGCGGTTTGCGACGGCGGCGCAGACGCCGTGCTGCTTGGCGGGAGCACGGGCGCGCAGGGCGAGCTGCTCGAGGACACCGCCAAGGAGATAAAGGAGGTCATAGACGTTCCGCTCATCGTGTTCCCCGGCAACATAGCCACGATAACCAGGCACGCAGACGCCATATACTTCATGTCGCTCCTGAACGCAAGGAACCCTTACTGGATAACCCAGGCCCAGATGCTCTCCGCCCCAATCATAAGGAGCATGAGCATAGAGCCGCTGCCTGTGGGTTACATAGTCGTGTATCCTGGCGGCACCGTGGGCTGGGTCGGCGACGTGAATTTCGTGCCTAGGGAGAAGCCGAAAATAGCTGCCGCTCTCGCGCTCGCCGGGGAGTATCTGGGCAACAGGATAATATTGACGGATGCGGGCTCCAACCCTAGGGCGCAGCACGCCGGTCCGATACCCAACGAGATGATAAGGGCCGTGAAGAGCGCCATATCCGTGCCTTACATAGTGGCAGGCGGAGTGGTCTCCGAAAAGGAGCTGGCCGGCGCCTACTCGAGCGGCGCCGACATAGTCCAGATAGGCACGGCATTCCAGAATGCGCAAAGCGCCAACAAGAAAGCCAGGCTGTTCGCCCGCGTGGCCAAGGAGGCGGGGCTCAGGAAGCTGCGCAAGCAATGATGGCATGCGCGAAATATCGACGCTCGAGATAACCGCGCTTGTAAACGAGCTCAACTGCATAGTGGGCACGCACATAGACAAGTTCTACGAATTGCGGGACGGCCAGTTCCGGCTCAGGCTGGGCAGGTCGGGAGAGAAAATAAACCTGAACTGCATCCTGTCCCATACCTTCAACAAGAGCATATACGCAGAGACGCCCGAGGAGCCCACGAATTTCTCCATGGCGGTCAGGGCGAGGACTGAAGGGCTTGCGGTAAACAGCGTAGTACAGCTTAATTTTGACAGGATAATAGACATAGATGCCGGCGGAGGCGAAAGGGAAGTGCACCTGATATTCGAGATGTTCGGTAAGGGAAATTTCATACTGGCGGATCCTGCCATGAAGATACTCCTCGCATACAGGACCCATGATTACAGGGATCGCAGCATAAGGGTGGGGGCCGTATACGAGGCGCCCAAAAGCAGCCAGATCACGATAGGCTACCTGACGGAAAGCAAATCGATCAAGGACGTGCTTGGTGGATTGCTTGCAGCATCGGACAAGGGGCAGAACGCCGTCTCTGCGCTGGCCAAAACCATAAACCTGGGAGGCATTTACATAGAGGAAGCATTCAATTCCGCTGGTTTGAGCATAAAGTCCAGCGTAGGCGAGCTGAGCGAAGCGGACATGGAAGGCATAGGGGGCGGCCTGTCAAGGATCCTGGCCTTCGTGCAGAAACCGTCGCCGACCGCATTCGTCGAGTCCGGCAAGGCAGTCGACTACGCCATATGCGAGCTGAAGAAGTACGAGGGGCTTGAAAAAAAGGGGTTCGGAAGCGTATCCGAGGTGCTGGACTTCTTCTACAACGAGAACAAGGTGGAAGCCGCATCAAAGAAAAGCGAAGCCGCGGAGCAGCTAAGAGCGAGCATAACCAAGCAAGAAGCGCTCATCGGTCAGATAGGCGCCGAGGCAGAGGAAGCGAGGGCTTCAGGTGAAAGCATATTTAATAATCTCACGATGATAAACGAAATAATAAGCGCTGCAAGGCGGGACAACCACATCACCGCCGAGGAAATGCAGAGGCAGTTCCCTGAAGTGAGGATACTGGGCGTCGACTTGAAAGAGAAGAGCGTAGTTATAGAGATCTGATGGTTGCATGATTAAGCTTACCTTCCTAGGGACTTCCGGCTCCGCGCCCACCAAGAAGCGGGGCCTGCCAAGCGTTGCGCTGGAATACGATGGCGGCCTCTATCTTTTCGACTGCGGCGAGGGCACGCAGAGGCAGATGCTGCTCTACGATGTGAACCCTTCGGATCTGAATGCCATATTCATATCGCACGTCCACGGCGACCACGTAATAGGGATAGCAGGGCTACTGAGAACAATGGCGCTGAACAGGAGGACAAGGCCGCTGGACATATTCGTGCCTAAGGGCTATGAGGGCGCCATAAGGGCGCTCATAGGCTTTGACAGGGCCTTCATGGGCTATGAAATAAGAATAAACGCAGTGGCGGAAGGCGCAGTGTACAATGGGGACCGCTTCAGTGTCGAGGCATTCAGGCTGAGCCACTCCATAACATCGTACGGATACATATTCGCGGAAGACGATAGGACGCACTTCATCAAGGAGAAAGCAGTTTCGCTGGGCCTGAGGGGCAAGATGTTCAGCGAACTATTGGTCAAGAGGCGCATGCGGGTCGGCGGGAAGCTCATAAGGCTTTCTGATGTAACGACCAAGGAGAAGGGCGCGAAGCTCGTTTACGTAGCAGACACGCGCCCTATGGCTGCAACTGCGAAGAAGGCGGCCGGCGCAGACCTGCTGATACATGAATCCACGTACTCTGCAGAGTTGGGGCAGTTGGCAGCTGAGCGCATGCACTCTACCGCAGCGGACGCGGCGAAGATAGCCAAAAGGGCCAAGGTCACCAGGCTCATACTGTTCCACATAAGCGCGCGGTACAAAAATGACAGGAAGCTCACCAGCGAGGCTAAAGAAATATTTAATAATTCTGAAGTAGCAAAGGATGGCTTGAAAGTACTCATAGGGGGCTCGTAGTCGATTGGTAAGACGTCACGTTGACAACGTGAAGACAAGGAGTTCGATTCTCCTCGGGCCCATTTCTTTTTGCCGCCTGAGATTCCGGGTTCGATTCCGAAATTCAAGCGTAAGTTAGGGACGCAGGAAAACCAGGGTTCGGTGTTCGTGTTCCTAGCCATAATATTTAACGTGGTGCTGTTCATTTACTCGCTGTTTAGGAGTTACATCTTCAATTTCACCATGTTCACGCTGCTAGTGCTTGCCCAATACCTAGACCCGAAGACGCTGGATCAGGTCTTAAAGATACCTTACATCTTGGCTTTACTGGCCATGTTTATGGGACTGGGAAGCTTCGAGGCTTGGTGGGAGCACCACACCAACGAGAAGGCCAGAAGGATGTGGGAGGAGGAAACGCAACGGGAAGAGAGGAGGAAGAGACAAGAAAAGAAGGAATACGCCAAGACTGGAGGCTGGGCCAAGAGCAGCCGGTCTTGGTGCTATGAAGTGTTAGAGGTGCCGGAAACGGCTACCTTACAGGAGGTCAAGCAAGCTTACCGGAGGATGGCGCTAAGATACCACCCTGATATAAACAAGAGCAGGGATGCAGAAGCTAGGATGAAGGAGATCAATGAGGCTTACGAAAGGCTTGAGAAGGGACTTGAAAGCATGGTATTGGTAGCCTAATGGCAAAATCATTCACACTACTTAAATGGTGAATTTGGATTTAAGTAATAACACTTATAAATTTTCAAGTGGCATATAAAATATATTAAGGGGGAGGAAGTGGAGTTATCTAAGGGCGGACAAGTTCTGATTGTTGCAATCTTCATCGTGCTTGGTTCATATATAATTTTTGCCAATATTGCTCAAAATCGCACGTATAGTGATGGAATTGGTGTGCTTCTTTATGCGCTTACTTTAACTCAACCCACCACAAGAAAAGTTATTACCGTTATATTAAATTTAAACTTCGGGACGCAGGTGAAAGATAAAAGTAATACAAATTTGCTAAATCTCAAAAATTCGCGAGACCCAGTAATAATTCAGCAGGTAATCCTTGGAAATGACAAAGGGGAAGCGCACCTAAAGTCTAAAGAAAAAAGGGAACTTCAACTTAATTCTGAAGAAAGCATGATTGTTGGAACCCTAGGTGATTTACATGGAGCATTTTCTATAGACTATATAAGGGATAAATTAATTGAAAGAACTTTCAATAATGTCTTTCTAAATATCAAGCTTTTTAACCATAACAGTTGGGAAAACTATACTTTTAGCGATGACAGAAAGCGAAGGGTCATAATTCTAAAGTACGTGCCAAATTGGAATGAAAGCCCTAAATTAATGTACGATAAATTACTTGATTTAAGTAATGAGTATATGCTTAACGAAAAAGAGGCGTTTGATATATTTAATAAACAACTTATAAAATTAGGATTAGACAGTTTGGCAAAGCAAGAAATCCTAGTTAAAAATGGTGATAGTTACTCTATGAGTAGCAGCATGTGGAGATCGTGGACGAGACAAAAAAATATACTTAAATCATATTTTGATAAAAATCCATTCAGTGATAAACACTCAACAAATGAATTAGTTTTCTATAGCCTTGATAATTTTGTTTTATCTAAACGGATTAGTAGGTTCGATTTTTTATATGAGCAGCATAGGGAGACCTTAGATGAAGAAATGTACCAGTACGAAAAAGCGAGGGCGAAGGAGAGGGAGGAGCCAAATTATAAAACGTTGCATAGATTTATGGATTCGTGGAACAAGCCACTTCCGCCTTTAAAAAGACGGATATGGCCGCTAGAAACTGAATTAAAAGTCTATTATTCAAATGAGGTCGGGAAAGAAGGGCTGGTGAATAAATTGTTGGTGTCAGTAACGGCAGGAGAGGAATATTTACTCAAAACAATTATTGATAAGGCAAAGTACCCAAGCGAACTTAGCGATCATGAAAAAATATTATTAGCGAAACAACACGAAGATTTATAACAAATTTAAATCGTTAGAATCATGTACGTCCTGACGGGCTTGTTATAATACTTCCCTGCATGAGTTCAACTTTTTATCATCTCACCTTATTTCAAAGCCGTTCTGCTTCGCAGTTGTTGGCTTTTTCAACTAGGTTCGATTAGAAACAAAAGTGAACCCGGCGTGCTTACAACTACTAACACTAAGAAAGAAAATGAGGGATGTGGCCAATATTTCAAATTCTCACCGTATCAAAGCCCTTCTGCTTCGCAGTCAAAGGCTTCTCAGCCGGGTTCGAATTTGTATGCAATCTGAACCGTGATGGCTTAAATACCTTAAACTCCTTTTATGATGGGTTCAAATCCGCTAGGAGGTGCGAATTTTTGCCTAAAAATTCGGTGTTAAAATGAAGCTAGGAAACGACGCTAGAAACGGTCAAGGACACGGCCCTCTCAAGGCCGGAACTCGGGTTCAAATCCCGGTCAGAGCACGCCTTCAGAGGTAAATTATAGAGTGTTCGAAGTTTGTATACAATATGTATACAATAAGTAATACATTTAAATATTTTATTTTTCATAATATATTTGTGGTAATATGTCCGAAGTAATTACGATAAGAGTCTCGAAAGAGATTAGGGAATTGATGAAAGAAGCCAACACTAACTGGAGTGAAGATATTCGCGAGTATATTATTGGCAGGGCTAAATCAATGAAATTGCATAAAATGCTCCTAAAAATAAAAAAGAATTCAGACAAGATAAAAGTCAGGGGGGACAGTACTTTACTTATAAAGGAAGATAGGTATGGCATATGATTACTATAGATGCTAGCGCCGCAATTAAACTAGTAATACATGAGGAATATTCGGATATTGCTGCGCGATTATTTTATAAAGCAACAGAGATGGGTGAGCCAATAATTGCACCGGATATATTGCTGCCAGAAACGATAAACGTGCTATGGAAGCATCTTATATTGCTTAAGGATATAAACCATAGACAATTCGATATCGCCGTAGATAGTTTTAGGTCAATTTGGGATAATTTGATTGTGGTAAGTACCAATTCTGTAATTAAAGAATCTATAAAGATAGCAAAAGAGCAGAAAATCCCTTTTTATGACGCAGTGTATGTTGCAATAAGTATCTCAGAAGGTGCCCCATTGTTTACATTTGATAAAGATATATCTGTTAAATGCACAAATATAGGATTGAAGACTTACGATGGCACGTGATTATTTGGGTAGAGGTAAAAAGAGTAGCAAAGGAGGCTGCATGATATGTAGCAGCCAACGTAAAATTTGGAAGGAGAGCAAGAAGAGAGGATTAAGAATCAAACAAGAAATCAAAACCGAGCTTTGATAAGACCAGAAACAAAATAAAACATGCAATTGAAGCGAATGTTATTGAGACTGCAAAGCTAGGCCAGGAAAGACTCACATTAAGCTGATCTTCAAATCCTAAACTACTAAAGGCGGGTTCGAATTCGCGAAAACCGCATCCGGTGCTTATTTAAATTCGGGGTTGCAAAATAACTGTGAATAATCGGGGTTCGTTTGCAAGCAAACGCTTAATCGGGGTTGCTATGGCCAGTAAAAATACTCGTCGAATTTTGTCAAATTCTAGTGAAGACAAGGAGTTCGATTCTCCTCGGGCCCATTATAACCATGCACTATACAGGTGTGCACAGAGTTAAGCCAAATCTCTGTCGTAACATAACTGGTATATTGAAATGAAACTTGAAACAACCACTATAAGACAAAGCGCATTCATAAATGCAAAGCTCAACGGGGTATATGAAGCCTTCATGAATCCGAAGAAGCATGCAGAATTTACCTATTGCACCCCTTGAAAGTCTTACAATATGCAGAGCAGAGAACCCACCCCCTTTACATACTGACCAAGGATAAGCTGAAATATGCAAATGCCACGGAGCATATAGGGCAATCACGCCAACTATCCCGATTGACAAAAGGTCACTAAGAACGCCCTATCATAACTTATACTTATGCATTGTACAAAGTAAGTTTGAAAAGTGATATGATGAAAGGAAAGGTGAAAATGTTCAATGCGGCCCGCGGTTTTGGATTCATAACCGGCGACGACGGTAAGGATGTGTATGTGCACACCTCAGCAATCGAAGGTGGTGCGACGCTAGCAGTGGGCGATGCTGTCGAATACGAGGTTGAGGCTGGAGATCGCGGACCTCGCGCAAAGAACGTAAAGAAGCTCTGACGCCCATCTTTTAGAGGTATGGCAACTTTAGGTCTAATCGGATAGCGTATGCGCTCGCGAGCAACCTGTTAACGATGTCTGGGATGCAGCCGGTCTATACCATGGATAGCACAGCGCATCTTGAATCTAATGCACCTCTTGGCGGCCATGCCCTGCCTGTTAGGGTTTTATGTGTCTTCCCTAAGGCGTCCATTGCAAGGAATGCAATAACCCCCCTCACACAGGCAAATAAATAATAATGTGCATCAGAAAGCTAATCGCTATATAAAGTGTAAACGATGAAGATGTACGATGACACGGCTGCAGGCACCGTCGCTCCGATTCCTCCAGGGCGCGACCCTGCATATGAGCAAGGCTACAAACTGATAAGCGCCATAAGCGGCAGCATATCAAAATGCCTCAAAGTCACCCTTACGCAGGCGTTCGCAAATCCGGATTTCAGGAACGCCATAGAAAGCGGCGTCCTGCCGCACTTCGTTTCGTTGCTGCTGCTAGACTTCTGCGGCCGGCCTTTCAACAAGACTGAGATCCGGAATGTAGTCGAGGCGCTCGGGTTCAAATTCTCCCTGCAAATGGCTGATCTGATAAGCTCATTCCGTTTCGGCTCTCACTTCGTTGCCATAGCGCTCTCTGCATTCCTAGAGTCGTCAGGTGCCGTCCCGCTACCTGAAAGCGTTGCAAGGCTGGAAATGGCGATAGGCGTAGCACCGAACTTCAATGTGACCGCTGAAGCAATAGCGATATACAAATCTGTAGAAGGGCGCGCTCAGGGTGAGGATAACGGCCCGGACGCTCAAATCGGGCAGAAGCTTCCATGCTAAAGCTCGCAGAGTCCTTGTCCGGAACTGTGCATATGAAGATGGACGCCGCGTTCAGGTCGTATCTCGGCGCCATACCAACGCACGACAAAAGCACAGACGTAATCCTTCCGCACTTCTTCGCAGCAATCGCGTTGATGTTCGCCGGCCGCGAACTGGTAGACAGCGAGACCATGGCGAAGTTGCTGCTAAATGCAGGCGCGACACTGGATGACGGGCTGGCCAGGTTAATAACAGACCAAATGGGCAAGAATTACTTGATATACATAGCCGCAGCTTTCACCCTGCTCGCAGCGGGGAGGACTGTAGACGAAAAGTCGATGCTTGGCATGCTCAGAGCGCTCTCCGTACGCCCCTCCCTAAGCGCGGTGAAGGATACGATTGCGATAGTAGGCAAAGCCCAATAGCCAAGGCGGCGCAGAACAGCGGGCATTTGTCCACAATCACCATTGTTGATACCCAATTTCTTGAGATGGGAGGAGCAATGTACGTGTTATAACCATTGCCGTCCGAATAATAAGCGGTTGGGTTTATACAGAGAAGCATATTGTTGCAAACCGACGGGACTTCTAAGAAGAATGCTGGACTGCAGGAGGTACTTTCTCTAGCAATTGCCGAATTCAATAAACTGTGGTACGAGAGAGACTTCTGTCATAGGTTTATGGACCTCCATCGCAAGGTATATTCAAATTGCAAACGACGCACCTCCTTTAACACCGTGAGCGGGAAATCCAACATCCTTCAGGGGATTTTGAAAGGAAGTATATCCTCCAAAGTTATGCCGATGCCGGAAGCTCCTATGTGAATAAGGCGCTTAAGAGGACTAAACGAAATGGATATAACTTTGTCAAGAACCGAATAGGCGAAGTCGTGAGGGACATCACCGAAATGGCTCCGCGACACGATACAGACGTTCCCGTTGAAGACCTCAAACGATTCAGTCCTAAAGGAAAGAGATTCGATCGTGAAGTCATGCGGATTCCCTTCTTTACTTTCAGGAAGAACCTCGTGCAGAGGTATTTTGACAAGAATATTACGCTGAACGTCGTTGATGCATGGCATGCGTCCAAGCTCTGCAACCATTGCGGTGCTGTTGGTAAGGGACATGGCAGTGGAAACTATGCCCTGTTCAGGTGCAAGGAATGCGGAGCTGTAGTAAACTCTGATAGGCATGCGAGCCTTAATATCGCAATAAAACCCCTGTTAGAGCGGAGAGGCCATAAACCTAACCAGTCTGATTTTGTCCAGATTTCCAATAGGAGAGTCACTATAAACGGACCCATATGGCATTCCGATGGAGTTGCCGGTTCCAGCGCAACTGTGCCGCATAACCCTAAACTGATGAATGTCACAGGGCTTGCCGAGCGGCAGTTTACTTGAATATGTTTATGCCGTTCTGCGTTATCTCATAAGGCACAGGATTGTTGCGGTGGTTTGTGCTCCTCATCTTCACTATCCTTATCATGTACTGGAAGCTGCCCTCCGCGCTCGTGGTGGCGAGTCCTATGATGCCGTCGAACATGAATGTGCCATAAAGGCCGCTTGATTGGGCCACTTCTATGGTCGGCGTCTCCATGGTCACTATCGTCGTGACCCCTAGCTGCCTGAAGTTCGCTATCATGAGGTTTACCGACCTGGTAAAGGCCCTGTCCTCATCGTAAAGCGTCCTGAGGGTGGAGAGCGAATCTATGACTATGATCTTGGAGCTGTTCGACTCTATCTCCTTGTTCAGGTCAGCCAGCACGGTCTCGAAAGCCTCCCTGCTCTTCAGGCTGGTCACTATGGGCACGGCCATTATGTTCAGCTTCCTGGATGTAACGAGCTCGTCTATGTCCTCAAAGTAGGTAAATGCGTTCTTTGCATTAGAGATCACGGACTCCACGGTCTCCTCAAAGGTTATGAAAGTGCTGGGTATGTCTACCTCCGCGTTCCTGTAGAGTATCTCGAAGGACAGGAGCGTCTTGCCTGTCCCTGAATTTCCGGATATGAGCACCTGGCTCCTAGCGGGTATGCCGCCGTAAAGGAGGTCATCGAGCCCGTTCACTCCTGTGACTACGCGCTCTATGAAAAACCGCTGCTCGGTAGCCATTCAAAAACCCCATGAATCTCAAAGCACGTTTTCCACGGCTATGATTGGATTTATCCCGTTGTCAGCTATGACATACGGCACAGTCCTGAAACTGTGCTTGGTGCCTCGCATCTTGAGCACCTCCAGGCTGTGTATCCTGTTCCTCTCCTCGGCAGTGGCGTATAGCGCTATAATGCCATCGTATATGAAGAATTCCGGCTGGTACTGGAGGTGGTCCCTGCTCCCGGTCATCACCTCAAGCGTCAGCAGCGAAGTAACCTTCAACTCCTTGAGCACGCTTAAGAGGCTGAGCGAAAGCAGCCTGTAGGTGAGCGGCTCTTTCAGCAGCAGCTTGAATGTGGTCAGCGAGTCTATGACGACCCTGGTAGCATTATGCGCCTTTATGGAATTCGATATCTGGTTGACCACAGAACTGAATACGTAGTTCATCTGCGATTGGTCGCCGCTGCCAGCCGCCCGTATGGTGTCCTTTATGTCCGCGCCCTCCACGGTCAGCACGCCCTTCGCTATTATATCGTCTATGTCATTGAAGTCCGTGAACGCGGCTTTCGCGTTCTCGACTATCTGTATAGGCGATTCCTCAAGCGAGAAGAAAAGCGAACTGTGCCCGGCCTTCGCGTTCTTGTATAGGAACTCGAATGCGGTCAGAGTTTTGCCCACACCCGCACTTCCCGCCAGCGCGACCTGATCCCCCTCGGGTATGCCATTGTTGAGCATTTTGTCCAAGATGCTTATGCCAGTATTAACGCGCAGCCTCATAAAATGCACATCCTATATAACCATCGCTTTAAATTGAAGCCTTAAATACCTTGTCCTCAAAGTGGGATCGCGCCTGATGGCAAAGCGCGTCGGCAGCCCATGCCAAAGGTCGCTGTGCGTATGGACAGCAAGTGTAGCGCGCTAACCCGTGGCCCAGCAAGTGTTTTAATATATGAAAGCACATTCGTATTAGGATATAAAGCAGATAGGTGTTTTTCATGCTTAAAAGCAGGGACATAATAGAGGCGCTGAACGGATGCACGGACCCGGAATTGAACGCCAGCATAGTGGACTTGGGCCTCATATATGGCATAAAGGTAAGCGGTGCTAACGACATCAAGATTACGCTGACCATGACGTCCCCTATGTGCCCGGTAACAAGCGTCATACTGGCCGACGCGCAACTAAGGCTAGAGGCGATAAAGGACGTCGGGAAGGTCGAGGTAGACTTGGTATGGGAGCCGATGTGGAGCCCGGAGATGATGAGCGACGAGCTGAAGTACAGGGAATGACGGCGCGTTAGAATTAATGATTAAAACTTTTGATACTCTGGGTGTGCATGCATATGGGAATTGAAAAGGAAAGGACTCTTGTCCTGATAAAACCGGACGGCGTGGAAAGGGCTATTATAGGCAGGGTCATATCCAAGTTTGAGGATGCCGGCCTGAAGGTTGTTGCGATGAAGCTGATCAAGGCGGACGAGGATAAGGTCGGCAAGCATTACGTCTACGACGAGGGCTGGCTGGTGAGCGTGGGCTCCAAAGCTAAAAAGTCGATGAAGGAGAAGGGCACGGATACCGCAGAGACGGAGCTTGAAATAGGCAAGAGGGTGAGGGGCCTGCTGATAAAGGAGCTGACTAGATCTCCCATAGTCGCGCTCGTGCTTGAGGGGTACGCGACCACGGAGGTCGCGCGCAAGATAGCCGGCCCTACCGAGCCAAAGAAAGCGGATCCGTCAACAATAAGGGGGGGATTCACGAGCGACAGCTACGAGCTGGCCGACGCTTTCAAGAGGCCGGTCAGGAATGTCGTCCATGTATCGGAGAGCAGGGAGATAGCCGAGAAGGAGATAAGGCTGTGGTTCGAGGATTCAGAAATACTGGACTATGGGCGTGCCGACGAGGAGGCGATTTTCGGAGCATAAGAACGAATGCACGTGGAATGGGCGCCGCCTTGGCCGCCCTGATTTGTGCTGTATAACGTCATAATAATTAATCCATAATAAATCCAATAAAGGTCCCTAGATGCGGTGCTCATATGATAAGGCAGCCTATAATTGTGGTGATGGGTCACGTCGACCATGGCAAGACCACGCTCCTAGACAAGATAAGGAACACAGCGATAGCGTCAAAGGAGGCAGGCCAGATAACCCAGCACATAGCGGCAAGCGAAGTCCCTATAGACGCAATAAACAAGATATGCGGCCCTGCGCTGAAAGGTTCAGCCGCGAAGATAACTATACCAGGATTGCTATTCATAGACACCCCCGGCCACGAGGCGTTCACCAACCTAAGGAGGAGGGGCGGCAGCGTTGCCGACATAGCCATAGTGGTGGTCGACGTGTCGCAGGGCTTCGAGCCGCAAACGATCGAAGCCATAAACATACTAAAGGAGTACAAGACCCCGTTCGTCATCGCGGCCAACAAGATAGACTTGATAACCGGATGGCACAACACCAAACTAGGCAGCGTGATGGAGGCGCTCAAGCAGCAGCCGCCCTACGTTTCGAGCGAACTCGACAACAGGGTCTACGCGATAGCCGGAAGGCTTAGCGAGCTCGGCTTCTCCAGCGACCGGTTCGACAGGATAACCAATTTCCAGAAGGAGCTTGCAATAGTGCCGCTTAGCGCCAAGACTGGGGAGGGCATAGCTGAGCTGCTGATGGTGGTCACCGGCCTGGCGCAGAAGTTCCTCGAGATGGAGCTTAACATAGAGGTGCACGGCCCGGGGCGCGGCAGCATACTGGAGAAGCACGAGGTCACCGGCCTCGGGACCACCATAGACGTCATACTATACGACGGCGCACTCCACGTCAACGACAACATAGCATTCGCAACGCAGAACGGCATAGCCATAGCGAAGATAAAGGCCCTGCTCAAGCCGAAACCCCTGCACGAGATCAGGGAGGCTACGAGCAACTTCCTCTACGTAGACGAGGCGAGCGCGGCCTGCGGCGTTAAGATAAGCGGCACCGGGCTGGACGACGCCATGCCCGGCTCGCTGGTGATACAGACGACCGACCCGGATTACGGCAGCCAGATAGAGCAGGAACTGGAGGACGTCTTCAAGGGCGACGGCGCGGGAGTTGCGCTCAAGGCCGACTCGATAGGCAGCATAGAGGCGATATCCAAGCTGCTCAAGAGCGACGGCTTCAAGATATCCAAGAAGGCCATAGGCAAGGTGACCAAGCGCGACGTCATCGACGTTTTCACTTCCAGCGCCTCCGATCCGGCCGGCGCTGCGATACTCGCATTCAACGTCGGCGTAGACCAGGACGCGCTCGAGGCGTCGCAGGCCAGCAACGTCACGATACTGGAAAACAAGATAATATACACGCTGATAGACGACTACAAGAGGTTCGTCGAGCAGAGGCAGCACGACATCAAGAAGAGAATGGAAAGCTCCATAATGTTCCCCGGGATGGTTGAGGTGGTCCCGAACACGTGCTTCAGGGTATCGCATCCCGCCATATTCGGCATCAGCGTCCTCCAGGGAAGGGTCAAGCCCGGCTACCTGCTGATGGGCGAGAGCGGCACGATAGTCGGCCGCATAAAGGGCATGCAGAACGACAAGGCCCCGCTTGACCTGGCCAAGAAGGGCGACAGCATAGCGATTTCCATGGACGAACCTGCTTTCGGCAGGCAGGTAAGGGATAACCAGGTGCTCTACACGCGCCTGAGCGACAGCGACGAGAAGATGCTGAAGGGCGAGTTCTCCAACCTCATAAGCGACGAGGAGAAGGCGCTCCTTGAAAAGATAAAGAGCATCAAGGCGCTAGCTAGGTCAAAGTAGGTCCTCTGCGGTTATTATACCGGCTATTTTCCCCTTCCTCAATACAAGGGCGGCAGAGTAGCGCCGCAGCAGCGCGCTTATCACGGAAACCGGGGCGTCCGGGCTTATCGTCGGGAAAGGCTCGCCCATGATGTCGGCTATGGCAGTCCTATTCCTCAACCCGACCAGCCTGGCAGTGGTCACGCTGCCGACCATGGAGCTTCCGCTCACGACCGGGAACTGCGATATCAGCCTCTTCTTGGCAAGGTTGGCTGCCGTCTCTACCGTGTCCCTAGGCTTCAGCGCTATGACGTTTCGGTGCATGATCTGCTCCGCGCGCCTCTCGCCCGAGCGCTCCGCCTTGTCTAGGAAATCGAATATGTCGCACGCTATCTTGTAGTTCGGCACGACCAGATTGCGCTCTATCTTGGCGACCAGCGACTGGCTTATGCCTATCCTAGCTGCCATCTGCTGCTGAGTTATGCCCAGCGCCTTCCTGCGCTTGCCGATGTTCTCCAGGCTTGGAAACATGCTTCTAAATTGCATGCTCACAATATTTAATGCTTGCCCGTATTATTCCTATTTGAATATTATTTTCAACAATGAATATATAGGCTGGGATTAAATCGTCTATAAATCGATCGGGGTTTTGATGGCAAAGACTAGCAGGAGCATATACGTTGAACAGATTAATGACATCCCTATGAACGAGCAGGCGATAGAATACGTAGAGAGGAAGGGCGTGGGCCACCCTGACTCGCTCATAGACGGGATCTGCGAGAAGGCGAGCGTGGAGCTCAGCAAGCGCTATCTGGACGAGACGGGCAGCGTCCTGCACCACAATGTGGACAAGGGGCTCATAGTGGGCGGATCCTCAAGCGTATCTTTCGGCAGGGGGGTCATAACAAGGCCGATAGAGATAATAATAGCGGGAAGGGCCACCAGCGAATTCGGGGGGGCCAAAATACCTGTGGAGGAGATAGCGCTCAAGGCCGCAAGGGACTACCTGAAGGAGCACACCCGCTTCCTGGATTTGGACAGGGAAGTCATAATCAATTCCAAGATACTCAGCGGCTCTGCAGACCTCACGCAGATATTCAACAGGAACAGCGCAATCCCACTCGCCAACGACACATCGTTTGGCATAGGATTCGCTCCATTCAGCGAAACCGAGAGCCTCGCGCTCGAGACGGAGCACTACCTGAACAGCAGGGATTACAAGTCGAAGATACCTGCAGTCGGTGAGGACATAAAGGTGATGGGGGTAAAAGAGGGGGGCAAGATAACGCTGACACTGGCCATAGCGTTCGTGGCCAAGTACATCAACAGCATCGAAGAATATGCGCACCTTAAGGAGACGGTGGCCGCAGACGTGAAGAATTTCTCCAAGAAATTCACGAAGAGGGAGGTCGAGGTACTCGTAGACACAGGGGATTCGCATGAGAGGATGGAGGTGTACCTGACAAAGTCCGGTCTCAGCTGCGAGGCCGGGGATGACGGCGAAGTCGGCCGGGGAAACAGGATAAACGGGCTGATAACCCCGTTCAGGCACATGTCACTGGAGGCGGCGGCGGGCAAGAACCCGATAAACCACGTCGGCAAGATCTATAACGTGCTGGCCGAGGAGATAGCGCATGACGTCGTCAAGCTCTACCCGCAGATAAAGGAGTGCAACGTATCGGTAGTGTCCCAGATAGGCAGGAGCATAGCGGATCCCAAGAACCTGAGCATAAAGGTCATAATGGACAAGAACGAGAGGATTGATCCGATACAAGGCAAGGTCTACGCAATTGCTGACGAGATGCTCGAAAACATAAGGTTCCTCACCAACGAGATAATAGCGGGCAAATTCGGGATGTTCTAATCGTTGTCTTTCTTGATGCGCGGGATCCCCCTGCCAATGTCCAGATACATAGACACGCTGCTGATGTAAACATGGCCCCTCTTAACGAACTTAGGCGCAACCGAGTACTCCTTGAAGCCGAATCTTTTATAGAGTGCTATAGCACTTTTGTTTGTGGAAAACACGCTTGAGGATATTATCTCAAACCTCCCGCGGCTATCCTCCAGCGCCGCTTTGATCAACCTCGCACCTATACCAGCGTTCCGGTGCTTCTTTACTACGGATATGCCAAGCTCCCCCACGTGAGGCCCCTCTGCGAAATGGCCTGCTTCTATGTGGCACATGCCTACGATCTTCCCCCCAACCTCTGCCACTGACACAAAAGCATCGCCACACAGGGCCGCTGTGTAGAGCTTGGTGAACCAGTCCACCAAGCCGGTGGGCTCTGGCTTACTCCCGTAAGTCCCTATACCGAAATGCGGATTTCGCTCTAGCTCCATGTGATACGCTAATTCCTGCTCTGCCAGTTCAGCGAAGTCATCCCACTCTAAGCGCCTTATCTTCGGATTGTTCAGGTTCATCACCGCTTCTTATATATCCCTTTGGATATGAATGGAGCCAGGGCCAGTTTCATCGCTTCCTCAAATCCCTCTGTCCTGCTGGTTAGCCCTGCAGTGAGAACGCCTACCGTGCCGATGGTATGCCTTATCTCGTCGTTGCCGTCTTTCATGATGCCCTGCATAATCGGGCCTAGCTCGCCTCCTTTCTTAAGCCCTTTCGATATGTGCCCTGGCAGCATGACCCTCCCGCTTGAGCCTATCCCTACATTGCCCCTTCTGTCCATCACCGCCACCCAGCCCCCGAGGAACATGCCGTAAGCATTCTCCTGCACCGCCCCCTCAAGCCCTATGCCGTAGGCCGCTCCCTTCACCGCATTCATTGCATTCTTGGCGCGGTTGGTGGCGCCCCGTATGCCCTCCTCGTCGCTCATGGGCTGCGGCTTGACTCCCGACAGCACCCCGACATTTACGAATTCGGCGTCTTTCCATATGCGCAGCGCTACCCTGCGCACCGCCGCGGTCTTCGCCCTGTTAAGCGTCCCTATGGCTATCTTCATCAAAGCAGCCCCATGATACATAATATAACACAATCCTTAATATGTAAGAGTTCAAATATGTAAGAGTTCACGATCTGCGCGATGCCGAGAGAGCCTCCGATTTTATGATATCCGACAGATCCCCCATGTAATCATATCCTCGGCATTCGATCAGGAAACCGGCGACAGGTATTTATGGGACGAAGCCTACTTGAGCTGCATTCAGGTCGCCGCGCGAACTTCCGCCAAGGTGTTTTTACGGGCAGGATGCAAAACCCTGCGCGAGAGAAACATTACCCGAATGGTAACACTACTACGTAAATTTATTAAACTCTTACGCGTTAACTACGTTGTGGGGAAGTCTTAATGCTCTATAGAGGGATTGCCATGGCAGTTTCAAAAGATGAACAAAACAGCAAGTCGATGGCTATCGGCATAGCCGTCATAGTGATAATAATAGCTGCGGCCTTTGTCCTGCTTTATACCGGAGGCGCCAGCCAGCCCGGCGGCGCGAGCACCAGCACATCCGGCAGCGGCCAGCAGGCCTCGATGGCGCAGTTTCCTATACTGATGACTGACCCGGCACAGGTGCCCAACGGCACTACTGCGCTCAACATAGGATATTCATCGGTCCAGGCGCTATACGCAAAAGGCGCTAGCAACGGATGGGTGAATGCTGCAGGCAGCGGTTCGCTGAACCTGATGTCAGTGATAAACGTTTCTAGCGTGATAGCGAGCGCTTCAGTGCCAAATGGATCATCAGTATCCGAAGTGCGCTTCAACATAACCTCGGCGAATATCGTGATAAACGGCACTATGTATCCGTTAACTGTACCTAGCTCGCAGATAATAGCCCACATAAAGGGCAGCCAGCAGGTAAATGCGAGCAGCAGCGTGCTGGTGGATCTTTCGCCTGTAGTGATAACTGTATTCACGAACAATGCCACGCTGTTCATAATGGTACCTTCAGTCAGGGCGATAGTCGCAGGTGGGGCTCCGGCTTCTAGTTCAGCGGGGCTCCAGGTGGGCGCAAGGGCCGACGTTTCGGCCAGCGAGAGCGCCGGGCTGGAGGCCGCAGCGCCTAACATAACCATAACTTCGGCTACGCTGAATGTCGCCGGCAATGTCACCACGCTGAGCATAGCAGTCAAAAACAACGCGAATGCAAGCGTCGAGCTAAGGCACGTGCTCATATACGGCAATGAGTCGTTCCACATACCTGCTTTCATAACGATCGGTGAGAACTCCAGCGCATCCGACGGAGCGGGTTCTAACGACCCGGTAGGTGTCGGAGCGTCAGGCGATGTCCGTGTCGACGCCGGAGCCGGCATCAATGGCTCCAGCGGCGGAATGGGTGAGAGCGCAAGCGGTAGGATGATGGCCAACGAGAGCGGCAGGATGACTGTCGATACGTCCGAACCCGAGAACATATCCATCCACGCGTTCGGCGCGAACGTGAGTTCGGAGGCCGAGCTTCACATGGCAGCGAATGCGTTCGCCCCATTCGTGCAGGGCTTCAGGATGGTGAACTTCCTGGTGAACAGCAACGGATCGCTTGAATTGCCTTTCATGAGCTGCCTGCCGCCTACTGCGATGTCGTCTAACGCGACTGCGGGCAGCGGCTTTATGGGCGAGCATCTCTTTTCGTCCACCGCGGTTTGCGAGGGCAACGAGTTTGAGCTTGATCAGAACGTGACGCACGGTCTGGTGATAGCTGCGGGCCAGTCCGCAACGCTGACGTTCAGCGGCAAGATAAACCTGGGCTCTGGCCTGGCAGGTTTCATGCCAATTGCAGGTGACAGGTACAGGCTTGTGGTCGCAGGGGGGGAGGGCGCGCAGGCATCCACAACGGTGAGCGCAACCTAATCAATGATGATCGGGTCCTCTCTCCGCATGGGCGCAGGCCATGATTAACATGATGGCGCCCCGGCTGCATACTTTGTCCTTTTATTTTTTCCCTGGTTTTGTTTCTGTCAGTATGCTTACGCAGATGCTACAATTGAGCGAGGATTCTCGCCGCCATGTCCTTGCCCAGTATCCTCTCGATGGACTGGGGTCTGGCCCTAATGTCCGCCACGCTCTTTATGCCGTTCATGTACAGCATGCGAGCCCTAACCCTCCCTATCTGCTCCAGCCTCACGAGGTCCAGCAGTTCCTCCTTGATGCCGTAGCGCAGCCTCACCCTGGAGTTGATTAGCTCGTGCTGGGAGACCCGCATGATCTTGGCCAGCTCTATCGCGGCGTACATTATCCAGTCTGCGTTGAGGAGTTTGTTGTATAGGAATCCGGGCGTTGTAGAGTATTTCTTTATTATCATCGGCTCCTGCGCCTCGTCCATCCACTCTCGGAGCATCAGCGCGGTGCTGAACGCCTTGACCGGGTCGTAGTAATAGTCCACTGTCTCATACGCGCTGCCTATGGCTCTGTCCTTGTTGAAGTGCATGTATGCCGCGAACGCGTCCTCTGCCTCCACTGTGGCCTTCACGTACGGCCGCATCTCTATGGTATTCGATATCATGTAAAGTATGCCTACCGTGTAGTTCGCCTTGGGCAGCGAGTCCATAAGCCATTTCGCCGAGAGCGGGTCTATGTAAAGCTCGCTGACCCTCCTGCCCACCCTCGTGGCCTTATAGCGCTTCTTGAGCGGACCGCTGCTGAACCCCTCTATGAAACCCCACTTCTCGAGGTCGTCTATCACCTCGTCAATTAGCGCCCTTACATGCCTCGAATTCCCGTACTGGAAGCTGTAGAAGCTCCTGCCCATGAAATCGTTTATGGCCTTCTTGTCGTTGAGGAAGTCCTCTGCGATGAAAGCCAGTATGTGGCTTCTCAGCACCGGCACTATGCCCAGCTTGGACTGCACCGGTTCCGGTTCCGCGTCTATGTAGCTCTCGTACAGCCTCTGGATGCGCTCCTGCGAGTTCGCTATGATGAGGGCCCTGCCCTCCTTGTCGTAGCTCGGTCTTCCCGCCCTGCCGAAAAGCTGCAGCACTTCGTTTATGCCAAGCATCGCGTTCGAGCCGTCGTCGTACCTGCTTATATCCCTGACCAGCACCGTGTGCGCCGGGAGGTTTACTCCGTATCCCAATGTGGTCGTCGAGCATATGATCTTAAGCGCATCGGCCTTGAACGCCTCCTCTATGTAGTTGCGCTGTGCGTTCAGCAGCCCGGAATGATGGAATGCCACGCCATTCCTTATAAGGCCCGACAGCTTCTTGCACTGCTCAGTCGGCCTTTCAAGTACGTTGAGCACTTTGTCGGCGAGCTTCTGCAACTCGGCCTTCTCAACGGCAGAAAGCATCTTTTCCACGTGGGGCGCCAGCCTGGCCGCGCCCGCCTCCGCGTTCCTCTTTGTCGAATAGAAGACCAGCCCCTGTTTGGACTGGATCAGCGTGTCCTGCGCCACCCTCACCTCGGGCAGCTCGCTGTCGCCGCTGAGCTCGACCTCGTCGAAGCCGCCGTATGAATCCGACTGGTAATAGGCATGGCCGTTGTGGACGATGCCCTTTTTCAGCGCTACCGGCCTGTAATCGCTGTGCACCAGACCCGCCCTAAGCCATTTCGATATGTCCTTGGCATTGCCTATCGTTGCGCTGAGCGCTATCATCTGCGCACTCGATATCATTGTCAGCTTCGTTATGAGCAGCTCCAGCGTAGGGCCCCTGGAAGTATCGTCCAGCATGTGCACTTCATCGAAGACTATGCAGCCTATCGACGGGAACCAGTCGACGCCGTGCCTTATCAGGCTGTCGAACTTTTCCGTGGATACGAATATCATCTGGTAGCTGGATAGCCAGATGTCATTGGCGTCAAGGTCGCCTATAGACATAGCAGTCTTTATATAGGGGTAGGCGCGTTTGAAGTCATCGTACTTCTCTTTCACGAGCGCGCGCATAGGCGCTATGTATACCGCCTTCATGCCTCTGGATATTATGGAATTGGCGCAGGCGATTTCAGCCACGAGCGTCTTGCCGCTAGCTGTCGGCGACGCGACCACGATGTTTTTCGATTCAAGGAGCCCCGCCTTTATGGAGAGCTCCTGCGGCGGCGTCAGCTTCTTTATGCCGCGCCCCCCAAGCGACTCGATTATCTCGTTCGGCAGCCTGCCTTTCAGGTCTGAAACCTCCATACGAGTAGATGTCGGTCTAAGGTATTTAACGCCTAAGCTCATACTGTTTTACTTTTTGGCATGTCCTCCTTCTGCACATCTGCGCCCCTGCCGCGCCTCAGCTGGACCGGAATGTCATGCCTGTTAAGCGCACCGGCGCGCTCGTACGACCTTACCGCCTCGCGCGGCGCCATATCGCCGCTGCTTATGGCGGCGTTAAGGGCCTCGAATACCTTCCTGTCGTCCTGGCTCAATTTCCTTATCCCGTCCTTCGACACGACAAGGTAATCCGCTCCGTCGTCTATGTACTTCCTGTAGCGGTTGTGCCTGAGCTCGTATTCCATGACGTCCTCCATCATCGCGCCTACCACGTCTACGCCGTGCGATTTGGTGCCTCTGCCCATCCAGCTCTCGCATACATTACTAAGTACCATGTTGGGTTCGTCGAAATCAAGGCCTACTGCCAATGGCCTGTTTAGCCTGTAGAGCTTAACGGTTATCTTGTCCTTGTAAACGTTATCGGCGTTCTGGCCCTTCGTCATTACCATTACCCTAAGCGCCTCTACGCTGCCATCCTCCTTCCTTACCCCAACGACTAGGTCGGCCACGCGCGCCATGCCCTCCTTGTCCGCCCCTATCACGTGACCAGCGGCGATCAGGGCATTGGTGATCTTGCCCTTCAACTCCGGAGTGAGGCCGTCCTTCGCTAGCGCGGGAACAAGAGGCGTCAATATCCTGTCCCTTACGTAATCCACCGCTTCGGCACTGCCGGCTCCAGCAAGTCCTACCCTGTCCGATAATATGGATGTTTTGTCCACATCATCGGTAAAAACCTCTATGATTCTGGGCTTCTTGCCGTATCTCGCCTGCATCGCAAGCGTCGTATTACGCTTGTCGGCCCTTATGAGCAGGACGGGTTCGCCTTTTTCATCGACCGCCTGCGCTATCATGCAAATTGTCATCAATATCGCTTCGTGCAATAATACTGTATGCGCTTAGTATATAAAATGCCACCATATTTCCGGAGATTGGGGCCCTATAGAAATCTCATATCCAGTATAGAGACCGAATGATTTTAACACTTCGGCCATGTGAGTTATTTGGCGGCTCACATGATAGAGAAAGGCGGCTCTGGATATAAGAAGTTTATTGAAATCCGTTTCATAGAAGTGAAACGAGTACTGCGACCGTATCCTGACAAACTCCCAAAGAGGATATATACGCAGCACCAACATGCAGCCGCTATATTGTTGATGAAACGTGAAAGGAAACAATACAGGGACACTGTCGAATTACTGAAGGAACTCTGGCAATGCTTTGGATCCAGAGGGCCGGTACCGCACTTCACGACACTTGAGAAATCCTTCATGCGCATACCTACCTACGTCTGGGACTTTTTTTGGCGAAGACCTATGGGCTGTTCGAAGGCGTGATTGCGAACATTGCGATTGATCCAACTGGATACGGACTTCATCACGCACCTCAGCACTACGAAAATATGATAGGCAGAAGAAAGCGATATATGGAGCATTTCCCATCCATAGATACCGACAATCAGGCGATAATAGTATCTGAGGACTGGAGGTCTCATGTCGATGTTATAATAAATTTGGCCGGCATAAGATTTATGACTGTGAAAAACGCAAAACTTTAGTAAACTACAAAGCCTTTTGATAGATAACTTTAAATACACGCAGACAAAACAGATATTGTTTGCCATGGCAGATACAGGTATACCCATAGTCATAGGCATGCGCATACTGGTCAGGGGCAGGCAGCTGGCGCAGCAGAAGGGGCGGTCCGACCTGTTGGCGAAGTTCGACAAGTCGATAGAGCAGCTAAAGGCCTACGAGAAGAAGGGCCACGGCACCATGGACGACCGCGCGGGGAGCATAATATCTACGCCTTTCAAGGGCGAATTCGCCCTGGAGGAGGAGGCCCACGCCACAATAGACATAAGCGAGCTTGCCGAACCGGCAGGCGAAGATGAAGACTGAATTGCGTTCATAACGGTGTATTGCGATGGTGGAAGTTAAGTCCGTACCGAAAAACAAGCCGACGTACCTGGAGCTGGATGACGGCCGCAAGCTGTTCGGAAGGCAGGAGGACATGCTTGCTTACCTGCGGTCAAAGTCCATGGAAAACGAGAACAGGGCCGAGGTCGCGCTGCTGATAGACAATTACAGCCGCGAGTTCAACTTCGTAAGGCACGTGAACCCCGACGGCAGCAAAGGCGGCTTCGTGGACGAGCAGCTAAAAAACAAGTCGCTTTATGGCCCGAACATGGCCCCCGTTTCAACATACGTAGACCCGACAGCGGTCGTATACGGGAACGTAAAGATAGAGAACTCAACGATAGGACCGAACACTACGATACTGGCCCTAGGCGGCGCGAATTCCTACATAGCCGATACTACAATAATGTCATCCGTCATGCTGAGGTCGGACGGCATACTCGGTCCGATAGTGCTGTCCAAGACGAAGATAGAGGACAACGTTAAGATGGACATAGGCAGGGGCATACTCTACATAGTAAGGTCGACCATAAAGTCAGGCGTGGTCTTGGAGACCTATCCGGATGCGCCTGAAAACCCGCTGGACTTTACTGCATTCAACGACTTCCTGGCACCCCGCGCGAATCCAAAGTCGATGTCGAAAGGCGGCAACCCGAGGATAAGTGTAAAGGTGCTGGACATAGACGACTCCGAGGTAGGGAGGGACAGCATGATACGCCTGGAGCCTGACGCCCCGAGACTGAGGATACTGGACGCGAAGGTGCCGGACGCTTCCAACGTCACGGTTGACCCGAAGAGCCACTTCATAAACGTGCCGATAGACGGCACGATGTCGAACATCTTCTATAAGGTGCACATACCGCAGCTGGCGGATTCTGTCTTCTCAAAGTTTGCAGCGGACGCGCAGAAGTACGCAAAGAGGAGCAAGCTGCCCAAGAGCATGGACAAGAGCCTGCTGGCCCAGATGGACGCCGCATCAGCGAAGGAACTCGAGAGGGTCATCCTCATAGCAAAGTACGTGTACGACAACATAAAGTACGCGGACATATCGGGAAAGTACCCGAAGGACAAGCTTGACATACCGCTCGACTACTTCATAGACAAGGGCAAGGGCATATGCTTCGAGCATGCCCTGCTGCTATACACGATACTGGAGAAGGAACTCACCATGGAAGGCGGTAAGGTTACGCCGCACTTCGTAACCGGCCTAGCCAAGAGCGACGACGTCGCTTCGTGGCACGCATGGGTCGAGGTCGAGATAAACGGCACGGTATTCGTCATAGACGCCACGAGCCCGTTCATGTTCGCCGGCAAGAGGTCCAAGAGTGGCAAATTCATAAGGTCGGGCCCGATGATCGACTGGGATTACAGGCCTGACGGGAAGCCATTGGTAACTCCTATCCCTACCGCCCCAGCCGGGATCCTGAAGCGCGGCTAGCGTTATATAAAATCGTGCACTCCATAGTCTGTTGTTTGCCCTTGTAGTATAACTTGGATAGAACGTGGGCTTCCGGAGCCTGTGATCCGGGTTCAAATCCCGGCAAGGGCGCTTATAGCCAACCGTAAAAGTAATTGAAGGGGGTGTGGGGTCAAGGTATACCGCACACTTTAGTGTGCGGACGGAATTGACCCCACAATGCGCGATTTTCTGAGACATTATTTTTAACGGGATTTGAGAATAAGACGTAAGGCAGCCGCGGCACGGAAAAAATTGCGCCGCAAACTGCCGAAACGTGATAACATGAATAGCATAGCGCATGCAAAAGATAAAGAGGCACCTGCCAAAGACATTGGCCCGAAGTATAACTTCCAACATTTTGTCTTCGTTACAAA
>JAJZOR010000014.1 GCA_021811435.1 Microcaldota archaeon | reverse complement strand
GCCCGTATTTCAGCGCAGACCTGGTGGCGAAGGCTTTCGTGGTTACTGTCTTGCCTGAGCCTGAGCCGCCCACTATGACCACGTGCGGGTTCGGCTCGTCGGCGTAATTGACCATGTAATCCTTGTTCTCGCCGACGAGTATCGCCTCGCTCCCTGCGCCGCGCAGAATAGGCTCGGATTCCTCGACCTCGTGGCGCAGCTGGATGTAGTGCGCGTATGACATGCCTAGCCTTATGCCTTCGTCCTCGCTGCCGTGCCGCCTTATGGCGAGCCTGAACGAGATATAAGCCAGCGGCAGGTAAAGCATAAGGATAGCAACGAAGATGACCACCCAGAACAAGAAGAGGATTATGTAGGATGTAATCCACGCTTTCATCACGTAGCCAACGGCAGGCCCGAAGATGAAGATGATGAAAGGGATGAGCTTGAGCATGAAGCCGATGGCGTAGAACCAGTTCCGCTTGGTCTTCTGCCAGCTTATGGTCTTGCGCCAAGCCTCCTCGCCCTTCCGGCCCCTAAGCTCGTCCACCGCGCCCTTGATTGTTATCCGTTCCAGCGGCTGCCCTGCCATGGTATGGAATCGCTGAGCAGGAATAAGAATGTTTTCGGTTAGGCGTGCCGTAGTATGGCTTTAGCAATTTCAGTTTTATTATGAGATAGCCACTTCAAAATCTTATTCGCTTTAGACGCCTTCAGCTCTTTTATGACCAGCGAGGAATCTGGATTTATGGATATAGTGTATCTCAAAGCGTAATCTGGCATTCCGTGTTCTATATTACGTGTAATATGTAGCGTATCTCCGCTTCTCCCAATCTTGAACGTCTTATCACTATTACCCTCATTTTGCTTGGTAGTATCTTTGTCAAGCGCGTATCCGATGCCAACCAACCACTTTTTATGTCTCATAAACTTAGTGGTGCCGCTCATTTTCCCCGCATTGGTTAGCGGTGCCGTGGGCGCCCTTACGATTAGGCCACGTTCAGAAGAATCTATCGAAAATCCTCCGGTAGTTCCACTAACGAATATATTCAAGCTACAATCCAAAAATAATTCATCCCTGACTAGATACTCCTGCCCTTCTTGAGGCAATGCTTCTTTCTGCGGCAAATCAAGAGTAGGCGTGATAGACACGCTCTTGTCCGCATTGTTCTCTAGTTTGAAACCTATGGCTTCGTACCGGTTTAGCAAGCCCTCTATCAATGCCATTGTGTAACCCACATAAATTGAGAAGTTTATGGACTATTCTGTTAAGTTGGCGTCTATGAGCCTCGCCGTCTTCTTGTCGCCTAGCTTCATCATCAGGTTGAGCGGCGAGTATGTGTACTTGTCAGCCACGCTGGCCTTCGCGCCCTTGGACACCAGAAGCTTCGCGCCGTCTAGGCGGAACTCGGCGAAGGCGTGCACCAGCGGCGTCCAGCCCTGCTTGTCCTTGGCGTTGATGTCCGCTCCCTTGCTGATTAGCAGCTTGGCAACGTCCCACTTGCCAAGCTCGGAAGCCCACATGAGCGGCGTCCAGCCGCTGCCGTCCTTCACATCGATTTTGGCTTTCTTGGCCAGCAGAGCCTTCACGATGTGAATCTTGCCGAGCGAAGCCGCCTTTATCAGAGCCGTGCGGCCTTGGGCGTCTTTAGTATCAACCTTGGCTCCCTTCCTCAGAAGCAGTTTCACTATGCCTGTGTATCCGTTCTGAGCGGCCACCATCAATGCGGGGCGGCCTTGCGAGTCCTTAGCATTTACGCTGGCTCCATTCTTTAGAAGCGTAGCTACCTCTTCGACCTTGCCCGATTCAATGGCGGCGAATAGCTGCTCGTTGAGGCTGCCCATCTTACCAATAGTATTAATCGTATGCAAGATATTTAAGAGTTGGTTCGCCATAACCATTTATGGGAAAAGACGACACCGCTGCCATTATAGTTTTAGGCGCTTTGGCGCTTGCTTTCCTAGCGGCCATACTAGGTAAGAAAAAATGCAATTACTGTGGCAATGACAACCCTAATTCTAATACCCGCTGCCAATTTTGTGGGAGGCAAATTTAATGGACAGTCTATCTTGGTTAGCGGACAGAGCAAACTCCCCGGCAACAAGAATCGTTTCGGGTATTGTGAGTCTTAGCGTCGTAGGCGGCCTACTATCGGGCTTGACGCCAAAGAGCTTGACGCTATACTTGCTATCATTCTTAATTTTCCACCTGCTCAATCAGCTTTATTTTGCATTTGATGAGCTTAAGATACCCGTATGTCATAGATGCGGCAAAATCCTACGCCCAACAACTGTTAAAAAATATCCAAGGCATACCTGCAAGAAAAAGCATAAGATTCTATCCACATAATAGTAAATAAGTGATGTTATGACAACTTGGGAAGGCGCCGCAAAGAGGGCCGTTAAGTATGTAGTCAAGAGGAAAACTCAAGGCAAGAAAATAGAAACCGCTAAGGTTATAGAGCCATTCCAAAATGCTGCTATAGATGTGGTTTTCAAGGCTCTAAAAGGGAAAAGAAAGGGAAGATAAATTGACACAACCTACGGCAGAAGATAATTGGATTGCACTTATCTTTTTGGCTTTCGGAGTGGTGGGTTTTAGCATCTGTTATCACACTTTACATCTTGGTATCTGGTGGTCATCCGTAGGTTTCGGGGTGGGCGGAGTAATAGGACTTATTTTGTGGTTGCTAGCAAAAAACAGAAGATAATCTATAGATTCTTCTGTCATACAATTTGGTATGACGCAAGTCTACGTTTCGACCTAGCTTTGACTATTTCCTTCAAAACCCCAACTCTATCGCTAATTAGCTTCGCAAATTAGCTCACGAGGGGGTCGCCACCACGGCTTTAAGCTTGCAACCAAGCAGCGGCTATTCTAGCCTTCAAGGAACCTCTGCGGCTGCTTCTGCCCCCGCCCAGAAGCAGCCTTGCCCGTTGGGTCGTAGTAGCCGGAGCCGCCGTCCGAACGAAGTTCGGCACGCCCGAACCTGCACAGAGCAGGTGAAGGGCGTGAGGCGGCGGAGGCTTACTAAAGACCTCAACTTAAGAGGTATGCTGTATTATTGATGGTTAGAAGTCCCTCGTGAAAACGGAGGGGTCTTTAGGTTGTCGTCGAGAGCCTACTAAAGACCTTTTGGGCTATGGGGTCTTTAGTCGCCCGGAGGCCTTTAGTTGCGGCCGGAAAGCCTCGCTTTGAGGGCTACAGCTTGGCTTACTCCGAAAGCTCCCTCTATGTTCTGGTAGAGGGCTTTGCGGTCTGTGCTTATGTAGGTCATTGTCGTTCCGGGCTTGCTATGCCTTGCGAACTTGCTGGTCAGGAAGACGTTGCCGTTGGTCTGCTCGGCGAAGTGCGTTATGGCGTAGTGCCTGAGACTATGGGTAGTCAGCCTGTGCAGGTTCCTTACTGCCCTGTCTGGCCTAGACTCGTCGCTCTGGTCGTAGACTTCCAAGAGTCCGGCCATCTCAACATAGTGCCTGAACCTGTTGCGCACGTAGTTCTCGGCCACGTGAGGCCCCTCAAGCCTGCTCTTGCCTTCTTCCTTGAAGAAGACGCAGCCTTGGGCCTTCTCTATGGCCTCGCTATGCTCCTCAATGAAGGCCAAAGTCGCTTGAAACAGCGGAGCGGGGATCAGCAGGGTATCCAGAGTCATCGCTTTCTCTGTCTTGACCACTAGCTCCCTGCTCTCGAACTTGATGTCCTTTATATTGATCCTTACAGCTTCGCCTATCCTGAGACCTAACTGCGATTGGTAAAGGAAGAGTAACCTGAATTTCTCGTTATCTATGGCCTTGAAGAACCTAACCAGTTCTTGTTCAGTAAACCCTTTGTTCAGGCTGCCGTATTTCGGGATACGGCTCCGCTGGAAGCGTTTCCTGAACTGCTGCATGACCATCTTGCGTATCTCCACGAGATGGTGCTTCGGCAAGGTTGGTAAGTACCTCTCCAATTCGCCCTTTATGAGTGCGAAATCCTGCTTAGAACCGCACCCAGAGGCTTGATTGGATACGGCTTTGAAACCGCAATCGCACCCAAACCCGCTTGCTGGTTTGCTGCCGTAATCCCTGCTCAGAAATTTCGTGGACTCTGCGGGGATCGCACCCGCGACCTTTCCGTTGCGAACGGAACGCTCTACTACTGAGCCAAGAGCCCACGCAGAACAGTCTAATTTAAAAGTATTTAAGGTTTTTTAGTCATTCTATAATGATTCGATGGCGGTTGGCAGAGGCAAAGGTCCAAGAATGGGGCTGGAAAGCCTTAAGGCTCGTATCCTAAGGAGCATAAAGCCAACCGATGAAGAAATCAGGTTCGCCACTTACCGCGCCAACGAAATAATAGCAAGGCTCAAGGCCGCTACACCAAGGAATGTCGAGATAGTTACTGCAGGTTCCGTGGCGCGCGGCACACAGGTGCGCGGAAGTTACGACATAGACATATTCCTGTTATTTCCAAGGAGCCAGGACGAGAGGCGCATGGAAGCCGAGGGCCTTGCAATCGCTAAAAAGATAGTCAACAAAAGGAGAGGCGAGTCATTTGCCATAAAATATGCAGAACATCCGTATGTGAAGGTTTCCTTCGGCGATGACAAAATCAGCGCAGATATAGTGCCCGCTTTCAAGATAAAGGACGCAACGGAGATTGGTAGCGCTGTTGACAGGACACCTCTGCACAACGAGTTTGTGAACAAGAACCTTAACGGGAGGCAGAAGGATGATGTAAGGATACTCAAGGCCTTCCTGAAGAACCACGAAGTGTACGGCGCTGAAGCGAAGGTGCGCGGATTTTCAGGTTATCTGTGCGAACTGCTGATTTTCAACTATGGTTCGTTCGAAGGGGTCATAAACGCATTCTCAAAAATGCGTTTGCCGTTAATCGTGAACGTCGGCAATAAGCTTTGCATAGACCCGAAATCTGCAGAGGGCGTCGCTTTGGAGAAGCAGTTCAAAAGCGATTTTGTCTTCCTAGACCCGACTGACATAAATAGGAACGTAGCGGCAAGCGTATCCCAGCGCTCCATAGCCAAGTTGGCCCTGCTGTCGAAGTCCATGCTCAAGAAAGCAGACATGAAAACATTCTCTGGGCCTAAGTACTCCACTACGATGTCGAGGGACCGGATACTAGCGCTTCAAAAGGCAATGAACATTGACATATACCTCCTCGCTTTCAAATCGGACGATATAGCAGACGACATCGTATGGGAGCAGCTGGTGAAATTCAGGAATAGGCTGGGCGACCTGCTCGCGAAAAACGGCTTTTCGCCTCTCCAGTCGTTCCAAAACGCGGGAAACGGGACATGCATCGTTGCGTTCCTTATCAATAAATCGGAAACAGGATCTGTGCTGTTGCGCGGGCCATCGGTTTTCATGGGCGACGCTGTAAACGCATTTTCAGGGGCACACAAGGCGAGCTTCGCGCTCTTTCTGGAGAATGACAGGGTGGTGTCTTTGGACAAGCCGAGGTACTCCAATGCGCACGAACTTCTGAGCGGACTTAAGCGCAATAACAATGTTACCATCCCGTCCCACCTGAAGCCTGCCTCAAGTTTCCTTTTCGTCAACAGCGAGATACCTGAAAGCTATGCCAAGCTTCTCTACGAGGCGTTCGAATCTGCAAGGATAAGGAACCTCTAGTCAGAACCTGTACTTGTTGGCGCCTTTTATAAGCGAGAACAGTTCTGGCATCTTGTCTATCGGATTTCTGGGCAGTTCGGCAGCCTCAGAACCGCCCATCCGCGCCATTATCGAATCTATTGCGCGCTCCATCCCCGCCTTTCCTTCTATCTCGAACAAGTCATTCGAGATGTGACCGCTGTTAACGCCGCAATAGTCAAGTGCTTCAGCTATTATGTTCTCACGTATCTTCTCGAACCTATAACCGCGTGCCTCAAGACGCTTTATCAATTCTTCAAGGTCTGCCCTTACTACGAACACCATATCCAGCTTCAGGTTTAACTCTGGGAGTAAGTGTCCGACCAGCGCTACCCCTCCGCCCCCCGCTTCCTCAAGCAGTCCCTTCACCTTGGAGTTCAAAGCGGCTATCTTGACTATCTTCGTCCCTTCCTTGTCTGTTCCGGAGAACAAGTCGTACTTGTTGGCTACATCGTTGAGCTCGATTATAGTGAACGATGGGATTGATTTCTTGAGCATGCCAGCGAATAAGCTTTTGCCTACGCCGGCAGTGCCAGTAATGCCTATATCCATTGGAGCACTGTTTTCAATCAGGATTTCTTAAGCAGCCTGGACGCGACATCAAAGAGGGTGTTTATCTCGGCCTTACTATCCTTCAAAGACTTGTATTCGTTGTACGGCAGGTACACGTTGACCAGGTAGTTTTTTGCGCCGCTGAACAGCCAACTGCCTACCTTCTTGCCGTCTATGTCCTTAGTGAAGTCGGCGATAAGGTTAGAGCCTGCCAAGAACTTGTCTATCATGGCGTTTACTTCAGGTGAAGAGTCGATTATGCTTATGGCCTCCTCTGGTGTGTTCCTCTCCACTGAAACGGGCCTTATTACCGGGACCTTGCCGGTCTTGGCGCGGCTTGCTATGGTCTGCGATATCTGCGCCGTGGCCGTGTCGCATTTCTGCAGGGAGGCCTCGAACTGCGTCTTAAGGGCGCCTATGGCCTGGATGTTGTTGTCTATGAAGTCGTTCAGGTCTTCGTGCATGTTGTCGACCAGCCCGCCTATCCCGTCTTGGGATGCGTATCTCAGCGGATCGCTAAGGAAATCCCTGGCAGATATCTTCTGCCCTTTTCCGGCCCCGGTATCAAATTGGGTTATCAGCATATCGGTATAATCGCTCCATAAATCAGCCATTTGACCACTATCCCAAATCCTGCTATTTTAAAGCTTGCCTACCAAATTATAAATAGTATACGGTGGCATCATGCCCGATATCAAAGCTGACGAAGCGGTTGTGAAGCGCATAAGCAAGGATATCTCCATGTTCCATGAGAGCGTCAAGACCGTCGAGACCAAACGGCCATTTGGCAAGAAGGCGCAGGATGTGGTGGAGCTGTCGAAGATGTACGCCAGCGACGCGCAGAGCTATCTGGACAGGGGCGACCTTTACACCTCGTTCTCATGCATATCCTACGCCCACGGCCTGCTCGATGCCGTGATCAAGATGCTCTGAGGGCGGGCACGGTCTTCAAAATGGCTAGCGAAATCTACACCGAGGGCATGGCCAGGGTGTACAAGACCGGCAATGCATTCCTGAACCCTGAAGCCAGGGCCTCAAGGGACATAAGCGTGGCCTTCGTAAAAGCGCTCGGCAGGAGCAGGCTCACCGGATTGGACGCTACCGCAGCTACAGGGATCAGGGGCATAAGATACTCATTGGAAGCGGGAATTGAGGACGTAGCGTTCTTGGAGATAAACGAGGGCGCGTATGCCGACCTTTTAAGGAACCTGAAGCTCAATTCGATGCCTATAGGGAACGCATTCAACACCAGCATACAGGAGTTCGCCAACACTACAAAGGGCAATTTCAACCTCATAGACCTTGATCCGTTCGGTGGCATAACGCCATACGTGTACGACCTCATGAAGGTAGTCGGGAGCGGCGGTACCTATTTCATGGCCACGGCCACAGACACCGCGGTGCTCTGCGGCTCCGAGAGCAAGGCATGTGTCAGGCTTTATGACGCTGCGCCCCTCCACAACGAGCTGTGCCATGAAGCCGGCATGCGCATACTTGTGGGCTACATAGCCAGAACGGCGGCGCAATTCAATTTGGGCATACGCGTGCACCTTACGCTTTCGTATATGCACTACATGCGCGCCTTCATAGAGCTGAGCAGGGGGAACGGCGCGACAATGTCCAGCATATCGTCCATGGGCTACGCGGGATACTGCAAGAACTGCAGGGCCGCATATTGCGAAGCCTCCAATGCGCCTAAAACCTACCTGTGCACCTCATGCGGCGGTAGGCTACAGCTAGCCGGAAAGCTCTGGGCTGGCAGCATGCGCGACAATGGCACAGCCGGCGAAGTGGTCAAAGCGCTGGAGGATGCGAGGGCAGAGCGCAAGACGATAAAATTGGCAGAGACAATAAGGGACGAGTTGGACATACCGTTCTATTACTCGCTGCCGGTGCTGACAAGGCGGCTTCGCATCGGGTCGATCAGCATGAGCAAGGTGATCGATAACATAGAGAAGTCCGGCAGCGCGGCTTCAAAGACGCAGTTCGACAAGGACGGCATAAAGACTGATGCGAGCATAGACGAAGTCATAGAAGCAATAAACAAGGCGCGCTGAGCGCGCCTGCGGCTAAGGGTATAACAAAAAAATAAAAAAAGAAATGATTACCTTTTCCTCGAGCTAACGGCAACTAGATGGCACTCGTTCTCGTATCCGAGGGCCTGCTTGAACACGTCCGGCTCCATCGCTATGGTGCTGTCCGAATACGGGTCATTTATGTAGAACGTGTCCTTATCGTAGCCCTTTATGACGACCCAGTGGGGCGAAGCTTCCAGATACGGGTTTATTACCTTCGCGTTTACTAGCACTATAGGGATCAGACCCTTGTTGATATGCTTCTTTATGGTGTTTATCGTTGTCTGCGCGTACGTCTCCTTCACCCTCAGCCCCTTCATCTTCTCTTTTATCTCAGTGAATGATGCGTTGAGCGTCTCAAGGTTTATGCCCTCGTAGACCGCGAGCTTCTTCTCGTAGCCCTCGTCCTTGACGTTGCTGACTATCATCGGGTTAGTGCCCCTCTTCGCCAAAGCGTACGCGAGCCCGTACCTGGACCCGTGCCAGACGCTGCCGTTGACAGCCTCCTGCCATATCGCGAACTCCTGCTCCTTCTGCATCTTGAAGTTCTTGTTGACGTACTTCAGTACCATCATCGCACAGGCCGCCGCGCTGGTGAACTCCTCGGTCTGTGCGTAGGTGGGTATCTCGAATATCCTCGACTCCTTCAACTTTGTCTTCTTCGCCTTAGTAGCCTTTTTCTGCGTCATTGTATCCACCTGTAACCGCAATGGTGCAGGGAGAGAGATTTGTTCAAATGAATTTTGAACTCCCGTAGGCCTAAGCCAACGGATCTTGAGTCCGTCGCGTTTGACCAGGCTCCGCCATCCCTGCACGTTTCAATTTTTAAATCCATGATTTATATAGATTTGTCTGGCCCGAGCGCCGCACCAACGGCATGCGGATTCGCAGAGTAGTGAAACGCGATGATTATATTTATACTTTCGCATGAAAATTTAGGAAGATTTTTAAACCTTACGACTTGTGGTAAGAATTCAAAAATCGTTACAGTCGTAGCGGTAGTTCCGAAACGATGCTAAACTTCCACTAATCCGAAAGTTTCTTACTTTTTTTTTGCGTATTAGAATCAGGCGACATGCAGTACTTTACGACTTGTTACGAATGGGTATCCACAATAATTAGCGGAGCTGTTGCATTACGACGACGACAGCAGCAGCTCGTTGAACAATATGAATTCATTACGAATAAATAAAAAATCAGAGGTCTGCAAAAGGGAACTCGTTGAAGTTCTCGGGAAGGGCATTTACATGTCTGAATTCTGCCGTTACGGCCAGGATGACATAATGGACCGGTAAAGATTGCAATTGGTGGACATGATCAGTTAAGAACCTGAAATGTACATGTGGTGCGTCAATTGGTTGTGACGCATTTGGTTGAAACACGTTATAAGCGAAAGTCCCCCTCCGAATGTAGTCAGTGCAGATCTATACCAATTGTATACTGTACCTGCTTGATACCAATATCCAGTATTTGTTAATCTATCGAGAAGATATGCGGCTCCTGTGTCACCGGGTCCAGTTTGTTGTTTTGCAGTAACAACAGTAGTTAACTATAACGCCTAGCACGTAAAGCGTCAGCGCCTCAGGAGGGTCATCAGGAGCAGCTTTTCTGCTTCGTCCCACTTATCTATGACGGTGACGTTGCTCGGTGTGTGTATCTTTGCCAGGATGGCGTTCCATGGCTGCTTTACCAGAAGCGCGCGCTTGCCCTTTGCCGATACTGCTGCGACCACTTCGTAGTCATCATCTATGAATACGTCGGCATTGTAGTTCTGCTTGTCTGTTGGCAGGTTCACGTGCACGTACTTGTCATACGGTATGTTGTGATCCGCAAGCCACTTCTTGACAGTGGCCTCATCGCCTAGTGTCGCAGTGAGTATGTGTATCTCGTACTTGCTCTGAAGTGCGGCCAGCACGCCTGGTATGTCCGGGTCTACGAGCGGTATCTTGTCAGGTTCTGCCCATACGAACTCGAGCAGCTTGTGCAGTTTATCCTTCGGCTCGTGCAATACGTTCTCCATGTCATGTTCGGTCATGTCTTCTCTAGTGATGTCCTTGCCGAATTCCTTCTTTATCAGGTCAAGCAGCGGAGCAGTAATATCTGCGATGGTGCTGTCTACGTCTACCGCCAGTATGGGCTTTTGCAACTGTCTAATAACAGCCTTCTCTGCCATTCAATCTCACACAAGTAATCTCAATTCTACCGAACACGTTTGCAGAAACAATGCTTGTTGCTTTGTTATTGATGTGACCTTAAACGTATTTAAGGGCTCCCAGCATATGGGCCATACGCAAGTCCGGCAGTAAGCAATCAGCGCAGCTGTAAATCATTATCTAACAAAGGCTACGCTGAACCAATATAAAATCCAATGGGCCATCTACTAATCATGGCCCAAAAACTTATCGTTCATGTCCCTGGCGGGCTTGTCGGACCTCCTACGTTATAGGCAGACCAGCCATTGCACGTGGTCAGTTGAGTGCTGCTTGCACCAAGCACTCCGAGTATGAAAGGTGCGATAAAGAATATCACTATGCCTATAATGCCTCCTATCACCATAGACATGCCATAGCCCTGTATCTGCCCCTTTGTCTGGGCAGGAAGCATGTTGGAGCCGGCGAAAAGGGCGCCTCCCAGCACTATAAGCACCAAAGCCAGTATGAATATTACGCCTACCACTGTATTGTATACAGAGCAGAGGCCCCATAGGGCATTGTATGCAGCTGAATATTGGTATCCACCAGCACTCGCGACTAATGAAAACAGGGAACCTAATACAAACATGTACCACAGCACGCGGATCATATTTAAGCGCGATATCAAAGCAGTCAATCCAACAGATACTTTGTCCTTTATGTTTGCTCCCATTAAAACCACGTTTTAGAGTTTAAGAGGTAAAGCTCTTAAATAAGTACTTATTTATATACACCTATTTATAAGCTTTTCGTTGATTCGCAGGTTCAGATATCGGATTCGCAGCGTGCGCAGGATTTTAATCCTTGACCGCGCAAATCCGTAAATAACCCGGTATGTTTGGATGTACATCCTTGGCTTGTGGGACGGGCATGACGCAGGCGCTGCGCTGCTTGAGGACGACAGGATAGTGTACGCCGCTAACGAGGAGCGCTTCACCAAAAGGAAACTCGAGGTGAAATTCCCGTACAACTCCATAGCCGCCGCGCTGGCCTATGCGGGGATAAGGCCGATCGACGTGGAGCACGTGGCATTCACGACTACCGAGTTCACCAAGACGCTTGAGAGGGTGTTCCCAGGCATGAAGGAAAGCTACTACCAGTTCAGGCGCAGGAAGATACTGAAGCCTAGGTTCGAGAACCTAAGGCACAAGATAAAGTACAGCATGACGGGCATAGGCGTAGTCCCAATGTCGACTGCCATAAGCAGGCTCATCATATCAAGGCAGCTGAGGCACATGGGCTTCAGGGGCTTCAAGCTGCACGTGGTCGAGCACCATATGGCCCACGCAGCCACCGCCGCTTTCACCGCTCCCCAGAAGAATCCTCTTGTAATCACGATAGACGGGCTGGGCGACGGCCTCTCGGGCTCGATAAGCGTTCTGGAGAACGGCGAGCTGTCAAGGCACGTGAAGATAAGGGCCAGGGACTCGATCGGGATATTCTACGAGCAGGTCACGAACCTAGTGGGCATGAGGGAGCTGGAGGACGAGGGCAAGGTGATGGCAATGGCCGACTACTCGTACCCGTTCAGCTTCGAGGAGAACAGGTTCAAGGACTTCTTCAAGGTGGAGGGCACGATGGTCACCGCAAAGTACGGGCCGCTCAGGCAGTTCGACCTTCTGCAGAGGATGGGGTGGCAGATGCCAAGGGAGCAGTTCTCCTACATGGCGCAGCAGTTGCTCGAGAGCGTCGCGGTGAAGTTGGTGAGCAACGCAGTGGACAGGTTTGGCACAGGCGACGTCGCGTTCGCCGGCGGCATGTTCTCCAACATAAAGGCGAACATGCGCATAAGGAACCTCGACACCGTGAAGCACTGGTACGTGTTCCCTCACATGGGCGATGGCGGCATCGCGCTGGGCAGCGCGCTCTACGCTGCATACGCACTTACTGGTAAGAGCCACTACGCGTTCGGCGCGTACCTGGGCGAGGGCTACGGCGAAGAGCGGACCGAGTCAGCCATCAAGAAGGAGGGGTGGCTGAAGCACGAGAAGGAGACCGTGCACGAGCAGGCCAGGCACGCCGCAGAGCTCATAGCCGATGGCAATTACATAATGTGGTTCCAGGGAAGGATGGAATACGGCCCCAGGGCGCTTGGGGACAGGAGCATACTCGCCCCGAGCGACTCCGAGGGCGTGAAGGACAAACTCAACACCTACGTCAAGAGGAGGGAATGGTTCCAGCCGTTCGCGCCTGCCATGCTGGACGGAGAGGTTAGCCGCATGCTCGAATACGACGGCAAGGGGCTGGACAAGTTCATGACGATGGGTTACATGGTCAAGAAGGAGTTCAGGGGCGCGACCAGATCTGTGGTGAACATAGACGGTTCCGCAAGGCCGCAGATGGTAGGCGAGGAGAACGCCATCTACCAGGACGTGCTGCGCAACCTGAAGCGCATTAATGGCAATGGCGTGATGCTGAACACCAGCTTCAACCTGCACGGCATGCCCATAGTGATGTCTCCGGAGGATGCGCTCAGCACCATGAGGCTCACAAAGACAAAGTACATGTTCATGAACGGCTTCTTCCTCACCAACAGGAAAGGAGCCTGAGGTCTTTGCATGGTAGACTTATCGCTTTCGCCCTCGCTTGAGGAATACATGTTCACGGCAGGGATACTGATATCATTTTTCGGCATGATGGCAGCAGCCGCGATCTCCAGGAAGCACATAGCCGACGCGCTCAAGGAGGCGGGGTTCAGCAGGTCAACTGCGCTCATGCTGGCCATGGTGGTCATGATTTTCGTCGGCATAGAGCTATTGGTGGTGCACCCCACGCAGCAGATTTTTTTCGATGATGACATATACCTCGCAATGGCGCAGGACCTGATACACACCGGCCAGGCGTGGATGTGCAACTACGGCACGCCGACTTTCTGCTATGACGGTGGCATACTGCACGAGCCGATAGGCGCGGCGTTCAACCTCGCAATAGGTTTCATGATATTCGGGGTGAACAGGGCGGTCGCGTACGGCATCGGCGTGGTGCTGGGCGCCGTGGCCGTAGCCTCGACTTTCCTTGCAGCGCTGCTTTTGTTCAGGGATAGGAAGGCGGCGTTCATGTCGTCCATATTCATCGCGCTCGCGCCAGTGCTGCTTCTGTGGGCGATGCCTACGAACTCGGACCTCCCTACGCTGACATATTCCCTTGTAGCGGTGTTCTTCATGCTCGTCTTCATGCGTAAGAAGCATCTTGGTACTATGGCCGCAGCCGCGTTCTCACTGGCCCTCGCAACATACATGAAGGTCGATGCAATCGCCTATGTCGCAGTGATACCGCTCATGTACCTGGTAATGGACGGCAAAGGGCTGGCTGACTCGGTAAAGAGCAACGCCGGACGAATGGCGCGCGGGCTCGGAGACACCAAGGTGCTCGTGGTCCTGTTGGTATTCATCATAGCCATAGCCCCAGAGATAATATTCGTGCAGGCCGAGCTGCACGGCAGCTACGGATACAGCGGCACCATAGTGCAGAATACCTGCAATTCCAGCCAGACAATAACGGCGGTCAGTGCCATGGATCTGCAGAACTTCGGTGCAAATGTATGCGGCAACGTGCTTTTCTGGTTCAACCAGTACGGCACCATAATCAGCTATCCCGCCTATCCAATAGCTCAGCCCGCAATATTCACTCTCTTCGCCATTCTCGGCGCAGCCGCTATGCTCGCCATGCGCGAGAGGCGCAGGGTCTTCCTATCGATCGCGCTCTGGTTCGCTTCGTTTTTCGCCATCTATACCGCGTTCTACGGCGGCAGCGTCCTTTACGGTGTCGACTGGCGGTTTCAGCTGGGGCTCATAGCGCAAGTCAGCATGCTAAGCGGATTCGGCGCGTCGGCGCTGCTCGGCATAGGGCGTATCAACCTAAGCGGCAAGGGCACTGCGGAGGGGAAGGGCGAGCGCAGTTTCAGGAAACTGCTCCTGTTCAGCGCAGCAGGCGTAGTGCTGGCCACAGTCTCATATGCGTTCTATTCCGAATTGCCCGCGGTCGGCATACTGCCTTCGCAGATCTCGCAGGCGCAGACCGCAAGGTTCGACGAGAACTTCGTGTTCAACTCCAGCTACCTGATACCGCCTGACAGCCTGGTATTGTCTTACGACCCCACGCTGTTCATAATAAACAACAAAACTTCGGCGCAGATGGACACGATATTCGACAAAGCGCAGCTCCAGACGTACAACGCGACATACAAGCATCTGGTCATAGACTGGGGATACTGGTGCTACACCCCCAACAATTACTGCACTCAGGTGCAGCAGCAGTTCAAGCTGGTCCCGATAGCCACTGCGGTGGATAACCAGAGCAGCCCGCCGCAGACATTCGGCTTCTACCTGGTCAACGGCACGAAATGAGATGTCACAGGCCGTCTAGTATCGTCTTGAGTATTACCCATCCGTCCTTGAACGTGCGGAGGTGCGCCTCTCCGGCCGCGCGCTTCTTTTCGAAGCTGGGCACCTCGAGTATGTGCATGCGCTTCTTCTGCGCGTTTATGCTTATCTCAGTCTCGATGCCAAATCCCCTCTCCTTCAATCCCAGCTTCTGCGCCACCCCCCTGCCGAAGCTCCTGTAGCCATAGCACATGTCAGTGTAATGCGACCCGTAAAGCGTGTTGACAAGGCAGACGAAGAATTTATTTCCCAGCTTCCTTATCATCGGCATGTCGTCCGAGCCCCCTCCGGTGAGGAATCTCGAGCCCATGCACACATCATACCCCGCCTCGATCCCTGCTATAAGAAGCTTGAGCTCGTTAGGCCTGTGCGACAGGTCGGCATCCATTGATATCACCACGTCGCCCTTCGCAGCGGCGAAACCGTGTATCAGCGCCGATCCCTTCCCCACATCGTCGAACAGCACCCTGGCGCCCAGTTTCCTGGCTATGTCGGCGGTGCTGTCTCCGGAGCGCTTGTCCACCACTATTATCTCATAGCCGTACGCCCCTTCCAGGACGTGCTTAACCCCCAAGATTACATCCGCTATGTTGTGGGCCTCGTTGAATGTAGGTATTATCACGCTGACAAAAGGCATCTGCCCGCCTCGCTTAGTGCCTGCCATCTCATCCATCACCTGTTTTCGCAGCAGGTCGCGCCCGTCCCCTCGCAATGGAGAATGCTATAAGAGCTATTATACATATTATGATAGCTGCCAGGGCCAGCAGTGTGATGTCACCGGAACCACCAGAGGCGGCAGCGCCTATGCTTACGCCGAACGTCTGCAGCGAGGCGTAATGCATGCCCTTGTAAACGTACGATGCCTCGATTGCGGATGTGAACGTGCCGACGCCGCTTGCCAGCGGCGTGACGTTGAAGCTTATCCTGCTTGGAACTGTCGTGTTCAGTTCGACGTTGAAGGCCGATGGTCGGGCCGTCAGCTCCTCCGGCACCACTACCTGCACGCTGGCATTCACAGGATATGATGGGTTCACTATGGTGGCGTTGTATGCGCTCCTGCTTGAATTGGCCACGTCTTCAATGAGCACGGCGCTCTGCGTCCTTGCGAGCACAGGTACCAGGCATGGGAACAGGGCTATGAAGGTGCTGGAGCCCTGGCCGTATTCCACGAGGAAATTCTCGGCGTAATCTCCTGGGTAGGAGAGGTTGTGCGCGTACACCATGAACTGCAGCGTGCTTTCCGGTGCCAGTATGTTGGCCGATACGCTCTGGTTGTACGAGGACGCGCCGGAGATTTTCGGCAATAGCAGTATGTCGGTTGCCGTGCCGTTGCCGGAATTGGACAGGTTGAACTCGATGTAGTCGTGGGTCGCATTTACTACCGACGGGGAGCACGTGCCAGTCAACGTGATCGTGTCCGCCCTGGCCATGCTGAGGCAAAGCGATGCCAATGCAAGTACCAATACGGCTGCCCTGCGCTGCATGTCAATCCATGAGATGTAATTAGCGCTATCGCAAATAATAAATATTTGGTTTTGGACAATACTGCTATAAGCATGGACTGTCAGAATGAGCATATCACGCCATGGAATGTAGCCGACACCTATAGAATGATACGATGACTGCGAAGAACCTGGTGGGCCTCGGCCTTACGGCGCTTAAATCGAATTTCACTACGCTTGGGAAGCCGTACAAGCTCAACTACTGTATAACATATCTTTGCCAGAGCCGCTGCGTTACGTGCAACATATGGCAGATGAGGCCTAAGGGCGAGCTCACCATAGACGAGGTCAGGGAGTTCGCAAGGAAGAACACCAGCTTCAAGTGGGTAGAGCTCACCGGCGGCGAGCCCTTCCTGAGGGACGACATAGACGAGATAGCGAGGGCATTCAAGGAGAACTCCAAGAGCCTCTACATACTGACAGTGCCCACAAACTCCCTGGTCAACCACGACAAGGTCATAGCGAAGCTGGAGAACATCCTCAAGCTGGGCATACCCAGGGTCGCCGTCACCGTGAGCCTTGACGGCTACAGGGAGCTGCACGACAAGATACGCGGCATACCTGGAAACTACGACAAGGCGATAGATATGTTCAGGCGCCTGAAGGAGCTGAAGAAGACGCACAAGAACCTCTTCTTCGTATTCGGGTACACACTGAGCAAGTTCAACCAGGGCCAGTTCGAGAAGACCTTCGAACTCGTGAGAAAGGACATACCCGACCTGAAGCGCAACGACTTCCACATAAACCTTGCGCAGCTATCCTCGAATTACTACGGCAACGAGACCCTTGACATAAAGCCGAACGACCCTGTCGTAGTGGACGAGCTGGCCGGCATACTCAAGAAGAGGGACTTCCAGCTCGGCATGATCCCTATAATAGAAAATGCTTACATGAAAAGATTGGTTGTATATGCAAAGACAGGGAAGCAGCCGATGAGGAGTAGGAGCCTCGAGGCTTCTGCATTCATAGACAGCTATGGGAATGTGTACCCATCCATAATGTGGGACAAGAAGCTGGCAAATCTGAGGGAGATAGGCTACGACCTGTCCAGGATGTGGCACAGCGAGGCCTCCGAGGAGGTCAGGAAGATGACGAAGCTGGGCACCGAGCCAGCGCAATGGACCTCTTGCGAGGCCTACCAGACGCTCGTCGGCAATGTGCTCAGCCTGATATGAGGTCCAACAAAGCAAAAGCTGGGAGCCCTTAAATACCTGACAGCATTCATTGTTACCAAGCAACTGAACGATGGTGTGGAAATGCAACGTACCGCCGCCCCCGCATGACGCGTCTCTCGGGATACCTGCTGGCTGCGCTGCTGCTACTCATCATGTCTGAATCATACGCGTACGGCGCGCCGGCGTGCAATTACACCGCATTCGATCGCACTCCTGCATTCCCGATCACTTTCATTGAGAAGGGATTGTGCGGCAGCCAGTGGTGGTACATGGAGAGCTATCCTCCGAACCTGACGTCGTGCGTGATCGGCAACTCCACGCCGGCGATGCTGGCCAACGACACCACGTCATGGACCCTTTACATGCACGGCGGAGTGTACGGATACGAGTGGGTGGACGGGGACGGCCATTACGTGGGAGGGAACGGCACACTCGACATAAGCGGACCGGAGACCGTGCCGCTGGACTTCTACCTCCCGCCTGACCAGCAGTACCTCGCGCACACGATGTACTGCGGCGTGGAGCCTAACGAGATAGAGGCACTAGCCACAAAAGCGGGTTTAAACCCGAATTCTACCGCCCTTGAAAACAAGTCGCTGACTACGTTCAGCAAGCCTACGGGCAACAGCACAATCACTTTTGTAGAAAAGGGATTGGCCTGCTACGGCCGCTGGTGGTTTGATACATTGGCCCTCAATTATTCATATATGATACCACCTAATCATAATCCGTACAATGCGCGCGTAGATGAAGTGGGATTGATAAACAATGGACCTGATAACGATAATTGCACCAAAGGGGTATCATATAATCTATCTTTGCCGAATCAGGTCTATGCGTATAGGTACGGCGTGGACGTCTTAGAATCGAACACTGGAGGTTGGGCGGCTTCTGACAACGATACCCCCATGCCGAGCGAGTTTAATTGCGACCCGAACCATTATCCGCCGTGCCAACCGGTCGGCGGCCAGGGCGAATTCACTGTAGACGGCAAAAACGAAACTATATACCTGAATTTCACTTCTTACTACAATTCCGTGAACGTGATAGAGGAGGGGTTTAAGGGCAACAATTACCAGTTGTGGTTCGCGTTAGAGAAGGTGAACCGCAATGCCTCGGAGATAGGAACCTCGCCGCCGATAGCGCATCCATGGACTCAGATATTTGGCTATGGCACAGATAATTTCACGCTAAGCTATACCGCGCGCGGATTTGCTTTGCAAGATACGTTACCGAACGGCGTCTACAATTACACCTACGGGGTGGCTAACGGCACTTACGGATTGTATCAATACAACAAAAGCACAGGCAACACCACCTCCTTCCTCTGCCCTTATCCGCAGTGCATAAAAGTCGGGAACGGGACCATGGTGATCGACAATAACCAGCAAACGCTGGTACTCAACTACAGCCCGTATTATAATCCAGTACCCGCCACTACCACGATTACAAATACCACAATCCCGGCCACGACCATGCCGCCTGCGCCTACGATATGCGGCAACTGGTTCGGCTTGTTCTGCAGCGGCTACAAGGTAACTTTCACTGAATCGGGTCTGAATACCAGCCCGGGTTGGTGCTGGCTATCTATTATACCGTACCCATGTAAGACGACGGCGCAGTGGCGCATAAACTTAGGCAGTGCTACGCAGCCATCTAATGGCGCGTCCATGTCGTTCTACGCGCAGAGCGGCACGTACAATTATACCGTATTGGCTGCCAATTACACCGCAAGCCCGCAGAGCGGAACGGTAACCGTAAATGGGCAGTCGCCGCCGCAGGTTTCCATAAATTTCACCAATGGCAATTCGACCAAGACAAATGCAAACGCTACTACATCATGCAGCAATCCAGTGAATCCTACGGCAGGACGCGAAGGCCCGTGCATAATAGTGAGTGCAAGCCAGTGCGTAAACAGTCCTTCCATATGCCCGAATGACACCACGCCTACATACGACGTACTTACGCTGCAGTTCGCTCCGGCAAGTAATTACTACGAGGTGCTTACAGATGCACAAGTCAGTAGTATTACTTCTAATGTATCCGCATATATACTAAACAGTTACAAGATACCGACCCAAAATTTTCTGAATGCCGATCAAAATTACAAAGAGATAGTGACGAACAACACCTCCACATCCACACAGGATGCGCTCAAAGGCATAGATTTATCGATATACGTTAGCCAAATCGCTTCGATTGTAGTCAGTGCATCGGCAGAGTCGGAAGGATCTGCGCTGGTCGGCGCAGGGATGGCCGCGACTAAAGTGTCCACTGAATACCCGTGCCACGACTCGATGTCTGCATTGGTAAACACTGTCCTTTATACGGACATCGCCGCGCAAGAGGCTACCGCCAATACTACAGTAATAGCAGAGCTAAAGGACGGGCATGTCGGCCTGTCAGGATCGAATGGCGGCCCGGATTTAGATTATACCGATTCGCTGCTGATTGCCACACCGTACGAACAATTCGATGTAATGATGAAGCTATCCGGCAATGTCATATCAGATCAATTGCCGGTTTCAGGCGCGGGTTACGTGTTTACGAATAATCTTGGAAGTGGGTCCCTAACACCCACTACGCGTGGAGCTAAATCTCCGTGTATAACAACTCTGAGGACTGCGAATTTCTCGCAGAGCGTGAACGTGGGGTCTACATAGTAGGGTGTGACCAATGCAAAAAAGGGCAAAATATACCTTGGTTTTCTTAATCCTGCTACTCGCAATAGTAGCATACTATGCAATCGGCAGCATGAGCCAGACAGCACCGCCTGCAATAATAAAGAATATAACAATAGGTACGAGCAATCTGCTGGTTTTCCCATCTGTTGCGATAAACCCAAATGGCAAGTATGCGTATGCCACAGATGACAGACTTGCTACGCTTTCTGTAATATCTACATCAAACAACACTGCAGTAAAAACGATAAATGTCGGAGTACAAGAAAAAACTTTTCCGGAAGGCATTGCTGTCTCTTTGAATGGAAGCTACGTTTACGTTGCGGATGCGGGTTCCAATACAATTTCGGTAATTTCTACAGTTAACAACACAATAATTGGTAATATTACGATACCTGATACAAGTGTTAATGGAAATCCTTTTTGGGTTGCAGTTACCCCCAACGATAAATATATTTATGTTTCTTCTGGTGTGCTCACTGTGATATCACTACCTAACTATACTGTTATAGCTGACATGAATGTAGGTCGTAGAGGTCCTGACAAAATCACTTTCTCACCAGATGGCAAATATGCCTATGCTACTACATGTTGCTCGAATAGCAGCGGCATTTCAGTAATAGCAACATCAAACAACACCGTTATAAGCAATATAAATATAATTGGTGGCGCCTCTGACGTTGCAATAACGGCTGATGGCAAATATCTATACGCAGTAGGTGGCGACACCAATGCTGTTTATGTGATTTCCACTTCTAATAACAGCTTGGCAGATAAAATCAATTTTGGAGCACCGCTATTCGGAATCGCGCTTAGCCCGGATGGCAAATATTTATATGTGGCGGATGAAAAAGGCGTTTCAGTAATCTCTACGTCAAACAATTCGATTGTATATTCGATTAATAATGTTGGCTCGGCTGTGGATGTTGCAGTTGCACCCAACGGTACGCGTATATACATATCGTCTAAGTACACGTACCCTTCAAATTTTACTCCTACGGTTTTGGTACTCTCGGCGCCTATGCACATCATTACATGGCCGCCATCACCCTACGTGTTCTTAATAGCGATATTAGTCATTTTGATTATATCCGTTTACTACATTACATCGAAGAAGGAGGCTGCAAACTTGAAACATGACGCGCCAAGAACGTAATCTAATGGATCAGATTATACCCCCCCCTACTAGGTCGATTGTTACAACTAGTAGATAGTCCGCTAGGCTTTGTTGAATTAATGACCTCCTCCCCCGACTAAAGTCGGGGGTATCGTATGCGTTTTAGGCAGCGAGTTTTATTTGCCCTGAGACATCCTGCCGACATATATAATTTCGCAGCGTTTCTTCATTGCGAGGGCCTACGCTTCCACTGCTGAAATCTTCGCCCCAAAAGTGCCCTTGCGGATATCGCAGCCTGTGATGCGGAATTTCTTTGAATACGGAATAAGATGAATATCCTTTCAGCAATTGCGCTGTCTTTGACACAGGCATGGTGGGCGGTACACTTACTTCCATGTGCACATGCGCATAATCGTCTCCGAACGATAGCTCTTTTATTGTAAGTCCGTGCCTTTCCGCGGCGTCATAAAAAGCCGTTCTTATC
>JAJZOR010000013.1 GCA_021811435.1 Microcaldota archaeon | reverse complement strand
GGTTAGTGCACGAGAACCCTGATGCGGCTATGCATGACGAAGTGCTGCCTATGTCAGAACCATTCATCAGTCCCAATGCGAATAGGAGCGCAAGTATTACCGCTATCACTAGGATGGCCCACCCGTACGTCATCAGGTATTCCATGGATGACTGGGCATTCGATTTACGATCATTTACATCTTGCACGTGTTCACAGATTTATATTTTGTTTATTCTGGTACTCATAATCTAACCTTTGGTAATGGCTATTTATCCACGGATGCCATTGGCAGGTATATGCAATTTTTGTTGGTTTTGGGCTAACGCTGATTCATCTTATACAGATATAAAATTAATGTATTTATATTATGCGGCACAAACGATACAAAATACGATATAAATGTATCAAATGTGACGTTATGACAGTAGCGGATATGGTTAGGGCGTACTTGAATAGCAGGCCGTATACGATAATCGCGCTAGAGAGCGGAGTGGTTAATTACAGCGCGCTCTCCAGATTAATAGGCGAAGATCTTGGCATTGAGGACTTGGGTGCCATAAAAGCAGGGGTACGCAGGTATGCGAAACTGCTTCTTGCATCGAAATCTGATACGGAGTCGCGCGTGAGGGACGTTTTCAGAGACAACAGGATAACGCTTCTGGATGGCGTAGCCGTGGTCATATCGCGCAACAAAATCAACATGAAAAATAACGCGGAGGTAAGGCTTGAGGATTACTATGCGTATTTTACAGACACTAAGATCGCTATGGGTTTGAGTAAGAAGGAAAAACGAGGTATAATAAAAATAAGGCATTCATGTTCCGCGCTTATAATGTACTCTGGCAACCATTTTGAAAACACGATAGGCGCTTTGGCATTTCTGACATCGGTGCTCGCGAGCAGGAGTATCAACATTGTAGAGACCATAAGCTGCTATGACGAGACTGTGTTTGTAGTGGATAGAAAAGACGCCCTCAGAAGCTATGAATTGCTTTCTGAAGTAACGAGGAGCCATTGAGCGAAGCTGCATAACTTGGCTTGGATAGGCGATTATTTTATCTTGGAGAAATCAATCATCCTGTTCCTCTTCGATTCCTCGTCCCTGCACAGCAGCACCACCCTGCTGGGCATGTGCTCCGCGGTCTCTATGTAGCCCGTAAGGGCCGCGAGCTCCTTCGCGAACGCCTTTATCTCATCGTGGTTCGGCATGCTGGACATGCTCAGCCCGCGCACATCGCTCCGCGCGCCCCCTATGAACGAGAACCCCTTCACCTCGACGTAATTCGGCATCGCAGTCTTTATCAGCGCCGCATAGCCTTCGGGATTCTTCATGTTGAGCCCCTTGACCAGTGTCATCCTGAGTACCGTACGCGTATCAAGGGTCTTCAGTATCTCCAAGGACCTCCTGAACCTGCCCCAGGAATCGCCCTTTATCTTGGGCCTGACTACTTCGTTGTAGGTCTCCTCGTCCGGAGCCTGCAGCGAGATGTAAAGCTGCGTCGGCAGAGGGTTCAGCTTCAATATCGCTTCCGGCAGCGTGCCGTTGTGCACCAGGAACGTGCTTATGCCCCTACGGTGGAAGCCCTCGAGAAGCGCACTCATCTTAGGATAGAACATCGGTTCTCCGGTAAGGCTAAGCGCTACATGGGCGGGGCGGTTAGCCTCTTCCCAGCGCCTCTGCCTCAGCTCTGAGTCGGCAGTTGCCTTGAAGCCGCTAACTATGCGCCTCTGCTCCTTTATCATGCCCTCTATTATCTGCTCCGGGTCGTCCCAGTTCTCTATCGCGTTCAGCTCATTCCACTTCAGCCCGACCTCTTCCGGGATCAGGCGCCAGCAGAACTTGCACGCCAGGTCGCAGCCTATGGCAGGCGTCGCCTGCATGCACTGCCAGCTCCTTATGCCGTAGAACGAGTATTTGTAGCACAGCGTGCCGCCCCTGAGGCCGTTGGCTGTGTACTCACATATCTTCACTGCAGAGTGCTTTCCGACGAAGTGGTAGCCCTGCTTCTTCATCCTCTCCTCCAGGACTGCCGGCAGTTGGGCCAAGTTAACACCTTGCATAGCCTTGAATCGTGAAAATATTTATAGCAAGCGGCAAATGCAGTTGCACGGTTCCGAATATGACTTGCGTTGTGTAGATCGTTTTCCAAGCCGACTTAATCCGCGTGTTTACTCGACTGGGCCGTTGCTTCATCTTTAATGGCGGACCCGTCCCCTTCAGGGTCGGGTTCTTTTACCGGAGTGAAGTTAACCGCCGAGAATAGCGCTGCCAGGATGGACATGAGAGCGCCGGAGTACATGACTATCTGCATCCCGGACTGGAAAGGCTTGAGCAGGAGCGACGGGAAGAAACTGGTGCTGAGCAGTACCGCAGTATCATGCGGGCTGAGCGAATCGAGCACGCTCTGGTTGACCAGAGACTTTATCGGGTTGTATCCGAGCAGCGCGGCGAACAGCGCGCTCGACGCCGGCAGCCTCGATATCTGCAGCGCAGTAGAGGGGGATATGTTTTGTGCTATGACGCCGTTGTATAGCGCTGGCTGCAGCCCGGTGGATGCGCCGAGCACGAGAAGGCTGAAGAAAACCGCCAGGCTGAACATGAATGATACGTTCAGCAGCGTGGCGCGCATGCCAGACGAGATGCCACGGTACTCTGGAGGCACGGAACTCATGACCCTGGCGGTGTTGGGCGACGTGAACATGCCCTGGCCTATGCCAAGGCACAGTATAGTAATCGCGAACGGGATGTAGCTGAAGTCCGCTGGCATCAAAGCGAGGGATATGAAGCCGGCGAAGTTTATGAGCATGCCGAGTGTCGCGAATTTCCTGGACCCGTACTTGTCCGAAAGGTAGCCTGACACAGGACCTGATATCAGGAAGCCTAGCACCAGAGGCAGCATGTCTATCCCGGCAGTGAACGGGGTGTTTACGAAGCTCACGCCGTGCAGCGGCAGCCAGATGCCCTGCAGCCATATTATGAGCATGAACTGCAGGCCTCCGCGCGCCATGCCGGCCAGGAGCAGGCTGAGATTCCCGTACGCGAAGGCCTTTATCTTGAACAGCTCTAGGTGGAACATCGGGTCCTTGACGGCCTTCTCGAGCGCTATGAAGGCCAATAGCAGTATTACACCAGTTGCGATGCCTGCCTCCACCAGCGGATTGGACCAGCCAGTGCTGCTGGTCCCGTAAGGCTCTATGCCGTATGTCATCGAAAGGAGCAGTATAGTCAGGGAAACGGCGAATATTACGTTGCCTAAAACGTCAAGCCTCTGGTTCTTCCTTATCGACGCCAGCTCGTGAAGCCCGACGTAGGCCCAGACGGTGCCGAGCACGCCTATGGGCACGCTTATCAGGAATATCAGGTGCCAGTCTATCGCGGCAAGCACTCCCCCTACCAGCAGCCCGATTATGCTGCCTCCTACAACCGCTATTGCGTTGAATCCCATGGCCATCCCGCGCTGGTTCTCAGGGAACGCATCGGTCAGTATGGCCGCGCCGTTGGCGAAAAGGAAGCCGCTGCCAAGCCCCTGAAGCAGCCTGAGCAGGGTCAGGGAAAGCACCCCGGCAGCACCGATGATTATGTACGAAGAGATGTATATCAGTATGGATGCGAAAGAGAATATAGCGAAGCCCATGTTGTACAGCCTGACGCGCCCGAACATGTCGGAGAGCCTGCCTATCGTCACCACTGTAACCGACGACATTATTATGTAGCCGAGCAGCAGCCACAGGAGCAGGTTTGTGGCCCCGGCGGATAGCGGATCGACGCCCAAGCCGTTGAATATGGCTGGCAGCGAGATCATCAGGATGGAGCCGTCTATCGACGCCATGAGCGCGCCGAGGGTGGTGTTCGAAAGCGCAATCCACTTGTAGTGCACGCCGAACCTGGACCCCTTCAGCGACTCGTCCACCTTCGCCTCCCTGCGCCGCTCTTCTGCGTCGTATTTAGGTTCTACGTATGCGTTAGCCCGCATTTTGTCGCCTTCAGGACGCTCGGAACGCCTGCCCGTTCTCTTGGAGAATGAATACAGAACTGTGGCTCATGCACCGGCCGTAATGCGCCATCCAATCGCGCCATCGATTATAACTATTTCATTGCAGAAGGTATCCTTGCCTGTAATCTAAAAACGTTATGTTGAGATGCCTTTTACTTTTGCTGCGTGGACCCGTATATGGATGAAGGGCTAGAATTTCGCCGTGTAGGCCGAGCCGGACCTTGATGAACGCGCTTTTGAATTTTGTGATTCTGCGCCAGGCATAAGCTCTGATACCAGGAGCAGCACCTTCGACTTTTCATCGTACATGACTTTACCGATTTTCCCGTACTTGGCGGATTCGCTTTTTGCCAAGCCGCTCGAATCGGCAGGCTGCACATCCCTTGAGATTATTGCGCGCACCAGATTTTCATCGTAATCTACGAAATAGTCGTAGGTCGCGGAATCGATCTTGCCTATGTATATGCCGGCATCTTCGCTATCCGAAGAAACGAATAGAGAACCTATGAAATCCTCAAAGCTGGTCGTCCCATCGGCGTATTCCCTGAGAACCTGCATTACGCGCTCAGGCTCGGCTGCGCTTTTTATGTGGAAGACCTTGTCGCTGACGCCCATCGTAAAGTTGCCGAAATATATGTTAGCTGTGGTTGGCATATTGCATCAATGTTCAAACAGCTAGGTGCCGCTACTTTCCGCGAGAGCGCTGCTGATCGCCGGTGTGAACATCGGCTTCGCCGCGGTCAACAGACAATTTCTGCCTTAGCATGTCGAGCACATCGGAGACCTGTGAATGCCAGTTGAAGGCGGCCTTCCTTATCTCGCGTTCCTTGACGCGGTCAACCGACAGCTTCAACGTACCCATCTCCTCCTTGTTTTCCCAGTTGTCTGCCTCAAAGGCCTTTTCTGCATCCACCAAGAAGCCCTTGCCCCCTGCCTTAGTTACGGTGAAGAACTCTACCGGGTCGCCCACGTTCTTACCGGACGGCGGAGCGAGCACTGCGTCTTTCGACTTGAGTTTGGACTTCTCCATCCGCTTTATCAGCTTGTACCCTATGACTTCCGCGTCGAGCTCAGTGGCCTTTGCGGGATCGTACTTTGGCTCCTTGTTTAGCAGGCGATTGAATTCGCGCAAAGTGCCCACAACGCCTATTGTTACTGATTCGCCGGCGGCCAATTTCCTAACCGTTACCCCGCCTTCAGATATCTCTATCTCAAACGGCTCAATCTCGCCGCTTGGGCGGCGCAGAGTGCCGTATACCACGGACAAGCCGCACATCTCAGGGTAATCTATCATGTACTTGGGCACTTCTGCCTTGATGTCTTCAGCGATTCTTTTTATCGTTACTGCGTTTAATCCGCTTTTTAGAAGCAACTCTGCATTTACCTTCAGCCTCCATTTTATTATGTCGCTTAGGAAGTTTGCTCCGCTATCTGCTATGACTATCCCTTCATGCGGCGATGTCAACTTCTGTGCATGGGCGTAATGGTCATCGACAATCCCTAAGATTGAGTGCGTCCTCCTGCTGTCTGAAACAAGCAGTATCCCGTCCTTGTACTGTATCAAAGCTATTACGGTCATTTTATCGTCCTAACTATGTTCTATATGATAATGCCGATATAAAGTATTTAGATGTTCGTTTTGCATGTTTTGACGCAACTGCATTCAAAAATAGCAATCAATTTTAACAATGTGAGTGCCAGAATCATAGGGATTTGATGGCAACAGTAAAATCTTACTTCGCTGAGAAGCTCAGATTCGAGATAGACCCGTGGGGCGTCGAGCAGTTGATTGGTGATGGCGCAAGAGGTTACTTTTTGCTTGACGTGCGCGATCGCGATGCGTACGCCAAGGGGCACGTACCTGGAGCGTTTAACGCACCTATAGACTCCCTGCACGCCAGCATGGGCAGGATACCGAAAGGCAGCACCATTATAGTATATTGTTATAATGTCGCATGCTTCAGGGCAGCAAGGGCCGCGCTCGAGCTTGCAGAAAGCGGGTTTCCAAAAGTGGTAGAGATGGTTGGGGGGTTCGATGAATGGAAAATGCATGGTTATAAGGTGGAAAAGGGGAGGCGCCGGGATGGGAGGGTTCGTGATGACGGAGCACAGCGTCTAAACTCTATTAGACAGTTGTCTAACCGATTGGAACATTAAATAATGTTGTGCTGTCCTAATGATTCGCTAAACGATTACCAGTGATATTATATGGCAGGAATAGTCGGATACGGAGCTTACGTGCCTATGTACAGGATTAAGGTCGAGGAGATAGCCAGGATCTGGCACGAGAGCGCGGACCAGATAAAGAACGGCCTCGGGGTCAAGGAGAAGAGCGTCCCGGGTAGGGACGAGGACGCTGCCACAATCGCCGCAGAGGCTGCGCGTCGGGCGGTGTTTTACGCGGGCATAGATTCGCAGGAGATAGGCGCTGTATACGTGGGCTCAGAGTCGCACCCGTACGCAGTGAAACCTACTGCTGCTACAGTGGCGCAGGCCATAGGCGCAGGCCCAAACATGACTGCCGCGGACCTCGAGTTCGCATGCAAGGCCGGGACTGCGGCCGTGCAGATGGTCATGGGCATGGTGGACAGCGGCATGATAAAGTACGGCATGGCGATAGGCGCCGACACTTCGCAGGGGAAGCCGGGGGACGCGCTGGAATACACTGCAAGCGCAGGGGGGGCGGCCTTCATAATCGGGAAAAAGGACACCATAGCCGACATAATTGCCACAACGAGCTACACCACTGATACGCCCGACTTCTGGCGCAGGGAGGGGATAGGATTCCCGTCCCACGGCGGAAGGTTCACTGGTGAGCATGCATACTTCAAGCACACGATAGGCGCTACGAAGCAGATGCTGGAGAAGACAGGGATGAAGCCTGGAGATTTCGACTACGCCGTGTTCCATCAACCCAACGGAAAGTTCCCGACCAACGTTGCCGAGATGCTGGGGTTCAAGCCGGAGCAGATAAAGCAGGGGCTGATAACGCCGACCATAGGCAACACCTATTCCGGAGCTTCGATGATAGGGCTGGCGGCCGTGCTCGATGAGGCCAAGCCAGGCAATAAGATACTCGTAACCAGCTTCGGTTCCGGGGCCGGAAGCGACTCTTTCGTGCTGGATGTGAAGGACGGCATAGACCATAAAAGGCATAAGGCAAGGAAGGTCTGGGAGATGATAGCCAATAAGATGTACATAGATTACGCTATTTACCTCAAGACCAGGGGGACGATAAAGTTGAAGTGATGTTGGTGTATCCATGAGGGACGTTGCAATAATAGGGGTCGGGCTCACGAAGTTCGGTGAGCGGTGGGAAGTCGGGCTGCGGGGGCTCATGGCTGAGGCAGGATTGGCTGCGTTGCAGGACGCGAAGATAAGCAGCGACGAGGTGGACATGGTCTACGGGAGCACTATGGCTTCAGGGAGATTCGTAGGCCAGGAGCACGTTGCAGCGATGCTTGCGGACCAGCTAGGATTCAATAATGTCCCGGCCACAAGGATAGAGAATGCGTGCGCCAGCGGGGGCAGCGCGCTGAGGCAGGGCTATATCGCGTGCGCCAGCGGTGCGGTAGATATGGTGGTTGTAGGCGGGGTGGAGAAGATGACCGATGTAACCACATCTGAAGCGACGACAGCCCTTGGAGGCGCAGGCGACCAGGAATGGGAATTGGCCCAAGGGATAACGTTCCCGGGATTGTACGCGTTGATGGCCAGGCGCCACATGCATGAATACGGCACAACGGAGGAGCAGATGGCCGCAGTGGCGGTGAAGAACCACGAGAACGGGCACAAGAACAAGTATGCTCAGTACCGCAAGCTCATAACGGTCGACGACGTTATGAAGTCCAAGGTCATAGCGGATCCGCTCAAGGTACTCGACTGCTCGCCGATAACCGACGGTGCGGCTGTGGTAGTGCTGGCGCCGCTTGACAAGGCAAAGAAGTACACCGACACGCCGATAAAGATAGTGAGCAGTGCGCAGGCCAGCGATTCGCTCGGGCTAGCGCAGCGCGAGAGCCTCACCGAGATAAAGGCCACGAGGATCGCGGCCGATGATGCCTTCAGGCAGGCGAAGCTGGGGCGCGGGGACATAGACCTGATCGAGGTGCACGACTGTTTCACTATCGCAGAGATAATGGCGATGGAGGACTTGGGTTTTTACAAGAAGGGCCAGGCAGCCAAGGCGATAGCCGACGGCGAGACAAGGCTCAACGCCAAGCTTTCCGTGAATACCAGCGGCGGCCTGAAGGCTTGCGGGCATCCGGTCGGCGCGACCGGGGTCAAACAGGCGGTTGAAGTAGTGTGGCAGCTGAGGGGCGAGGCGGGCGACAGGCAGGTTAAGGGAGCCGAGGTTGGCATGACGCACAACGTCGGCGGCAGCGGCGCCACTGCGGTCGTTCATATTCTGAAAAGGGTAAACTAGTGATTGAGATGGAAACGGCACCAGCGAGTTCGTGGAGGAGGCAGAACGCAAGTTACAATCTTGTCGGGAACAAGTGCGAGAAGTGCGGGGCGGTTTATTTCCCTTCGAGGATAATATGCAAGAACTGCGGGAGGGAATCGAAGCTTAGGGAGCACAAGCTTAGTGGCGACGGCGAAGTGTACTCGTACACCAAAATAACAGCACCTTCAGACACTTTCAAGGACGATGCACCCTATACAATTGGCATGATAAAGACGGCCGAGGGCCCGTTCATAGAAGGGCACGTAGTGGACAACGGCAAGGATGTCAAGATAGGCGCGAAGGTCAGGACAGTTCTCAGGAGGATGTACGCCGACGGGGAGGAAGGTCTTATACACTATCACTACAAGTTCGAATTGATCTGAGCAGAGTATGCCGCGACGCCGTATCGATTGCCGTACATATCATAAGGCTGTGCAGCGCGCGGCTTCCGCGGACCATTTCCCAGCGATACAACATTTTTTAATGTGAACGCACTAATCCTAATTATGGCCGCAAAAACCAATAACGGGAAATCCGCAGCAGGACTGTCCAATGGAGAGAGACCCGTGGCATCCGCACCGACTGACAATTCAGGGAAGATGTACCACATAGGGCTGGGCAAAGACGACGTAGGCGACATAGCGCTCTTGCCAGGGGATCCGGATCGCGTGCCGAAGATAGCCGGATTCTTCGACAGCAGCGAGGAGCTTAACATGCACAGGGAGTACTGCTCATGTGGAGGTTACATTGGTAAGCGCTACGTAGTTGCAATCTCTACTGGGATAGGCGCACCGTCGGCCGCCATAGCTATAGAAGAGCTCGCGCGGCTTGGCGTAACTACAATGATAAGGATAGGTACGTGCGGCTCCATAAGCAGGGATGCCGACGTAGGCAGCCTAATCGTAGCAGATTCTGCCGTCAGGCTTGAAGGCACCTCAGCGCAGTACATAATGCGCGAGTATCCTGCCGCGGCCACACCGGAAGTCACGATCGCACTGAAGGAGTCGGCGCTTAAACTCAAACGCAATGTTACAGTTGGCGCAACCGCGTCTTCGGATTCTTTCTATGTGGGGCAGGGCAGGAGCGGGTTCCGCGGCTATGTCCCTAGCGGTTCAGCCACGCTCATAAAGACGCTGCAGGACGCTAATGTAAAATGCTTCGAGATGGAGGCGTCCGCGCTTTTCACGCTTGGAAGGATATACGGCATAAAGACTGGCGCGGTGTTCGCAGTTATAGCGAACAGGGTCACCAACGGCTTCAGGATGGGCGCAGGGATCGAGGACGCTATAAAGGTAGCCGTAGATGCGATAAGGTCCAGAGTGCTTTAGGCACCGGTCATTCGCCTTTCTCCTGCTCCGCCGTCCTCGCGCCGAAATCCTTCATGACCTCCTGGTATCCGTCTATGAATCCCATCTTGTCCCTTATCTCGAGGAGCTCGGTCCTGAAAGGGCAGTCGTAGGCGTCGCCGGATTTCTTTATCTGCATCGCCTCGTAAGCGGTGTTGACCCTGCGCTTGTACTCATCCTTTATGTCGACAAGCACGCCGAATAGGCCGTCAATCGCCCATTCGGCCCCGCTCGGAACGCGCTTGGCCCTGATGTCCAGTGCGCTCTGCTCTATCGCGCCCACTGTCATGGCATAAAGCCAGTACCTGAACTCCGACTTCCAGGAGCCGTTCTGCACCATCTGGCGCGGCACTATCTGTATAAGGCGCGTGATCGAGTAATTGAAATCGACGAGCCATGCTGACTTGTAGCCGTAACTCCTTGCCACATCGTATACCTGGGAAGCGAGCCGCTGCGCTGGGGTCGAATCGGGAATTTTTGCACCGCTTTCGGCGCCTATCAGCGCATCCGCCATCTCCACTAGCGCGGCCCTGTAAAGGCGCGAAATGTCCTCTCCATGACCTTTCGAAAGCTGCGAAACTATGTCTACTGCAAGCGCGTTTATGTAGTCCGCGAGCTTTTCCCTCTCTCCCCTTTCAACATACGGCATATACTCACTCTATATTATATTATCATTTTATGATACATTAAAATTTAAATACTGAATACGGATATAAGAAAGTATTCGCATCCGGGACTCTGCCTATGTCTCTTAGGGAGTGACTTTACGTTTATCGTATTTCAAAGTGTTTTGATATGACGTCTGTTAGCATCAGAATCGCCGCGGCGAACGGCGATGGTGTCGAGTCCAGCGGCGCACTGCTAGGGAAGGTTGCCGCGCTGTACGGGATGGAGGTTTTCGGTAACAGGGGTTACCAGTCGGTCATAAGGGGCGGGCATGTATGGAACCAGGTCAGGATAGGGGACGAGAAGCTGTACAGCTACGGCGACAAGATAGACATACTTGTAACGCTCAACCAGGACGGGATAAATAATCAGAGGGGCCATCTGAGCGAAAATGCGATAATAATATACGACCCATCGAAGTGCAATATTGATGGACTGAATGGCACCACGTACAGGCTAATACCCATACCTCTGCTAGACACGGCCGTTGCCGCTGGCGGCGACCCGATAATGAGGAATATAGTCGCCATAGGGGCCATACTCAAGATAGTCGGAATACCTATGAGCGTGTTTGAGGGTGTAGTTAAAAAGATGTTCTCCAAGAAGGGCGAGGATGTCATAAAAAGCAACATGAAGGCAGCCACTGATGGATACAATTACCAAGGAGTGAATAGGTCATACGACATAAAGGGCGACGGCAAGCCGAGATACCTTGTAGAGGGCAATGTGGCGCTATCGCTCGGGGCTTATGCGGCAGGATGCAAGTACTATGCAGCTTATCCGATGACCCCGGCCAGCGGGATACTGCACTGGTTCGCTGCACATACAAACAAGGGAGTGCTGTACAAGCAGACGGAGGACGAAATCGCAGCGATAAACTCGACAATAGGAGCGGCCACGGCCGGCGTGAGGGCCATGTGCGGCACAAGCGGCGGGGGCTTCTCGCTGATGGTAGAGGCATTGGGGCTTTCCGGCATGACCGAGACGCCAATAGTGGTGGTAGAATCGCAGAGAACCGGACCCAGCACCGGGCTGCCGACGAAGACTGAGCAGGCGGACCTGCTTTTCGTAATGCACGCATCACAGGGTGAATTCCCAAGGATAGTTATGGCGCCCAGAAGCGTGGAGGAGGCCTTCTACCTCACGGCAGACGCTTTCAACCTGGCCGACAGGTACCAGTGCCCGGTTATAATACTAATGGACCTTTTCATCTCGGAGCACTTCGAGACGGTCTCCGGCTTCGACGTTGACTCGATAAAGATAGACAGGGGCAAGATAGCGGACCAGGGCGGGGCATCCGGCAGGTTCAAGAGATACGAGCTTACCGCTGACGGCGTATCGCCCCGTTCCATGCCAGGAACAAAGGGCATGGCGTTCATTGCTCCAAGCGACGAACATAACGAGTATGGCGACATAGTCAGCGACATCCTTGCAGGGATAGGCGAGCACGTCGCGATGAGGGTGAAGATGCACGAGAAGAGGATGCGCAAGATCGCTACCATGCTTAAGAACGAGAGCGTGTTCGTGCCCGTCGTGCAGAACGAGGACGCTAAGCACTTTCTAGTGACATTCGGATCCACCACTGCGGTAGCCACTGAGGCCATGCTTGCACTGAACAAGAGAGGGCTTAGCGTAGGCCTCATATCGTTCAACTATCTGCTGCCGCTCGATGCAAAGAAGACCAAAGCGATTCTCAACGGCAAGCACCTGATAGATGTGGAGTGCAATTTCACTGCGCAGCTTGCTAAGGTTATAATGATGGAGACAGGTATAGAGATACCGGACAGAATCCTGAAGTACGACGGCGAGACTCTGGACTGCGGCGAGATCGTTGATAAGGTAACCGCTATGCTTAAATGACGGTGATTATATGCCACAAAACTATTCTAGCGGCGTAAAGCCGATATTCTGCCCTGGATGTGGGGACTTCGGGGTCTATGCGGCCCTTACAAAGGCTTTTCAGGATCTTAACGTAGACAAGGACAACCTGCTTGTGGTAACAGGCATAGGATGCAGCTCGAGCATAGTGCAGGCCTTCGGATGCTACGGCATACACAGCCTGCACGGCAGGCTGCTGCCCATAGCGATGGGCGCCAAACTTGCGAACCACGACCTTACGGTAGTTGGCGTGGGCGGTGACGGCGACGGCTATGGGATAGGATCCGCGCACTTCCTGCACACCGCGAGGAGGAACATAGACATCGCTTACGTGGTGATGAACAACGAGACTTACGGACTGACCACAGGGCAGGCGTCACCTACAGGACTGAAGGGCTACAAGACGAAGTCTACGCCATTCGGGGTAATAGAGAACCCGTTGAACCCACTTTCAGTCGCAATCAGCGCGGGCGCCACGTACGTGGCAAGGGGCTTCTCCGGCGACCCGATGCATCTGGCGGAGCTCATAAAGAACGGCATAACGCACAAGGGATTCGCATTGATAGACGTGTACAGCCCCTGCGTAACGTTCAACTATCTCAACACTTACGACTGGTTCAGGAGCAGGATTTACAAGATGGGTGCCGACAGCCACAACGTAGGCGACAAGGGCGCGGCGCTCAAGAAAGCCATAGAGGACGAGGAAACGAACTACGAGAAACTGCCGCTAGGACTATTCTACAAGACCGACAAGCCAACCTACGAGGAGCTCGACATAACGCTGCAGAACGGCCCGCTCATAAAGCAGCCGATGCCGACCGAAGACAGGATAATTGAGCTGCTAGGGGAAAACCGGTGAGCGGTCAGATGCACCCCTCGGGCCAAAACGTATTTAAAACCGTTACGAAGCAGGGGAAAAGTACTTAAATTATCGATATGATAGATATACGTGTATTTATGGCAACTGCAACTAAAATGCGCAACAAGGATATGCACACAAAGATAGAGGAATTCTTAGAGGACTATTTTGCGCAGGAACTCAAGAAACTGCATTCCGACAATGACGTCTCGAAGATTTACATGATGGTGGAGAAGCCGTACAAGATAAAGGTTGAATCGGCAGAGTTGCGCAGGGACATGAATTACGACGTAGAGTTTAGGGACGTTAAGAATAAGGAATCCGCCAAAAGGGGACTGAGCAAGTGCATAATGTCGATAAAGGAGGACGAGATGAGGATAATAAAATGGATAAAGCTGGACCTCATCGGACCGATATTCCACTGAATCGGCGCGTTAGATTTTAGCGCCCGACGCCTTGAGATAGGTTTCCTTCAATTCCACATACGCCTTCCAGTTCCTGGTTATCCTGGACTTGTGCTCTTCGGTAACGTTCTTTACGACCCTTGCAGGTACGCCCATTACTATGCTGCCGGCCGGTATCTTGACGCCTTCGGGAACCACAGCCCCTGCGCCTATTATGCACCATTCACCTATCTCCGCACCCTCCAGTATTACGGATCCCATCCCTATTATGCAGTTGCCAGCTATGGTGCATCCGTGCACTATGGCGTTGTGACCTATAGAGACATTGTCGCCCACTATCGTAGGGTATTTGTCCGCTGTGCCGTGCAGCACAGAGTTGTCCTGCACGCTGGAGTTCTTGCCGATCTTTATGTAATGCATGTCACCCCTAAGCACGGTGCCGTACCAGACGCTGGAATCCGAACCTATCGTTACGTCCCCTATCAGCGTTGCGTTGCCTGCTACGAATGCAGTCTTGTCGACCTTAGGCGTCTTGCCATTGAATGCTTCGATTCCCATCAAACCATCTAAGAAACGCGATGCCAATGCTCATTTCTCCCCTGTGATCATGTAGGCTATCCCGGAAGCCATGTTCGTCATCCTGACATTGCTGAACTTGTTTTTTATTGCGAGATTTATGAGCCGCTTCTTGTCGAACTTCATTATGCTGTAGACAAGCCAGGAGTATGCATTCCGCTGCACGAGCGAGCCTATCGCGAGCATCAACCTGGAGTATAGGGCGAAGAATGCGCGCTCCGCACCGTTGTCAGGCATTGCCATGTCTATGAAAACGAATTTGCCCTTCGGCTTGAGCACCCTATGCACCTCTTTCAGGAAAGTGTTGAGGTTGTCGAAATTCCTGAGGGAGAATGCAGTGGTGACGACATCAAACGAGTTGTCCCTGTATTTCATACGCAGGGCGTCCCCAAACTCGAACCGCAGGCCGCTTACGCTCCGCGCTGATGCTTTACGCTTGGCTATCTTGAGCATACTTTTGCTGAAGTCCATCGCGGTAATGTCAGCTACCTTGCCCCTCCTAACTGCAGCATAATGCACAGCCAGCGCCAGGTCTCCGGTTCCAGTAGCCACGTCAAGCACCTTATACGACTTTGCGGCCATTACGCTCTCCACGGCGGCACGGCGGCGCCATATGGTGTCGACGCCAAGGCTAAGCACGTGGTTCATGGTGTCGTATTTCCCCGAGATATCGGAAAAAAGATTGCGTATCCTTTCGCTCATCAAATCAAGTCCTAAAACGAATTTACTCATTGACCGGCAAATTATTTACATCTTTTCAAGGAAGGTGGAACGCGTCCTCGCACGATGCGTTTAATAACTTATCGCAGCGTTATTTTTCTGATTTTCAAATCATGAAAATGGATCTGTGCGATCGAAAAATCCAGACACGCATGCGTAGTCGTCCATGGAATATCTGATGGCGTATGGATGGGCCATACTAATAATAGCTATAGTAGCTGCGCTGCTGTTCGCCCTTGGACTGTTCGGGCAGTCATCGTCCAGCACGCCTACCGGCTGCAGCGCGCAATCAAACTTCATATGCACCAATCTCGTCTACACCTCGAACGGCATGTCCGTGATGGTAGAGCAGAACTCCGGTTAGGACTACTACGGCGCATTGGCGTTCATTGAGGTGTCTAGCGAACTGAACGGCAACTCGGGGCTGCAGCGGAACTTCTCGGAATCGAACACGACCAACATGGTGCCATTGGGGTTGATGACTCCATGGCAGACCGTATCATTCGACTATGTATACACTGCTGCAGGCGCGATACCAAGTGGCAACGTGCCCATAGGGACCCAGTTCAACGGATATGTGTGGCTGGGATACTATGCAGTGATAAACTGACGGGGCCCGACCAGCTTCGCGAAGGTCGAGGCGATAAGCGTCAAGGCATCTAGCAGCGCGTTCTTGGGCGGCACAACTACGACTGTATCAATCATAACAACCACATTGACATCTTCCACTTCCACCTCGGCCACCAGTTCCTCAACCTCGTCAACTTCCACTACCTCGATACACTATGTGCCGATAGCACTAAACCCTGGCAGCACTATAAGCGGACAGTTCCGATAGAACTTTACAGTGACTGCCGGCGCGTGCAGCGGGTGCTACCCACTGATAAACTCCAACTGGTCCAATGTGGAGTTCACGTCTGGCAATTCACTAAACAGCGGCGGCACGCCGCTATATGCATGGATCCAAAGCGGCGCCAGCGACACTGCAAGCAGTACTATGATATGGGTTAATCTCCCAAGCAGAGAGAGCACAACCGCTCCGGGTAACGTCATATACATGAATCTAATGCCGCTAAACAGCAACGCCGCAGTAACTGGTGGTTACACTGGTTATGCGCCGCTACTATACTGCAACGGTTGTATGCAGAATACATACGGGCAATACGACAACGGCGTCAGCATATTTGGATATTACGTAACAGTTCAAGAATCTTACGGCTTCGAGGACAAGGTTTTCGTGTATTTTGCAGTTCTATGGTGATTGTCGTCGAATGACAAAATCTTTCCGTAACAATCTTAAACTCTTACGATATTATCAGAACTGGGAGGGCACAGCGCAGCCATCCGGCTGGTCAGTGGACAGCACATATGCTATAACGGTAAACGACGGAGTAACTATAGATGCAATAAACAACAATGGGTTTTATTATTATAGCGGCGCGTTTGGAAGCCCTATCATTTTAGAGACCTTTGGACAGACAAATCCTAACACAGGTTTTGTAGCAGCTTGCCATGCTTTAGGCTCATCGCCCGATAGCTCTAATAATGGCTTCGACCCGACATGGCGGCCCTACGGCAGCAGCACGCAATGGGAGTATTCAATAGCCGGCTCATGGTCGTCGCAGAGCAGCGTGCCGTTACCTCCGGCGAATACGAATTATCTCGCATCGATACAGGAGACACCTTCTTCCACGAACATACTGGTAAATGGCGTTTCGCTCGTGACTTCTGGCACAGGGATGCCGTCTGGCTATTATTACAGCTATCTGGCCGACGCCAGTGCTTCTGATATGATGTATTGGCTGCGAACGCGTGCATACCCGCCGAACGGCAGCATGCCTAGCGTGAGTTTCAGCGCCGTACAGTAGGCGCATCGGATTGGCATTTCAAAGTGACTGCATGATTTGTCTCGCGTACTCGTCCTCGGACTTAGTCAAATCCTCCTCTACGGCCTTCCATATGTCCTCGAGCATCTTGGACAGCGGCTCCGACACCGCTTTCATCGCTTCCAGTGTCTCTGCATTGCTCTTCAACTCCTCGGCCCTGTTGCCGCCATTCGGCCCCTTCAGCAGTTTTTGGTTTTCGGTACAGAGCTTCTTTATCGCGAAATTGGCGTCCCATACGCCCCCGAAGCGCTCCGCGCTCGTCTGGCGCAGCACCTTCCTCCAGTCCGCGAACTTCTTGAACTCGCCGCGCACTGTATCATAATCTGAGCTGTTGTAGCCTACCGAGGTCAGGAATTTCTGGTATTCCTTGTCTCTCTTTGTCAGGTACGCGGTGAAAAGGCCCTTCTGGACCTCTAACAGCATGTTCTGCGTTATCTCCTCGCCGCCCTTTATACCGAGCCTGTCCAGCCCGGAATCGAGGAGCTTTCCTGCTTCCTTAGTGCCGCTGATGAGCTTATTGTATCTGATGTCATTGTAGCGATTTTTTAGATCGGACAGTAGCCCCATTCGACCACCACGGTGTGCAACATTATAATTATAGCTATTGAAGTATATAGATATTAAGCGCCTACCAAGTCGCATCGATTCGGCACAGTTGATCGCATGACAGTTAGGATAAATGGCAAAAACCTGACGATATCGCAGATAGTCGCCGTTTCTAGGAAATTTGAGGCGGTGGAACTTGGCAGAGATGCAATCCCTGGGATAGAAGCCTCGGCCGAGTTTGTGGACAGATTAGCTAAGGGGGACAGGTATGTATACGGGGTTAATACTGGATTCGGGGCGCTTGCCGACACCGTAATATCCAAGGGGAAGCTGCTGGAACTGCAAAGCAACATAATAATCAGCCACTCTGCCGGGGTTGGCGAACCCCTGCCGGAAGACGTGGTCAGGGCAGCTATGCTACTTCGCGCTAATACTTTGGCCAGGGGATGCTCCGGTGTCAGGCTCGGCACGGTTGAGATGCTCATAGGCATGCTCAACAGGAAGGTGCATCCCGTTATACCTGAGAAGGGATCCCTTGGGGCCAGCGGTGACCTGGCGCCTTTGGCGCACATGGCTCTGGTAATGATAGGCAGGGGATTCGCGAGATACAATGGAAAAACGCTGAAAGGCGGCGAAGCACTTCGGCTGGCAGGACTCAGGCCTCTGAGGCTTGGGGTAAAGGAGGGGCTTTCGCTGGTAAACGGCACGCAGATAATGGCGGGCATAGGCGCGCTGGGTGTTCACGATACCGAGATTCTGGCGAAGTCGGCCGATATAGCAGCCGCTATGAGCACTGAGGCGCTAAGGAGCGGGGCGGCGCCGTTTGATGAGAGGGTGCATAAACTCAGGCCCCATCCGGGCCAGGTGAAATGCGCGGCCAATATTAGGAAGCTTGTTGCCGGAAGCAGGCTTATGGGATCTAAAAACAGCACGCAGGACGCCTATTCTATAAGGTGCATACCGCAAGTCAACGGGGCGATCAAGGACACGCTGGATTTTTGCAGGGGCATAATAGAGACGGAGATAAATTCGGTCACCGACAATCCCGTAATATTGGCAGACGACGGCATGGTCGTATCATGCGGGCACTTCCATGGCGAATATCTTGCGTTCGCGATGGACTTCCTTGCCATAGCGGTATCGGAACTTGGCGACATCGCCGAAAGGAGGATAGCCAGGCTCATAGACCCGAAACTGAGCGGGCTGCCGGCTTTCCTGATAAACGATGCAGGAGTGAACTCGGGCTTCATGATACCCCATTATACTGCCGCTTCGTTGGTCTCCGAGAACAAGGTACTCAGCCATCCCGCATCTGTCGACTCGATACCGACGTCGGCCAACCAGGAGGACCATGTGAGCATGGGCTCCATAGCGGCGAACAAGTTTAGGACTGTGCTTTTCAACACCACGAACGTAGTGGCAATAGAGTGCATGTGCGCTGCGCAGGCGCTTGACCTAGCTGGAGGTAAGGCGGGCATAGGGGTCAGTGCGGCGCACGCTGCCATAAGGGGCAAAGTAAAGTTCATAAGGAAAGACGAGGAACTGCACGGCCATATGCGCGAGTGCTTCGGCCTTGTCAGGAGCGGAGCGCTGCTAGCGCGCGTGGAGGAAGCGGCGGGCAGTTTGGAGTGAACATTTGGGATTCCGATGCGAAACGTCAACCCAAGCGAATTCATGATACATGAGGATCAGAGAGATGAGAGCGACCCGCGCCTCAAAAATATCATAGAGCATTATAGAGAGGGACGGAAGTACGACGTCGGGATTGTCGGCGCGCCTTTTGATTACGGTGTAAAGTTGAGCAATGGAAGGACAGGGGCGAAATTCGGGCCGGATGCTTTCAGGATTGCGCTGAAAAGGTACGGGACTGCGTACGACATAGGGAGCGGAGCGGATATAAGCCGGCTCAGGGTATGCGATTTCGGCAACATCGAGACCGTTGAGGAGGATTCGACAGAGACCCACAAGCGCGTAAGCGATGTAGTTGCAGCTATAACGAGGATGGGTGCTGTTCCTGTAGTTATAGGTGGCGGGCATGACATAAGCTTTGCTGACGTAAGGGGGCTTTGCATGGCTACCAAAGGTGCCGTAGGCGGGTTGAACATAGACGCGCACTTCGACGTCAGAAGGGTTATAGACGGGAGTGCATCAAGCGGCACGCCGTTCAGGCGGGTACTTGAGGAATTAAGCGGCAGGGTCAGGGGCAGTAACTTTATCGAAATCGGTGCACACGACAACCTTAACTCCAAGGTTTATCGTGATTACTTGGTAGCAAAAAAGGCCAGGATAATCACCCTTGACGAGATGCGCGAGTCTGGAATGAAAGCGACGATGAGGAGCGCTCTTAGGAAGGCCGGCTCAGGGGCGGGATCAATCTTTTTAAGCATAGACGTGGACGCGATGCCGCAGAGCGCAGCGCCGGGGTGCAGCGCACCTAGCGCGCGAGGCGTGGAGCCGGATGAAATTTTGCAGGCCTGCTTCGCGGCAGGTGCGGATGGGAAAGTGAAATTGATGGATATCATGGAATTGAACCCTAATTACGATCTAGACATGCGGACGGCTATACTTGCGGCCACTATGTTTGTGAGCTTCCTGGACGGCTTCTCAAGAAGGGAAAAGGTGAAACTATGAGGCCTATGTTTTACGGGGAACGCCCGAAAGGGCGCATAAGTGCACCGCATGGAACCGCACTGCACTGCAAAAACTGGGACGCGGAAGCGGCGATGCGCATGCTCATGAACAACCTGGATCCGGCAGTCGCAATAGACGCTAACGAGCTCATAGTGTACGGCGGATCCGGCAGGGCGGCGAGGAATTGGAGGGAGTACAACAGGATAATCAGGGCGCTTAAAGAGCTGGAAGACGACGAGACGCTTTGCGTACAGAGCGGCAAGCCAGTCTATATAGCACCAACCCATAAAGGCGCGCCCAGGGTTATCATAGCAAACTCAAACCTTGTCCCGAGATGGTCTACGCAGGAATATTTCGATGCGTACGACAGGATGGGGCTGACAATGTACGGCCAGATGACGGCCGGCAGCTGGATATACATAGGCACGCAGGGCATACTGCAGGGCACCTACGAGACCTTCGCGGCCGTAGGGAGGAAGGACCTCAAAACCAGCTCCCTTGAGGGGAAGTTCATACTTACGGCAGGCATGGGAGGGATGAGCGGCGCGCAGCCTATGGCAGGTACAATGAACGGCGCGGTTATACTGGATGTCGAGGTTAGGAAGGAGCGCATCGAGCGCAAGGTCTCAGAAGGCTATTGCGACAGGATCACAGAGGACATCGGAACGGCTCTGGAATGGGTCGGAGCGGCGAAAAAAGAGGGCGAAGCGGTGTCCATAGGCTTAGTCGGGAACGCCGCTACAGTCTATCGGGAACTGCTCAGGAGGAATATTATACCGGACATAGTGACGGACCAGACACCGGCACATGACCTGCTTAGCTACGTTCCCGAAGGCGACTTGGCGGAACTGGACGCGTTAAGGGAGAAGGATCCAGGCTTGTACAAGAAGCTTGCTCTAGAATCCATAAAGAAGCATGTAGGGGCTATGTTAGAGATGGGCAAAATGGGAGCCATAGTCTTTGATTACGGAAATAACCTGAGGGCGCAGGCCGAGCTTGCCGGAGTCAAGATGCGCAGGAAGGATGGCAGGTTTCTGTACCCTGGTTTCATCCCTAGCTACATCAGGCCGCTGTTCTGCGAAGGCAAAGGCCCTTTCAGGTGGGCGGCCTTATCCGGAAGTGCCGACGATATACGCAGGATAGACGGCATGCTAAATGAACTTTTCCCTGAAGATGTTTCGCTCAGGAGATGGCTCAAACTCGCAGCGGAGAAGGTGCCGTTCACAGGACTGCCTGCGCGGATATGCTGGCTCGGATACGGCGAGCGCGCCGCGGTCGGGGTAGAGATAAACAAAATGGTAAGGAGGAGGGAGCTGGAGGCGCCCATCGTGATAGGCAGGGACCACTTGGACTGCGGGTCCGTCGCCTCGCCGTACCGCGAAACCGAGGACATGAAGGACGGCAGCGATGCGATAGCCGACTGGCCTCTGCTCAACTTTGCATTGAATACCTGCAATGGAGCCAGCTGGGTCAGTTTCCATAACGGCGGCGGCGTGGGCATAGGCAATGCCCTGCACGCCGGGATGGTAATAGTAGCCGATGGCACTGCGGAGCGTGAAAAGAGGCTGAAGCGCGTTTTGACCGTAGATCCTGGGATAGGAGTGGCGAGGCACGTCGACGCGGGATACGCTGAGGCCGCCAGGACGGCCAGGTTGAAGTCCGTGAAGATACCGAAATAAATCGGTGATATAGCTTGAAGGCGCTTGAGGCTGACTTGATAATACAGAACTGCGCAGAGCTGCTTACCGTGAGGAACGGAACCGGAAGGCCGAAGACGGGGAAGGCGCTTGGCGACATAGGGCTCATAAAAAATGGCGCAGTGGCCGTTTCGAGAGGGGAAATAATATGGGTCGGCGAAAGCACCGATTTGGGCAGGCACGTCAGGGCCGGCAGGAAAACGAAGATTATAGACGCAGATGGCAAGATCGTTATGCCGGGATTTGTTGACCCACATACTCATCTTATTTTCGCAGGATCGCGGGAGCGGGAATGGCTAGAGAGGCTGGCTGGCCGGGACTATTTGAGGGTGCTGAAAAGCGGCGGGGGGATTTTAAGCACGGTGAATTGGACCAGGAAGGCTACCAGGACGGAACTTGTCAGGGCGGGATTGAAACGTCTCAACCGCATGCTTGAAAACGGGACCACAACGGTAGAGTCTAAGAGCGGATACGGGCTGACGATAAAGGACGAGATTAAGATACTTGATAGCATGAGGGCGCTGATGCTCATCCAGCCTGTCGAGATAGTCCCTACGTTTCTAGGCGCGCACGCAGTGCCACCGGAATTCGGGGATTCGCGCAGCTACGCGCGCTTTGTCGCGGATAGGATGGTGCCGGAGGTTGCAAGGCGCGGGCTTGCCGACTACTGCGACGTGTTCTGCGAAGACGGGGCTTTTTCAGCCTCGGATGCGGCCATTGTGCTGGAATCCGCGATGAAGAACGGCTTGCAGACCAAAATGCACGTGAATGAATTCAATGATTTAGGGGGCACCAAGGTTGCCGCTGCGCTCCATCCTAAAAGCCTGGACCATCTCGACGTAATATCCGCCCGTACAATGTCGGATGTAAGGAGATCCGGTAGCGTAGCTGTGCTGCTTCCGGGGGTGGCTTTCTTTTTGGGCAGGGAAGCCTATCCGCAGGCGAACAAATTCATATCCAATGGGGTGCCAGTCGCTTTGGGGACGGATTTCAACCCCGGGACCTGCTTCTGCTATTCGATGCAGTTCATTATTTCGCTGTCATGCATAAAGATGGGGCTGAGCGCGGAGCAAGCGATAAACTGCGCCACGATAAATGCGGCCCATGCGATAGGCAGGGCGGATAGATTAGGCAGTATTGAAGTGGGTAAGCAGGCTGATTTTATAATCATGGAAATCAGCACCTATAGACAAATACCGTACAGCGTAGCTGCCAACAACGTGAGCCTTGTCGTGAAAAATGGCGCCGTGGCTTTGGATAGGACTAGATTATTCTAGCGCCGTACACCTGAAAATTTTATTAACATCGCCGCAACTTTATTAAATCATTGCTGCTAATCATGATTGTGTGACAGCAGCACTAGGGTCTGTTATCTACGATCTGCAAAAAACGCACAGCTAAACAAAAACCCGACAGGGCCCAGTCGTCGATGGAGTACCTGATGACCTACGGATGGGCCATACTCGTCATTGCCATTATCGCAGGGATATTGTTCGCGCTTGGCATATTCGGCCAGTCATCATCCGGCCTCCCGAACGGCTGCACGCCGCAGACCGGGTTCATATGCGCCAACCCGTCGTACACCCCCAACGGCATAGTCCTGACGGTCGGCCAGGAGTCCGGCCAGTACTACTACGGAGACTGGG
>JAJZOR010000001.1 GCA_021811435.1 Microcaldota archaeon | reverse complement strand
CGACCGTCAGGACTATGCCGTTGGGGGTGTACGACGGGTTGGCGCATATGAACCCGGTCTGCGGCGTGCAGCCGTTCGGGAGGCCGGATGAGGACTGGCCGAATATGCCAAGCGCGAACAATATCCCCGCGATAATGGCGATGACGAGTATGGCCCATCCGTAGGTCATCAGGTACTCCATCGATGACTGGGCTCTGTTGGGTTTTTGTTTAGCTGTGCGTTTTTTGCAAACCGTAGATAACAGACCCTAGTGCTGCTGTCACACAATCATGATTAGCAGCAAGAGTTTAATAAACTTACTTAGGGGAAGGCGTTACCATTCAGGTAACGTTTCTATCCGCAGGATTTTGTATCCCGTCTTCAAGTAGTATGTAGGAGAATGTTCATGTGGCGACTTGAATGCGACCTACATACGATTAGTTAGTTGTTACTGTAGGGTCTGACATGTTTAACCCCTCCTATCACCTGACACTGTAACAAGTCAGATAATGTTGCAGTGTAATGTACAACTGGTGTGAATATGAATATAGCAATAGATTTCAGTAGTTGGCCGCGAAGTAACTGATTATAGCCTTCCGCTGACTGGGGGCCTCAACGACTACCCGAATGGGCCTCGAGCCCGAATAGATGATTGTCGTTAGCTGCAAACCAGTGAATGCAAGAAAGGGATATATGTGGGGTGGTTCATGATACAATTACAAACCGGCGAACGAATACGATTGCATCTGGCAGTCGTATTCCTATTCGTTCTCATAGATAATGTTTTTCGACAGAAAGTAAGAAAGTTCTTTTCATCTAATCTTACTACGGCGACGGTTCATGTTGGAAGAAGATCGACTTCTTCTCCAAAAACTTGCGAAAGTGAAATCACTATTCCGAAGGGGCACGACAGATATCTTGCACTTCATGCAGTGAGTAAAGGATATGAGGTCTCCTTGGTAGCAGAAATATTCTGCGTTGACGAATCTTCGATCTACGTGTGGATAAAGAAATGGGAAGACGAAGGGACCCTATAAAACAAACCGAAGAGTAGAAGACCGCCGTAGTTTACATGGGTGGAAAAGAAAGACCTGAAGCACCTGATAGATGAGAACGACCCTAAGACGCATGGGATAAACGCAAGTTCTTGGGACTGCAAAGAACTCCGTAGGCATTACCTCCTGCAAGGGAAAAGCATATCGGAAGACGCGATAAGGAACGCGCTTCTTGGGATGGGCGCATTATGTCAAGGCGCAAATCGAATACAGGGAGGCTGATCTAAAAAAACAGAGGGAGTTTGCAATCCAGTTCTTGAAGGACTTCCAAGGGATTGCCGACGATATTGCGCTCTTGTTCCAAGAAGAGACGTCAGCAGGCATATCGCCGCACAAGGGTTATGGGTGGACGTTCAACCAGCGGCTCATAGTGAAGGCAAAGCAGTCGCACAAAGAGAGGCTAACATCTTCGGCGCTACGGATCCTCTGGGCGGCAGGCGCATACAACTGGCCACAAAATTTGCAAATGCGCCGGCCATAGTAAAGTTCCTGGGAAAAGTTGCGAATGCATATCGAAACAAACGGGGAATATGGATTTATCTCGACAACGGACCTGCCCATAAGTCGAAACTTGTAAAGCTTTGGTTGTTATTGCACCAGAAAGTGAAGCTTAGGTGGATGCCGGCGCATTCTCCGGACTTGAATCCACAGGAACTGGTGTGATGCTATGACCGGAGGAAGTTTCTGAACAACCACGAATTTGAAGAGGGGAAACGACTCGCGATGAAGTTGAGTTGGTTCGTACGGCGCCTGAAACCCTATGTGGTAAAAAGCGTCGCCTCCCTAATCCCGATAGGGGCGTTATTAAGCTTCCAAGTCCAATTACTTTTGCGGTTGGCTATAAAAATAAGCGCATCTTGCGCAGGATTTTTGCATTGAGTCTACGAAAAGCATATGCGTTTAGCGCTACAGCTTATTGGGCTGCAGATGAAGAGCCATTGCGGTACAATAAATCCAAGCGAACCGAGGGATCTGCCATTGTCACTAAACGTCAATCACTTTAAGCTCTTTGACACAATTAATAAACGTGCTTGAGATGAGAAGAATAGAGATCGCGCCATCCATACTATCAGCTGATTTCGGTGATATGAGAGGCGAGGTAAAGAGGCTGGAGCGCTATGGCGCCGATAGGATACACATAGACGTTATGGACGGCCACTTCGTCCCCAATCTAACGTTCGGCCCGGACTTAATAAGATCCATACGCGGTGCGACAGACCTGCCTTTCGAAACCCATCTGATGATAGAGAGGCCGGACTTGTATGTCAAGCGGTTCGCCGATGCCGGATCCGATACGCTCATCGTGCATTATGAGGCAAAGCACTCCGTCAGCAGGACGCTTAAAGCGATAGGGAAGCTCAACAAGGAGGCGGGCATAGCAGTAAACCCCGAAACTCCGATCAGTAGCGCGCTAGGAAGCATGGAATACGCCGATATGCTGCTTGTTATGGGGGTGCATCCTGGCTTCGGAGGCCAGAAATTCATGCCCTCCGCGCTAGACAAGATACGCCGGGCTAAAGAGCGCGGAAAAAGTGGGGTCAGGATAGGGATTGACGGCGGTATAAATCTGAATACGGGCCTTAAGGCGATAAATGCCGGAGTCGACGAGCTTATAGCAGGCAGCGCCATATTCGATTCGGGGGATATGAGGAAGTCCATAAAGGATTTCAAAAAACTATGCAGCACTGCGAAGCTCTAATTTGAATAGGCTGCTATCTGTTGCTGTACGCCTTGTTTCAAGGCAACCGCGTCATGTTAGTTACTTCTATGTAGTAAACGGTATGCGTGCAGTTCACTATTGTGGTGCATTTGTTGTTGCCCGTGCTCCCTATCTGGATGGTGCAATTAACCTGTTTGGTGGTGCATGTGGACGTCGAGATTGTAGAATTTAATACGCCTGAAACGGAATAATTGTAGCCGTACACAGGTAGCCTTTGGGAAACGTTGTACAGCGCCACCCAGTTCGGGCTGCCGATGAAGGGATAAAGGTTGTATTGGGCCGAAGGATTAGCCAGCAGCGTCCCTATGACCTGAACGTGCCTGCCGTAATAATGCGAAGCGTTTTGAAGCAGCGTCGGTATCGGTATTGCGTTGCCTGTTATGGGATTCTGGTATAGCAGCTTGCTTATGAAGCCGGACTGGAGCAGGTAGTAAAAAAGCAGCGTTATGGCCGCCAGCATGACGAAGCCTTTCAAAAGAGCGCTGAGGACTGACATGAAACTATAGAGCACCTAAAAAATAAAATCTTTACTAGTTAGTCGAACACCTGCTAAAGCCTTAATCCTCTATAGCCTACATATTTCGAGTCCGGCCTTATCAGCTTGTTGTTTGTGATCTGCTCCATATAGTGGGCCGACCATCCGAACGCCCTTGAAGAAGCGAATATAGGGGTGTAAAACGTGTGCTCTATGCCGAGCATGTACATACAGAGCGCGGCATAAAAGTCCAGATTGGCGGGAAGTTTCTTCCTATCCCACACCGTTTCCTCTATTGTGACGGCCATCTCATAAATCTTCTCGGCATGCTTCATCCTTGAGAGGGATTTGAGTTCACCCTTCATGAACTGCGCTCTAGGGTCGACTTTCTTGTAGATGCGGTGCCCGAAGCCCATTATCTTCTCCCTCCTTGCAAGTTTGTCATCTACAAATTTCACGGCATCGCCCTTGGTCCCCATCTTCACCATATAATTGAGTATCTGATCGTTAGCCCCGCCATGCAGGGGCCCTTTTATTGTGGCGAGAGCCGTTGTCATCGCGGCGCGCGGGTCAGCTAGCGTGGATGCTGTGACCCTCAATGCGAAAGTCGAGGCGTTCAGTTCATGTTCCATGTACAGTATGAGGAGCCTCTCGAGATACTTTGCTGAGGTGCTGTCTTTCTTTCCAGTGAGTAGGTAGTAGAAGCGCTCAGCGTAGCCACCTTCGATTTCTCCTAGCGTTTCGGCACCTTTCAGGATCCTGCTGCCGTCGCCAGCTATCCGCGGCATCTTGGCGGCTATCTCCAATAGGATAGAATCCGTTTTTGTACCATTGTTGGGCTCAAGCGAAACTACGGACCTCATGAGGTCGATAAGCTCGGTGTCTTTCGGCATAAGGGCCATGATCTTCTTCGTGTTATCGCTTATGTTTGCGTTTGCCTTTAGGAAAGCGGAAAAACCGGAAAGCTCCTCTGCGCTAGGCATACGGCCGTAAACTATAAGGTATGCGGCCTGCTCGAAAGTCGCCTTTTCCGCGAGTTCCGTGGCGCTGTAGCCCCTATAGATAAGCTGCCCGGTCTCGCTGTCCGCGGTGCATATGGCGCTGTCATCCACTATGACGCCATCGAGTCCCTTTGGCACGATTATCTGCTCCATGACAAAACCACTATTACATGGGATGCTATTTCCTATGGCTCTTGCTGCCGCCTATTCCAGACGCGTATAAAAGCGCATCCTCATACTCATAATCCTTGTACCCTATCACATCATAGAATTTTTCCCGCGTCATCAGCTTGTCTAGGAATCCCATCTGGGTGCCGCGACGGCTGAGCTCAGAGTATGTGCTATTTACCGCTGAGAGCGCGGACCTGAACCCGGTAAGCGGGAATATTATTATTTTATAGCCGATTCCGGCCAGCTCCTTCGAACTCAGGAGTGGGCTCTTCCCGAATTCCGTCATGTTGGCTAACAATGGTGCCCTGACCTTCTTGGCATATTCCCTGAATTCATCCTCGCTCTCCAATGCCTCCGGGAATATTGCGTCTGCGCCTGCCTTCACGTACAGCTTGCCCCTTTCTATAGAGCCGTCCAGGCCTTCTACCGCCCTTGAATCCGTTCTGGCTATTATCATGAAATCTTTGTCGTTGCGGCTTTCGGAGGCCATCCTTACCTTCTCGGCCATCTCTTCCTGCGGCACTATCTTCTTGCCCGATAAGTGACCACATTTTTTGGGGAGCTGCTGGTCCTCGATGTGTATGGCCGAGGCGCCTGCGGCTTCTATGGACCTTATGGTGCGCATCACGTTCAACGTCTCCCCAAACCCTGTGTCTATGTCGACTATGAGCGGCAGCTTTGAGACAGAGGTTATCTTGCGCGTCTCATCCGCGACCTCGCTGAGCGTAGTCAGTGAAAGGTCGGGCAGCCCCATGCAGCCCGCCACGCCGGATCCCGATAGGTACAGGGCCCTGAACCCCGCCCTTTCAGCAAGGAGAGCGGAAATACCGTTGAACACGCCTGGTGCGACCACGTGGCCGCGGTTTATGAGCTTTCTTAGCTCCGTGGGCCCTGCGTTGATGTTGTCCTTAAGAATCGACATTTGAAACCACCTCGAATAAATCTGACACGCTCTTCTTTTCCAAATCTTTCCCTACTTTTATTATGCTGTCCACAGCAGCCTTGTTGCCCATTATCGCAATGCCCTTTGCCCTCAAATCATCCCAGGAGTAGGGATTCTTGAAGTGCCCCTTCGGAATAGTGATTTCACTTTCGGCCTTGGACTTTGCCGTTACGGCCGTTATCTTTATAGGCAGGTATTCCGGGTACATGGCGTCGAACCTTTGCGATACATTGAACTTCATCCTGTCCACCATGTCAAGTATTTTTTTGTCTTTCAGGTATTTATCTTCGTAAGAATCCGGCCCTGGCCTGCCGTATACGAGCGAATACGCTATTATGTATGGCAGGCTGTGATCCGCGGTTTCCTTGGTTTTCGGTCTAAGCTTCTCTGGATCCTTGATTATTATCTTATTAGCTACAGAGAATGTCTCTACGTTTATGCTTTTTATAGGCCCTTCCACCTTGCTTTTTATGTCAAGGGCTGCCTCCACACCGCTCATGGCGTGGTATTCCACGGGGTAATTCTTTATCATGGTCCTGCTTATCCTGTCCGGCTTCAGATCAAGCTTGAATGGTCCTGACACCTGCTTAAAGAAGCCCATTTCGCCCTCGAATATCGGCGCCGGCCCTGTAAGGCCGCCGTCTGCCAAGATCGTGGCGAACACGCTGTTCCTAGACGCGTTTGCTGCAGTGCAGCCTTTCCACATGCTCAATTCGCCCGCGCGGGTCTGCCTTAGGCTTATGTTGTTGTTTATCGCGAGGTTCAAGGCGTGCACGAATTTCTGGTTATCCATGCCCATGAGGTTAGCCATGCCGGCGGCAGAGGAGACGGATATGTATGTAACGTGATCCCATCCACGATCCCTTATGGAGACCGCATCGGCAAGCGCGCACACTACCTGGTATGCTACTTTTATGGCTCTTATGGCATTTTCGCCTTCGAGGTCCATGGCGCAAGAAAGCGCCAGTATTGGGGGGATGTTATCTGACGGATGGAGGGCCTCTTTTGAAAGGTATGTGTCGTTGTAATCCAGGTATCTGGTCATGGACCCGTTTATGAAAGCCGCGGTTTCTACGGACGCGTCATCCTTTGAAAAGTATACCCTTGAATTGTACTTGCCTGTTGAGGGCAGCAGCGCCGAACGCATGATTTTTATCGGCTCTGCGTTCTTTGCCCCGTACGCCACGAAAATAGAGTCGACTATCCTCTTTTTTATTTCTTCGGAATCGGCCTTGTAGAGCTCTGACTTACTCACGGCCCTTGAATAATCATAGATTTCTTGTGCTATAGTCATGCTCAGCACCATGCCTTAGCGGCATAATCCATTGCGCAGAGCAGTTATAAATTTATGCCATCCGGCCATGAAGCTGAAACGGCCAAGTGCATCGAACCCTCGGCAGGCGCAGAACTGACTCAAGCATAAGTGGCGAATTGGCTTGGCGTCCAACCCTTAGCTAAGTTTTTTATCGGTTAACGTGTCTATTATCAGCATGGACGGCAAAAAGCACGGGGATGATGAGGTACTGCGTAAGCTCCTGGGCGGGGAGCTCTCGCTGTCTGGCCTCTCTACGTTCCTTGAGGACGAGATGGAATCATCCAGGATAAGGAGGCTTTACCTAGAGAAGAAATACGGGATAAAGTTCCAGAACATAATATCGACAAGCATCGACCACGAGGATGCAGGCAAAAGGAACATAGAGAACATGATAGGGGCTACGCAGAGGCCCCTGGGTTTCGTGGAGGCTAAGATAAACGGGGAGCACATAAGCGGAACGAAGCCGATTTTCATGTCGACGACCGAGGGCAGGCTCGTGGCAGGCGTATCGCGCGGGCTCAAGGCCATAAACGGCGGCGGGGGCGCCACAACTACGATAATCGACGACAAGATGACAAGGAGCATAATAATAGAGACCTCAGGCGCGCGCGAGTCCAAGCATATAATGTCGTTCGTGAAAAGCGACGAGGGCTTCAAGTTCATAAAAACCGAGTTCTCCCACCACACCAAGCACGGGGAGCTGCTCGGGATAGACTGCTACACTACAGGCAGGAACCTCTTCATAGTCTACAGGGCCAGGACAGGAGCGGCGATGGGCATGAACATGGTCACGATAGCGTCGAACAACACCACCGCCAAATTGATAGGCAGGCTGAACGAGGACAGGAAAGGGCAGAAGGCGTTCGAGAAGGAGCTTGAGAAGTCATCGATGATCGCGACAAAGAAGGTGCTGCGGGTGCTCAGCGAAAGCGGCAACCTCTGCATAGACAAGAAGCCTGCGATGAAGAACGTGCTCCTGGGCAGGGGGATATCTATAATAGCGGAGGCGGTGATACCGAGGGACGTGGTGAAAAACACGCTGAAGAGTGATCCGGAGAGCATGGCCAAGATAAACTACGTAAAGAACTACATGGGCTCGGGACTTGCGGGCTCGCTGGCGCACAATGCACAGGTGGCCAACATACTGAACGCAGCGTTCGACGCATACGGCCAGGACGTGGCGCAGATAGTTGACGGAGTGAACGCATTCGACGATGTCGCGGTAACAGATGAAGGGAACCTTTACGTCTCGATATACATGCCTGCGCTGGAGGTAGGAACCTACGGGGGCGGGACAGCGAGGGAGACGCCAAAGGAGCTGCTCATCGCTTCAGGTGTATACGGGGAGGGCGACAGCCAGGGCAAGACGAAGTACATGCTGGCCGAACTGATAGCCACAGCATGCCTGGCAGGGGAGGTCAACCTGCTTGCGGCGGAATCCTCTGGCGAACTCACTAAGGCGCACGCGAGCATAAGGAGGGGCTGATTTAGAGGCCGCAAATGAAATCGGTCCGCACGCGCACCCATGGGAGCGCCGCGCGATTTCACGGCTGCATCCAGTCTATCTCGTAGTATTCGTAGACGCTTTTCGGCAGTTCTATCATCCTTACCTTGTAATACGTAACTGCGGTCTCCCTGTCCGCTATAGCGACTACCAGCTCGAGCCTGCGGGCCTTCGCCTCGCTTATTATTGCGGATAGCTCCGCGCCGCCCATGTACTCGTCCTCGCTCAGCGATAGCATTGCGAACCTCGGGCTGTCCTCCCCCGGGATCTCTATGCCATTGCCCTTCCTGTGATACAGCACGAAGTCCGTGCTGAGCTTCTTCTTCCTGCTCTTGCCCGGTATCGCGAGGATAAAGGTCTTCCTGACCGAATGCGCCACCCTTATGACCCTGGCCCATTCGGATATGAGCAGCTTTGTGTCCCTGGGGAACACGTGTACCACGTGCCTGGAGTGCACCCATTTCGGATCGTCCTTTATCGGCCTGGCCCCCGGGAAGTATATCCTGAAGTGCGTGCCGAACTTGAACCCTGTCTTCACCACGTAGCCCTTGCTGCGCCAGTCCCTGTACACGTCGTAAAGCTTTGGGAAGTCGGATCTCCTCCTCGCAGCGGTCTCGAATATCTTGCTTCTGGTTGAGTTGCTCACCTCCAGCGCGCCGGCACCCATCAGGAAAACGGTCTCGTATATGTCGAGCTTGTTGAGGATGCCGTGGTCGCTGAGCTTGTAGGTTCCGTACTGCCCGAACCAGTTTTCGAGATATATCTCCCTGCCCTTCTCCTGATCGTCCACTATCGTGGTCATGTCCTCCGGGAAGAACACACCGCTCAGCCTGTAGCCCTTCAGCCTCAAGCTGGACTGCGGGTATTTTTTGGACGGGACTCTGCCTGCGGCCTCCTTGAACGGCTCGCCCATGCTCCTTATTGCGAGTCCGCGGTCGCGCCAGTCCTTGTACGTGAAGTACCTTGCCATGAACTTCCTGTTGCGGCTGAACTGCCTTGCCACATCGTTGAAACGCATCCTTGAGCCAGAAGCGGCATCGACGCATTCGGCATTGCGCACGTCCATCAGGTAGAGCGCCTCCTCAGGCATGAGCACGAGCTTGTCTTTGGCACCTGTGCCTATGTTGCCGTTCCTGAGCGTGTCCATGCCGGACTGGTCAGTGACGTAGAACGAACGGGATTTGACTTCGAAATTTATTGTCAGCAGTGAAACACTTTTTCCATTCATTTTGTAACGCTGTTTTTAAGCGTCTCTGTCTCTATCTCCGTTAGGGCTGCAGGCAGTATCATCAGCGTGGGGCCATTCTCGAACGACATACTTTCCATGTCCTTGAGCTTGGCGTATTTTATCACCTTGCCGTCAAGCGATATGTTGTGCAGCAGAAGCACACTGGTATCCTGGCCCACTATAGTTGAATTGTATTGCAGGGCTGCGCTGAGCAGCGTGGCCGCCGCCTCTCCGGGATGCAGCGACGACATCTTCGCGCCATCGTAGTCGAGCAGCAGCAGGGTGTGCAGGTTCCTCTTGGCGTTGCCGTCTATTATTTCGTAGAACGAGATCGGCTTGTAGTGGTCGCTCCACCTCGGTATCGTTATTATCTGCCCGAACCTGTAGAAATCAAGTCCGCTCTCCCCGATCGCTGCAGACAATATCGACGGTGCATGCATTATCTTCACGGCCACGCCGCGCTTGACGGCCTCGTTGAGTATGATTTTGTGCGTGGTTGCCACGAGCGGATCGCCGCCGACCAGAAGCACTACGTCGCTGGATTTCGCCTTCGCAACGAATTCACCGGCCCTCTCCTCCAAATCCGACCTTGTGAGTTCCACAGGGACCGTTTGTGCCTCCTTTCTTATGAACGATATGGTCTCGTCCGGTATGAAACTCGTGTAACGCTCTATGTAAAGGTCAGCTTTCTTGAGCAGCCGTACAGTGCTGGAAGGTATGTCGCCGCTGCCGAGCCCTAGGCCCGCAAGATAAAGCATTTGACCAACATTACTCGGATATGCCGTTAGGCGTTATCTTTATTACGCACTCGCCCTCTGGCACGCTGGGCGAGTCCACCAGTCTTACTATGCGCTTCTCCTCCTTGCTCTTCCTTAGGTAAAGCCTGGTCGTCGCTGCATGCGCAAGCACGTTGCCGCCTATCGGAGTGGTCGGGTCGCCGAAAAGTATGCCAGGGTTGTCCATCACCTGGTTCGATATGTAAACTGCGAGGCTGTACTTGTCCGCCAGCGTCTGCAACCTATGTATGTGCACGTTGAGCTTGCCCTGACGCTCGTTGAGCGCCCCTCTGCCTATGAACTCCGCCCTGAAGAGCGCCATCAGCGAGTCCACTATTATCAGCTTGATGTTCTTCTCCTGTATGAGCTTGTCGGCCCTTTCTATCGTGAGTATCTGCTGGTCGGTCGTTATTGCGCGCACCACCATTATGTTCTCCAGCACCGCCTTCGGGTCAAGCCCCTTCGCCTTCGCTATGCTTTCTATGCGCTCCGGTCTGAAAGTGCCCTCAGTGTCGACGAAAAGCACTGCACCCTCCAGGCCCCCCTCCTTCTTCGGCAGCTGCACGTCCACGGCGAGCTGGAAGCCGAGCTGGGACTTGCCGCTTGCGAACCTGCCGTATGCCTCTGTTATCGCGTTCGTCTCCACGCCGCCGCCTATCAAATCGTCCAGGTCCTTAGAATTCGTGGTTATCTTGCCTATGACCTTGCGCTTCTCAGCTATGGCCTCTCCGGTCTCGTATACGACTGTGGTGGACTCCTTGGCAGCCTCTATGGCCTTCTTGGCGTTTTCAACGTTTATGCCTGCAAGTTCTGAGAGCTCATGCGGCGCAGTGGTCGCTACCTTCTCGATTGAATCTATGCCGGCTGCCCTGAGCTTGTCTGCCGTTGTCTCCCCGATGCCCGGAAGATCCTCTAAATCGTGAATGCCTTTTTCCTTAACCATTCTAATCATTTTAGGTTATGCATGAATAGTAATAAATAAGTTCAATAAGTAATAGTTCCTTGCAATTCAAGCGCAACGCGGCGCATTTTAACGTCGTAATTTGCAATAAAAGAAGAATTAGTGCCAGCGTGCAGATGCACGCTGGCAAGGCGACCAGTTCTACGACCTTCCTTACAGTAGAGAACCTGTGATACTATAATGTCAAAAAGATTTTTAAACCTTTGTTAATAGCGGAATAATTTCATAAAAATGGATTTCTATGGCGTTCCTGACGCTCGACCGGATGGGTTTCAGCGCATCGCTGATCATGGCACTGGCACTCATGCTGCTGGGCCAGCAGCTCGGGATGTTCTTCGTCCTGCTCATGGTCTACTTCCTGGTGCTGTCTGCCGTAGTGACTTGGGCGGGTGTGGAGCGCAAGAAGGCCTTGAAGCTTTACCAGTATGACAGGGGCGTGAGCAACGTGATAGCCAATGGCGGGTGCCCGACAATGATAGCTGGAGTGTTCTTCGTCCTGACCAACTACATGGCAGCGCCGGGGCTGGCCTTCCTCGCTGTCGTCGGCTTCATGAGCAGCGTGGCCGCGATTACCGCGGACAAGTTCAGCAGCGAGCTGGGCGTGCTGGACGGCATGCCGAGGCAGATATTCACACTCAGGAAGGTCAGGAGGGGAGTGTCAGGGGGCGTGACTTCCTTGGGGCTTGCCGCAGGGCTGGCAGGCTCGATACTCATAGCGGCAGGCGGGTTCGCGATAAGCGGGCAGTTGGCCACGCTGGAGGGGCAGCGGGCCTTCAGCATGGCGGCCGTTTTCGCAAGCGTAGCAGCAGCAGGGTTCGTAGGCACTGTGGTGGACTCGATGCTGGGTTATTACGAGGAGCGCGGAATCGGCAACAAGTTCACGTCGAATTTCCTGTGCAGCGTGTGCGGGGCTTTGGCTGGTGTGCTGCTCCTAGCGGCGCTCTAGGCCGGCGCTTTGGCCAGAGGGACCGTTATCACATCGGCTTTTATCACCTGAATTTCGGAAGGTCGAGCGCACTGGCTTATAGTTAAGCTTAAATATCAAAAATGCATAATAATGCTATAAGTTAAGCGCGGTTATCCGATGGCAAAGAAAAGCAGCAATAAGGTAGCAAGACCCAAGGCAGCGGCAGGTAAGGCGAGCAAGGCAGTAGTGCGCAAGGAGGCCGCGACCAAGGCCAACAGCGCTAGGGCATCGGCTGGGAAGCCCAAAAGTGCGCATGCGCACGGCGTCACGGCTAAAGCCGGTTCCGCGAAGAAGCCGAAAGCGAAGAATGCCGCGGCGGCTGAGGCGCCGGCCGTGGAGCAGAGGCCAAAACAGATAAAGGACATAAGCAAGCTGCTTGACAAGGACTACACAAGCTACGAGATGACCGGGGGAAAGAAGCCCAAGAACATCAACATAGGCAAGCCGGAAGCAGTAAAGAACGCGATAAACCTGCTGCTCGACAACGAGCAGATAATAGACTACCTCAAGAAAAACGTCAGCCGCGTGGCCCCGGAAGTGATAAGCATGTTGAGCACGCCCAGGACCGACGAATACATAGCGGAGCAACTGGGCCTAAAGATAAACGCGATACGGAGGATACTTAACATACTGCAGGGCTACGGCATAACCAACTATTACGTGGCCAAGAACACGAACGGATGGCTCTCGTTCGCATGGTTCATAAACGTGGAGAAGCTAGATCCTTTCCTGGAATACGTGAACAGGATGGGCAGGGGCAGGTCCATAATAAACGACGAGTGCAATGATTATTTCCTGTGCAGGAAGTGCTATGATGCGGACAAGCTTATCTTCACATTCGATTCCGCATATGAGTCGGGGTTCAGGTGCTCGTCCTGCGGCAATGCTCTTGAGAGGATAGGCAAGGCGGAGGCAGAAAAGCTCATGAAACCGGCCGCGACCAAGGCGGAGAGCCAGGACTATGCCGCGTCATCCTCGTATTCCGGAGAATAGCAGGGTCTTTTACGCCTTTATTTGTAGCGACGGCAAAACTATTTATAGTGTAGTGAGTAAGATTACGCTATAGAAAGCGAGGTAGGGTAGTCTGGAGTGCCCGCCGGGCTCATAACCCGGAGATCGATGGTTCAAATCCATTCCTCGCTATACATGCTCTACCACCCCTCACTTCCGCTAATCGTCTTGTTGTATTATATATAGCACATAAAAGAAAGATATTATAATTTAATATAGGCAAATATTCTGAACTCCGAGGAAAAATAGTGGAACTCTGGGGTGTTGGCGCGCGGCGGCTCTTATGGCTGATAACATAACCTACGACCTTCTATGGCAGATACTGCAGAAGGAGAAGCAGTCCAACGAGATACAGATGGTGCCGAGAACATTCTTCAGCGACATCGCCGGGATCATAAGGACGCTGGAAAAAGAGAAGACGGAGGAAAACGAGCAGGTAAAGAGCAACATGATAAAATTGTCCAACGATCTATACGAAAGGCGCAAGCAGAAAATACTCATATACATAGCGTACGGCAGGCAGCTGCCGCAGCCATTGCCCCAAGAGGAAGTGGGCTTCTACGGCAGGATAACCGAAGCTTTCAAGTCGAACCAGTTCGCGTCCTACCTTTCAAGCGAGAGCAGGAAGTCTATGCTCGAATCACTGTACGACATACCTGAGATGCTGCTGCCTTCAGGCAACAAGATTGGTCCGCTGTCGAAGGCGCAGACCATCGTGGTCGAAAGCAACGACGACGCTACTTTCCTGATTAACAATGCATTGTGCAAGAAAATAAGCTGATGAACATGAAGATATCGAAAGAGATACGTGTATTCTGCCCGAAGTGCAACAAGCACACCGTGCACAAGGTCAAGATATACTCCAAGAAGCAGGAGAGCGGCCTCAACATAGGCAACAGGAGGCGCGCCAGGAAGCTCAAGGGGTACATAGGCAAGGTCAAGGGCGCTGCCACCAGCAAGAAGGCGGGCAAGCACCAAAAGGCACTGTTAGAGTGTGCCGAGTGCGGCTACATAGTCGAGCGCGTGCTAGGCACTAGGACCAAGAAAAAGCTGGAGATTAAAACAGGGTGAACAACATTCCTTCCGAGGCAAAAAGAATCCCGAGCATAGGCGAGCTGGTAATAGCCAACATAGCCAAGATAGCGCAGTTCGGGGCGTACTGCAGGCTCCCGGAGTACAACGACCTGGAGGTTTTCCTCCCTATAAGGGAGGTCTCGTCTGGTTGGATAAAGAACATCCACGAGTTCATACACGAGGGCCAGAAGGTCGTCTGCAAGGTCGTATACTACGATAGGGAGCGCGGCTCGATAGACGTGTCCCTGAAGAAAGTGACGGCGAAGGAGGCGAAGGAGAAGATAGGCGGCTACAACCTCGAGAAGAGGCTGGAGGCACTGTTCGCCCAGGCAGTCAAGGTCAGCAAGCTTCAGGCTACGAAGGAGGTGATGGAAGGCAAGGTGTTCTCCGAGTTCAGCAGCTATACCAACATGATGCGCAGTGTCATAGACGACGACGAAGCTGCGCAGAAGAGCTCGCTGCCGAAGAAGCTCAGGAGCACCCTGGTGAAGCTATACGAGGCCAACAAGCCGGAGAAGAAGTTCATAGTTTCCTACATAATGACGCTCTCCTCCTACAACACAAGGACCGGAGCGCAGGAGCTGAGGGGCATACTGTCGGCAGTGAAGGAGAAGGGCATAGACGTCAGGTACATAAGCGCGCCGAAATACAGGCTGATATCACAGGGCGAGAACTACAACCAGGCGGAATCAAAGGTCAAGGAGGCCGCCGAGATAGTACAGTCGCGCCTGAAGAAGGGCGTGTTCGCCATAGAGAAGGAGAAGCTGGCAAAGAAGAAGGAGAGCGTGATGGAGGCCCTGTGAACGCAGCGCCTGGTGCTTAGTAATGGAAGAAACTGTCATAAAGATAAACAAGAAGGTGAAGCTAAACAAGCCGATACTTATAGTCGGACTCCCAGGCATAGGCAGCGTAGGCAAGCTGGTGGTCGGGCACCTGATAAAGGAGTTCGGAGCCAAGAGGTTCGCCACTCTGTACTCCCCGCACTTCCCCCACCAGGTGGTCATGCGGAAGGACGGCGGCATAAGGCTGGTGAGCAACAGGTTCTATGTCATGAAGGCGCAGAAGCCCGGAGGCAGCGACATGGTGCTGCTCACGGGAGACGTCCAGGCCGTGACTCCAGAGGGCCAGTACGAGGTCAACAGCAGGATAACCGATTTCTTCACAAATGAGCTGCGCGGCAGGTTCGTATACACAATAGGCGGCTATAGCATAGGCGAGGGCGTGGTCAGCAAGCCCAGGGTGTTCGGCAACACGACCAGGACCGCTGTCATATCGCAGTTCAAGGACTACAACATACTCTTCGGCAAGTCCAAGGGGCTTATATGGGGTTCTGCCGGCCTGATACTCGCCTTCGCCAAGATGAGCGAAGTGGACGGCATCTGCCTTATGGGCGAGACCAGCTTCCTTGAAGTCGACGCGTCAGCGGCCAAGGCTGTGCTCACCATCCTTGCAAAGAAGCTCGATCTGAAGGTTGACATGACCAGCATCGACGAGAAGATAACCAAGGCGGCGGCCACGCTGCATGCGTTCGAGCAGCAGGTCGCCACTGGGTTCGGTGGCGCGCCCGGCTCCGAGGCGGGGGACAATTCGCGGCCCACATACATACGCTAATCCCCTAAAACCGCGCAGCGCTTGCGCAACAATTAAAGGCGTTGCCAGCCGAATAATCAGTGGCAATGCGGGTGTAGTCTAGCCTGGTAGGACGCGAGCTTCCCAAGCTTGCAGCCCGGGTTCAAATCCCGGTACCCGCACCATTCGCGCTTGCCTGGCGTACGGATTCCCATGGCTCACGTTTTCAAAAGCAGCATTTAAACCTGCAAAGGCGAGATTATTGTATGGAGGAGGAACGCACAACCGTAAGCCTAAGCGAATCGCCGTTCGGGATAACTCTGGTGCTCCTGTTCCTGATTTGCGTCTCCACCTCTTTCACCTCCCTAATCCCATCGACGAGGGGAGAGCTCATATTCGCCACGCTCACGGCGCCGTTCAACGTATTCGTGGAAGGCAATTTCAGGGGAAATGTGGTCGTGCTGCTGTTCATAGTCGCGATAGCCGAGCTTTATATGAAGGCGACTTACAGGGGCGTCCCAATGCTCATCGCATTCGTTTCCAGCGTGGTGGCCACCTATGCCGTTTCCTATATAATAAATGTTACTGCCCCGCCGTCGCAGTGGTACCTGCCCAGCGGCACATCGATAATCGGCGCCAGCATACTGCTATTCTTGATAATAGTGATCATGATAGACCTGGCTTTATGGTCAAAAAAATTAATGGAAAGGAAAAAGAGCCCTATCAAAGATGCGGTGACCATAGCGGCTGCGTTCGCATTGACGATATTGGTGGTCAGGCAACTGGCCAGCATGTTTTTCGCGTTCTATATAACAGATAACGAATCCGCGCGCCTGCACGAGATGGGCAGCGCAATAGCCATCGTCCTGACAGCAGCGATACTGATATTCAGGGAATGGACCATGCCGCACAGCAGATCCGCGCAGGCCAAAGCCGATGGGAATCTGAGCGATTTGCCGCGTGATTTCTGATTCCAACCTAATCCAGCCATCTTAGCGCTATGGCCGGGCTGACAACAAGCATAATAAATATTGGAGCATATACATTAGAGTGATTTCAATGCCTAACGTAGGTGAAATGATACCGGATGTATCATTGGTTGACACTGAACTAAAGCCTGTAAAGCTTGCCGATGCGGTCGCGAAAGGGAAGACGGTGCTGGCATTCTTCCCGGGCGCATTCACATCGGTCTGCACCAAGGAGATGTGCACCTTCAGGGACGACCTGTCGAAGCTCGGCTCCCTTAACGCAAGGGTGATAGCCATAAGCGTTGACGGCCCATTCGCCGGAAAGGGCTTCAAGGAAAAGAACGGGCTCAACTTCACCCTGCTCAGCGACTACAATAGGGATGCGGTGAGGGCCTTCGGCATAGAGCTTAACGACTTCGCCGGGCTCAAGGGGTATGTTGCTGCAAAGCGGTCTGTATTCATAGTCGATAACGGCATTGTCAAGTACAAATGGGTCTCGAACGATCCCAAAGTCGAGCCGAAGTACCAGGAAATCGAGTCCGCGCTCGGGTAAGCAATCCACCGGATTCAATCGCTGTGCCTTGCGCTGATGACAGGATTCGCCCGCGCAGGCTTGGCGCTTGCCCGCCTTCCGCAAGGCGCCACATAAAGTTTTTAATTTACTATACTGATAGATAATCATGAAATCCAAGATACTTAAAAGCATAGACCCAATGTCAGCGGCAAAGATAGGGGCAATATTAACCGCTGTGATATGTTTCGTTTACGTCATTCTCGTCATGCTAATCGTAGTTGCTGCAGTCGCACTGCGCGGCGGCCACGCCCTTTCCGCAGTGACTCTTATTGCGCTACTTATCATCGCGTCTACGTGCGGCGCGATTGCAGGCTTCATACTATGCTATGTCGCAGCCGCGCTGTACAACTTAATAGCATATAGGATCGGAGGAGCAATGTTAGATATCAGCGGCAAACCCTATGCGCTGTCCGGCATAGAGCCGGTTTCCTATGCGAAAATCAACGCGCTGATTTATGGCGCATTCGGCTTGTTCGCCGGCATAATGCTGGCAATTTTCATTATAGCTTTTGCATCGTCGATAGCCCTGTTGCTATCCAATTTCCTTACGATAGCTGTCGGCACCCTGCAGGCGTTTGGCGTGCTGATGATACTGCTACTGCCTATAGCAAGCGTTATAGGCGGGTTCGCTCTCGGTTTAATATATGCAGTGCTGTATAACTTCCTGGCATCAAGGTTGGGCGGCGTAAAGTTCGGTCTCAGCAAAGGCGTGCTTAATACAATAGACCCGATGTCCTACGCCAAAATCGCAGCTGCGATCAACGCGATATTCGGTTTAGTCGGTGCGCTTTTCAATATGCCGCATTTCCTTTTATTAGGCGGCATCGGCATGATAATGGGCATCGTTGACATTGTCGTATCGCCCATACTGGACGCGGTAATAGCGTTCATATTCGGATATGTGCTAATGTTGCTCTACAACTGGCTCGCGTCCAGGATTGGCGGGGTAAGGGTTGTGATATCATGACTGCGCGGTTTTATTAGGTGTTCAAAATGGTCGCGAACAAGCAGCTGCTGAAGCGGGGCGTAAAAGACATAAAGCTGAAGAGGGGGATGCGCGTCTCCGAGCTGATAAGCTCGATGGGTTCCATTGGGGGCTTCTCTGCGCAGCACATGATAGAAGGGATAGACATAACGAGGGGCATGCTTGCGGACAGGGATTCGTTCAATTTCCTTTCATTCCCGGCGGACATAGTCTCTACCGGGCTGCGCGGCGTCCTTGCGAGCGCAGTGAAGTATTTCGACGCCATAATAACGACCGGAGGCACGCTTGACCATGACCTGGCGAGGGCTTTCGGAGGCAAGTACAGCCTTGGCAGCTTCTACGCAGATGACGCGAGGCTTCACAAGATGGGCGTTTACAGGCTGGGCAACGTGTTCATAGAGAACAAGGAGTACGGGCTTAAGGTCGAGGACGAGTTCACTAGGATAATGACCGACATATACAATTCGAGCGACTACAAGAAGGAGTACAGCGCCAGCGAGCTCATATCAGAGTTCGGAAAGCGCATGGTAGACAACGGCTCGATAATAAGGCAGGCGTACCTTAACAAGGTGCCAATATTCAATCCGGGCATACTGGATGGCGCTTTCGGGACGCAACTCACGATATTCTCGCAGAACCATGATTTCAAGCTCAACCTGATAAGGGACGAACTGGCCCTGAGCAACATATCGTTCGACAACAAGGTGACCGGCGCATTCATGGTCGGCGGTGGCATAAGCAAGCACCACGTGATATGGTGGAACCAGTTCAAGGGCGGTCTGGACTACGCAGTGTACATAACCACGGCATCACAATTCGACGGCAGCCTTTCAGGCGCGAGGCTTAGCGAAGCGGTTTCGTGGGGCAAGATCAAGGAGAAGGCCAAGTACACCACTATAGACGGCGACGCCACGATAGTAATGCCGATCATGTTCTCTGCATTGGACATGGTATGATGGACGCCGCGCAGCGAACCACTTAAGTCATGAAACTATCGTGCCGCTGTGAGATGTGTCGCTTATCGCCTTTTTCAGGTCCGTCATGCTGGTGCCTATGAAGTGCAGCTTTATCCCGGCGCGCTTGGCCAGCTTGCATGCCACTATGTCGAATATGAAGTTCGACCTCGCCACCCTCTGGTCGTGCTTCGTCCCGTACTCTATCAGGGTGTCGTAAGTGAGCTTGGGCAGCACCTTGCCCTTGTGATGCTCCTCGTAGATCCCGCCTATCCTGCTCACGTTGATCAGTAGCTTCGCGTCAGCGGCCTCCGCAGAAAGCGCAGCCACCGAATCCGTGGTTATGCCGGGAACTATACCGCCCATTACCACTATCCTGTTCTGCTTTATCAATTCGGCAGCATCGCCTACGCCATCCGCGACTACCGCGTCCTCGCCGAAAGATGAGCGCACGAGGAGCGCATTGGCCTTCGTGGTGGCTATCGCCACGAGGTCCTTGATGTAATTGGACTTGGTGAACTCCGCCACGGCGTTGACGTACTGCTTGCTTACGTAGCCGCCGCCGCACGTTATTATGAACCTGCTGCCCTTCGTCTCCGACTTTATGAGCTTCGAGAAGTTGCGCAGGAACGCCACATCGATCTTGTCCTCCTGGCTTATCACACTTCCGCCAAGCGATATAACGATTATGCCCATTCAATCACCAAGCTTTATTGTGTCTCCTACTGCCGGCGCGTACGCGTCGAAGCCCTCGCCCCTAAGCGTTTCGGCGAACGACTCGGCGTTCTCCTTGTCGCCATGCACGCAGACGACCGTCTGCGGCGCGCTCCTGTTGACGTACTCGTAAAGTTCGTTCATCCCTGCATGCGCTGAGAAATCATAAAAGCTTACTGGTGTGCGTATATTTACCTCCATATCGTCTACGAATATGCTCTTGCCATCCAGGAGCCTCCTGCCGTTGGTGCCCTCGACCTGATATCCCGTAAGGAATATCCTGGAGTTCTCGTTCAGCTTGGTTATGTAGTGCAGCACCGGCCCACCGTTAAGCATACCTGCGGTGGTAAGTATTATCGAAGGGCCCTCTAGTGCCCCTTTCCTGGCGCTCATGTCCTCTATCCACATCGACTCCTTTATCGCACCGCTTAGCAGGTTGTGGTTCCTTACGAATTTCGGATGCCCGGTGACTATCTTGGTCGCAGCCCTGGCCATACCGTCAACGTAAGTGGAGCTGGCGAGCCCGTGCTTCTGCAGCACTGCGAGTATCTCCTGGCTCCTGCCCACAGCGAATACGGGCAGCAGGGCGGTGCCGCCGCTCTCCAGCACGCTGTTTATCTCGTTTATGAAGTTCCTTGTGAGTTCGTCCCTGTCCGGATGGTGCCTGGTCGCGTATGTGGACTCTATTATCAGCACGTCGGATTTTACCACCTCCGCGCCGCCATGCAGCATTTGCTCGTGCAGCTTTAAGTCACCGGTGTAAACTATCCTCCGGTTCTCCTTGGCCTTCTGCCTTTCGATCAGCGTTATCGCGCTGCCGGCTATGTGGCCCGCATCATGTAGCGTTATGTCGTAGTCGCCGAAGTGCTGCGTGGCGTTGTAGTTAAGCCCTACGAACTTGTTCTCGAGAGCACGTATCTGCCTCTTGTGGAACTTGGGCTGCATGTGCTCCTTCTTGGCTATGTTAATCGAGTCCTCAAGCAGCAGCTTCGAGAGCTCCAGCGTAGGTGCTGTGCCGAATGTGGGGATGAACTGCTCGTTGTATATGGCCGGCAGGAAGCCGCTGTGGTCGAGATGCGCATGGCTTATCACGCAGGCGTCTATGTTGGGCAATCCTGTAGGGTACTCAGTCTTGTGGTCCAGCTTTACGCCGTAATCCAGCATGAAGGACCTGTGGTCCTTGAGGAGTATGGCGGAGCGCCCGACTTCGCGCGCCCCTCCAAGAAAATGCAACTGCATTCGAAACACTTGAGTGGATTTCAAACGGGCCTAAGCATCCGGCTCATCTGCAATCCCAGCAATATGCTTATCCGAGAATATATAAAAAGCCGCACCCCATTTTAGCGTTTTGCTGTGGATGGCGAGCTCCAGTGCAACATCATGTGTTGGGCGTCATAACTCGGCCGTCGCCGCCATCAACACCTGTTACATTATGGACTTACCGAATGCAGAGCAGAAAGCCTACCTTCTTTAAAGGTGGGATGAATGCCGGTGCACCAACGCAACGTATCCATTTTAATTGATAATCAAGAATGCATAGAACGGCAATTGGATAAGGCATAAACATGCGCTTGACACAAGTCGCAGGGATAAATCCGAATGAAAGGGCAGACGCAGCCCTGACCAATCTTGCGAAAATTTCCAACGGCCTCTACAACACTGCGTTGTATGCAAATACGTAAAAGTATAATTCAGAAAAGAAATTCATCTTCTATGGAGAAATGCGCGATACGTTAAAGGGAAACGAACTTTATAGCCTCCTAGCCTCGCAATCGGCGCAGGCGGTGCTTCGATTGGGCGAGGTGAAACTCGTTTTGTTGGGGCCTATAATGCGGGTCGAGAGGAGGATAAGGGTGAAAAGTTTCATTAGCAGGGGTTAGTGCAACATACCCGCCCTTACACCTTACTTCCGCTCAGAGGATATGCGCGAAAACGACGCAGAATATCGTCAAAACACTGTGCCACACTGCGAATCTGCGTTAAAGTTCATGCTGCACCGCGTTATTTCGGCGCCGAGCGGCAGTTCGTAACGGTAAAGCCTAGCTGTTTTGGAACTACTGATAAGTCATCAGGTACTCCATAGATGGCTGGGCCCTACTTGGCGTCGATTTCATTGCGCATTTTCTGAAGGTCATAAATATCAGATCAAAGTACCGCCATAACTACTTATGGTCTGTGGCAGTTGTTTTAATAAAATTGCTATTAAAGGCAGGCGCAAGGATTGGAATGCTCATCCCCGTTGCAGGAACACCGACCCTATAACTATCAAGGCTATCCCGGGGGTGTAAGATGCCCAATACGTCGGGTTTATTGCAAGTGAATACATTAGCACAGGTATAAGCTGCAGGTCAGAAAGCGTATAACCTGTGGAGACCGCGCCCTTCCCGAACGGTATGAGCATGTTCACCATGGCGGTCTCGCCGAAGAACGACAGGAACAGCGCCATCGCCACGGCGAACACCACGATCACGTAGTAAGCGCTGAAATGCGGCAGTGTTATGCTGGCAGAATAGGCCGCAAGAAGCACGGCAAAGAACGCTGCCTCGCTCAGCTGCACCGCGAACATGGTGGCCATCTGCCTCTTGGTTCTCTCCAGTGATATGTAATAAAAGAAAGTCCCTATCCCGTAAAGCACGGCCAGCGCGACGCCATATTCCACCAGAGGTGCATTAAGCATGACGGATGAGCCGCTCAGCCTGAACGATTCCACTATGAGCCCTGCAGCGACCAGCGCGGAGCCGATGACGTAGAACCCGACCGACTTCCGGGTCCTTGTAGAAGCCCAAAGCAGGAGGGAAAATACGACTATCTCTGCGGCTGCGAATGATCCGGCGAATGGTATGCCGTTAGAGTTTATCGTGGTGAAGAACATGTAGTTGCCGCATGCCAGGAAGATACCAGACAGCACAGAATATATAGGATTGAACCTTAGTTCAGAAACTGCACCCTTCGCCGCCATCACAGCGAGCGCTATCAGCGCAGATATCAGTTCTATCGCCAAGAGCGGGAACAGCGGCGCATACGAACCTGTCGAGAGCGAGACTAGGACGTTGAGCCCGAGATACCACAGGCTGTACGATAGCGTTACCATCAACCCAATGGCGTAACCTAAGCGCAGTTTCGATATCATATAACCATATAAAGCGCCAAGGTGCTGCTTCCACATGTACAGTGCGGCATAGGGACTGTGACAGAGGTATAACTAATATCGCAAAATAATAAAAAGATGAACGTAATAAGTTAGAAGCAAGGCGGTCATATGGCACAGATAAGCTCCGGCACGGTGAACGGCCTGTACAATCTGATCCAGCCGCTGGTATCCAATCTCCTTCCGAACCCCACGGCTTCATCAATAATATCAATGATCATAGGCGTAGTCGTATTCGCGATTGCGCTTTCCATATTCTTCAGCCTTTTTGCCTATATATTCGGATGGCTAGAGAGGAAGATGATAGCGCGGGCGCAGTCGAGGCACGGTCCTACATACGTAGGCACATGGGGCATATTGCAGAACCTGGCCGACCTGATAAAGCTGGTCACCAAGGAGAACATAATACCTGCGGAGGCGGACAAGCCCCTGTTCCAGATGACAATTCCGATGATGGTGGCCACGTTCGTCGTGATGTTGGCCTTCATACCGTTTACATCGAATTTCGTAGCCATAAACTCAAGCCTCAGCCTAGTGGTCGTGTTCCTCCTAGTAGCTTTGGTGCCCCTCCTCGTGTTCCTTGCCGGATGGACCAGCGGCAACAAGTTCGGCTCGATAGCAGCGCAGAGATCGGTCGTGATGCTGCTTAGTTACGAGATTCCGCTCATACTGGTCGTTGCCACTGCCGCCATGCTGGCAGGCGGATTCAGCCTGGCGTCAATCGTCGCGGCGCAGCAAAGCAGCACCTGGTACGTAATACTGATGCCTATAGGCGCGGTGCTGTTCTTCATAGTGATGCTGGCGGAGACAGAGAGGCCACCTTTCGATATAAGGGAGGCTGACAGCGAACTCATAGCGGGGTGGCTTACCGATGTCAGCGCGCCGTACTACAGCCTAGTGCTGCTGCTGGACTACATAAGGATGCTGGCCGGCGTTCTGCTCATCGTGGTGCTGTTCTTCGGCGGATGGATCGGGCCGAGCTTCCTCCCGCCATTCGCATGGCTGCTAATAAAGGTTGTTATATTTACCGTGTTCATAATAGTGGTAAGGGCCACCACAGTCAGGATGCGTCTGGACAGGCTGATAAAGTTCGGCTGGGTCTACATGATGCCACTCGCGGTGCTCAACCTTATGCTCACGTTCGTCCTGTTTATAAAGTAAAGTGATCGCATGATAATAGAATCCATCGGCAGCGTCGTTAAGGAAGTAGTCAAGAAACCCACCACGCTGGAGTACCCGGAGGAGAAGGAGGACCTGACGGACAACTACAGGGGCGTGCACAAGCTCGACATGAAGACCTGCATAAGCTGCGCCGCCTGCGAGAGGATATGCCCGAACAACACGATAACGATGGTGGAAGTGGACACCGAGAAGGGCGTCAAGAAAATGCCCGAGATAAACCTCGAGCGGTGCCTCTACTGCGCACTTTGCGAGGAGGTCTGCCCGACTAGGTGCCTCACCCTGACCAAGGACTACGATTTCGTCAAGTACGACAGGAGGGAATACGTGAAGAGGCCCGAAGACCTGGAGTGAACAGTGTTCAAATGGTTAGCCTTGATACCTTGTTGTTCATTGCCATAGCGGCGATTGAGATATTGGCAGCATACTCGATATTCCTCTTCAGGAACCTAATGCATTCCGCGATAGCGCTCTCAACAGTGTTCGGCATAACCTCCCTGGTGTTTGCATTCCTAAACCAGCCGCTGCTCGCGGTGTTCCAGCTGTTCATAATGGTCGGTGGCATATCAGTTTACATATTCGTGGGAGTCGCAGCTCCGGGACTGGCGCGCTTCAAGCACGCCAGGGTGGGCGTGCTCGTGCCTCTGTCCATATTGATATTCGCGGTGCTCTCCTACCCGTTGCTTTCCATTGCTTTCGGGCCGCAGTCCGACAACACGGTCCAGCCCGGCGGCATAGCGGGCACGTTCTCGTCTTGGCTGCCGCTGTTCTACCTTATCATGCTGCTTCTTTTCGCGGTTTCGCTGGGCGCGATACTGCTGATAAAGATGGCAAGGGCGCACGGTGCTAAGAAATGATCCCTCTGTTCATAATACTGCTCTCAGTCCTCGTGTTCGCGATAGGCGCAGCCGGCATCGTCGCAAGCAGGCACTTCGTGATGATAATACTGGCCATGGAGGTCATGCTCGTGGCCGCCACGCTTCTCGCGGTGGGCTTCTTCTACTACTATGCGGACGGGCAGATAGTGCTGCTGCTCTTCTCCATATGGGCCATCGCTGCGGTGGAGGCTATCGCGCTGATAGCGTTCTACCAGTACATGCTTAAGGAGGAGTCGACAATGGACGTTACAAAACTTTCTGGGTTGAGGGATTGACATGCTCGCCCTACTAGTAATAGTGCCATTAGTCGTCGCGGCGTTCCTGGCAGTGATCCTCCGGTCGAGGACCACGCTGGTGCGCTATGTTGCGCTTGGCGCCAGCGTGATCTCGTTGCTGATAGCTGTGGCCCTGCTGCTCACGAGTTCCAACATGGTGCAGCAGTTCATCTGGTTCAACGTCGGCCAGTACGCCGTGCACATCTCCACCACCACCGCGCCTATCAACCTCATGCTCCTGCTTATAGTCGCAGGCATAACCCCGCTGATATTCGCGTACTCGATAGGCTACTTGAAGACCCCGTCAGAGCAGGGGAGATACTACTTCGAGATGTGCATATTCGCGGCGTCCATGATGCTGTTCTCAATATCGGCCAACTTTATATCACTGTTCATAGCTTGGGAGATGCTCGGCATAACAAGCTACCTGCTCATAGGATTCTGGCAGTACAAGCCCAAGGCCCAGCTCGCAGCGAGGAAGGCGATAACCACGATAATAATAGGCGACGTCGCCATGCTCATCGCTATGCTGCTGATATGGAGCACCTACCATACGTTCGAGTTCCTGGCGCTCTATTCGGCGGCCGCCACCCCTGCGCTCTACGCAGCAATGCTACTCATAGCAGTCGCCGCATTCACAAAGTCCGCACAGTTCCCGTTCACGGAGTGGCTCGCCGACGCGATGGAGGGCCCGACTCCGGTATCGGCATTCCTCCACTCATCTACAATGGTCAAGGCCGGAGTGTTCCTGATACTGATCCTTGCGCCTATATACACAAATCTGCACATACTCAACCTCTTCGTGATATTCGGCATAGTGAGCGCGCTCGTCGGTGCCATGAACGCTCTCGCTGAGCACCACATAAAGAGGATACTGGCGTACTCAACCATAGAGGACCTTGCCCTGATGTTCATAGCGATAGGGTTCAACGCGCTCTACGCCGCCGTGCTGCTGTTCATAGTCCAGGCATTCTACAAGGCGCTGCTGTTCATGAGCGCGGGCTCGATAATGACCGCAGGCGACGATGAGGAGGACCTCTTCGAGAGCTTCAATTCCACCAAGAACAGGGGTCTCTTTATAACCATGGTCATAGGGACGCTGTCGCTCGCAGGCATATTCCCTATGAGCGGGTTCTTCGGCAAGGCTGCGATAGACTCCGTGGCAGCCAACTTCTCATCGCTGCCCAACATAATACTCTATGTGCTGCTATCGGTGGTCGACCTGCTTAGCAGCATATACATATTCAGGTGGCTCTTCGTGCCGATGAGGAAGGCGCCGCTCGAGAAGGCGTTCACGCTCAACATAAACTACAGGACGCTGCCAAAGTCTATGCTCATACCGCCAACCATACTCGCGGCTTTCGTGATAATAGGCTCGGTGTTCTACGTCACGCTCACCAACCTCCTGCCGCTTGGCGGGCTTCCCGTATCTATAGGCGTATCCGACACTGTTGTAGAGACCATACTCGTGCTAGCGGGCCTGGCCATCGCATACCTGCTCTACGTCAAGATGAGGTTGAGCGGCTTCACCGAGAAACACGAGGTGCTGCGCGGCGCGTTCAACAGCGGAGCTGAGATAAACGTCCTCTACAACTACTTCGCCGCTTTCGTAATGCTCTCGGCCAACGTAGTGTGGCGCTTCGACCACTACATCGACCGGCTGCTGTATTACTCCGGCATGGGCCTTGTTGAGATAGGCAACCGGCTGAGGCGGCTGCAGAACGGCCAGACTAACCTGTATGTCGCCGCATTCATGCTCGGCCTGCTCGCCCTGATATTGCTTTTCGCCCTGTGATACCATGACTATACTAATAGGTCTCATGCTCCTGTTCTCCGCCCTCGCTTCGATACTCATATTAGCGCTAGACCAGGAGCTAAGCAAGCGCATAGCGCTGGCCGGCTCTGGCATAGTGCTTGCAATAACCATATGGATACTGGTCACCTCTCTGCTGCAGGGATCGCTGAGCATGGGTGAGCAGTACCCCTACATAAGCGCGTTCGACATAAGCCTACAGCTGCAGTTGACCCCGATCAGCTTCATACTGGTGCTGATGACTGCCATAGTGGCGTTCGGAGCTGTGATGGCTGGCAATCCCGAGCGCGTCCGCGAGAAGGCCGCCAATGCGCTCATACTGCTGTTCGAGTTCTCCGCAATAGGGCTTTTCGCTTCCGCCAACCTGTTCATATTCTTCATATTCTGGGATATAGGGGTCATAGCCCTGTTCTTCATGATAAACATCCTCGGCTCGGCCAACAGGAGGTATGCTTCGATAAAGTTCATAATATACGAGATATTCGCGAGCTCGCTGCTGCTGCTCGGCATAATGATGATATACTTCTACACGCCGGTGCACTCGTTCGATATCGGCGCCATAACATCAGCTGCCTCGACCATACCGCAGGCCACGCAGCAGATGATATTCATATTAATGTTCATAGCTTTCATGGTCAACATGCCGCTGTTCCCGCTCCACTTCTGGCTGCCAGACGCCCACACCGAGGCCTCTACGCAAGGATCGATGCTGCTTTCCGGCGTACTGACAAAGTTCGGCGCGTACGGCATGCTGCTGATATTCACGATGTTCCCGATAGCCAGCAGCCTTGCTATACCCATAGCGCTGCTGGCCGGCTTCTCTACCATATACTCGGCGTTCGTGACCATGATGCAGCACGACATAAAGCGCGTCATAGCGTACACCACCATAATAGACATGGGCATAATACTGGTGGCGATAGCGGCCATGAACTCCTTCGGCACGTACGGCGCGGCCTACGCGATGTTCGCGCACGGCATCACCATAGCTCTTCTGTTCCTGACGGTAGGGTGCATGCACCACATATTCGGGTCCAGGGACATGCGCGTGGTCAAGGGCGTGGTCAGCAGGGCCGCATCGACAGGCTACTCATTCATAATGGGCGTATTCGGCGTCACTGGGGTGCCGCTGACCGCAGGGTTCGTGGCCGACGTGCTCATATTCATAGGCGCGATACAGGCCTTCGGCCTGGCGGGCGCGCTCCCGCTCATCGGCCTGCTGATGATAGGCGCGTTCATGTACCTGGTAATAAACCGCTCCTTCATGATGACAAAGGAACCGTCGCAGCCTGTGGAGTACATAGGGATAGAGCAGCAGCTAGGCTACGCGTTCCTGATGGGTTCCATGCTGCTGTTCGGCATATTCCCGTTCCTGCTGCTCGGTTTCGCTAATCTATAGGTGTGATAATGTTGATAGGCCCGTTTTACGTTGCTCATGCGATAATCGCCCTGATGCTTGCCCTGATAGTCGTGCCGCTCGCCGCCATACCGCGCAGGCAGTCGCATGCAGCGTTCCTGGCGAGCAGCGCGCTGCTTGCCCTGATATTCCTGCTGTCGGCGTACGCATTCCTCTCCGGCGTCGACGTCACAGTATTCATAATATTCCACCTTTACCAGTTCTCGGCGTTCTTCCTCGGCCTGTTCGCCTTCGCGCTCCTCCTGGTCAATGCGCTGTCCTATGAGCACTACCAGGACTTCACGCGCTTCTCCATGTTCCTGAGCTTCGCCATAGTCGGCATGTTCGTGGTCGCCATGGCGAATTCGCTGATAACCATACTGCTGGGGCTGGAGCTCATGACCCTGCCCACCGCCTTCATGATAATGACAAGCGGCAAGTACCACATAGAGGCCGCGGTGAAGCTCTTCATACTGAGCGCAATAGCGATAGGCGCGCTGTCGTTCGCGATAGCCCTAGTGTTCCCGTACGACCTGCAGCTGGCGCTCTCCCCGGTGTCGAGCAGCGCTCTCTTCACAGGCATAACGCCAAATGCGGGCAACTACCTGCTCATACTGTCGATAATACTCGTGGCGGCCGCGATGGGTTTCGAGGTGGCTGCATTCCCTTTCAACCTGTGGGTGCCAGACGTATACCAGGGGGCTCCGGGCAACGTCACGGCGCTCCTGGCAGGCATAAACAAGAAGGTCGCGTTCGTAGCGCTCATGGAGATATTCTTCGTGCTGTTCGTGCAGTTCCAGCCTATATTCAGCCCAGTGCTCATACTGCTGTCCATAGCCACAATGTTCTACGGCAACATAGTGGCGCTGGTGCAGACAAACGTGAAGAGGCTACTGGCATACTCGTCCATCTCGCAGGCCGGCTACATCCTGATCGGCCTGGCCGTAGCCACGCAGTTCGGCATCGAGGCCAGCATAGTGCAGATAGTGGCCCATCTGTTCATGATAATCGGGGCGTTCGCGATAGTGCTCTGGCTGGAGTCCAAGAACCTCAGGACGCTGGACGACTACAACTCGCTGGGCTACAGGAACAGGTTCGCGGCAGCCTCGCTTGCAATACTGATGCTTTCGATGGCCGGAGTGCCGCCGCTGCTCGGCTTCATAGGCAAGTTCCTCGTCTTCTCCAGCGCGATAGACACTCGGGCGCTGCTATACCTAGCGGTCTTCGGCATAGTCAACAGCTTCATATCGATATACTATTATGCCAAGGTGATAGACCACATGTACAGCGGCAGGTCCAAGGAGCTGCTCCCGATGGGCAGGTACACGTACGCAGTGGTGGCCGTCGCCCTGGCGGCTACGATATTGCTGGGCGTATACCCTAACTTTCTGATAAGCGCGGCATCGGCAGCGAGCAAGGCGCTGCTAGCGCTCTGAGGCGTGCGAGGCCTATCGCTCCACAAGCAACGTTCCATACGCACCGAAAATTTCATGAAATGATTTCTACAAGGTCCAAAACACTGGTTTCATCTGGACATGCCGCGCAGGAAGAACCTCTTTATCATGACCGTGGGCCTGTCCATGTCGCCGTATCTGCTGAAGAAGCCCTCGGCTCCGAATATCCTCGAGAACACGAACAGCGTGTCCAGGCTCCTGCTGCCCATCGACGCGTAGTAGCTGTGCAACATCTTGTGCATGGTCAGGTCCAGCCCGTACCTCCTCCTCCACGCTTTTTCGTAGCTTCCCAGCGGCCTGCCGCGCCTGACATGCTCGTCTATCGCCTTAGCAGCTATCTTTGCGCATGATGCACCGAAGATTATGCCGCCTCCTGTAGTCGCCTTCACCTGGCCTGCGGCGTCGCCAACGAGCAGCACGTTTCCGATGACCGTATGTTTTCTAGTGGACACGGGTATCATGCTGGCGTGGCCTGAAATGAACTTGGCCCCGTCCAGCATTGCTACCATCGTGTCATTCCTGATGAACTGCCTGAAGGCGCGCAGGCTGCTGCTTCGGGCGAAGCTGCTTATGCCTATACCAGCCTCCAGCACGGCGGGCGAGTACGGGGCCGTCCATCCGAAGAACCTGCTGGACACCTTGTTGGAGAAGAACAGGTCCACCGAGTGCGGGTCTCTAACATGCGCGCCTTCGTATTCTGCCTTGTAAGTGAGTATGTACTCCTTTATCGGCGGGAAGCCGCATGCGCTCGCCACGTTGGATACCGACCCGTCCGCCCCGACTAGCACTGTGCCGCCGTCATGCTTCATTGCCGTGATGGCCTCCTTGCCGATCTTCCTGCCAAATACGACCTCGGCCCCGGCCCCCCGGGCTTCGCCTAAGCACTCCTCCGCCAGTTTTCCCCTGTCCAGAACGTAAGCTTTGGTCTGCGGAGACTTTATCCTGAGCATCTCCCTTCCTGCATGCAGCACGGCCCCGTCTAGCGTGTTGACTACGGCTTTCCCATAAGCCACGCCTATGCTGGCCAATCCCTCCTTTGACAGGATGCCAGATGCCTTGGCCGAGCCCTCCTTGACATCCCTTTTCGCGTCATAAACAGTGACATCATGTCCGAGCTTGCCAAGCTCCTTGGCGAGTATCAGGCCAACGACTCCGGCGCCTATTATGACCACTTTCTTCATTGTCGCACCGGCCCTCTTTCAGGAAATATAAACCCAACCAATATAATAATGTTGCGAGACGACAAACTGCGCCAGAGCCAGCCAATGGCAGACCATACCAGCGATTAATGTTTTGGCTCGTCGCACGGCCAGGAAAAGGTCCGAGCCTCGGCGATTTGCTGTTCCATATATTTAAACCTTTTCATCCTTAACTATAAAGGTGATTAAACGCCAGCAAAGAATCCTCCAGCGCGTCCAAACAACGATATAATAAAGCCCACGATAAAGATACAGAATATCGTCGTCAGCGCTGACCTGCATGCAGTGATAGACCTCTACTCCCTGTCAAGGGACGTTAAGGCCGTGGATTACGAGCCAGAGCAGTTCCCCGGCGCCATATTCAAGATAGCAGAGCCGAAGGCCGTCATAATACTCTTCAAGAACGGCAAGATGATATGCACCGGCGCAAATACCGAGTCCAACATAAAGAAGGTGCTTGAATACGCGTCCAAGATAATATCCAAGTATGTCATCGAGGTAATGCCTGCGGTGAAGCCCGGCGAAGTAAAGAAGCCGCCGGAATCAAAGAAGCCGCCTGAAGCGAAGTAGTCACATCCTCGATACACTGGTCAGGTACCTGTCGAATTCTCTGAAGAACCTATCCCACGAGTACTCCTTTTCGACGTAGCGCCTCCCCGTCTTGCCTATTCGTTCGGCCAGCGCCGGGTTTTCCGCCACTTCTGCCATCCTGTTCGCCATCTCGTCCTCGCTGTTTACAAGGAAGCCGGTCTCGCCATCGTGTACAGTGGTCCTGGGCCCGCCCTCGTTCACTGATATTATCGGCTTGTAGCTGGCCATGGCCTCCAACGGCACCAGTCCGTAATCTTCGTCAATGGGCGTGTAGAGCACTGCAGTCGCCCTGGCATAGTAGTCCCTGAGCGCGCCTTCGCTGACATCCTCTACAATGTCCACGTCCCCGACGCGCTTCGACATCTCCAGCACCTTCCTGTAAAAGTCGTAGTAGAACCCGTCCTTCGAGACGGGTCCAATGAGCACTAGCTTGTAGCCCTTGAGCCTCCTCTTGAAAAGCTCGAAGGCCCTTATAGCATAGTCCTGTCTCTTGTTTGGCGACATCCTAGAAGGGTAAAGGAAGTACTTGCCATCGCCCTTATCGTCATATCTCTCGTATTCGACACCCCCGCCCAGCACCTTGGCGTCGTCCCTGCCGAGGTATTTAGCTATCCTGGACCGCACGTTTTCGCTGTTGGCAACTATCATCTCCAGCCTTTTGGCGATCCTGCCGTCTATGCTGCGCACGGCAGCCGCTCCAAGTACGTACACGGGCTTCTGGTAGATTTTTTTCATTCTCAGCCTGTACTTGTACAGGTCGTACACGTCCCTCAAGGGCGTGTGGCAGTACCAGAGCACACGCTCATTCCTGTTCCTTATCCAGTGGCTAGGCGCTATGTGGGCGTTTATCACGTCATAATCGTCGTCAAGCTTCAAGCCGTAGAATCCCAGCCCGTAGCTCAGCCCCTGCGCCACCCTCCCATACGGCATGAGGCGCTGCATCCTGCCCCTCCCGACCACCTGCACGTCCATGTCCGAGAACTCGCTGAATGTGGTTTCCTTGTTGTATTCGGCAGTATAGATTCTGGCTTTGTAATGCTGCGCTATCTTCAGCACCACGCGCTCAGCCCCGCCCTTAAGCGTCAGATTGGACTGTGCCATGATAACTTTCATCCAGCGTCACCCGAAACGCGAAACTAAGACGTCAGTTAATTTGATGCAACACCAAATATAAAGGTTGCCTAGCAATATAACCTACTGACTGATTCATATGGACTTGGGGGAAGGGTTGAGGCAGGCCATTGCCAAACTTACGCGATCCGCTGTCATAGACGCGAAGACGATAAGGGAGTTCAACAAGGAGCTCCAGAAGACCCTGCTTAGCGCGGACGTCGAGGTGGAGCTGGTGCTGCGCTTCACCAAGGACATAGAGGAGAAGGCGCTCAAGGTGAAGCCCCCAGCAGGCGTGGCCCCCACCGACTACATAACCAACATCGTATACGACGAGCTAGTGGACCTCATGGGCCCCACATACCAGCCGCAGCTCAAGAAGCAGAGGATACTGATGATGGGCCTTTACGGCTCCGGCAAGACGACATCGACCGCCAAGCTGGCCAAATTCTACCAGGACCGCGGCCTCAGCGCCGCAGTGATATGCTGTGACGTCACAAGGCCGGCCGCATACGAGCAGCTGGAGACCCTGGCCAAGCAGGCAAACGTCGGGTTCTTCGGGATGAAGGGCGAGGGTGACGCGTCAAGGATAGTCAAGGAAGGCATGGCGAGGTTCCGTGACAAGCAGGTCATAATATGCGATACGAGCGGCAGGAACGCGCTCGACGGGAATCTCATAGGCGAATTGAAGAGAGTGGCGGCCGCCTTCAATCCGGACGAAAAGGTCCTGGTGATAAGCGCGGACACCGGCCAGGTGGCCGGCAAGCAGGCGCGCGAATTCGACAGCGCGGTCAGGATATCCGGCGTAGTGGTCACGAAGATGGACGGCTCAGGCAAGGGAGGCGGCGCGCTGAGCGCCGCGAACGCTGCGCATACCAAGATAATGTTCATAGGCGTGGGCGAGAAGCTAGGCAACATGGAACCATACGATGCAGACAGGTTCATAGGCGGCCTGCTCGGCATACCGGACATAGGGTCGCTCATCGAGCGCGTACAGGACGCGGTCAAGGAGGCCGGCTTGAGCACTGAAGAGATGCAGGCGGAAGAGCTTAATTTCGAGACCTTCTACACCCAGCTTAAGGCAATGAACAAGATGGGCCCGCTCAAAAACGTGTTCGGGATGATGGGCGCGCCGGACGTGCCAAAGGAAATAGCCGAAAAGGGCGAGGAGAAACTCAAGAAATACAAGGTCATAATCGCTTCCATGACAAAGGAGGAGCGCGTAAACGAGAAGGAGCTCCGCGACCAGGGCAGGATAAGGCGCATAGCTGCAGGCAGCGGCACCACCGAGAGGGACGTCCATGAACTGATATCTGATTTCAGCAAAATGAAGAAGATGTTCGGGGCACTGAAAAACGACCGCAACTTCAAGAAAAAGTTCTCCAATATGATGTAATCCCGGTTCGCGTCCAGAAATGCCAGGGCCGGGAGATCCAAATCCCATTAGCGCTGCAGTGCAGCAGTTCGCAAAAAAAATAAAATAATTTAAAAAAAGACGGGTAAAAGCCTAACGCTTTCTAGGTTTGGCCTTCTTGATTTTCTTTGTGTTCTTCTTTGGCATTTTCTCACCAAACATCATTTATAAACATTTTTAATTTGTCATACTACATATTTAAGGTAGAGCACGCGTACCAAGTATGCGCATGCCAATAGCCATTGCGGCAAAGAACCTTAGAATGCGGCATAATACGAGCCAGTCCTGATTTTCATGAACGTAAAAAGCGAGGCGCTGTCGAATAAACTAGATGAACTGCAGGAGGAATACTCAAAAACTAAAATCAACAAGGCGACTAACAAGCATGTCGGCGCGCTGCGCGCAAAAATCGCAAAGGTAAAGCACGAGATAATCGAATCAGGCAAGAGGGCCGCGGGTTCCGGCTTCTTTGTCAAAAGGAGCGGCGACGCAACCGTGGCGCTCATGGGGTTCCCGAATGTCGGGAAGTCATCCCTCCTAAACGCCATATCAAATGCAAAGTCAAAGACCTCGACGCACGCATTCACTACGCTGACCGTTGTGCCAGGCACTATGATTTACAAGGAGGCGCACATACAGGTATTCGACCTTCCGGGCATAATAGAGAACGCGCATAAGGGCCTTGGCGGCGGCAGGACCGTGATATCTGCGATGAAGTCCACAGACCTTATAGTTTTCGTTATAGACGTCAGGGCCCCAGATCAGCTCGGGATACTCCTCAACGAGCTACGCGCCCTAAATGTGTTCGTGAACAAAATCAAGCCAAGGGTTTACATAAAGCAGTCCATATCGTATCCGAAGGTCGTAGTCGAAATAAACAGGTCGAGGATCAACAATAAGGACGTGGAGACGATATGCAATGGTTTCGGAATCTATCAAGCGCACGTCAAGATAGAGGACGACCTAGGCGAGGACGAGCTGATATCGTTGGTAGCTGGCAGGTCTTTCTACATGGATGCGATAGTGCTGCTCAACAAGATAGACCTAAATCCGAGGTACAGCGAGGTGTCCGATTACATGGCCTCAAAATACGGGATAAGGGTGATACCGATAAGCGCAACTAACATGACTAACTTAAGCGAGGTGCGCGACGCTATATACGGGCATCTAGACCTTATAACGATACGCCTCAAGCCGAAATCCCCCCAGGAGCCTGTAACGCCGATGATACTTAAGGGCCGTTCAACCGTAAGGGACGCAGCCGGCAAGATACATACCGAAATAGCGGACGAAATAAAGGCGGCATGGGTGACGGGCCCCAGCGTCAAGTTCCCGAATCAGAGGGTAAGTGCGGAGCACGTGCTCCAGGACGGCGACACCGTCACGTTCATAAAGTGAACACACCAGGGATAGATTCGAAGCGGTCTGGTGCGGCATGCCAATTGCAATAACACATATAAACGTAAGCGCACAAAAAGGAATGTCGCGCCCTAAAAGTCCAACGCCCTAACGCTAAAATTCAGGGTTTTACGGAAAACGTAAAAGGCAGCTTTACATGTCGAATGATCAGAAAGAATTGGAAAATTACAATAAAACGCTGGAGAAGAATCCCCATCACTTCAAAGCGCTTTTTAGAAGAGCTAGCTTCTTTATTAAAAAGGGCGCATTAGAAAAGGCATTCTACGACATGAGGGAGGCCGCCGCGCTCTCCCCGGGCGACAAACGGGTCCTCCACCTGCTAGAAGGTCTCCTTGACTACATGAAAGGTATAGATGCGCTTTACAACGAAAAGAACATTAACGGCGCGCTCGATTATCTAATAAAAGCGAACATAATCCTCCAGGATAACATAGGTGTAATGCGCCAGATGTCCATATGCTACATCAGGCTACGGGCTTTCAACAAGGCAATAGAGTACCTGAACAAGATACTAAAGATAGACCCGGAGAACTACGAGGCCTACAATGCACTAGCCGGATGCTATCACTACGGCTCCGGCGCGGAGAAAGACTACGACAAGGCTTTGGGGCTGTATGCAAAGGCCATAGAACTAATGCCAAAAGAAAGCCAGAGCCCCGCCGTGTTTGCTGACCTGGCCGAGCTGCTTAACTCAATGAAGATGTATAACGAGGCGCTTTCCAATTCAGAAAAAGCGCTGGCCGTAAACCCCAAATATCCGGATGCGCTGGTGGCGAAGGCCGCCGCGCTCCAGTCGCTGAACAGGAAAAGGGAGGCTTCCGAAGAGATCCAAAAGGCTCTGGCGGTAGATCCGGACAATGCGGCCGCAAAGCAGCTGCTCAAAGAGCTTACCGGCGTAGGGATTACGGATCAGGATGTGAAGGAGGGTCTGACAAAATTCCAGTTAGCCGCGGTGCCCAAGACCACATTTGCCGACGTTGCCGGGATGGACGAGCTGAAAGACACGCTCAAGGAGCTTATAGTATACCCGTTTACGAACCCAAGCATCACGGAAGAGTACGGCGTAAGGGCGGGCGGCGGAGTTCTCCTTTACGGTCCACCTGGCTGCGGCAAGACTTACATTGCGAAGGCCATCGCGGGCGAATCGAAAGCAAACTTAATCGTGGGCAACATCTCCGAAGTGCGCGGCGTCTGGGTCGGCACCAGCGAGAGGAACATACACAACCTTTTCGAACTGGCACGGCATAGCGCTCCATCGATACTTTTCATAGACGAAATTGATGCGCTTGGCGGCACCAGATCGGACGCGTCATCCAATGTTTACAGGCAGGAGGTAAACGTCTTCCTGACCGAGCTGAATGGGCTGTCATCCTATAACGAGAACGTTCTGGTCATAGGCGCTACCAATGCGCCCTGGCTTCTAGACCCTGCCTTAAAGCGCAGCGGCAGATTCGACCAGTTGATATACATCCCGCCGCCCGACGAAGAGGCGCGCATAGCCCTGTTCAGGTACTACCTGAAGGGCAAGCCTCTCGATCCGGGCATAGACTTCGGAAAACTCGGCGCTATAACACGGTATTACTCGTCTGCCGAGATAGCAGCGATTTGCGAGGCGGCTTCCAAGATACCATGGAAGGAAGCGATAAAAACGTCCACTAAAAGGAACGTCAACATGCAGGACATAGAATACTCCATATCAAAGGTTAAGCGCTCGCTACCCGACTGGTACGAAGCGACAAAAGCCTCAATTGCGGGGATGTACGACCTATACCCAGAACTGGTCAAAGACATAATCGAATATGACAGGAACCGCGCAGGGCAGGATACTGGAGACCGTAGCGGAGTGATTTGAAATACGTAACGCATCGGCGCTCCGGTAAAGAAACACAACATGGTGGCATCATTATCCTGCAAACCGCATATTTGATTCTAATCGAGGAAGCCGCTAGATTTATCCGTAAGAGGGTCTCACCTAGTAACATAGATAGTCTGCGAGCAGGTCCTGCCATCAGAAAGTAATAAATGCTTTGACGGGGATATTGGATTCATGGCGATCAAATACTGGGAATTCGAGGACGCGCCACTGAAGGAGAAGCTGAAGAACGCAAATGCCAGGGAAATCGCGAAGGTGTTCTTTGACAACGAGACAGAGGCGTACCGGCTGGCCGCGCTGCTGCTGCAGGTAAAGAAGGACGGAAAGATGAGGCTCAAGGACGTCCCGCAATCCATCCCTATAGCCACTGCCAAAAGGTATCTCGATTTCGCGGTCCAAGTCGGACTGCTCAAGCATGAGGACAGCGCATATTCGCTGACGGACAGGTTCTCAAAGCCGTTCAGGAACATAGCGATTTACATAAAGGCGTGGATGGACAGCACGGCAGAGGAGGATCTCACGATAGAATTCCCGAATGCCAGAACCGACAAGCAGAGAAAACGCGGCGGCAAGCAGATACCAAAGAATCTTGAGCAGAAGGCAGAGATGCCTGCGGTGCCGCAAAGCCAGCAGACGCCTGCTTGACCTGCGGGATGCGGCGCGCAATAATCGGGCCCGGCGGGATTTTCATGCTCCACCAAAGAAGTTCATTTTGAACCCGCGACCATCAGATTAGAAGTCTGCCGCTCTATCCAACCTGAGCTACGGGCCCTAATAGCGCATAAACCCTTTTTCCTTGTTAATATTAAAGAACTTCTTCGCATTGGCCGTAAGCACCTGCGCGGCCCTCTCATAGTCTATGCCCTTTATGCCCCCTATCATCCTTACCGCCCGCTCGACGTCCTTCGGGCTGGCCCCCACCACCGGAGAATCGGCCTCTGTCAGCAGCATCCCTATGTCGGTTTCCTTTATCACGCGCTTCCTCTTCCCGGACTCGACCGGAGGTATGGATATCATATAACCTCTTCCCGTTGCGATTTTGGCCTCTTTCACATCGCCGTCAAAATAGTGAAGCTGCACCTTAAGTCCTCTCCTCCCGTCCAAGACGGACAGGACATCGTCTATGGCCTTCCTCGCGTGCACGCTCACTGGAAGGTCTAGTTGCTCGGCCAGGTCTAGGAACTGGTTGAAGACCCTCTTCTGCTTGGCCCTCTTTCTTGCGTCTTCCGCTATCATGTAATCCAGGCCTATCTCGCCTATCGCCACTATGCGCTCGGCATTCTCCTTTATGAGCCTGAAGTTGAATTCCAGCTCCCCTTCGCTTATGGATATCGCGTTATGCGGGTCTACGCCAAGCGCTGGGAAGATACGCTCGTAGTCGCTTATCTCAAGTGCTTTGAGGTTGGATTTGGTGTCGACCCCGTCCGTTATTATCGTCGACACTCCGTATTCTATCGCTTCGTTTATAAGGTGCATGCCGTCCATGAGGTCGAGATGGGAATGTGCGTCGGCTAGCTCCACCTTGGTCTTTTGAAGCATGCCTAACTCCTTCACCATCGTTGCCTGCACTGCCGCACCCAGTGATTACTGAATTTATAGCAAGTATAAATATTTAGTTGGATTTAAATGATTCACTAAGACAGAATATAAAAAGCCTAGCGGATACGCGCCATTTGATTAGCATGAACAGGATATGCCAGACAGTGCGGCAGATATACAGTCCCAAATACCTCTTGTTAAATGCCTCGATACTTGCCATATACTACGCAGTTTTCAGCTTGCTGGTTTACCTGCAGGAGGGCCTGATGCCGCTCCTTTACATACCTCAATACGCGGTTTACGCGCTGCTCCTGACCGCGTCAATCGCTTTGACGCTCTCCATATACTCTGTTAGCAACACGAGGCATAACTATGCAAGATTGACCGCATCCGGGGTCAGCGTCACTACGACGCTGGTGGGTGGCGTAGTCGAGGGGTGCGGCTGCGCAGCGCCTGTGCTCTTCTCCATATCATCGCTTTTCGGCGCCACCAGCACGGCGATACTACTATATGTGTTCTTTGTGGACTACTCCATACAGATATTCGCCACGATGATACTGCTAAACGTTGTTGTGATATCTTATTATCTGCGGAAGTTCTCCACGCCTGCATGCAGGGCGCGCCCGCATGCCACGGCACGCGCAAAGCGCAAAATCTAGATGACATCCAATGTTATCGAGTTGCCCACAAAAGGTATTAAATCTTAGCTTCAAAACTTATCTCTGTCGGTTTAGGTGCGGTTTAGATGGTACTAGAGATAATGGACAGCGTGTCCAAGTTCCTACCCTCGATAAAATCCCCAGCGAAGCCGCTCTCGCTCAGGGAGAAGATGATGTGGACCGTCAGCATCCTGGCGGTATACTTCCTCCTGTACAACACCTATGCGATAGGCGTTAGCCCGGCCCAGATAAGCCAGCCGCTTGAGCAGCTGATAAGCATAATATTCGCGGCCAGGATAGGCAGCCTGATAACCGTCGGCATAAGCCCAATAGTGCTTTCCAGCATAGTGCTGCAGCTGCTTTCGGGCTCGGACATAATAAAGATAGACATGACGGATGCGGCCCAGAAGGCGCGCTTCCAGACGCTGCAGAAGCTCGCCGCAGTTGTCATTGCCATAATAGAGGCCACCATATACGTAACCACGCAATACGTGTCGGTCACGGCCCCGTCGTACGAGATCGTCGTCATATTGCAGTTGATAATCGGCGCACTCATAATCATAAGCCTGGACGAGATGATGACCAAGTACGGCATAACCTCCGGCATAAACCTATTCATAGCAAGCGGCGTCTCTTACGCCATAGTGGCAGGCACCGCAGGCATAATACTGCCGGAAGCGGCGTATGCGATACAGGCCGGCACCACTGCGTCATTCTCTAACGCACTGCTTGCCTTCGGCCCGCTATTCTTCGCGATAGTCGTTTTCCTGGTGAGCATATACGCGTACGAGACCAAGGTGGAGCTGCCGCTTGCGTTCGAGCAGCTCAGGGGGATAGGCGGCAGGCTGCCCATACCGTTCCTTTACGTCAGCGTCCTGCCGGTCATCCTGGCATCGTCGCTGGAGCTCAGCCTCACCGTATGGTTCAGGTTCCTCAACGGGATAGGCGGCAGCCTCGGGAACATAGCAAAATTCATAGCGCTATACAGCCCAGTGAGCAGCAGCACAGGCGGCACAAGCCTTCAGCTGACTGGCGGCCTCGCATACCTGATCTCGCCATCGTTCCCGCTTCCGTACTCGTCCCAATACGGCGGCGTCGGAGGTTACGCTGCATACTTCAACTATTTGATTACTACCGATACGGCAAAGTTGGTCCTACCATGGGGTGGGTTCGTTTTCGTACCAGAATGGGTGCACGTCATCGTATACGTTTTGGTGCTGGTCGTGCTATGCGTGGTATTTGGCAAGTTCTGGATAGAGATGACGGGCCAGAGCCCTAAGAACATGGCGCAGCAGCTCGCAGAGATGGGGTGGCAGATACCAGGGTTCAGGCGCGACCCCAGGATCGTGGAGAGCGTGCTTAACAAGTACATACCGACCATAACGGTCCTGGGCAGCGTATTCGTCGGGCTCCTTGCAGCGCTTGCCACCCTCACCGGAGCCGTTGGCTCAGGCATGGGAATACTGCTGACAGTCGGCATAATCTACATGGTGTACCAGCAGCTGGAGCAGGAGCGCATTTACGATGCATATCCTATCCTTAACAAGATAGCGAAGTGATCCGCGTCATGTTTTGATGCATGGCGCAATGCCACTATGCGTGCTCACTCCGTTTCACATCGGTCGCCCTAGTCAAGCGATCCATTCTCAGCAAAACAGCGGATGGGGAATCAGAGTTCTCCGACTCTCCTCTTCTGCGCCCTTTTCAGCCTTTTGCGGCGCTTTTTCTTCCACTTCCAGCGCATTCTTCCCTTTTTCTTCCACTTTCGTGGGATGCTTCCCAACAACACACCTTCTGAAATATTCAGATACGATTTTCATGAGGTGCTTAATAAATGTTTGCTTTTTGCCAAGCAAAATCGCCAGCCTGACACTTCCATGAGCAACGTGTGCCATTAATTCCACGGACAGACGGTGAATGCCCGCTAACGTACTCATAGGTAGCCAATTCAGCGGATACGTGTGGATAGGATACTGCACAGTGATAAATTGCAACAGTCCGACAAACTTCACGAAGGTCGGCGCGATAAGCGTCAAGGAGACCGGTGGAACATTCGCGGGCGGCGGCACCATAATGTTGGCATATGGCATCGGCGGCTACACCGCAGTCACATACGCCAAAAATGGCGGCATAGGCGGTAACAACGGCTTAGGCGGCGTAGGTGGCACCGGCGGTGCAGGGCAGGTCGCGACTCTCAACTACGGTGCGACACCACCTATAACGCCTTAAATTCGTGATGCACGAATCAGGCATTGCGCATTATACACAACGTATAAATCCTTGATTATGCCCATGTATTGACGGAGTTGATTTAATGAAGGTCCTGCAGCTTGATGTTGACAACATAACCTACGAACTCGTGAAGCCCGAAGCAAAGGTTTACGAGCGGAGCGATGAGAAGAGGGTCTCGGTCGACGACGCGGTGGCCCTGCTCGTGAGCGTGGAGAGCGGGGACGGCGATGCAACAGCGGACCAGGCGATAAACGATGCGCTGGGGTTCATGGAAAAGAACAAGAGGGCCAGGCTCGTGATATACCCATTCGCCCACCTTAGCAATGATCTATCAGAGCCTAAAGAGGCCATGCGGCTCATAGCGCGCATGTATGATGCCGCATCCAAGAAGGTCTCGGCCAAGGAGGCCCCGTTCGGATGGAACAAGAAGCTCAGCATAGCCATAAAGGGCCATCCCCTCGCGGAGATGTCCAGGTCGTACGGAGTCGCCGGCTCTCCGGCTGCCAGGAAGGTCCAGCACCAAAAAATCGACATGTCGATAGTGGCCAAGAGCGACTGGTCCGGCCTGCCGGACACCGATCACAGGACCATAGGGGAGAAGCTGAATCTTTTCAGCTTCCAAGCCGTATCGCCCGCAATGGTGTACTGGCATCCCCGCGGCTACACCATCTACAAGCAGCTTGTCGAGTTCATAAGGGAGAAGGAGCGGGAGTACGGCTACGACGAGATCAGCACGCCCGGCCTGGCCAACGTGGCGTTGTGGCACATGAGCGGCCACGACGAGCACTACAAGGACAACATGTTCACGTTCGAGTCCCAGTTCGGCGACATAGGGCTCAAGCCGATGAACTGCCCGTCAACCATACTGATATACAAGTCCAGGAAGTGGAGCTACAGGGAGCTGCCGTTCCGCACGGCCATATTCGACAGGCTCTACAGGAGCGAGCTGAGCGGCGCGGTCACCGGCCTGTTCAGGGTCAAGGAGCTCACGCAGGACGACGGCCACATATTCCTCAGGGAGGACCAGATAGACCAGGAGCTGGACTCAGTGCTGCGCATGATAAAGGAGGTCTACGAAACGTTCGGGCTGAGCTTCGCAGCGAAGCTGTCGACAATGCCGGACGACCACGCCGGGGACGCCAGCACATGGGATAAGGCCACGATGCAACTGAGGCGCGCCCTGGATTCGCATGGCATGAAGTACGACATCAAGGAAAAGGAGGGGTCGTTCTACGCGCCCAAGATAGACTTCGACATCTTCGATTCCCAAGGCAGGTCCTGGCAGTGCGCTACGATACAGCTGGACTACCAGATGCCGATAAAGTTCGGCCTGTCGTACATAGGCGAGGACGGCAAGGAGCATATGCCGGTCATGATACACAGGGCCGTGCTCGGCAGCCTGGAGAGGTTCATAGGGGTGATGATAGAGCACTACCAGGGCAAGTTCCCCCTCTGGCTATCCCCTACGCACGCCATAATAATATCGATATCGGAGCAGGCCAACAAGTACGCGGAAAGCGTGTGCGGGAAGCTCAAGGAGGCCGGGCTGCGCGTGGAGATGGACGTGAGCGACCGCACGCTCGAATACAAGATAAGGGACGCGCAGATGCAGAAGGCCCCCTACATGATAGTAATAGGCAAAAAGGAGGTCGATGCCGGCACGCTCACAATAAGGGACAGGGCCGGAAAGCAGAGGCACGACGTGAAGCAGGACGACTTCCTCGCCATGATAAAGGGGCAGATAGCCAGCAGGAGCGCATCGCTCCTGGAATAGGGATAGAACCGGTGTTCGCATCACTCTACTGATACTAATAAGGCATGGCCAGAGCATGACCAACAAGGACGGCTTCCTCAGCGACTCCGAGAGCAAATACCCTCTGACCGAGCTGGGCGTCTCGCAGGCGGAGACCACCGCGAAGGAGCTTAAAAAGCACTTCGCGGTTTCCAGGATATACTCCAGCACGACTTTCAGGGCGAAGCAGACCGCAGGCATACTGGCAAAGGAGCTCGGCGCGGAGGTGATCCTGGACAGTCGCCTGAAGGAGCGCGGCTGGGGCCTAATAGAGGGAAAGCCCGCGCTGCTGGGTGCATGGCGCTTCAACATGTCGGCGGAGGAGGCAAAGAGCGTCGAGACATGGGATTCCATAAAGAAGCGCGTCACATCGTTCGCTAACGACGTCGCGAATGAGCGCGGCGTTGTCATAGGAGTCAGCCACGTGGACCCGATAGCCGCGCTTGCCGTCGAGTCTTTCGGCATAAACGCGGACGAGCTCAGCGTTTACGCCCTCGTGGCCCCATTCGCCTCGATGAACTTGTTCGGCTACGAGGCCGACTGCTACAGGGTGATAGCCACAGGGCTGCCAAGGATACCGCGCGAGATATTGGAGAGGGCCGCCCCTTACATTAAATAGCAGTGGCAGGCCGTAGCCCCCTTTCTGTTTTAGGCAGCATTAGACTGAGCGGCTTAAAGCCTTGCATACTCACTGTGCTTGCATCGGCGCGTTTAATCCATGGCTGCACGCTCGTCGCGTCATAGCTTCATGTGCAGTTCTGGTGTCGTTTCTGTTCCGAATAGGGCCTTGAACCCCTAGCACTCCGTATGAGGGGAGCTTCCTCCTTTCGGTAGGCTGCCCGCCTGCCACCGCATATCAATAAGGCTATTAAATATTTAGACGTTAAGATTAAGCGTGGTAATATGGCTTTTGGGCTTGCTGGAGGGATATTTGGCGAGATAATAATAATAGCACTGATAGCGGCAGTGCTCTTTGTGGTGTTCAAGATGAGCAGCCTGATACTGAAGCTGGCCGTAGGCGTAGTCGTTAACAGCATAGCCGGCCTGATCGCTATATTCGCCCTGAACTACATATTCCAGATGGGCATACCAATCGGCCTCGCCACGCTGCTTTCCACGGCGATATTCGGGCTACCTGGCGTAGGCACTATAGTAATATTGAAGCTATTCGGCGCGATGTGAAAGGATGGTAGTCATTCGCGCATGGCAAGCTTTATATCAGAAACCTCTATCGTCTTCCTTTTCGCGTGCTTGGACAGCTTGACCGCCTTGGCGGCCGTTTCGAACGCTATCGTATTCACGTATTTCTGCAGTTCGGCCACCGCGTCGTTGCTTATCCTGCCGGCGCCTGCCTCCTTGAGTATCTTCCTAACTACTGCGCTTGATACGTACATCAAAAACACTCACAGGAAATTAATTTGCAAATAGATGGTTGGGCAGAATATAAATAGTTTACCGCGTGCGGTCGCCTTTACGCTTATCACGCCGCTAGACCGACCAGTACTTCTTGGTGCGTATGAAGTTGCGCTGCAGCTCTAGCAGGTCTATGTAGAAAAGCCGCTCATCCCTCCTGAGCATCATCAATGCGCGCGCGGCGCTCTTGGCCCCGACCCCGTATGTGGACAGCGCCACTGCGGCCTTCCCCCCATACGACTCGAACAGGCTGGCCTCCTTCAGTGCAGAGCGCAGCGCTGAGCTCTCACCGGATGTCAGCCTCTTGCCGGACTTCCTTCTCTTTATCGCAGCGTCGTACGCGTCGTCGTACCTTGATATCATCGGGCTCCTGCACGACGGGCAGAGCAGTTTCGCCTCGTCCTTTACGTTAGCGACCTTCCTGGTGAAAGAGAAGCCGCAGTATGTGCACTCAAGCTTTATGCTCCTTGATAATATCGAATTCGCGAATGAGCCTATGATCTCGCTGTCCGGCGTGAGCGGCAGCACGAGCTCCTTCGTGTAGTATGCCGAGCTTATTATCGCCTCTGTCAGCGTAGACATCCTGGGCAGCTCCATCACGCGCACCCGCCTCCTGCCGTCGGCAACTTCGCCCAGGAATTCCCTCAGGCTCTGGATGTCGAAGTAGTTGTTCATGAGCTCCCTCTCGGTTTCCTTGTACACGGGGGAGTCCTTGAGCAGCCTCATCATCTTTTTGACCAGGGATTTGGACACCACTGCGGTTCTGTCCACCACCCCAAAAAGCTTGGCCACCGCCAGGAACTTGTACCTGAAAAGCTCTGCCTCCTGCGCTGCAGCGCTCAGCACATGCTCTATGTTGCCAGGCGTCAGCGATGCAATCATGCTCCCTACGTCAATCTTGGGCTCCTCGCCCAGCTCCAGGAATATGACATACGGCGAGGTCTTCGTGTTTATGCTGTGGCCCAGCAGCAAAGTTATGTGGTGCGATATAAGTTTCGAGAGCGCGTCGTTGGCCAGTGTGCCGAGCCACGTGTAGACCGCGGTATAGCTTCCGCTGCGTTCTATTATGACGGAATCGTCCGGCCGCCAGAACTTGTGCTGCCCTGCGATGAACTCCCTGATCACTGACTCCGTTCCTGCGTCGGCCAGGCCATCAGTCCGCTGAAGCGCCGCGCCGTCGATTATGCTGGCGACCTCCTGCGCCACCTGCCTGCTCACCGGTATGTCCTCCCCGCTCCAGTCGGGTATGGCGGCTTCGAAATCCCCGCTCGGCTCCACCCTTACGACATCATCCTCTATGCTGACTACGCGCCACGGGAGCCCCTTCGTTATGAACACGCTGCCCTCGTCTATTGAACCGGACACGAATTTGTCGTCTAGCGATGATATCACCCTGTTGTCTAGCATGTTCCTCACAGTGAACCGCTTGGTGTCCGGTATCATGCTAAGGTGGTCATAATAAAACATGCGCGTCCTCGGGCTGCCGATTATGCGATCGCCGTCGAACCTCACCATGTGCTGCTGCGACATGAACTCGAGCAGCCCTGCCAGGTCGTCGTCCTTCAAAGTTTCGTAAACGTAGGAGCTCCTTATGATCTCGGCCACCCTAGTGCGCGTGCACTCGTAGCCTAGCATGGCGCTGTCAAGCGCTATCCCGCATATCTGATCGGCCAGCACGTCGAGCGCGTTCCTCTGCGAGTCGAATCCCTCCAGCTTCCCGGAAATGGCGTTTGTCGCCACCGCTATCGCCTCTATGGCGTCCATCGTGTTTGTGCTTATTATGACGCCGTCAGCAGTCCGCCTCTCCGAGTGCCCGCTCCTGCCTACCCTCTGGACGAGCCTGAGCGCCTGCCTTGGCGAACCGTACTGCACTACAAGGTCTATGCTGCCTATGTCTATCCCGAGCTCAAGCGAGCTGGTGGCTATTATGCTCCTGAGTTCGCCCCTCTTGAAAGCGTTCTCTATCTTGACGCGCTCCTCCCTGTCGAGCGAGCTGTGGTGCACCCCGATCCCGCCGAAAGGCCTGACCGAGTCGAGGTATAGCAGCCTGCTGCCCAGCGCCTCCACTATCTGCCTTGTATTGGCGAAGATGAGCACCGAGCTCGACCTCGATACGTGGTCCGCGATCGCATCCAGCCTGGCTAGCGCCTCGCTGTCCAGCCCGAACCTCTCCGCGATCGCATCCAGCTGCGCTTCATGGTGCTTCGGCAGCACCACTTTTATCTTCATGCTCTTTCGCGCCGATGAAACCACGACCTTGCACGGCCGCTTCCCGCACAGGAACCTCCCTATCGTTTCCGCATCGCTTACCGTAGCGCTTATCCCTATCCTCTGGAATCCGGGGGAGAACCCCTCCAGCCTCTCCAGCGCCAGGGACAGCTGCGCCCCCCTCTTGTTGTGGTACAGCTCGTGCACCTCGTCTATCACCACCGCCCTGACGTTCTTTAGCGCCAGGCCAAGGTGCTTGGTAGGGAGTATGCTCTGCAGCGTCTCCGGGGTCGTTATCAGGAACTGCGGCGCTGTCCTGGCCTGGCGGCTCCGCTCGCTCTGGCTCGTGTCGCCGTGCCTGACCGCTATGCTTATGCCGAGCGCCTTGCACGTGCTCTCCAGCCTGCTTATCATGTCCCTGTTGAGCGCCCTCAGCGGGGTTATGTACAGCATGCATATGCCTGCCGGCCTCTCGCCGTTTTCCCCAGATTCGGATAGCGCTTTGAGCAGCGGCAGAACCGCAGCCTCCGTCTTCCCTGCGCCCGTAGGGGCTATAAGTACGGCATTGCTTCCGCTTTCGATCACAGGAATTGCGGACTTCTGTATCTCGGTGAACTCCTTGTACCTCTCAAGGAAAAGGCCATAGGCGTCTATGCTATCACGTCTTCCTAGCGCGCCACTTGTTGTGCTCCCGCTCGATCTTGAGCAGCGCCCTGACCGTAAGCGCTATCGCGATTATCGTCAGCACTATAGCGCCGATGGCCCCAGGCGTTATGAAATTGAGCTTCTCGTTCTCGCCGCCTATGAGCCCGACCTTCTCGGTCACAAAGAAGTAGTTTATGCTGCCGCTGACAGTCCCGTAGGGGACGTCGGCGAACTTCGTCTCGCCCGTAGGTCCGAGGTAAGATATCCGCCTGGTGCCGTTAGCGAACGTGACGTTTATGCTCGCATTGACGGGCTGCCCCAGCCAGCTTTCTGCCGATATGGTGACGTTGTAGACGGGCAGTTGCGAGTTAATGGACTCTGGCGCATACGCCCTCACGGTGCTGTTTATACCGATCCTTGCGCCTTTGAACACTGCGTACTGCAGCTCATACTGCCTATTGGCGTAAATGAACGCAGAACCATCGACAATCTGGTTCGACAGCACGAAATAGTCAGGGCTTATCCTGTTGCCGTATGAGTCTGTCGCCGTGAAATTCACCAGGTACTGCTCTTGATAAGTGGTGTGCACCAATATGGGCGCTGTCACCTTTGTGTTGAAGAGCGTGCTCTGGTTCCCGTTGCTCCATCCGCTGAATTCCATCCTGCTGTACTGGCTTATCGGGACCGTGACGGTATCCACGCTGATGGCGACCAGGCTGTTGTAGCCATACCATCCGGATCCTATGGTGTTGCCGTAAACGCTCGTGGCGTTCACAAGATACTGCGTCGTCCAGTAAGCCGTCACGTTAGTCGGGCCATGCATAGTAACCTCGCCAAGTGTGGAATTGCTTTTGGTGCTCCATCCCTCGAAAACCGCCCGCTCGCCATAGCTTATCGGCAGCAGGCTCTGGTTGACGTAAAAGCGCGCCACAGATCCGGCGTCGTACCACACGCCGCCTGGCACGTCCAATACGCCTGGGTACTGCGAGCTTACATTGAGGCCGTACTGCTCCTGCCAGACGGCCGTCTCGGTTATGTTGCCGTACATGCTTATGACTGCGCTTGTCATGTTGCCTGTGTACGAGCCCAGCCCGGATCCCTTCCATCCCTCGAACGTCTCCCTGACTCCGGGCAACACATTGACGACCGCAGGCATGCTTATCTTCACATTGGAGTAGGCGCTATAGTTGGCCGTGCTGCTTGTGTTGCCCACGCTGGATGATACCCTGAGCTCATATCCGAGGCTCCACAGCTGCGCGGAATCAGGCGGCACGCTGACAGCAGAACCGACCTCGAAATAATCGACGTACTGCCCAACTTCTGCCACACCGTACAGGTTCTTCAGCGATGTCTCGCTCCCCCTCCCGTAGCTGACGTAAGCATAGCCTGTAGGCATGAGCCTGAGCTGCCCTGTGCTGCTGTAGTATGCCGCATCCTTGAATTGCACGGTCTTCATTAACGTAGAGTTGGTTTCAGTGTCGGCGTACTCGGCTATGGCCTCAGGCGCGTTCGCGCCGGATCCAGGGGCCCCAAGGTCGACGCTGCCTATCAGCTGCTGGTCAAAATAGACGTCCCACACGTTCCCGTTCGCCTTGAATGAGTAGGTGTTGAAAGTCCCGTTGCTTCCTGCAGAACCGGTGGGGCCGTAGCTGCCGTAGAATGCGCTCCTGTTGCCCGTGCTAGGGAAATATTCCCAGAACCAGGCTGGCTCGCCCTTTGAAAGGTAGATGCCCTTCGAGCATGTTGCGTTCGCGCCGGATCCGACAGTGCAGTTGGTGGGGTAGTAGCCGCTCTCGTTCGGCACGACGTAGCCCGCCTGTATGAACGCGCCGTTCGAGATGGTTTCGCCTATCCAATAGCCGAACGAGCCGGAGCTGACGTTCTGCGGCGCTATGGTCTGTATCTGCACGCTCGCCCCGGTGTTGTAATAGGCATTGGTAGATCCCCTAGCCCCGCTCTGGAACCAGTAAGTGGCCCCTGACTGCGCGGCCAGCGCGGCCAGCGCGATTAGCGCGACCAGCACAGCAGCAGGATTATACCCTCTCATAATCAAGACCGAGCTCTTCGAGCTTACTCGTTACCTTATTCCTCTTATCAGCATTTATGCTTTTCCACTCTATCAACGCGATTTCCGGTTTGCCGTCGGACCTGGATGCGGCCTGCGCCAGCATACCTGTCCTGTCCACGTAATACTTGGGCATTATGTGCGCGAATGCGTATCCCTTGCCCATAGCCAACTCTGTCGCGCGTCTTGCATAGTGCATGCCGCCTATATATATGGCTATCTTGCCGTTCGGCTTGGGACCGCCCTTGTCGTGCACGAACCGCTCGGCAGCGTCCGCCAGCACGCTTCTCAGCGCTGTGCTGCCCATCGCCTCGTCGTTGCCTCCGAGCTCGGCGAAGAACGACGGCGTCTTCAGCAGCGGTCCGTGGTGCGTCGCCTCGTATACTACCGGCACATCGCTCCCCGCCTCCGCCGCGGCATCGCGCAGCGCTCCCAGGAAGCGCGCCATCTGTAAGGGCGCGGCCATGCCGAGCTCATTTGGCCGCCCTCCGAGTTCCGCAGCGTCGCCCCAGTTGCCTTCGGAATGCACGGTGAATGCAGGAATCCCCTTGGCGCTTCTGTGCTTGCTGAGGAACACTATGAAATCAGCATTCACAAGCCTTTCTACGTAATCGGCCTCCACAAGGCTGGTGCCCACCTCGAGCATCTCAATGCCCTCGCCCTGTCTGAAATGCATGTTCCCGTCTATCTCCATGTCATGCTCCATGCCAAGCATGCTCTTCAGCTCGTCCGCTACCCCTATAGATACCGCATCCTCGCTCGAATAAACGAAAAGCATCCGACACACTGGTGCTGCGCCGCGCAATGACCGCATTTTGGCGCGGTTTGAAGCCGAAGACTAAATTAGAACGGCAACTAATATAAAGATTCAACGACATATCTAGGCGGTGCACAGATGCTATATAACTACCTGGCATTGATCATATTCATAGTGATGGCGCTTTTCATTCCCTACTCGCTCCTGCTAACCTCGGTTCTGATGAGGAAGAAGCTGCCCGAAAACGCAGTGAAGAACGCGCCGTACGAGAGCGCAGAGGATACCATAGGCAGCAGTCTAATCGTGCAGATAGAGTACCTGCCGATATTCGCCATGTTCCTACCCTTCGAGATAATCTCCGTGGTCGTGCTGCTCTGGGCATCTGTGGCCAGGTACGTCAGCTACTACTCCGGGCTTGAAATGATGGGACTAATGGTCGTGGCCATGGTCTTTGGCCTTATATCCTACAAATTCATAAGTGATAGCGATGTCTGACGATGCAGAGGCCATGCAGGGCCTGTCGCGCAAGGTGCCCAATGCCCCGTACACTGTGGAGCAGTTCATGAACGCCGAGAAGGAGATGACCAAGCTCCTTGTCGACTCGGCGAAGCAGACAGATTCCAAGACGCCAGTGAATGCTGTGTTCGCCAAGCTCAGCGACCTGTCCAAGCTGACCCCGCTGGCCAAGGATGTGGTGCAGTGGAGCCGCACCAACTCGCTGTGGCCGCTTCAGTTCGGCCTGGCCTGCTGCGCGATAGAGCTGATGGACTTCGGCGCGTCAAGGATAGACGCGGAGCGCAAGGGCTACCTGCTTTTCCGTGGCACCCCAAGGCAGTGCGACGTGATGATAGTTGCTGGCTGGGTGACCAAGTCGATGGTTCCCAGGATAAAGAGGCTCTACGAGCAGATGGCATCCCCAAAGTACGTGGTGGCATACGGGGAATGCGCGACATCGGGCGGCCCCTGGTGGGAGAGCTACAACATAGTGCAGGGCATAGACCAGGTGCTGCCGGTTGACGTTTACGCATGCGGATGCCCGCCGAAGCCGGAGAACCTCTTCGGCGCGCTCATGAAGCTGCAGGATAAGATAGGTGGTAGGGTTGCAGGAAATAACGAAAGAAGCGTTAGTGAAAACATGCAGAGACATGAAGGCGAGCGGGTTTGACTATCTGAACAAGATAACCGCAGTCGACTATGTCACGCACTTGGAGGTAGTGTACGTGCTTTACAACACCGCCAACAAGCAGATGGAAGTCCTAAAGGTGAAGCTCGACCCGAGCGACCCTTCGATAGACACGCTTATACACCTGTACAAGGCTGCGGACTGGTACGAGCGCGAACTCTGCGAGATGTTCGGCATAAGGATAAACGGGAGGGAGATAAAGCGGCTGCTGCTCGAAGAGTGGAACGGCACCGAGTTCCCGCTGAGGAAGAGCTTCGCATGGGGCAAGGACTACAAGAAGGCTATTTGATGGCTGTCGTAAGGATAAACGTAGGGCCGGTGCATCCGAGCACTCACGGCGTGCTGCGCCTAGTCGTGGATGTCGATGGCGATACCGTGAAGCTGGTCGAGCCCCACATAGGTTTCCTGCACAGGGGAGTGGAGAAGCTGTGCGAGACCAGGATGTACATGCAGAGCCCGTCATACATGGAGAAGCTCGATTACATAGCCCCGCTGGCATGGGACGAGCTGTACGTGGCCGCGGTCGAGCAGGCGATGGGCGTTCCGGTAAAGGAGGGCGCCCAATACGCGCGCGTCATGCTTCTGGAGTTCCAGAGGATAGCCAGCCACCTGCTCTGGATGGGCACGCTGGCGAGCGACCTTGGCCAGATGTTCACTACTTTCATGTGGGCGTTCCGCGACAGGTCCAAGGTAATAAAGCTGCTGGAGGACGTCTCAGGCAGCAGGATGTTCTATGTGAACATGAGGCTTGGAGGGCTATACCAGCCGCTGCCCAAGGACTTCAAGGAGAGGGCGACTGCTCTCATAGACTATATAGACAAGACGATGCCGGAATACCTAGAGATTCTGGACAAGAACGAGGTCTTCCTGGACAGGACCAAGGGCGTCGGCGCGCTGAGCAGGGATGACGCAATCAACTACGGCGTTTCCGGGCCGGTCCTCAGGGCCTCCGGCGTTAGGGAGGACGTCAGGAAGTCGCAGCCGTACTACGTTTACGACAAGCTGAAGTTCGACATCCCGGTCATGCGCAACGGCGACTCCTTCGACAGGTACAGGGTCAGATACGAGGAGATACTCCAGAGCACAAGGATAATACGGCAGTGCCTCTCTATGATGCCTGAGAACGCCGACGTGCTGGGCGCCCCTGTCAAGCTCATAGGGCCGGCAGCGAAGCCTGACACCGTGATAGCCAGGAGGGAGCTGCCGAGGGGCGAGGGACTCATATACATGATACCAGACAAGCAGAGGCCTTACAGGATATCGCTCAGGTCGCCCACTTTCATAAACCTCTCTGTGCTTTCAAAGCTGTGCGACGGCGTCAAGTTCGCTGACATCTTCGCGATAATGGGGAGCCTCGACCTAGTGCTCGCCGAGATAGACAGATGAACGATTCGCGATTATCAAGTGATCCTATGGAAAAAGAGCAGCTAGAAAAAATCACGAGGGACTACCAGATGATACAGGAGCAGCTGCAGGCGCTTACCATGCAGAGGGAGCAGTTCGCCGGCCAGAAGGCCGAGCTCAAGGATGCGATGGAGTCGCTGGAAAAATCAACCGGCAAGGTCTTCTATGCAGTGGGCGGCGCTATAGTCGAGTTGACAAAGGAGGCCGCGATCAAGGACATAAAGGAGAAGCAGGACTCCACGGAGATGCGGCTCTCCATACTGAGCAAGCAGTATGATGAGCTATCGAAGAGGGAGCAGTCGCTCAGGGCCGATATAACCAATGAACTGAAGGCAGCGGGTCAGTAAGCTGTGTCGCATGATAGCCATAAATAGCATTGAGGAGCTCGCCGCGGTGCTGTGGAGGTACAAGCACAGCATAGTCACACTCACTTTCCATTCAAGGGCGGACATCGATTCAGCGGCATCTGCCATGGCTCTATCCAATTTTTTTGATCACCCCGCCATAGCGACCTCCGATCCTATCTCGTCCACGGCTGCGCGCGTGATGAAGAGGGAGGGATACGGGTCTGTGGCGATAGGCAGCGAGTTCCCATCCGATGCAGAGGCAGTCATACTCCTTGACGCGAACAATTTTGCCGAGTGCGGGGGGTTCAGGCAGAGGCTGGAGGCGTTCCGCGGCCCTGTCATAATAATAGACCATCATGCTCCTACAGAGATAAGTTCGGACAACGTTTCTGTTTTCAACGACGAGGGATACAACTCGGCTGCAAGCATAGTCTACGAGCTGATGAAGAAGCTGGGCATGCGGGTGGAGCCCCGCGTTGCGAAGCTCATACTCGCAGGCATAATATCGGACTCGGCAGAGCTCAAGAACGCAGATGCACGAACTTTCATACAGATCGGCGAGCTGCTGCGCACGGCGAAGGTGGATTATCAGGAGATGCTTGACAGCATGGGCCACATAGCGGATCCCGAAACCAGGGCCGATATGATAGAAGACCTTATGAGCGGCACCGTGGTTGTGCGCGCCGGACTGCTGTTCGTATTCGGCGTATCGCGCGGGAGGGCTAATGTAGCGGCGGACAACGCGATAAGGATAGGCGCGGACGTCGCCCTTTTCCAATCCGGCGGCGGGAAGGAGGTGTCCTTCTCTGCGAGGCTCAGGCCCCCGCTCGACAAGACCTACGGAATCCACCTGGGCAGGATGCTGCAGGAGCTGGCGCCTATAATATCCGGCTCGGGCGGCGGGCATCCCTGCGCCGCAGGCGCTTACGGCGGCAACGCAGATAACGCGCAGGAGTTCGTTGACGAGTTCAACGAAATGATAATACGTAAGGTAAAGGGACAATTCAATCATATATATCACAGGTAACTACCCACTTTCAGCGAACGCGCCAACCGTTATCGGTTCAGCAACTGGCGTATATCGCGGCAAGACGATAGGCGTGACAGAGGCCAACGGCACGGTAATATCAATGTGCTGAGCTTGCAGTCATGTCACATGTTTATTCAGGCATTAATCCATGTGTAAACCTCTAAAATGCAAATTGTTGATAGGATGAAGATAGGAATAGTATCGGACCTGCACATCGGATATGAGAGGTTCTCGGAGGACGCTTACGCACAGGCGAAGGAGGCGCTTGAGACCGCTTCGGGCATGGCCGACGCGCTGCTCATCCCGGGCGATGTGTTCGACAAGCGCGCGCCCAAGCCGGAGACTATAGCGCAGGCCATAAACATATTCAGGGAGCTCTCCCACAAGGAGTGGGGCGCGAAGGTTGTGGGGTTCATAAGCGGTTCAGGCGCTGAAAGCAAGGCTTATACCGACGTGCCCATAGTGGCCATACCAGGTACGCATGAAAGGACCTCGGAAGGCAAGGAGAATGCGCTCGGGATACTCGGCCTTGCGGGCCTCTTGGTCGATACCAGCGAGGCCATCACTATACTGCAGAAAGGCAACGAGAAGGTAGCCGTGTTCGGTCTAGGCGGCCTGTCAGAGGAGAGGGTAAAGGAGCGGCTCGCCCAGTTGGCCCCAAAGCCCGTATCCGGCGCGTTCAACATATTCATGTTCCACCAGTCTACCTACGAGTTACTGCCATTCAGCCAGGAGTTCATACATTACAGCGATCTGCCGGACGGTTTCGACCTGTACGTTAACGGCCACATCCACAACATGGTCGAGGCGCATGTCCACTCAAAGAAGCTGCTCATACCTGGCAGCACAGTGCTGACCCAGCTGAAGGAGGGCGAGCAGGGGAGCAAGGGGTTCATAGTGTTCGATACGAAGGACGGGAGCTATACGTTCGAGCGTATACATTCAAGGCCTTTCATGGTAAGGCGCATAAGGGCCGACGGCGCGACTCCAAAGGATCTCCTTGCCGCGGCGGAGGCCGAGATAGACAAGGCATTGCGTTCGGTGGGCACGAAGCCGATAATCAAGATATACTTCGAGGGCTCGGTCCGCGACGGTTTCTCGTCCAGCGATATGCCATTCCATACGCTTAGCATGAAATACGCCCAGAGCGCCTTCCTTGAAATGGACTCATCCGGTCTGAAGAATCCGGAGGCCGAGAGAGGCATAGAGGAACTAAGGGAGGGCAGGATGGGCGAACTGTCAATAAGGGAGCTGGGCATGAGCATGCTCGCCGCGAAGCTGAAGGATGCCAAGTTCGATGGCAAGCTTGATTTCCACGAACTCTTCAACATACTCTCCGAAACCTCGGCCAAGGAGAAGGTGCTGAAGGACGCCCTCGAGTACCTGTCGCAGAAGGCGCCGTAGCCGCATTCCGGAGCATACGCAGTTGCAGAAACAGGCGAAAGGCGCCCAACCCATTTATCCAAGAAACCGTTTCCAATAGATAGCGATAAAAACCTTTAATGAGAGTGCAATCTAATACTGTTGTTGCGTTTATGGCTTCAGGCGATCGAGATGACCGGCATAGAACGAAACCAATGCAAAAATTGTGGACATGCAGTTGCTGAGCATGGGAATGCTCTATGGCACTTCGACACCAACCCTACATACTCGGACCTCTGCCAGCACGAGGGCTGCCTGTGCAGCAAGCCCGAATATTCCGCGGTGCAACAGAATGAAAGGGCGGTCGACGCTATTGCCATAGCCTGATACTCCAAGATATCAATATCCACAGTGTGTACATGCTGCCAAGTGGAAGTACTGGCCAGAAAGGGTTCCCGTCCCTTAAGCGCGTGGGATCCGTATCGGAATACCGGAATGCAGATGGCAATACCCCGCTCATAAACGCCATAATAAGCGGCAATCTCTCAGAGGCGAACTTGGAGATAGCGCAGGGCGCAAACGTCAACGACGGGAATTTCATAGGCGAAACCGCATTGATGAAAGCGGCGAAAGGCGGCTATGCCGAAATCGCAAAGACGTTACTAGATAACGGCGCAGACCCGAATGCCGAAGACATAGGCGGCGGCACGGCACTGATGAGGGCGGCATATGAGGGCGACGCAGATATGGGCCGGCTCCTGCTGCGCCATGGCGCCAAGGTTAACGCGAGGGACCGCAAGGGATGGACCTCATTGTGCATAGCAACGTCAAATGGCCATGCTGAGTTTGCCAAGCTGCTATTGAAGTCAGGCGCGGTTTTCAGCCCTATGCAGTCATACAACGACTTCAGCGCCTATAGGATAGACTCGATAAGTTTCTCGAACAGCGCCGGCATAGAATCGGCAATGGAGCGCGTTTTCAACGTATTCGTGAATTCCTGCATGACGCGCATGGTAGAATGGCGTATCCTGTGCAGCGGCCTATCATTCCGAGGCGGCGCGTCGCAGCCGGCCGTTGCATCGCCGCCTTTCTCCCCGTCCGACTATTCGGACATGGAAGCCGTCCCATACGCCAAGGCGGAACTGTTGCTCGTTAAATTCGGCGAGCTTAAGTTTTCGTGCGATATAGGCATAAGCGACACAAGGCTGAAGCACGAGGAGCATTACGAGCTTACGGGCAGTTTCGCCAGGGCTAAAGAGGGATTCAGCACCTCGGCGAAGATAAGCCCGAGCATAGGAATCCGCTGGCACATAGCGAATCTGCTAAACGTTGCGTTTCTCTCCTCAGTGGCGTACGGCAACACCTCCAGCGCCAAGCTGCTAATCGACATGGGCGCAGACATCAACTGGAAGGACAAAAAGGGCCAAAGCGCGCTAATGTGGGCTGCTTTAATGGGCCACAAGGAAATGGCAAGGCTCCTGATCCGAAAAGGTGCAGACGCGAATTCTGCATATGGAGGCCTGATCGGCAAGCGCAACTTCCCTAGCGCAGCGCGCCTCATATCCGGGCTTTCCGGGCAGAGGAGATGAGCTATCCGTAACGATTGGCAGCAATATAAGCGCTTAATGCGCCAGATCGCTGCATAGAAGCCTTTTAAATACTTAAAGCAGGATAGATAACTCAGGGTAGAATCGCATGACTACCATTTCTGATGTATCATACAAGGACGGCAGGGTCATTGCTGCTGACAGCAAGGTATCGATATGGCTGGACGATTACGCCGAGGACTTCAAGAAGATAGTCCAGATACCAGGCACAAACGTGATAGTACAGATGGCAGGCGACCTGGACGTTGCCATGATGGGCATCCAAGTAATACGCGACGTCCTAGCCAAGTACCCGAACGATGACCTTGACGCTCATATAGCGGATGTAAATTCTGGTCTGCGTGCGGTCACCGCGAAGCTCAAGGACGATGCGAATCGTGGGGCATCGCTTCTGGGCCAACCGCCCGAGGGGCGGTATGCCACGCTGCTCGTCTCAATGAACTCCAACGGCGCGGTGAAGACTTTCAAGACAGAGCTCGGCATGGACTACGTCCCCAAGCCCATCTTCAAGATAAAGGACCCAGACCACATGGAGGAGTCGGTGGAACTGGTAGCGTCGCCTATAGCAGACTTCATAAGGCTGGGGTATGGCGAGAGCGTGGCCGTAGGGCCGGATCCGCGCTCGCAGATGGTGCTCGATGAGATACTCAAGAACTATCCTGACTACAAGGGCAGGGCCAGGGAGGACGCGGTCGCAATCAACTACGCGCTCATACAGACATTCATAGACAAGAACAAGGGCGTCGGCTGGCCGGTCTACGAATGGGACGTCAACGGGACGGAAAAGACGCCTACCCTGCTACACAAGTCGCTCAGGCCTACCGACATGGATAAAGCGACCAACGATTATGTAAAGAGCCTGCTTCCTGTAGCTTACGCCGCATTCGAGGTAGTGACGCTGAAGCTGCAGGTCAAGATGGCGGGCGAGGAGGAGAAGCGCAGGCTCAAGAAGCTGGACGACGCCAAGAACGGCGTGATAAGCCTGAGCAAGGAGGACGAGGCTGCGCTCAAGGTCGGGATCAAGGAATTGGACGACTATGTCTCGAAGTCGCGCTCCCAGCTAGACATCGCCCAGGACCAGCTCGCAAGCGAGGAGCATAAGCTCTCCCATTACCTTGCCGAGCGCAATGCCGCGGCGCAGCAGAGCACTGTGAAGGCCAAGCGCGGTGCAGACAAGACAAAGAGCGCGGAAATCGCCTAGCCCGGAATCGGCTACATGCCTATCGGATTAAAGGATAAGTAGCCGCAGCAACGCAGCTATCCCTTGGCCTACTTCTGCTGCTTCGGTGCCGGATGCGGCGCCTTCTCCTCGAGTTCCAGCGCCTTGCCAAGTAGGGCATTGTCCTTAACATCGACCATCTCGTTCAGGAACTCCAAGTGCCTGGGGTTGCATCTCCTGCCCCTGGGCCTTGCAGAGGTCACTATGTCCACGAAGCCGTCCCCGCGCAGCTTGGTTATCACGGCCCGCTTCCCAGCATCCCTGCCATACTTCTTTATGCAAACTCTTCCGACTTCCAATAGCATATGAACACCTTAAGCGAATCTCTTCTTGTCCCTTGCGAGCGCGATCATCGATATTATCTCCACCATCTCCTGCGGCGTGAACATCTCAGTGTTAAGCTCTATGTCGAATATCGAGTGGTCCTTCAGGTCGACTCCGTAGACCCTCTGCCAGCGCTTCACGTTCCCCTGGTCCTTCTCATGCAGGTAAGTCTCTATGAATGCCTTGCCCTTCTGCTTCAGCTTCATCAGCCGCTTGGCCCTCTCCTTGTGGCTGGCATTCAGCCACACCCTCAGCGTCGCGTCCTTTATGAACCATGCGGACAGCCACGTGCTTATGACGCAGTTCTTCCCCCTGGCCATCATGATCACCTGCTTGTCGAAGTCCTTCTCGTAAGTCCTGGTTACCGTCTTCTGCATGTGCAGCAGGTCCTTCTCGTCCCTGGTCACGTCCTTGTATGATTTCTGTATGTGCTCTATATTGAGCTCCTCCGCCAGCATCTCCCCAAGCGTGGTCTTCCCGCTCCCGCTCAAACCGGCCAGACAGATCCGTATCATCCAATTCCCCACTCAGTGAGCGACAAGCTGCAGCACGTACCTGCGCTGCTTCATGCCTATGTCGTTGAGCTTCATGTCCCCCTGCTCGACCCTGCTTCCAAGCGTTATTATCTCAGAGGTGCAGCCTGCGCAAAGGACCCCGCCGAAGAGCCTGCTGTTGCTCCTCCGCGATTTGCCGCCGCTTGCGCTTATCCCGTTCAGCTCCGCGCTGCATATCGCGCAGTGCGGCTGCGAAGGGCTGGCCCTCCTGTAATGGACGACATTCCTCTTCTTAGACGTTATCCTGTTGACTTTCTTTACGCTGTGCGACCTATGCATCGGTTTCGGCAAGTTAAACACCAGATTCGAAAATGCGTACTTATATTACAAGAGAAACGTATTTAGATATTAGCGAAATCCCTGCCTACAAAATTAATAATCAGGCTTCGCAGATACAGTCGTAACCAAAGACCAGCGCGTGAAAAATCAAAGTAAACCAGTGTATCGTCAGCCTTGCAGCTCATTCATCTGCGTATCTACGAAGTTGGTCAGCTGATCCTGTGCGGCGTTTCCATATACGAGCAGCCCAATGCCCTACTGCTTCGTCGCTGCGTCCTTTGCCGCCTTCATCTGCTTTATCTTATTGCCGTCATACTTCATTATGACGAGCGATGCTATGAGGCCGAGCACGAACACCGGGTAAAAGAACAGGCTCTGGTAGTTGAGCGGGATCAGCAGCACCGCCACCCCTGTACTCTCGCCTACGTTCCCTATAAAAGTCACGTAATAGGTGGACTGCTGCGCGGCCGCACTGCTTCCTCCAACTGGATCGTAGTACCCTATAACGGAACATGGGCTGGCCCTGCCTGTCAGGTTGACCTCGCCTGAAGCCGCAGTCGAGTTGTAACCGCATCCGGCCGCGTATGCGAAATCATAAGCGCCTTCTGCGGTCCTGACGTTTTGGGCATAAGAATAATGAACAGCGCCGGACCCGGATCCGAATGTAAGCGGCAGCTCATTGTTCAGATACGAATAATCAGTGCCTGCGTAGGAAACGTTCAGCACGATGCCGTTGGAGACATAGTTGTCGTTTATGTTAGTCCCGAAAGTTACGCCGTTTACGCCGTAAAATCCCTCTATGGTACAATTGGAAGTTATTGAGCCGTTCGCTATCCCGCCTTTAGCCCCGTTCGAATTTGGTGCGCATCCATTGTGCACGTGCGAGAACTCGTAATCACCTACGCTCAATCCGAACATAGTCTGCGTGGGGGCCTGCCCGAACGAATAATTATAGGAAAGCGATCTGTTCACCGCCAGCACGTATGGCGTAGGATAGGCAACGCCGTTTATTGTCACGGTCACGCCGCCGAAGTACAGCGGCAGCAGATAATAGTACAGTATGAAGAAAAGCGGTATTATGAGCATTGGCTTGAGGGAGCTTCGCATCTGCTCCGCGGCTATCGGCATCAGCTCCTTGTTCTTTGCCATTATCGCCTCCTGCGATGCCTTGTTCTTCATCATCTCTTTGAGCTCCTTGTTCAGGTCGCTCATCTTCATCCTGAGCTCCCTCATCCTGTTGACGTTGACGAGCTTCCTCTGCAGCGTCAAGGTCAATCCGAGATACAGGAGTCCTATGGCCAATATGGTGGCCTCCGTAGCGGCGGGCATCTGTGCTAAAGGGAGTTGCAACTAATCGCCTATATCACTTGAATACTTCGCTTAGGACCTCGGCGAACCTCTTTACCGTGGTCTCGAGCATGTCCTGCTTGTTTTCTATCACATAGAGCGGGATGTTGAGCTTCAAAGCGTAGTATGTTAGAGAGGAAAGGTTTATTATACGCTGCATGTCGATCAGCCTCGCGTCCTCGACCTCGCGCTTCCTGTTGCTGTCGCCTGCCCTCCTCATGAGTATGTCGTCAGTGCTGGAGTCTACGCACACTATGGCCTTCAGGCCGCCCTTCAGCAGCATGGTGTCCCCCGCAGGCAGGCCGGGCACATACCTCCCCCTCTGCTCTATGGACGCGTGCGTGTCTACCACTATGTTGCCTTCCATGCCAGCTATGGCCGAAAATGTGGCCTCCCTGAGCTCTGCTATCCTATCGTTGGAGAGGTACCGCAGCTCGTCCCTGTCCTTTGCCCAACCCTTCTCCTTTGCTATGCGCTCCATCAGCGTCCCCACGATAACGTCTTCATACTTTACTCCTGTAATCTTCTTGCTCTGCGTTATCACTGAAGTCTTTCCCGCCCCCGGGGTTCCGGTGACCAAAATTATCTTGTTCGCCATTCGCGGCACCCAAATCATCAAGCTGTACAAACGCCTGCCTAAACAATACCAGCTACTTCATGAAGCTAGACGCCGTTATCGCTTCATTTCCTCTGCAGCACGGCATCCGTTATGGCCGCTATCTCGCCGTGCACAGCATCCTGGCTCCTGTTGGCGTCTATTACGTGATAGCCATCCCTGCCCTTGCTTATCCTGAAGTAGGCCGAGCGCAGTTTGCGGAACATCTTCATGTTGTCGAAAATCTCCCTCTTGTCGCTCCTCGCTGCCAGTCTTTTGCTGGCCTCCTCGGGCGTTATGTCCAGTATGAATGTCATATCCGCCTTAGGGAATCTGCTGTTTATCTGCGTGAGCCATCTCATCTCCAGGCCAGATGCGGCTCCGTAAGCCCTGGTAGAGTCTACGTACCTGTCAGTTATTATTACCGACCCGTCGCTTGCCTTGGGTGCTATGAAGTTGGCCACATGCCATGCCCTGTCGGCGACGAAGAGCAGCTGCAGGTACCTGGCGTCCGGAGCGCGCTCCACGCTGCCGAGCTCCCTCTTCAGCAGTATTCCGGCATTGCCGTCCCGCGTGGGCTCCCTGGTGAGTTCAACCTTCACCCCTAGCCTGGCCAGATGCTCCGCCAGCAGCTTGGCCTGCGTCGACTTGCCCGATCCGTCTATGCCTTCGAATGCTATTAGCGTCTAATCCCCTATTAGTGCCTCAACTTAGCTGATGGTTAAGCAGCGATACTACAATTGTTGTACAAAGGATAAAAACCTTTATGCCGATAGGGCAGAACGGCCACAACGCCTATCATACAAAAAGAAAGTAAGGAGAACTCGACATAGCGTGCCAAAGCATGCCTAGCACGTGTAACCTCGGCCCGCTCCCCCAACCGAATCCTACGGTTTCAGTGCAACTATCGATGCCATGGTGTAGTTGCCGCAACTTGGCCGCTGCCGCGTAACAGAGGCATTGTACCGTAAGCCGTACGTTCCCGCGCTGTAATTGCCCCCGCTGTACATTGTTGCGCAAGGCGCTCCATAGAAGGTGGCGCTGTATCCGCCCGCATTAGAGAGCGTAAGAGAGGAGTTCCAGTCGCCGCCTATGATAGAAATATTCAGCGCCCCGCCCGCCCAGACGCAGCTCCTCTTCAAACTCACATTCGGCGCGGTCGCGTTTATAGTGAAGCCTCCGCAAGAGGTGCCGTTAGCGCTTGCAACGAACCCTGCTTCCGCGGCTTGCTCCACCGTTGTCGTTTGTATGCTGGTTTGCGTGTGATTCTGCGCGTTTAATGCGGTGGTCTGCTGCGCAGAAGGGCCGCTTTGCTTGAATACCCCAGCCGCAAACAAACCCGCTACCGCTATTATAATTATCACCAGCAGCGCAGCAACAATTGTATAAGGTGCAGCCATGTAATCAAATCCATCTGTTAGCAAAAGCCTAATAGCGTTACGTTGCCAAGAGGCCGGGCATGAATCCGTGCGGCTGTGGAAAAGCAAGTCTCACATATCAATACAAAACATAAAGAAAAAGTGCAGTAAAACTAAAAGAAGAAAGATAAGAAAAAGGAATGGCGGCTAATCCGTCATTCCATGTCCCCGCCGCCCATGCCGCCCATGCCTCCAGGCCCTCCCGGGCCGCCTGCGGGGCCCTTGCCCTTCGAGCTTATCATGTCGTCTATCCTGAGTATTATCTCAGCGGCCTCGCTTGCGCTGAACACCGCCTGCTGCTTGACTATCGTCGGCTCGAAGATTCCCTGCTTGCTCATGTCCCCTATGGCGTTCCTCGAAAGGTCTACGCCGTATACGCCGCCGTCCTTGCTCTTGTGCCTGCTCCTCAGCTGCACCAGCGTGTCTATGGCGTCCATGCCTGCGCTCTCAGAAAGCGTCTTCGGTATTATCTCGATAGCGTCGGCGAACTTCTGGATGGCCAGCTGCTCCCTGCCGCCTACGTCCCCCGCATACGCCCTGAGTTCATTGGCCAGGTCTATCTCTATGCTGCCCCCGCCTATCACGTACTTGGCGTTCTCTATCACGCTCGATATGGCGCCTATCACGTCGGTCAGGGCCCTCTCAAGCTCGTCCAGCACCTGTGTGGATCCGGCCCTTATGAATATAGTGACGCTCTTCGGGTCCTTGCACTTCTCAACGAAGACCATCTGCTCCCCGCTTATCTTGCGCTCCTCTACGAGGCCAGCGAAGCCGAGGTCGCCGGATGTAAGGTCATCAAGGCTGGTCACCATCTTGGCGCCGGTAGCCCTAGCGAGCTTCTCTATGTCGCTCTTCTTGACGCGCCTGACGGCCATTATGCCCTCCTTCGCGAGGTAGTGCTGTGCGACGTCGTCGATGCCCTTCTGCGTGAACAGCGCCGTGGCGCCGCTCTTCTTTATCTTGCCAACCATATCCTTGAGCATTGTCTCCTCTTGCTGGAGGAAGGCCTGCATCTGCTCCGGCGAGGTTATCTCTATCCTGGCGTCGGTCTCGGTCTTCTCGATCTCGAGCGCCACGTCCAGCAGCGCTATCTTGGCGTTGGATACCGTCTTCGGCATCCCGGGGTGGGCGATCTCCTTGTCTATGAGCACCCCGTTTATGAACTGGGTCTCCTCTATGCTGCTGCCCACCTTCTTCTCGACCTTTATGAAGTCGTGGTCTATCACGTACTTCTTGCCGGTCGAGTCCTTGTCCATGACCTGCTTTATCGCCCTTATCGCCAGCTTGGCTATCTGCGTCTTGGTCGCTTCGTTGCCTACGTTCTTGGAACCGAGCGAGACAAGCGCTATCTTCTGCAGCGTCGCATCGTCCTCCGGGTCAAGCGCCTTGGACTCCTGGTTCAACACCTCTGAGACCTTCTCCGCAGCCATCTTGTAGCCCCTAACTACCGTAGTCGCATGTATCCCCTGCTCAAGCAGTTCACCTGCGTTCTTGAGCAACTCGCCTGCGAGTATTACCACGCTGGTAGTGCCGTCGCCGACCTGCTTGTCCTGCGTCTTCGCTATGTCTACCATTATCTTTGCTATCGGGTGCTCGACGTTCATCTCTTCTAGTATCGTCGCGCCGTCGTTGGTTATTACTATGTCGCCCAGTTCGCTGACCAGCATCTTGTCCATGCCCTTAGGTCCGAGCGTGGTCTTAACGGCGTTTGCTACCGCGACCGCTACTGCTATGTTAGTCCTCTGCGCGTCCCTTCCGAGAATCCTTGACGATCCGTCAGGGAGCAGCAGCACCTGTTGTCCACCTAGTTGATTTTCAGCCATACATTTCACCTTTTTAAGCAGGAAATATTGAGAACCACAAATGAAATTGAAATTACTATGAGCAGGCAATGTATTTTTCATATACATATATGCATACAAGATAGAATATCATATAAAAATATATATACTTTGCTATGACATAGCCTGTACTAAAATCAGAACCTCCGAAGTGTGCAAGATTGCACCTAAGGGCTGCCTTCCTTCTTGTCCTGCAGCACGAGCGAGTCTACTATCGTATCGAACATCCTCAGTATGTCATCGTTCTCGCTTGCCGGCACCCTGCCCTCGTCGCTGGCAGCGCCGAACACAGGGTTCATCTTGACCGTGCCTAGGAGGCGCGTGCCAAGCGTGGATACTACGACACCCGTGCTCTTGCTGGGCTCCCCCGAAGACATGTTCTCAACTACGCCTAAGACGGCGGCGTTCAGCCTTTTCGCCATGAGCCCGGATCGTATGGAATTTATGCCTGCGACGCGCTGCGGCGTAGTGACTATGACGAACCCGTCCATATCCAGCACCTGCATTATAGTAAGCGGTGCATCAGAAGTTCCGGGCGGAAGGTCCATTATAAGGTAATCCAAATCCCCCCAGTCTGTGTTCTCAAAGAAGTCGTAAAGCATCTTGACTATTATCGGGCCCCTCCATATAATGGGCCTCTTAGCGTCGTCGACTATCATGGCAGTGCTGGCCACCTTTATCCCGTATTTCTCTATCGGCTTCAGCGGGAAGCTGGAGATGTCCATCATGTTGTCAATCCCCAGGAAGATGGATAGGTTAGGGCAGTCTATGTCCGCGTCCAGCAGCCCCACTTTGAATCCCCTCGCGCTTAGCGCATAAGCAATGTTGACGGATACTGTGGTCTTGCCGACTCCCCCCTTGGCGCTGTATATCCCTATCTTGTGCTTGACCGCGGACAGCTTCTGCTTTATCCGCTCCTTGGTCTTAAGTACGTTCATGAACGAAGGGTGCATGCCAGGCGGCGTCCCGCTCCCCCCGGACGCATCATTCTCCTTATCTCCGGCCATCTTACCGCTAAATATTTGCCATCAAATATTAAAAGACAGTGCACCTCCCAGCGCATGGATGCGAATCAACTTTTCAGGACAGAACCAGCGCCACGAAAAGCCAAAGCTTAAAATAATTTGCCCTCATAAGATAACTTAAACCTACTTATTGTAAGGAAATTGGGGGTATAAAATGAAAATAAACGAATTAAAGGCAGGAGCTAGCAACGTCACCATCCAGGCCAAAGTAACGGAGAAGAGCGATCCCAGGGAAGTGATGTCAAAGTACGGCAAGAGGCTGAGCGTGGCCAACATTACGCTGCAGGACGATTCCGGAACGATCGCCATGTCACTCTGGGGCAGCGATATCAACGACGTCAACGTGGGGGACACGGTAGAGATAACGAACGGCTACGTGGGAGAATTCAGGGGGACTCCGCAGCTTTCAACTGGGAAGTTCGGCAAGATAAAGGTCGTCGAAAAGGGCGCAGGCGAAGACTCTGGCAATGCCCCAGACGAGGACATGGACGCAGGCCCGGACTCCGCTGGCTCGGAAGAGGAAGAAGCCTAATCCTTCCGCTTTCTGTTTTTCCTTTTTTCAAGGCGCCTTAGCTCCTGCTTTGTCGGGTTCCAATAACGCAGCGTGTAAAGCAGGAATACGCCACCCAGCAGCACGCCGAACCACAGAGTCGCTATCCTTGTCATTATCGTGATTGCCGAGCTGACGTAGATATTGAAGTTCATCACATTGTTGAGCATCGCTACAAGAGCCCCGTCAGTTACGCCTATGTTGCCTGGCAGCGACGTCATCGCCCCAAGTATCTGGGCCGTGTAATATATCAGCACCGTATGTCCCAGCGACGGCGCAGCTACGGCTACGGCCGACGGAGTCTGCGTGACAGCAAGTATCACGAAGTAAAGCGCCAGAGAGTAAAGCAACGCGGATGGTATGGTGAACAGCATCGAGACAAGGTAGATTTTTGGCTTGTTCAGCTTGCTTTGGGAGGTAAAGTACTCCTCCCCGTACAGTGTTATCATGTCCAGGTAGCTGCTGTCCCTAAACGCCTTCTTTATGAAATTGAAAAACCAGTCGTTGAGCACGAAAAACGCCGGGAATATGGATATCAAGTCCCCTACAATTACTATAAGGAGGAACTGATTGAAGTAAACTGCAGCGGCCAGCGCCACTACTGCGGCACCCAAGAAATCAGTGACAGTGTCCATGGCGACTATGGGCAGCACATTGAACACCCTTATCTTCGCTATCCTGCTCATTGTGTATGCGGTCACCACCCTGCCTATCTTCCCAGGCGTGAGATCCATCGAGTAGAGCGACAGGTATACCGCGAGGTTCTTCTTGAGCGATACTCTAACACCCAGCTTCTTCATGAAATAGGTCCATTTCCCGAAGCTCACGAGATAGCCTATGAATACGGAGAGGAACGCGAGCGAGTAGAGGTATAAGTTGGAGCTCAATATCGTGCCGACTACCTTGCCTATCCCGCCAAGGAATGCTATGGCAAGGAAAACGAGCAGGCTGATCAGGAAGACGATGCCTACAGTTGTCACTACCTTGTTTATCGTGCCCTTATACTCCTCCGCGGTCATGCTCTTGGTGTGCGTTATGGTAAACCAGAAGCTCCTCTTCCTGCCCATGCCACCAACACCTCCATAGAACCGTTTTCAAAAGCCTGCCCTGGCCCGTATGAGTTAAGGAATAAATACCTTAATAAACCAATTCACTCACACAATTCATGCGCCCTCAGTGCGCCTGCGGTCTATTTCTTCGTGAGCTATTATGCCGAAAATAAGCGTTATAATACCTGCATTCAACGAGGAGAAATACATACGTTACCCACTGGATGGCCTGAAGCGCCAGTCGTTCAGGGATTTCGAGACGATCGTGGTTGATGGAGGGAGCAAGGACCGTACTAGGAACATAGCGAAGAGATACGCAAGGGTAATAATAGAGAAGAAGCCAGGCATAGGGCGCGCCAGGAACGCAGGTGCAAGGGCGGCAGGCGGCGATATACTGGTCTTCTTAGACAGCGATACAAAACCGTCAAAAGGCCTGCTGAAAGCATACTCTTCAGCATTCTCCGATGGCTTCATAGCGGCAACCGGTCCGATTTATCCGCTGGAGAAGACATCAGTCGGGATTTCGCTGGGCTACAAGCTTGTGTCCCGGGTCGTTGTCAAATTATCAATAGCGATTGGCATCCCTACAATTATAGGCTCAAATTTTGCGATTTTGAGGAGCGCATTCGAAAGCGTGCACGGCTTCAATCCCAACCTCATGACGTATGAAGACTGGGACCTTTCAAGTCGGATTAAAGGGCATGGGAAGGTGAAATTCATAAATGAGGCGTACGTATACGCGAGCATCAGGAGGGTAGCGGCATGGGGCATTGCCAAATACTTTGCATACCACCTAGGCAATGCTCTAAGATATATGTTCACAAAGAAGGCCAAGAGCGATTACGGCTACGTTAGATAAAATCTACTGCTTTTATCATGACAGCTTTCTCACATAAGCTGCGCTACAGACATCAATGGGCTGGCCACCGGTCATCTTGCATATGCGGGCAGTAAAGACGTCGGCGGTGCCTATTATCGCCTGTGACTGCGCAGTACCGACGTTGCTGAGGTTCGCTATAACCCTATTCCATGTGTTTCGATAGATTGCCGCAGGGCTAACCGGAGCAGCAGCCTGTATAGATATATTGCCGAAGTCTATGAATGGAATACCGCCTTTGTACAGCGCCTGTACATTAGGGTTATTATAATCTGTTATATTGACCAATCGGTCCTCAAAGACTGTCGGTGTCTGCAATTGCGTGTAATTGTTGGTCTCTTCTTCAACAGGTACAAACTTTATCATCGTACTCGAGTAGTTAGAGTTGTAGAACGTAAATGTCGGAGACCCAGGGTAGACCTCCCCAACGGCAGTTCCTGACGTCATGTAGCGCAGTACGCTGAAGTTGCCAAACCTCATAAGCGCCAGTATGAGGCCCCACCTAGTGACTGCACAGAATGGGCAGTAGTTGGCCCCTAGATAAATTATCTCTGGGGTGCCGTTTACAATGAGTGGTGTGGACGTGTCTGAGTTAACCGGTGGATTGCTCACCACTCCAATGCCTACTTCATTAGCTAGGGTCTCGTTCATCGCTATATTTTTGAGCTGCGAAAGCGTAGTGACGTTAACTTGCACGCCATCCATAGATATGTCAGCCACGACGGGGCTCGGCGTGCTTATAAGCGCCAAAGCCACTCCGGCAATAATTATGACTGCCACTATCCCGATATAAATCTCTCTGCGCTTGTGCGCATGGGCTTTCCTGTCTTCGGGCTTCGCGTCATCCTTTGCACCCTTCATCTTAGCTTCGGCGTTTAAAACATCCGCCCTTACATCACTTTTAGAGATTTCCATAAAAATCAACTGTTCAACATGATTGTACTGATAAACCGCTTAAGACAATGTTTGCAACAAAATTTATGAGCCAATGTTTTTATATGCATGTGAACTATTTGTGGCACACCCCAACGGGTTAAGGGCCGTTGGCTTCCCCTACGTTTGCATGGTACGCTCCAAGTCCTTCAAGCACTTACGCCCACTGCCGAAGTCTTACACCTCCCCATTCAGATAGTTTGCAGGGCAAGTCATTTAGTAATCGCCGCTCTCGGGATTATGGCCCTTATTATATTGTTTGCGGTCCTGTTGATTACGGAAGAGTAGCGCGATACTACATATGTCACTACGACGCTAAGCACCACTCCGGCTATGACATCCGTAAAGTAGTGCGCGCCTAGATAAACCCTACCAAAAAGCACCAGGAAAAGCCATGCTATGTACGCCACCCTTATATACTTGTATCCCTTAGTGAACAGCGCCAATCCTGTTAGGACCGACGCGTGAGCACTCGGGAACGAAAACCCGGATTCGCAAGATACTGGATTGGCCAGCCAACTGATTTCTCCCTGGATTGAACAGGGCCGTGGTTCTTGCATGACCAGTTTTATAATCTCTGCTATAACATAAAGCAGCACTCCAATGATTACCAACGAATAAACATTCATGTCCCTTTTGAAGTATAAATACAACACCAATAGCGGGATTATTATAAGGAAGCTCCCTGCCAGCGTCGACATCATGCTCGTGAGCGGTGCACTAGCTACTTGCCCCGCGAACTGAAACGCCCATGTGTTCAGGCTGAAATTCCTGCTAAACGTACCTATATTGTATGTATTCGCATACCCAGTTGTCAATATAAAATCTAGAACCATGATAATACCACATATTAATGGGCGAACGTTTTATAGAAGAGCAATCCCGCCACAGTTTTCGTGTCCTCTATTTTGTTGTTCTTCACCATCTTAATTGCATCTCTAATCTTTACCTTCTTTACATCTATCATCTCATCCGGATCGAGCTTTCGTGCGCCTTTTGACAGATTTGTAGCTATATAGAAGTAAAGCACCTCGGTTTCGAGACCTGGTGCGGTATACGCCTTGAAGAGCAGTTTCAGGCTCCCGGCTTTATACCCAGTCTCCTCAAGCAGTTCCCGCATTGCGCCTTCTTCGGGCCTCTCCCCGCGGTTCATCTTGCCGGCAGGCAATTCGTAGACGTACTTCTTGATAGGGATTCTGTATTCCATCTCCATTACGATCGTGTTCTTGTCCAATAGCGGTATTATTACGGCCGAATTAGGGTGCAATATCATGTCGTACTGGAACTTCCCGGCCCTACTCCTGGCGTACTCCTTTACCACGCTGAAGGCAGGACCAACGTATGCTATCTCCCTCATCTCACCACCGCTGGCACAAATAAGTTTATATAGCTGTAATTAAATAGTGAAAGCATTTAGGGGTTGTGGCGTAATTTGGCAGCGCAGCAGGCTCCAGATGTTTATTGATTATTTGAGCCTAGCGCGATGATGAAAATCTGGAATGCAAAAATCCATGGAAGTAACCTGCTAGTCAGGGTTCAAATCCCTGCAACCCCAAACCTAGCTTCAGCCAAGACCTAATAATCCCACAAGATAAACGCATTCGGCAACATACGCGCCAAAGCCACTAGTGAAGGGGCGCAATGTGACAATCCATTGCCCACGAGGCCCAACCGGCATTGCGCATGGTAACAAATTGCAGCCTAAATCCCTCCGGCCTAAGATAAAATGGCACCGCGATATCAGAAAACCTTTTATTTTTATACGAAGTAAAATAATTGGTCTATATGTCAACGCTTGAGCTTATAGCAGGAGCAGTAATAGTCATAATAGTGCTGGCCGTGGTGCTGGTATTCAACGGTCTGGTATCAAAGAGGAACAGGGTGCAGGACGCCTGGGCTCAGATAGACGTGCAGCTGAAGAGGAGATACGACCTCATACCAAACTTGCTCGAAGCGGTGAAGGGCTACATGAAGTACGAGAAGAGCGTCTTCACCCAGGTCACCGCGCTGAGGAGTTCCATAGTGTCGGGCTCGGTCCAGGATAAGGCGACTGCAAACAACATGCTAAGCCAGACGCTAAAGAGCATATTCGCTGTGGCGGAGAACTATCCGGACCTCAAGGCATCGGAGAACTTCAAGAACCTACAGGAGCAGCTCGAGGACACCGAGGACAAGATAGCGTTCGTCAGGACGTCGTATAACGACTACGTGATGGAATTCAACACCGCGATACAGCAGCTGCCCGGCGCCTTATTCGCAGGGCCGTTCGGTTTCTCTAAATCCGACTACTTCCAGGCCCCAGATGCGGAGAAGCAGCCTGTCAAAGTGGACTTCAGCGACATGGACAACGCACCTGCACAGGCGCCTAGCGCCCCACAGCAGTCGCCGCCCAAGCCGAAGAGTCCGAAGAGGTCCAAAGGCGGCAGTGACTGAGCGGATTGATCGACATGGCGAGTTTCTTTGATGAGATAGGGCGGAATAAAATCAGGTCCGTGCTACTAATGGCGCTGTTCGGCGCGTTCTTTTTCTTGGTAATACTGCTTTTCGGCGTGATCCTGACCGGAAGCGTGGCGTTCGGCCTGTTCGTGGCAGGGATCCTTGTCATAGCATACGCAGCCTTCACCTACTTCACCGGAGACAAGCTAGTGCTTAAGATGTCGCGCGCCAAGGCGGCTGACAAGAGCCAGTACCACGACCTTTACGATATAGTCGAAGGCCTTGCGGCCGCAGAGCAGATACCAATGCCCGCGGTGTACATTATAGACGACCCTAACCCTAATGCATTCGCAACGGGCCGGAACAAGAAGCATGCCTCCATAGCGGTGACCACAGGCCTGCTCGGCATGATGGACAAGCGCGAGCTTGAGGGCGTGCTGGCGCATGAGGCTTCGCACGTTGGCAACAACGACATCCAGTTCATGATGGTCGCAATCGTATTCGCAGGGGTCATAGGCCTTATAGCAGTCTTTGTAAGGAGCATGCTCTTTTTCGGAGGGATAGGGGGTGGTAACAACCGCAACAATGGCGGCTTGCTTCTTCTAGTGGCCCTGGTGCTGGGCCTGCTCGCCCCCCTGTTCGCGATGCTCATACGCCTCGCCATATCCAGAAGGAGGGAGTACATGGCCGACGCCAATGGTGCCAGGATAACCCGAGACCCGGCCGCACTCGCCAGCGCACTGCGCAACATACAAAAATACACCGCCCGGCCTGCAGCAAAGCCGGTGAAGAGCGCTAACGAAATTACTGCGCCGTTGTACTTTTCGAATCCACTCAACATGCGAAGCGTATCCAACCTCTTCTCAACGCATCCGCCAATAGAAGACAGGATACAGAAGCTAGAGCACATGTATTAAACTGCGCGCAAAACAAATGTAAACGCAAGCGAGCACACACTATATAAAGCTGAAATATGCTATCAGTTATGTGGTTCAACTAACTCCACAGTCATCACCATAAGTCTGTGATAAAAGTTCGGAGTGGCTCATTTGAGTTTCATATTGGTATTCATAGAGATACTTATTGCCAGCATAGGTGCAGGCTTCGTCGGTGCCATCGCCGGCCTTGGTGGCGGTGTCGTAATTGTACCAGTGCTAACCCTGTTCTTCGGCGTACCGATAATATACGCCACTGGTACTAGCCTGGTGTCTACAATAGCCACGTCCAGCAGCTCTGCCAGCGCATATGTGAAGCAAAAGGTGTCCAACATAAAGGTAGGCATGTCGCTGGAAATAGCAACCACGGCCGGGGCCATAATCGGCGCGCTCATCTCAGCATTCCTCTATTCAAATCATCTCACATACCTGATATTCATAATATTCGGCATAGTGCTGCTGCTCACGATACTGCCCAATATGAGCAAAATGTCTACCGAGATGTACGAGCGCGTAGCATCCAAGCCTGACTGGTCGACAGACCTTTTCCAGCTGCGCGGCGAATACTACGACAGGAACCTTGGCGTAAAGATAAAGTACATGGGCGTAAGGTGGTGGCTTGGCGAAATTATAATGCTGTCCGCAGGTATAATATCTGGCCTTTTGGGGATAGGATCCGGCGTCCTCAAGGTGCTCGGGATGGACTGGGCCATGAAGCTGCCGATTAAGGTAACGACGACTACGAGCAATTTCATGATCGGCGTCACCGCGGCCACAGGCAGCGCCATCTACTGGGCTCTGGGCTACATCCAGCCATTCACCGCTGCCGCCGCCGCCATAGGCGTCCTCGCTGGTTCGTACCTGGGGGCAAAGGTGCTCGTAAAGATGCATAGCAGCAGGATACGAATGGTGTTCATGGTAGTGCTTAGCGTAGCAGGCATAGAAATGGTGCTCAGAGGGTTAGGTGTTGCCTGATGAAGATGGATAATATCATAAGCATTGAGCTAATGGCAGGCGTCCTTATAAGCGCGGCCCTGATAAGCATAGGCGTCATATTTTTGTTCCTTGACGGAGGCAGCGACGGCATGTCACTGGCTGCAATAGCCTCGGGCAATTCGCTGGTAAATTCGGCAGGGTTCGGGATACCCGCCATAGTGAATTCAGCGGAGAACTTCCAAGGCCTGGGCTTCATATTCATCGGCCTAATAGCCCTTATAGCGACGCCTGTAGTGCGGGTCGTTTTGTCAGTGTTCCTTTTCGCCGAGGAGAAAAACTGGATATACGTCGCAATAACAATGATAGTGCTGTTTAACCTACTGCTTGCCATCTTCATCGTACCCGGCATGGTGAGTACAAAGGTAGTAATACCGCAATGAGCGCCAATCCCATACAATAAAATCGGTCGACAGCAAAATCGTGCCTGACGCTCAAAGTCCAGCATCCTGCCTCATATGGCCACCCACAAAATGGCTGCCCAAAGCCAAATACGCGTTTTGGGTACCGCATAACAAATCCGCGCGACTCTGCGCTCCATGCATCGGTCAGCATAAACATATTTATGGCATACCGTCATATACTGATAGATGCGTAAGGTGCCCGTTCTGCACGGTTGGCGCATCGGGATGCCCCAGCAGGATGAATCCTGCGGTTTCCGCCGGACGATATAATGATAAGCGTTGACCTGGTCTTCCTGTTCTTGGCTGGAGTGTCATTTCTGGGTTTCATACTAAATGCCCTCTTCGATAAGCTAAGGATAGTACACCTAATGCCACTAATGATAATCGGCGTGTTGATAGGCCCGATTTTCAACTTCGTGAGCACAGGTCCAGGGAGCGTTATCGCGTCCCTGACGCCTTTCATAACCGCGATTACAGTTGCATTCATACTGTTCGATGTCGGCCTAAATATAAATCTAAACAAGCTAGGAGATGTGATATCAAGGGCCACCATGTTCACGTTGTCGCTATGCATTGTTACGGCACTGGTTTCCGCAATGCTGGCCGCGCTAGTTTTCAGCTGGCCCATCACATATGCACTGATATTCGGGTTCGCGATATGCGGCACAAGCATGATAGCGATGCCTACAATAACGCGCCTGATAAAGATACCAGAGCGGCTAAAGATAGCCCTTGTCTACGAAAGTGTGACATCCGACGCGTACCAGTTGGTCGTCCCAACGCTCATACTGACGGTGCTGGTAAGCGGAGACATAACGGCGGTCGCGATAACGCAGTTGGTCGTCGTTCAAATCTTCGGGGCGATAGTATTCGGCGGTTTATCCGCCGTGTTCTGGATGTGGTTGATGCGTAGATTCAGCGAGTACAGCAAAGAATACGGCTGGATGCTTACGGTGACAATGATAATCGCCACTTACGGGCTTGCAGATTCGCTAGGGTTCAGCGGACTTTTCACAGTATTCGCTTTTGCCCTGATATTCAGCGCAATAGGGGCGCACAAGGCAGATAAATCAGCTCCAGTCGGGTCGATAACGGCCCTGGTCGACGCGGTCATAGACCGGTACCTATTCATCGGGCCGCAGATCGACTACATAAAGAGCTACCAGAAGGAAATAGCGTTCTTCACCAGCACCTTCTTTTTCGTCTACATAGGACTTCTGTTTCAGGCTTCAAGCGCTTCCATGATTGTTACTGCGCTAGGCGCAGTGCTCATAAGCATGGTAATACTGCTTATCCGCCCCATATTCATCCCGATGCTGCGCGATTTCATGTCCAGCGAGAAGGTCTCTGCAAAGAAAGAGCGGTTGCTCGCGTCTATCAACATAGGCCGCGGCTTGTCCCCCGCTGTGGTTGCTACCCTGCCACTAAGCTATGGCATAGTGATACCGAATTTCCTCGATGCGGTATTCATACTCATACTTCTAACAAACATAATAGCTACAATAGGCATATTCATACTTGAGAAGCCGCAGGACAACGGCGATCATGAATCCCAGAAACCTAATGCCGCTGCGCGAGCCCAGCAGGCTGCAGCGGGGCATGCGTAAAGAACGCCATCAGGCATGAGCCGCAGAATACTGGAGACGCCAGCGCCTAGCCTTATCCGCCCAGCTAAATCCGGTCGGGCTTCAATTTTTGTTCTTCTCATGCTGCGCATCAGCGAGCCTGCCTTCGCCTCCAAGCATGACAGGCAGGATTAGAGAAAGCACTACAGTGCCGAGTATTATTATCGAGTATAAATTGATGCTTATAACGCCCCCAAGCAGCGCTATGTCGGCTATTATGATGCCTACCGCGCCCCTGCTTCCGAGCAGGGCGACTGCGGTCATAGGTCCGAGCTCCTTCAGGCGATTCAGTCCAACAATATAGTCGAGCGCCCCTCCAACCGCGCCGCTTATCGCTACAAGCACTATCATTAGCTCAAGGTAATCAGACGGCATGGCCACCTGAAGGCCTGCTATGCTGAAAAACACCGGTATGAAAAAGCTGTTGGTGATTCTCCTGAAGGTCCTTTGCAGGATTCCGTACACCCTCTTGCCCACCACTGCGTCGTGTATAAGGAGGCCGGCGAAGAACGCACCAAGCACGTATGTTATGCCGGCCAGCTGCAGGAGCGCAGCGCCAACTAAGCCGATCAATATGACTCCGGCGAAGATTAGCTCCTCCCCGTGCCTCTCATTATACTCCTTGATGAACAACCTCCTAATAGAAGCCGCATTGTGTCTTAGTACCCCGTCGAAAAAGAGCAGCGCCAGCACGAACGCCAGGATTGAAAGCACCACCACATAAACGGGCACCGTAGAAGCGCCTATCGCGGCCAGCGCGGCGAACGCTATCACATCAGTAAGCACAACGCTGGAAACCATCCTCGCGCCGTCATCAATCCTCAGAAGGTCGTATCGCATCACCAGTACAGATATGATTGATATGGATGGCACACCTATGGCCATGGAAGTTACTAGCGCCTGCGTAGGGTCCAACCCGAAAGCAAAAACGGAAACGGCTATCATGATAGCTACTGGGATGATGAAGCTTGATATGGTGAACATGACCGCGCTCCTAATGTGCTTTGTAAGCAGTTCCGTCGTGGCTTCTATGCCGACCATCAACATTATGAAGAAGAGAGACACTTCGGAGATTCCCGACAGCTCGCTCCCGTAGCTCAATAAACCCGAAGCGATATGCCCCAGTAGCATCCCGGCGATTATATACGCCACCACTTTCGGTATCCCGAACTTATCTGCTATGCTGCCCAATATCAAGGCGGAGGAGAGCAGCACCATCAGCGTTATTATTATATCCATGTCCAGCACAGCCGACCTTGCAATTAGGCCCTAGCTATCAAGCCCAATCCGCGTTTTTATGCACTCTGCACCTGATAGTCTACCTATAATTCGATTTATCAAGATATTTATACGGGTTTTACCAACATCATAGCATGAAAGTAATAATACACATGATAATAACCCCTAACGGAATGATAGCGAGGGGCAAAAAAGGTGACACGAGTTTCATCTCCAAGAAAGCCAGCCGGGATTTCATGCGCAAAATGAGCGCGGCGAAGGCGAATCTTGTCGGCAGTGGGACTTACAGGGAAACCCTAAGGCACGGAAATTTCCCATACAAGGGACTGAATGTAGTAATGACAACAAGCAGGATTAAGAGCAAATGGGGAAACGTAATATTCACGGACAGGTCGCCTATAAAAGCGATCGACCTATTTAAGATGGCAAATGCAAGTACAGTGCTAGTCGGTGGCGGGAAGATAAACTCAAGCTTCATGAAAGCGGATCTGGTGGACGAGATATACCTTACCATAGAGCCAACGATATTCACAAATGGCATAAAACTTTTTGACGGTGTCGACTTTGAAGCCAGGCTAAAACTGCTCGATGTGAAGCGTTTATCAAAGGACGAGGTGCAATTGCATTACAAGGTTATCAGGCGCAGGTCCAAAAGCTTAAAATAGCTTCCAAATGCTTAATATCAAGTGGTGCTGGGCATGGAGGAGGAACAAAGAGAACAAAAAATAGAGCGGGCGATCCACGAACTGCTTGACGCCCTAGAAATAAGCAAAAATACAGAGGCCTACAAGAATACTCCGCGCAGAATAGCCAGGATGTACATCGAAATATTCTCCGGCCTTTACAGGAACGACGACGTATCAAAAATCACGCTTTTCAAAAATCCCGGCTACCGCGACATACTCTGCCTTAAAAACATCCCATTCTATTCAATGTGCATACACCATTTCCTCCCTATGTTCGGATACGTATCCGTAGCTTACATACCGGACAAGAAGATAGTCGGCCTGTCAAAAATACCGCGCATAGTCAAGCATTTCGCGTCCAGGCCGCAGGTGCAGGAGGAATTCACCAAAGACATCGCAGACTACTTCAATGATAAGCTTGAGGCGAAGGGCGTCCTTGTAATGATAAAGGCCAGGCACATGTGCATGGAGATGCGCGGCGCCAAATCACACGGCGTCGAGACTGTAACCAGCGCCATACGGGGATTATTCGAGACCAACCCCAACACTAAGGACGAAGCGCTGAAAATAATACTAAACCAACAATAATGATGCCTTGCAGCGGGACAAAATAGTAGTGGCGTGCAATTGGAAGGCGTATCTCGGCATAGCCGAGTCAATCTCGCTCGCCAGGGCGCTATCCGAATACGCAGGGAAAGCAGAATTGAAGCAGCGCGTCATAGTAGCGCCGTCCCATGCGGCGCTTTATCAGGTCGGGAGGCAGCTCGAGGGCACGCAGGTCGAGCTGTGCGCCCAAAATGTAAACGTCGAGGCGAACGGCCCGTTTACCGGGGCTCTGTCGCTGGAAGCAATGAAAGAAATAGGGTGCAAAAACGCCATACTGGGCCATTCAGAGGTGAGGTCCGGCAAATCGCTCGGCATTGCAGAGACCGACCAATTGATATCGGATAAATTCAGGATGTGCATCAATGCGAATATCAACCCGATCCTCTGCATAGGCGAAACTTCTAAGGAAAGGGATTCGGGACTCGCATTGGACGTTCTAAGGCGTCAAATGCTTACCGGTTTGGATGCGATGCGCGGCACCAATGCCAAGGCCGGCAACGTACTTATAGCTTATGAGCCAGTATGGGCGATAAGCTCTAATGGCCCATCCCGCATACCGGATCCAAGAGAAATCAACGAGACAGTAGCCAAGCTCAAAAAGCTGTTGTTCTCAGAGTTCGGCGCCCCGGCGGCGCGCTGCGTCAAGTTCCTTTACGGAGGGAGCGTAGACTGCTCAAACGTATCGGGCTACACTGGCCAAAGCAGCATAGACGGCGTTCTCATAGGCGGCATGAGCACCAACAAGGCGAAGATAATCGAGATGCTGGGCAAATTATAAGCCACCCTGCAGCGCTACTGCATTGTCCATCGAGTTGACTTTTATCGAGAGCCCTCCCTGCCTCTTTACCAGATAATTCAGGTGCTTGAGGTAGCAACCATAGGCGTCCTTATTGCCCTTCCGCATCTCGTACTTGTATATCTTGCAGAGGTAGCACTCGTGGACCCTCTTGGGCTGCGAGTCCTGTCCGAATACCTGTATTATGACGTCCTTGCCGCCCTTCGCCATCCGGAATCGCCCTAAACTTAAATATTAGCATCTCAAGTAATATTAAGCTGTTTGTCTGGTCCAGCCGGATGGGAGGCTTTCAGGTGACAAAATGGATTACGTGATAATATCAGGGCTCATAGCAGGGTCACTGACTACCTTTTCTTACCTGCCACAATTGCTAAAGGCGCTAAAGACGAAGTCCACTCGGGATCTTTCTGTATACTGGCTCGCTGCCCTGACTTTGGGCTTGGTCTTCTGGATAGCGTACGGATACTTCATCTCGTCGTTCCCCGTAATATTCTTCAACGTGATACTCATCATTATAACAATCTGGCTGCTTATATTGAAATTTAAATATAGGTGAATCCTGGCTCAGCGTTCAATGCGATTCGTTGATGGGCGAATTCCGCCAGGAAATAATAATATTTTGACTGCAAATTGGTAAGCATGGAGGTAAGGGCGCCTGGTGTAGTGAAGCTCCTCGGCGAGCACGCTGTAGTTTACGGCAAACTAGCTGTCGCAGTCGCCATAAGCGTGTATGCAAAGGCGTCCGTAAACGAAACGGAGGGCAAAAGCCTAGTTATAAGGCTTCCGGACGTCAGCGGCTACGACTATTCGTTCACCGAAACAGAGCTGCGGGAGCTTTTCAGCGGCTTCAAAGGCAGGCAAAGCATAAGGGGCTACGCAGACGACCATCGTGGGATCGGCGAACCAGTGCTGCCTTACGCCACTATAGCGGCCAGGCTGGTAGCAGAGCACCGCCTAAGGCCAGCGGGCCTGGATGTATGCATAAATTCCGAGATCCCGTTGCAGAAGGGCTTTGCCAGCAGCGCAGCGTGCTCTGCTGCTTTCACGGTCGCCCTGCTCAACGCGTCGAAAATACCGCTTCCCGATGAAACAGTAATAGACATAGCAAGGGAAGGGGACAGGGTCATACACAAGAACGACGGCGCGGGCTCGATAGATGTCAGCACCTCGTACTATGGGGGGTATGTGAGCTACAGCGCCTCTGCCGGAGCCAAGAGGGAAAAAATAGACACAGAAATCGAACTGCTGCTTGTGGATACGGGGCCTAAAAGGAGCACGGCAGAGATGGTGGGCCACGTTTCGGAATTGTACAAGAACGATAAGACGCGCACTGTTGAGATTCTAGATCAAATCGAGGACTGTTCAAGAAGCGGCATAGATGCCCTGAAATCCAATGACATCGAGGGGCTGGGCCGTTCCATGTTCGCTGACCACGCGCTGCTGGCCAGGCTCGGCGTTTCCAGCAGCGGATTGGACGAGTTCGTCGAATTCGCTAGGAGGAACGGATTCTACGGCGCTAAGCTCAGCGGCGGCGGAGGGGGCGGCGCGGCGATAGGGCTGTGCGCGGACGCTGCAAAGATGGGAGCAGCATTGCACAAGGCAGGCTTCGATGCGCGCGCGATAACCGCGTCCCTAGAAGGTGCCAAAAGCTTTTATAAATTCATAGCGTGAAAATCCCACCCTTCGGATAGGAGATGAAAGCGGATGCAGAAGCAAAGGTATATGAAAGTGCATAACAAGATGGTAAGAGTTTAAGATTGTTACGGAAAGATTTTGTCATTCGACGACAATCACCATAGAACTACAAAACACACGAAAACCTTGTAATTAAAGCCGTAAGATTCTTGAACTGTTACACAAGATGAAATTCATGGGGACGAGGGCATACAAGTTCAGGCTATACCCTAACGCCAAACGCCAGGAAACGATAGATGAAAGCATGAACCTTGCCCGCAATTTCTACAATAGGATACTCGAAAGGTCAATAAGAGAACGCAGAGTTTCGATGCGGGCGCAGGACGGATACGCTGATGACATAGCAGAAGGGGACAAACACTTCAAACTTCTATATTCCCAGACACGGCAGGACATACGGATAAGGGTAACGAGGGCATACCAAAATTTCTTCAGGAGATGCAAGGATAAATCGGGCAAAAATGGATTCCCGAAGTTCAAATCGCACGACAAATACGGGTCAATAACCTATCCGCAGGACGACGGCTCTTTTCAAATAGGGCGCATAGGAGGGTTCATCAGGCTGCGCGTCGCAAGGATAGGCACGATGAGGATGAAGGTGTACAGGGGCGTCGAAGGCAGGATAAAGACACTCACAATCGCAAAGGAAGGCAGGGACTACTACGCAATCCTCACCACGGCGCAGGAGAGTAGCGACCGCCATTGCATAAAGAAATGGGAGGAGAGGCGGAACCTGGAAGACAGGATTCATCACTGCAACAGATGTGGCATGCAATTGGGCAGTGACATGAACGCATCCATAAACATACTCGATAGAGCTACTCTCGGACATGGGGGAAGTCACGCCCAGGTGGAGAGCGTAATACTTCAACAGGGGACAGCCCTCGTTGAACTTAGAGCATACTCAGATAAAATTATAGATGCTTGGGTAGCCCATAGCTTTTAGTTAGGAGAGGATGCCACCTGCATAAATTTGATTAACAGTGCTGCGACGAAGTAGTGGTTTAATGTCAGACGAGATATATACGGCATCGGGCTCACCAAACATAGCGCTTATAAAGTACTGGGGCAGGAGGGACGACCTGCTTAACCTACCGAACAACTCTTCAATCAGCATGACGCTTGGGGACGGGCTGACCACAACTACAAGCGTAATGTTCTCAGACAGGATAAAGGAGGACGCGGTCTACATAAACGGCAAGCGTCAGGATTACAAGGCTGCAAACGATGAAAAGTCAGGCTTCATGCTCAAGGCCATAGAATACATGAGGGAGGCAGCAAAAACAAATGCCCGCCTCCTGGCGGTTTCAAAGAACTCCTTCCCCTCGGATGCAGGGCTGGCTTCCAGCGCGTCGGGCGCGGCCACTATGGTCTATGCGCTCAACGAGGCGCTCGGCCTCAAAATGCAGCAAAAGGAGCTCTCCATCGTAGCCAGGCAGATAAGCGGCAGCGCATGCAGGAGCATCTTCGGCGGGATAGTGAAGTGGAACAAGGGCTCGAGGAGCGACGGCTCGGATTCATTCGCGGAGCAGGTGGTACCGGCAGACTACTGGCCGGATCTCGTAGACATAATAGCCATCGTGAGCGAGTCCAAGAAGAAGGTCTCCTCCAGTGAGGGGCATAAAGTCACAGTGAGGACCAGCGCGCTCTACAGGGCAAGACCCCCATTCGCAGAGGCCGGGGTCGCCAAGGTCATAGAAGCTGTGCACGAGAAGGATTTCAATTCTCTCGCCGAGCTTATAATGCGCGACAGCAACGACATGCACGCCACCATGCTGGATTCCTGGCCACCTATAATATACCTAAACGACGCGTCTAAAGGGATAATCGGCGCGATACACGAAATCAACCAATCTCACGGCGAAAACATGGCGGCCTACACGTTCGATGCTGGGCCCAATGGCCATATAATAACGCTGCGCAAGTACGAGGCCGAGGTGACGGAGCGCCTTTCTAAAGCAGTCGGCATAAAGAGCATCATAACGTCCGGTATCGGTTCCGGTCCTAGGAAATCCGAGGACTGCCTTATAACAAAAGAGCTGCTTGCGGAAAACGAAAGGCAGTGAGTAGTTATCGCGTTATCCTAGTGCCGGACTTCCTGTCCAAAAGTTCAGTGAGTTTGAAAAGGTTGCCTATATACGCCTCTTTGCCTCCATTCTCGACGAACTTGATGCAGGCCTCGACCTTAGGCTTTATGGTCCCGCCCTGGAAAGAGCCTAGCATCTTTTTCAAATCCCCCGCGTTGATGTCAATGATACCGGAGCTCTCGTTGCCGTATTCCATGTAGAGGCACTCCGCATCTGTCAATATTATGAGTTTGTCAGCTTTAAGCTCGCTTGCCAAAAGCTGGCTGGTTGCATCCTTGTCTATGACAGCATCAACCCCGGTTATCGCGCCTTTTGATTCCGCCATTGGTATCCCTCCGCCGCCGCCGGCGATGACTATGTGTCCGCTGTCCAGCATGCGCCTTATCGATTCAAGCTCTATCACCTCAAGCGGCTCGGGCGATGGCACTACTCGCCTGTACGCACCGCCGGTCTCCACAAAATCGAACCTGCCGCACCTAAGCCGCCTCTCAAGCTCCTTCTTCGAATAGTGCGGCCCTATCGGCTTTGTCGGCCTGCCGAACGCCTTGTCGTGCCTGTCTACCAAAACGTGCGTAAGAACAGCGCTTATCCGCTTATCGACTGTTTTCCTGTGCATCTCATTCAGCATTGCGGCTTCTAGCATGCTCCCTATGAAGGCCTGCGTCTCAGCCGTCAATACGTACAATGGCAGCTGCGGTATCTGGCGCTCGGCGTATTCGTTCCTTAGCAGCTCGCCGCCCACCTGCGGCCCGTTTCCGTGTGTTATCACGAGCTTTATGTCCTCCTTAGACAGAAGGTTCACCATGCTTTTAGCCGCGTTCTTCACGTTCTTGTACTGCGTGGGGAATGTAGCATCCTCACCACGCTTGAGTATCGCGTTACCGCCAAGTGCTATCAAGACCGTGTCCATCCTACCACTATAGCTACAAACAGGTATATTCTATGCGCAGTAGGCTATAAAGTATTGCGGGCAAGAATCATTTTCATGATAAAATTAATAATATTCGATGTAGGTGGAGTCATCCTTCATTTCAACGACGATATATACAAGCGCATGCTTTCAAAGAAGTTCAAGATAAGCTACAAGGAGCTGTCGACCATAACGGATCCGCTGCTGGTCAAGATGGACATAGGCAAGGCCACGCTGAAGGACTTGGAGAAGGCCCTGCATAAAAATTTCGGCATCAGCAAAAGGGACATGGCATGGAACGACACATACAAGAGCATAGCCAGGGTCGACAAGGAAATGATTGCACTTATAGAGAGGCTGTCTAAGAGGTACAAAATAGCGATGCTGACAAACACCTGCAGGAGCAGGTACGTTTATGCGCTTAACAGGTTCATAAACAAGGGGCTGTTCGATGGCAGGTTCGCCTCCTGCTACCTTGGCATGAAGAAGCCAGACGCATGCATATTCCACCACGTGCTCAGGATGATGCGCTCAAGCCCCCACGGAGCGGTTTTCATAGACAACATGGCTGAAAACGTGCGTGGAGCCCGTAGGATAGGCATAAGAAGCATAAAATTCGAGAACCACAGACAGCTTGTCCGTGAGCTCAAATCGCTTGGCGTAAGCGCCTGACAGGCAAGCGGTCTTTATGATGGTCTGCAGCGGCATATTGGAAAGGCTGGTAGCTGGCAGATGGATAGCGGGACCGTTCATCGCCGATGCCATAACGAGGTCAAAACGAATCAATTCTCTGGGCATAAGGCCGATCATCAACTATCTAGGAGAGGAATTCTCCAGTGAAACTGATGTAAACGACGCAGTCGCAACATACATAAAGCTCATTTCGGAAATCCGCAAGTCAAGGATAAAGGCTGACATCTCCCTAAAGGCATCCCAGTTAGGGCTGCGCATAAGCGAGGGCATGTTCATGGGCAACTATTCCCGCATAGTAGCCGAAGCCCGCAGGAACAATGTGTTCGTCTGGCTAGACATGGAATCCGCCGCCGACGTCGATGCCACGATATCCGCGTATACGGCCCAATTAAAAAGTGGCGATGGGGTGGGGATATGCATACAGTCGTACCTGAAGCGAAGCGGTTCTGACATAAGGAGCCTTTCGAAGAGCGGGGCCGTGATACGGCTCGTCAAGGGCGCTTATTCCTCCACGCGTCGGCTCGCATACCAAAGCAGGCTAGAGACTACAGCCAACTATGCCAGGCTCATGAAATATCTGTTTTCCCATGCCAAGGAATTTGTAATAGCCACGCACGATCCTGGCATGGTGTCAATGGCGCAGCGTCTCAACGCAGCGCATCGCAAGCATGTGGGGTACGCCATGCTCAATGGCATAAGCAACAAGAGGGCCATAAAACTGGCGAGGGAAGGCAATCACGTTGAGATATACGTACCGTTCGGCACAAGATGGCTCAGTTATTCATACAGAAGGCTTAAAGAAGCGAGTAATCTTTCTTTAGTGCTCAGGTCGGTCCTGGGCGGAGGCTGAGAATGTGGTCGCAATGAAAGCTAGGGTAGGCATAATAGGCGTGGGCACGATAGGCTCCATAATCGCCAAGAGGCTCATAAGCAGAGGCTATAAGGTCTTCGGCAGCAGGAGGACCGCGTTCAAGTTCAAAGGCATGCGTACGACAACCGACAACAGGCTGCTGATCAGGAACTCCGACGTAATATTGCTTGCTACAAAACAGAAGGACGTAAATGAATTGGGTTGGCGTATACGGCCCTATCTGGGGGACAAACTTACGATAACGCTCATGGCCGGAGTCAGCATAAGCCAGGTGGAGCGCATCCTGGGCGCAAACAGGGTGGCGCGCGCGATGACCAATATAGCGTTCAGCGATGGCGAGGCGATCTCCGCCTTCTGCTGCAACAATAAAGTGTCGCCGCACGACAAGGCGGCCATAAAAGCGGTACTCAGCACAGGAGGCAAGGTGATGGAGCTCGAGGAAGGACTGATGGACTCGTTCACAGTGCTGGATAGCTGCGCAATGGCATTCTACTCAATGCTTCTGAACAGCGTCAACGTGTCTGCTTCAAAGACGCTCGGCTTTAATCCAAAATTGGCAAAGTGGATAATAATGAATACGATGCGCGCCACGCTCGAAAAGGCGTCAGGTTCGGAAACGTTCGAAGAGTTGATACGTCAGGTCAGTACGAAAGGAGGTATGACGGCAGCGGGCCTGGATGTGCTTATGGAAGGCGACCTTTACGGTCTGGTGGACAGGGCGTACGTGGCCGCGCTCAGGAGAGGCATGGCGCTAAGCGCCATCGCAGAGCAATCCTAGCATTGCATAATAAAAATATGCCAGATAATAAGTATGAAGGCCTAAAATACGTTAAAGTGGTTTGATGTCTAAAACTACCTCTGGCAATGAGGAAAAGAAAGTTGGGATTACGTCCAAAAAGGAGTCGGACTTCTCCGAATGGTACGTCCAAGTGCTGATAAATTCTGGGTTCATAGACTACAGCGACGTATCCGGTGCAATAGTTTTCAAGCCGGACAGCTATTTCGTATGGGAAGCCATACAAAAGGTCGTTGACCCACTCTTCAAGAAGTACGGTGTGCAGAACGCGTACTTCCCACTTTTCATACCGGAAAGGCTTTTGAGCAAGGAGGCGGCGCACATAAAGGGCTTCTCTGCGGAGGTAGCCTGGGTCACCGAGGCCGGCAGCTCCAAGCTCGATGAGAGGTTGGCGGTCAGGCCCACATCTGAGACCATAATGTACGCGTCCTTGTCAAGGTGGGTGCGTTCATGGCGCGACTTGCCAATCCGCCTGAATCAATGGAATAACGTGGTGAGATGGGAATTCAAACATCCTGTGCCGTTCTTCCGCACCAGAGAGTTCCTATGGAACGAAGGCCACACGGCATTCGCTACAAAGGAAGAGGCGGACGCGGAGCGCGACACTATACTGGCGATATACGAGCATGTCCTCAAGGACTACCTGGCCGTGCCGTACGTAAAGGGGAGGAAGACCGACAGCGAAAAATTCGCCGGCGGGCTGGCGTCTTTCAGCCTAGAACATCTGCTGCCAAACGGCAAGGCCATCCAGGGCCCAGACTGGCACAGCGACGGGCAGAATTTCTCGAAAGCATTCGATATAATGTTCTTGAATAGGGAGGGTGCCAAGGAATACGTGTACCAAAACACCTTCGCAATATCAACCAGGGAGATAGGCGTGATGATAGCGATCCACAGCGATAACAAGGGTCTAGTGATACCTCCAAAAGTAGCGAGGATGCAGGTCGTGATAGTGCCTATATATACCAACGATAACAAAGAGGCGGTGCTAGGCTATGCGAGGGAAATAATGAGCCAAATACGCGACGAATTCCGGGTATTTTTGGACGACGACGACGCCTACTCTCCAGGCTGGAAATTCAACGAATACGAGCTCAAGGGTATACCAATGCGCATAGAGGTCGGCAGGAAGGAAGTGGAGGCGCAGAAGGCAACGTTGACAAGGAGGGACACCGGGGCGAAAGAGCTCGTAGCTGCTGCCGATATAAAATCCAAAATAAGCGCGATGTTAGAGGATATGCACTACAATCTGTACGCGAAGGCCCAGTCATATCTCAATTCAAACATATTCAAGGTCGACACCTACGCAGAAATGAAGGCGCGCGCCGACAAGGGCGGCTTTATACAGGCACCATGGTGCGGATCGGACTCATGCGAGGCAAAGATAAAGGAAGAGACGGGTCTGAAGAGCACAAACATGCCATTCGACGCGCAAGATAAGGTCCAGGGCAAAAAATGTGTCTATTGTATTAATGGGGCCAAATACATTGTAAATTTCGCCAAATCCTACTGAAAAAGCCCTCGTCCAGCTCAAGAAATTCATCCGCTTATGGTTATATTGTCTATAAAGACCATATAAGATTTATTCCCGGTTTCTAAGTAGCCATCAAAAAATCCAATCACATTCCCACCCGGTCCGCTGGCCAATCTAATCCTTGCAGTATAAATTTTTGGTGCTGCGCCTACAGTTATATTGTAATCAAAATGCGATGAATTTCTAATCCCTGGATAATAATTCTGTATAGTGAGTGTCTGCCGTATAGGTGCGACGGCCTCAAAGCTAATGGTAGCGTTTACATAGCTGTTCGTTCCATTCTCACTGACATTTTCATAAGGCGCATAAGTTATAATCACGCCGTAATTGTCTATCGGCGTCCACCAAGTGTAATTTTTACTATCTAAAGTTGTTACAATAGAGCTCCAATGATACGGTTCGTAAAAACTTATAAATTGATTCTTATAGAAGTTCATGTCTAAAGAATTTTTTGTATAAAATACTGTTATATTGTCCCCAGCGTAAATCGGCTTACCGAATACCTTATATAAATAGCTATATATGTAATCGAAATCGTATTGGGAATACGCATTATCTTCAACTATTATGAACGCCGTTCCATAATCGCTAAATGTCTTTAGAGTCTCTAACGTGTAATTCTCGGTTATCGGTGATATAAAGGTAAAGTTGCCGCTGGTTTCCAAGTTGGATGAAGAAACCACAAGTGGTATGCTATAAAGCGTCAACTCGCTTATTGAGGTAGCCCTGGTAATGTCGCCACCTACGAGTGGCCTATGCAATATTGTCACATAAAAATTAGCCAAGCCCATATAGAACGCCGGTTTCGCTGTAGGTTGAGGCAACGCTGGCAAAACCAAGAAAGAGAAATTGCCAGTAGTGTTCGCAATCTGACCTAAGAAATCAGGTGCATAAGCGGAAGGGCTTGTAGTTATCTGCGTTGATAACCCCGTACCTGGAATCCCGGCGGCCTCCAAAATAAAAATTATCGATATGATTGAAAGCGCAAAAACCTTCTTTTTACCCAAGTTTTTCTCATTTAACAGTTCTAGGACAGTTTTAACGCCGATAGCAGATAGTATCGCAAAGCTTAGGGATACAATCAGGTCAAATCTACCGGGTTCCCTTATAACGTTGAAAATAGGCAAGCTATGGTAAAATAGGTACAACCCTGGCACCGGCATTACATAAGATCCCAATTGTGGGTACGGGCCCAAAGTCAGCAATCCGAAGATTACAAGTAACAAAATCCAAAGCCTTGCTTTTTTAAAGTTTTTACTTATCCCGTATATACTCAATGCCAGTACAGTGTATCCGATATAAGACGTGGTCTCCTGTGGCCCTGCAGCAGCGTAAATACCGTAATAAGAAAGTGAAATATTGTGAAAAATTCCATTGAAAAAGCTCGGCATAAAGAATGAAAGTATATTATCGCTCCAATACATGTTATGCATTAGGTCGTCTTGGAAATACGCTGCCGATAAACCGCCGCCCTGCATAATGGTGGCGTATAAAGGCACTAACCAAAATGACCCAAATACGACAAAAATAATGGCGATTACGCCCAACCCTCTGAGAAACCTTAGGTTAGTCACTCGGTTCCTTAGCTCTTTGGTAGACATGTAAAAAGCGATTATTAAAAAAACCGCTAACACGTCCATAAGCCCCTCTTCTACGCCGCCATCCATGAAAAAAACTAGCACAAACGCAATTCCTGCCCCGATAGAATATACGATTTTTCCATCCTCAATCATTCTCAGGATAAAATATAGGAAAAGTGCAGTCCATCCAATCGCAAAGAAAGCCATAGCATGGTATATCTCCGCTATGTGAAACGCGCTAAAAGAGAACGCCAAACCCCCAAAAAAAGCCGCATAAAAATCGTGTGTTATATATTCTGCAAGCACAAATGCCCCTAATCCGCTAATGATAAAGCCTAAGAAGAGCAGTGTATTATAAGCAAATGTTAAGCCTAACGACTGCAGCGGTATAGAAATTAGACCGTCTATAGGTTCCAGTGTCTGGTATACCAAATTAGCTCCGACAGGCCAGAATAACATCGTTGTTGTAGAAAAAATCCCTACATGCGCATTAAGCAAGGCGTATTTTGTCCACCATAGATCCCACAAGTTTTGGTATATATCCCCTGTATAACCCAGTGTAGTAGTCCTGACATTCCCTATAAGCGGCAAAAACAATACAAGTGCTATTAGAAGATAAGCCGTACCTGATATGATCAGCTTATGCGCGTGGCCGAAGCCCACAAGAAAATTGCGAACAGACATCAAATACTCCATTTATCTTTAAACCATAATGTTATAAACTTTTAATGCATTCGATTTTGCAATACTGCACTATTACATATGTGGAGCAAGTACATAATCATGGAATATCTAGGTTTTAAGAATGCCATACAAAAATATCAGATTAAGTGTAATAATACCAGCCCTAAACGAGGAGAAATATATCCCATATACTATAAATGGTCTTAAAAATCAGTCGTTTAAAGGTTTCGAGACCATAGTCGTAGATGGCAACAGCAAAGACAAGACAAGAGACATAGCGAAAAGGGGCGCAACGGTTATTATACAGAAAAAGAAAGGAATGTCGATAGCTAGAAATTCAGGTGCTAAAATATCAAAAGGGGAGGTATTGCTCTTTCTAGATGCAGACACAGAACCTTCAAAAGATTTGCTCGCATTGTATAACAATGCATTTAAGGACCCTAATGTTGTAGCTGCAACGGGTCCGCTAGCTCCCCTTGAAAAAACAACACGCATCATAAGGCTCTTCTATGCGCTTGATTCGGTATACCTCAAGAAACTATCATTCTTTTTCAGAAGGCCGAAAATCAGCGCTTGTAACTTTGCTGTAAGAAAGACTGTATTTTACAAAGTCCACGGATTCAAAAATGAGTATGCCACGTATGAAGGTTATGATTTGTCCGATAGGCTAAAAAACTACGGCAAGTTCATTTACATAAACGATGCGGTAGTAAAGACCAGCATAAGAAGGGTAGTAAAATGGGGTGTTATAAGCTACATATTGTTCCGCATTGTAAACACCGTAAGATACGATATCACCAAGAAACCAGAGGAAAACTACGAAATCATAAGATAAAAATTCTATTATAATACTTTACCAGTAAATTAATTGTACATGCAATAAAGCGAAAAACTGGAGTAGCCCCGTCGTCTAGTGGCCAAGGACAGCGGGCTTTGGACCCGCGAACATCGGTTCGAATCCGGTCGGGGCTATACATAGTTCAGGTAGGATTAGGTAAATGGTTGGAAGAAGCACCTCGGAAAAATTTAATACCTGTACATGCTGTGTTGCATAACCCTTTAATCCCCCTGTTATGACACAATGATCACTATTTGGATTCGCCGCGGTGTTTGGGGCTTTGGTACGCCTACAGTTTGCATGACGCCTCCTGCAACATGCCAGGTTCGCTTGTCGCTGCAAGTTGTTCGCCAAACACCCGTTTCATGGCGCTAAATATCCCTTCGGTAGCGGGCCACCGAAACCCATACTTGTTCTTTTTTGACCAACGTTCGTAACCATACCAATATCACCTGAATTCATAAAGAGTCTCTCCAAGAAGTTCTTATAAAGAATGCGGCAATAATATAATCTGGTGTTGTTAATGGACAATCTTGCAGCGACTAACCTAATAGTAAGAATCTTCGTAGCCACAGGATTCGTTTATTTCGTTACGGCTACGGTACTGTTGGCCCTTAACTTAAATGGCATAATAGCGGTAGAAAATGACCCAATCTTTATATTGGCACTTTACGGCTTCGTGGCGCAGCTCATATTTGGCGTGTCTTACATTTTTGTACCAGGCGTATCGCATACGAAATTCGCTAGTTATAAAAGTGCAGTAGTGGAATACGCACTTCTTAATATAGGATTGATAGTGCTCGTTTCGTCAATGCTGTTGGCCGGATACAGGGGCCTAGCAGTGATAGGCGCAGCCGCGCTGATTCTGAGTGTACTTATCCATGCAGCGAATATCTGGAGCATTGCCCTGCCAAAGAAAACAAACCATCCTTGAGGTGCGCAGGATGAAAATCACGGAATTTATGGACACGGACCATATCGAAATCGGCAAGCTATTTGATGTGTATTTAGAGCGCCACGCGGACGGCTCTGCGGCATACGGCATTTTCGCGCAATTCAGAAACCGCCTTGAAAGGCATATAGCTTGTGAGGAGGAAGTGCTTTTCAAAATAGCAGATGATGTAGCCGGGAAGGACAACATGCTAACCGGAGAGCTAAGGCTGCAACATGATCGCATAAAAGAGCTACTATCGAAGATACAGCAAGCATTAAAGGCTGGCAGCAATGCAAAAATATTCAATGACGACCTTTTTGCAGTAATGTCCGCACATGAAAAGATGGAGGACGACAGCTTTTATTCATGGTTGGACGATACGCTTGATGAGAAAGCTAAGAACGAAGCATTGGCTTCTATTGTTGAGGTAAGCAAGCGGTACAAAATCTAGGAAATTATTAAGGTCGCTGTGCATGCGAAGAACAAAGGTCGATACAGGCATATTTACGATAGGGCATTCGACGCGCACGCTCCTGAACCTATCAAAATACTCAAATCCTCCGGAATTCCGGAAGTGATGGATGTAAGGACTATACTGAAATCAAGGGCAAATCCGCTTTATTTAAGCTCTATTTCAATCCCCCCCAATTTAGAGGCAGCAAAGTTATAGATTACTGCGGATATCGCGCCCAATATAAAGCCCGCTATGGCTCCGAGTATAGGTCCTAATATTATAAAGGCTATCGCGCCTATTATGCCGATTCCGCCGCCCGCAGCGCCCCCAAGGCTGGCTACCGAGCCTACCACCAAAAGGATGAGCGCCACGAAAAGCCCATAAATAAAGCCTATTATGGCATAGATAAAGGCCATAATCTTCGCATACGACATCACTCCTATGCTTTTTAATACACTCATCTTCGGATCTGGCATCTTATTACCGGTTCTATTATGGAAGCATATATCTTAAAACCTTCATGACTAAGGAATTCGACCTGGCAGGCGCATTTCAATCTGCAGCCTTATTAGTTCTATACTACAAACTTACGTATTAGTGATGAGACGAGGTATTTCTGATGCGTGATGAAAAAGAGAGTCTCTGATTTACTAGTAAATAAATTATATTGCTATGCCGAAATGCAATTTAACCGCCCGCACTTCATAAATCGCAATCGGAAGGTGCAACAATGCCTGGAAATTCGTTCATATCGATTTTGATGGCGCTTCTTCTAATAACCCTGATATTCGTCTTGTTCCCTAGCGTGCCTACCCACTTGGTCAGGTTCATCAATGATGGTTTCAACTTCAGCACCTTAAATCCAAACCTCACAACGGTAGGCAACCTTTACTATCCAACCACTACAATAAAGGAGAACTACGTCCCGCAAAATGCCCTGATTGCGTATGCGCTATCTGTCATAAACAAGGACAGGCTGGCATATAACCTATCAGCGGTGTCCTACTCAAGCATCGCCTCCGCCCAGCAGCATTCCGAAAACATGCTCCAAAACGATTATTTCAGCCACTGGGACATATACGGGATGAAGCCCTACATGCGATACTCTTTGCTTGGCGGCAACCAGAGCGTAGATGAGAATATAGCCTTCATATACAACAGCAGCGGGGTAAACTTAACTAATGCGATATCGCAGATGGAATACGACATGATGTACAACGACTCCAAGTGCTGCAACAACGGCCATAGGGATAATATACTAACGCCGCAGCACAATTATGTCAGCATAGGGGTTGCCTATAACGCTACCACGGTATACTTTACCGAGGATTTCATCAACGACTACATAAACTGGTTCTACGGCACCCCGTCAATCAACAATGGCATAGTGAGGCTTAACGGGAGTTATGGCAGCAACTACGCGTTAAACGAGGTTCTAGTGACATTTGACCCTCCTATTTCATCAATTACCCCATTCCAGCTGAAGCACCCTCCGTACAACGCCTCATATGGCTACGGCACAACCATTGCCGGTATAGGTTACACCAGGGAATCGGGAGGCTACAGATACAGTTATACGTACGGCAACATAACAACCCTAAATGCCACTGAATACGTGGTGCAAGGGGATAATTTTGCAGTGTCCTTCAACATGAGCAATCTAATAAGGAAATATGGACCAGGCGAGTACACAATAATGATATTGTTGAACTCAACGGCTACAAACCCCAAATCCTCGTTCCTAGCAGCTACGCATACAATATTCATAAACGCGTCGGGCGGCAGCTACATCCCAGACAAGGTATAACTGTGGTATCGGAAACCTGCCCAATTTTGGGCTGCCTCGCGGGCCCCACCAGGCGCAGCGGATGCGCAGTGCAAAAGGTTTATACGCAGTGCGTGCAATATAATATAGGAGAACTGCATGACGGTAATAGCTAGGATACCATACAAGGACGGGCTACTGCTCGTGTCAGACAGCAGGGTTACCAACGGCCGTGTCCCGTATAGGCAAAAGATAATAGTCAGCTCCGAAAATGTGATAGGCGCAGCCGAAGGGTCAGTCGATCTCGTAGAGTGCCTCAACAAGATACTAACAAAGGATTCGGCCGAGATATCAAACTCAGACTTTGGAAAAGTGACAGCCGACATAGAAGCGCTGATGAAGGCGGAACCAAATCTCAAGGAATTCTTGATCGAAAGAGGTTTCGGCGCTATAATATTCGGCGCCTCGCGCCGCGATTCCGGCAATGTAGAACCATTCCTGGTCGACGTGCAGCCTGCATTGAATGTCATAGCGGCAGGGAGAGTTCAGAAGGGCGAGTGCTGGGCAAACGGCATAGACGGCTCGCAGCGCATGCTGGACAGCCTGGTCTATAACTACAGGTACAATCCGAACCAGGCATCAGAGTTGGAGGCAGAGGTGATCGGCTACATATTAGTAAAATTGCAGGAAGCAAACCCGGCATTCGGCCTGTATGTAGGAGATCCATTGGAAATGTGCGCCATAGGCAGCAACTCAACAAACGCTTTCTGGATGGACCATGAAGTCGATGGCAGGGACGTAACGCAGGAGCGCAGCAAATGGGATTACATAGATGACAGTCTGAAGGTGGATGACAAAAGGGAAAACCTCATAAAGTCAGTAGCAAAGCTCGCCAATCTATACCCTGAAAAATTGGGTGCGCTTGCAGAGTTCGCTGAAAACCACGCAAAGGAGTTCAGCGTACTGGACGCGATAGCACAGAGCAAGAGGTCCGAATTCGAAATGCTGCTCAACATGGTTGCCAAGGACGAGGATAAGGCGCTCAGCGTCATACGCGAACTTTATATAAAAACCACTGAAAAAGAGGGGAATCCAAATAAAAAGCAAAAAGCGAAGGGCAGCGATAGCGGTCCGATATAATAGCATAAATGGCGGTTTTTATGGCTGCGACGGGAAACATCTATTTCGGCAATCCGAACGGTTTCGGGGTTAGCGACAAGGCGTTCCATCTGGACCACGACGCCGAACCGGAGAGGGTCATAAAGCTGCTGCAAAACTGCGCGCACGGGGTTTCAAGCTTTGCCGAGTTTTTGGGCACCATACTCATAGTCTCGGGCAGCCCAGCACTTGGCGACTTGCGTATAGGCGACATAAAACCAGCATCGTACGACTATTACGCCGATTACGACTTCAATGCGATACGCGTAGTCTTGAACAAGGGTATCGTACAAAGCGATGCCGAAAAATATCTGAGATACGCAAGCGAGGCATACGGCAAAATAGGCAGGGTGTCATACATAAAAGATCTCAAGGCGATCCAATTAGTGGCAGAATTGCAGCCAGGCAAGGAGCCCCCCCATATAAAGGACGTATCCCGCATGATGAAAGGGTCGAAGTGAACTAAAGTTTCTTTGTTTCCGCGTCAACCACTTTGTGCTCGTATACAAAAACCGCCTCCTTCAGCGCCCTCAATGATAGCGTTGCGCATTTTAGCCTCGCCGGACCCGGGTCCAGCCCTATAAGGCCTATAACGTCCTTTACGCCCATGCCCTCTATCTCGCCCAGCGCCTTGCCTTTCACAAAATCAGTCAACTTGCTTGCCGTGCTCATGCTTATAACGCATCCAGACCCGGAGAACTTCACGTCCCTTATGACATCGCCGTCAGACAAGAAGTATACTGTTATGTCATCCCCACAGAGCGGGTTGTCCCTGTGCATCTCTCCGTCAGGCTTATCTATAGTGCCCTTGTTGTGGGGATGCTCGTACTGCTCTATCAGTTCATCAGCATATATGTCTGAATCCATAAGATCTAACCGTATCAATCAAGCTTGAAAATCCTCCTTACAGTCTTTATTGCGCCAATCGCCCTGTCTATATCCGTTTTACCATTATAAATATAGAAGCTCATCCTTGAAACGGCCTTTTCAGGCGCCAGGCTTACCACCAATGGCATGGCGCAATGGTGCCCAGCCCTTATGGCGACCCCTTCGTTATCGAATATCGTGGCGATGTCGTGTGGGTGGACGCCCTTTATCGCGAATGAGATGACCCCTGTTTTGACCCGTAAGTCTTTTACTCCTGGCCCGAATACGTTTATTCCATCGAAATCGCTTAATTCCCGTAGCGCATATTCGGTCAGCTCGGATTCGTGCGCTTCTATCCTGTCCATGCCGATTGAGTTTAGGTAGTCCACTGCGACTCCCAGCCCTATGCCCCCCTCTATGTTGGATGTTCCAGCCTCGAATTTCCAAGGGAGGTCGTTCCATGTGGCCGATTGCTTGTCTACGGCCTTTATCATGTCTCCGCCCCCGAACAGCGGCGGCATGGAATCTAAGGCGGCCTCTTTCCCATACAATACTCCTATGCCGGTCGGTCCAAGCATCTTATGCCCTGAAAAAGCAAAGAATTCGCAGTCAATGTCACTTACGTCGACCTTCATATGGGGGGCAGACTGCGCGCCGTCAATCAATACTGCAGCGCCATTCTTGTGCGCCATCCTTGTTATGCGCTTAACGTCGTTTATGGTGCCCAATACGTTGGATACGTGCGTTATAGAGACGAGTTTTGGCCTGTTTTCAAGGTTTTCCTTCAGGCTCGCCATGTCAAGTGTAGCCCTATCATTGCTTAGCTTGACGTAGTCCAGAACCGCGCCCTTCCTCTTTGCCAGAAGCTGCCACGGCACTATGTTGCTATGGTGCTCCATCTCGCTTATCAGTATATGGTCGCCGCTTTTTATGTTCTGATCCCCCCAAGTAAGCGCGACGAGGTTTATGGCCTCAGTCGCGTTCCTCACGTACACTATCTCCTCAATTCCCTTCGCGTTTATAAAACCCGCCACCTTCATCTTAGAGTTGATGTACGCATCCGTAGCCCTTTCGGATATTTCGTAAACACCGCGATTTATATTCGCATTGTATGTGGAGTAATAATCAGAGATTGCATTGATAACCTGCTTTGGCTTTTGCGAGGTGGCTGCGCTGTCGAGATATACGAATGGCTTGCCATGGGATTTTATTCCGAGTATCGGGAAATCCTCCTTTATGATATCGAAATCTAACAATTCATCCCCATGCACTATGCGTTTGAAAATGAGTCATACCCCCCTTTCTCAACCCTGTCTATGATTTCATTGCCGCCTTCTGCCACTATCTTCCCGTTCATCATGACATGTACGAACTGTGGATTCATTGTGTCCAATATCCTCTTATAGTGTGTAATCAGCAGTATGCCCATCTTATTCTGTGCTGCTATCCTATTTATGCTCTCCGCCACGATCCTTAGCGCATCGACGTCCAGCCCCGAATCGGGCTCGTCAAGTATCGCAAGTTTAACCACATCCTTGAGCACAGAGAGCTGCAATATCTCCGACTTCTTCTTTTCGCCACCGGAGAAGCCCTGGTTCAGCGACCTATTTATTATCTCGTCGCTCATCTTGAGCTCCTTCATGTTGCTCTTTATGTCGTCCATGAGTTGCTTGACGCTGGTCTGCTCCTCGGCCAGGGCCGTCCTTGCGTTGCGCAGAAAGTTTATGAAGTTCACTCCGTCTATCTCGATAGGGTTTTGGAACAATATGAAAAGCCCGAGCTTCGCGCGTTTGTCCGTGCTCATCTGGAGTATACTTTTGCCGTCTACCTGGATGTCGCCCTTCGTAATCCTATACTTCGGGTAGCCCATTATAACCTTCGCGAGCGTCGTCTTTCCGGAGCCGTTGGGCCCCATTACAACATGGAACTCCCCGCCGTTAATCTTCAGGTTCACGCCCTTTATTATCTCCTTGTCTGCAGCCTCTACATGCAGATCAATTATTTCCAAAGTCAATAAATCACCGCTATTTAACCATCAGCCCGCAATCGAAATTCTTATCATACGCCTGGCAGAGCATGCACTTGTACCTCTGTGCACCAATCTTGTCGCCACCTACGAGGTTGCTCACGAAGCCCCTGACTAAATCTGCATCCAACTTCTTGCCGGAGACTGCCACATAGCCGTTAATGTACTTGCTCACAGCTGCCTGCGTTATACCTAGCAGTTCTGCTACGCGTTGCTGCTTGAGCTTGTATTCATTTACCATCATCACTGCTGCGGATGCCTTTATCATCGGCATAACCTCCCTAAATGTGCGTTCGTATTCAGTCGATGCCAAAATTATCGCCTTTGTTCCAAACCTAACGCGTGTCATTTCTGCGTCCTGTACTTGTAGTGCTGCCCGAGTTGGGCCTCCTCCTCCTTGCCCGCGAACCCCGCGAACACTATATCGTCATTGTCAATCCGGGGCACGTGCCCGAATCCCCTCCCACTGATCTTCTCCCTTATGAGCGCCAGAGCTATTACCTTTATCAGCCTGTCGTTTACCTTGTACAGGGTGTCAGCGAAGAACCCTGTAAGCATGAGCCTCCTCGCCATCGCCTCTGTTATGCCCCTCGACCCTATGTAAAACAGCGAATCCTCGTCTATAGGCGCAGTGGCTGATGAGTGCGTCGCCCTTACCTCGCTTTCATCTATCGCCATTGAAGGCAGCGACTCTATCTTAGCGCCCCTGTCAACGATCAGCCCCCGCTCGCTTACGAACGACTTTGCGCCCACGGACCCGTAGTCTATCTTTGCAAATCCCTTTAACCAGGCAATTGACCTGCCCTTCACGGCCGCCTTAGATTCGAGTATGGAATTTGTCTCAATGCCGTCATTCTCTATGACGGTGTTAACATCAAACTTCTGGTCGCCCTCCCCGAATATCAACTCCCTTACGTCAACCTGGCTCTGGCTGCCGATCGCCTTGACGCTGTTCTTGGAACGCGTAAGCGACCCGCCGTTGTAAACGAAATTCACATTGAGCTTGGATGAACTGCCTGCCCTTCCCTTGCAGAAGTTCAGGACCTTAGTGTCCTTGTCCTCATTGTGGAGCATGTTGACCTCAACACTCGAGCTATCCGCCACGCTTACCTCGTTCATGGCACCGAGCACGGAGCTTCCTGTTGTCTTGGACTGGAAGATTTCTGTCAGTCCCAGCTTTGAATTGTTGCCGACTCTAGTCAGAACCTGTGTTATTAGAGGCGCATCCGTGTTTATGAAAAGCAGGTTTATGTTCATCTTAGCGTTATCCGGTACATCTATAACAACCGCATACTTGGAATAAGCATGTATCATGGCAACAAATTTGTCTTCGTAGTTGTCATGCAGTTTGCTCTTTATGATCGCGTCCGGCAATTCCTCTACTGGGATTACGCCTATGTGGCCGGCTGCGCTTATCACTTTATCTGCGCTGCCTATCACAGCGTCGAACCGCCTACTCTCTATCAATTCAAGTTCCTTGCTAAGGCTGTCATATGCAGACCTGAAATGCCTTGTCTCGTCCTCTGCGCCCCCGTCGCGCGTGAGTTCCTGCTGCACCTGCATCAGTACGTGGTTCCTTATGTATAGCAGATTTGCCTCGTCCGGCATCTTCGCATACTGCTCCTGCGCCACACTTTTTATCTCATTATAATCAGTCAATGTAATCTACCTGGAAGCCTTATTTTATCAACCCACGGAGTTTGTCATATCGAGCTTTATTAGCCTCCTGAGTTCGATTGAGTATTCTAGTGGAAGCACCTTGGTTAGGTCCTGGATGAAGCCAAGCACTATAGTTGTTATTGCATCCTCCTCCGACAGTCCCCTTGACATCAGGTAGAATACCTCATCTTCGCCTATCCTTCCAACTGTAGCCTCATGCGTTATGTCAGCATCGTCCCTGAGGATTTCCATCTTTGGGTACGTGTTAGTCTTAGACTCCTTGTCCAACAGCAGCGCATCGCATCTTACTGCCGACTTTGACCCGTCGGAGTTCTTGCCGACATGGATAAGGCCCCTGAAGGTGGTCACTCCGGAACCTATGGACACGCTCTTGGATATTATCTTAGAGGACGTATCTGGGGCAAGATGCAATACTTTGCCTCCAGTGTCCTGTATCTGATTGTTTCCGGCAACTGCGATTGAAAGTATTTCGCCTTTCGAGCCCCTACCCTTTAGGTATACACTCGGATATTTCATATTCGCTTTGCTTCCTATATTTGCGTCAATCCATTCAACGTACGCATTCTCATAAGCGAAAGCCCTCTGTGTGACAAGATTGTACACATTCTTCGACCAGTTTTGTATGGTCACGTATCTGACGTGTGCATCTTTGTGCGCTATTATCTCGACATTCGCGGCGTGCAGCGAAGAGCCTATGTATATCGGTGCAGTGCAGCCTTCGATATACGTAACGTCGGAACCTTCATCTGCTATTATCAGAGTCCTTTCAAACTGCCCTGCCTTGTCTGCGTTTATCCTGAAATATGCCTGCAGAGGCATCGATACTTTAACGCCCTTGGGTACATATATGAACGAGCCACCGCTCCAAAAAGCAGTGTTCAAAGCGGCGAACTTGTTGTCAGTAGGCGGTATGAGTGTGCCGAAGTACTTCTTGACTAAATCTGGGTGCTTCTTTATAGCAGTGTCAGTGTCTATAAATACAACTCCATCCTTTTCCAACTCCTTTTTTACGTGGCTGTAGACCACCTCAGAGTCAAACTGGGCCTCCGCGCCAGCGAAGAACTTCCTCTCCGCTTCGGGTATGCCGAGCTTGTCGAACGTCTTCTTTATGCCTTCTGGGACGTCGTTCCAATTGTCGCTCTTCTTGCCGCCCGGCTTTATGTAATAGTAAATGTCATCGAAATCTATCTTGCTAAGATCTATGCCCCACATCGGCAGTGGTTTGCTGTTGAACACTTTAAGCGCGGTTAGCCTTATCTTCAGCATCCAGTCAGGTTCATGCTTGTGCGCCGATATCTCCCTGACTACATCTTCCGAAAGCCCCTTCTTTGTCTGGAATTCTGGCTTTGCGTCTACCTTGAAGCCGTACTTCTCAAGGTACTCAGCATCGTTCTGCGCAACCTCGCGCTCTTCTTGTCGTTGAGTAGTCATGCTATCAACAGAGCCTCGCGGCCCATAATATGAATTATATAACTCGGTTATAATTAACCATTTACCCTATTTAAATCTTCGCACAAATATGTCGCTTAATCCGGTTCTGCGGCATGCTGAACCACACTTTAGCAATCTGACAGCCAATGCGCCTAAGAACACTAGAACTCCTATATAATAATCCAGCATATGTTTTAAATCGATCATACATCTCAAAACCAATTTCCTCAAATCGACAATGTAAAACTTATAGTATTCGACCTAGACTCAGCCACATAAAAACTCTTAAATATGCAAAGGATGTAATACGAACAACGTGGTCAAATGGAGGCTGCACTCTACAATAAGGCGCCAGCTGAGGATGTCAAAAAGCCAGACGAATCCAGTGCGAGCAATAAGACCGGAGAGAAGGCGTCGGTAGAGAATGGCATAAAGGAGGGCGAAGAAATACTTAAGATCCTGAACAACGGGGGTGCCGGCGCACCACCCATAACGCTAGGCGAGGATGACTGGCAGAAAGTGGGCCACATAAAGACTTCAAACAGGGAGTATGACGTAGAAACCGTCCATAGCGAATGGCAGGTAATAAAAAGCGGCGATGGCGCTACAATCCTGCCTATAGTAGAGAGAGGGGGCAAGAAATACATAGTTCTTGAGTATAAGCCCGAGCCTTCAATCGGCAGGTGGGAGCTTGAGTTGCCTGCTGGTGGCAAGGACAAGGGGGAAGATAGCGAGACAACGGCAAGGAGGGAATTGGAGGAGGAGACGGGATACAAGGCAACCAACCTCGAATTATTCATGCATGACATGCATTTCATGCCATCAAGGTTTGAGCAGAGGGAGGACGTCTATATAGCTACAGGATTGACCGAGGGTTACAGGCATCTCGAGTACGAGGAGCAGCCGATAAAGGTGTGCGTGTTCCCGGAGGATCTTGTCGAGGTGCTCCTCAAGCAGAACAAGATAACGGACTTCAGGACTGTCGCGGTGCTAAGCCAGTACTTCCTGCGCGAGCATGAGAAGAAGGGCCTGAGCTTCCTGCTCAGGGGAGACAACTGACGCACTATACAATGCAATGGCTGAACTTATGACAATTATCGCTCTAATACCATACAAGGACGGGGTCCTGACGATATCAGACAGCAGGGGCACAATAGCGTTGCCATTTGTAGCACTATACAAAAACAGAATGAAGAAGACGTTCGTTTCAAAAGACGGCGACCTTACAATCGCGGGGTCGGGCGGGGCCGACATAATCGTTGCGGCTACTTACGCAATGTTCAATTCCGAACCCCTATTGAAGCAATACCTCAAAGACAATGACAGCCAGACGGAGAAGGAGCTGGAAGCAAGGATATCCAAAATCACAAGGTGGTGCATGGGCAATGCCTCGTCCGCTTTGCTGATGACCGTGAGGCTTGACGACGGCACCATAAAGACCGTTTATGCTGACATAAACCCTGCAAAGCTGCCTGTTAGCAAGCCAAAGACGAAGCTCTACCAAATCCCGGACGGCGGCCTGATAGCAGACGGATTGGACGGAACGGTGCAGGATTACCTCGACGCTCTGGCGGACAAGTACTACCTGAAAAGCAAAATAGAGCTAGCTGACGCATTGGCGGTAGGGTTCATGCTTGAGGACAGGTACATGGAGAAGAATTACACGATCACTTACAGGCTAGCAAGGGTGCACGGCGTTGGAGGCGCGATAAAAGCTCACGCGATGGATTTCGAAAAATCCAACGACATCAGCATTGTGATTAGCAAGGCGGAAAGGGAGCGACTGGAGGGCAGGTCCTACGAGGAATTGAGGGCGTACTTTGCGGAGAAGATAGCGGCGCGGCAGGGATTCAAGGAATTGCTGCGCACTGAACCGTCCGCCTCGGCGCACAAAAGCAAGAGCGCCAGCGTGTCATAGCGCAACAAAATAATGATTTAGATGGCAATGAAAACCAAGCGCGTTTGCAAGGAGGCGTACGAGGGCCCGACAGAGCAAAACGCCGAAGCAGCAACGAATGCGCTGTGTCAGTTGAGGCGCGACAAGAGAGCCGATAAAAGCGCATTGCAGGCTAAGTCCGAAGCGCCGAGCGCCGAGAGCGAAAGCAAGGCGGACGGCATTCTGGCCTGGATAAACACGGCAGGCAAATTCCTCAGGGCGGTAGGCATACCTATATACGCGGTAGGCTTTGTGGGCAGCTTCATAACTTCAAGCGCAGTGCCTGTGGTGCTGCTTGCCGTAGGCGGAGCTCCACTGCTCATCGGGACTGCCATGATGGTCATAGCGTCACGCATACTGGGCCGGAAGGTGCACAAAGAGCTAGATAAGTACGGCGTATAGCTTCCACATTTTGATGCCCGGCACGTCAACGGCATCATACGGCAAAACGTGCCAATGTCTGATTCTAGGCTGGCACGCACATAAGGCATGGAGCATTGCGCGGGTAACCAAAATTAACGGTACACATTAAGCCTTTGGCTTACAGAATGCATAGCAGAAAGCCCACCTCTTTTAAAGGTGGGATGAATGCGATGCGTTGCAGTTTGATAGACAGATAGGCATATAAATTAGATACAGTATAATATATCTAAAGGAATAATCATGGAATACAAACACAAAAACACATCTGTTTCGATGGTTAATTATCATATTGTATTCTGTCCTAAATACAGAAGAAAGTTATTGGTAGGCAAGATAAAGGTGCGACTTGAGGAGATAATCAGAGACGTTGCACTTGAAAATGGTTGGGAAATAATCTCAAGAGAAGTGATGCCAGATCATGTGCATCTTTTTGTAGGTGCTGATACAAGAACACGACCTGAGATAGTAGTCAAGAGATTCAAGGGCAGAAGTTCGAGGTATCTAAGAAATGAGTTTCCAGAACTTCTAAAGATGCCTACTCTCTGGACTCGTTCATACTTCATTTCAACCGCAGGAAACGTAAGTGCGGCAGTAATAAAGAAATATATAGAACAACAGTGGGATAAGGTATGAATAAAAACAGTATGTATATAGTGATCATATGGTAAAATTAAATTTTAAGGACAGCGGCATAGAGATAGATTTGGAAGGAATCGAGAAAATTCTTGCAATTAAAAACCGATTATTCATACCGTATAGGCACATAATTAATGTAGATGGCAACGCAGAAAAAGTAAAAGCTTATTTAAGGGTCGGCGGAACCGCTTTGGGGCATAGGCGCTATGATTATGGCAGGTTTCTCACTAACGAAGGAAAAGGTTTCTATGTGATGAAAGACAAGGATAAAGCATTCGCAATACATTTAAAAGACGAACCCTACAATGTCATAGTCCTCGAGCTTGATGATAATGCAAGTATAATCTCCCAGATAAACAAAGAAATAACAAAACACAAGGTGACTCTATGATTCTAACTTTCAAAATAAAACACAATAGGAATTTCTCCTCAGAGTTAGATAAAGCAAAGATGATTGCCAAATATGTATTAACCCATAAGACTCGTTCATCAAAAGACGTTAAACAATTCGGCTTGAAGTCTGCAATTGCCAATCAGATTCTAAGAAAATACGGAAACAACAAAACGATTAAGAACGTCAATAGAGTAAAGCTCACCGTCCCTTCCCGATCTATCAATGTGGATAAAGAGAAAAGAGTAATAGAGATTCCGTGCCTGAAGTTCAAGACACAATACAATTTCAGGAATGGCTACGAAAAGATAAACCAGATAGAACTTGACAACGAATACGCATACATTTCAGTCAACATAAAAGAACAACCTCAGATAACGCCAAAGGCATGGATTGGGGTTGACAGGAACACGAAAGGACACATTGCGGTTGCAGGTAATCCTTCAACAGGAAAGGTATGGAAACTTGGAAAGGAGGCACTTCACATCCATAATAAATACAAAAACATTAGGAAAGACTTGCAAAAGAAGGGCAAACTGCGACTCGTCAAGAAAATAAAGCACAGGGAATCAAGAATAATTAGAGACCTCAACCACAAGATCGCGAAGGAGATAGTCAACATTGCAATCGTGAACAACGCAGGAATCAAACTCGAACAACTTGACGGAATTAGGAATAACAAGAAACATACAAGGAAATTCAACTACAGTCTGTACAGCTGGTCATTTTATCAGTTGCAGAATTTCATGGAATACAAAGCTAAATTATGCGGAATACCACTAACCTATGTAGAGCCTAAAAACACATCGCAAGAGTGTTCAAGGTGCGGAAACATAGGGATTAGGGATTCAAAGAAATTCGTGTGCCATTCGTGTGGACACGTTGACCATGCAGACGCAAATGCATCATTCAATATCGCTTTGCGTCAACCAATAAACAGCAACATAGGTCAATTGAACACAGACAGGGATGTGTTCAAGGGCAGCACTGATACGCCCAGAGGCGATAGTCTATGAATGATAGAAACGTCAAACCATCTGCAATTGCAGAGGAACCCCACAGAATTTATTCGTGGGAGGATGTCAGATATAAATACTATCCATGGTTCTTTCTGTTCTGGGGGATTTAATGGCTAAAAATAGCTTTGGCAACGAGTCTACTTACGCGAAGGCGTTGGAAAGCGGCAAAGAGGCGGAGTTCGATGCACTGTTTGACGGCGCGGCGAATGCCGCCCGGGCGTCGTTCGGCGCCACGCATCCTATGTTCATAGGGGGCAAGGAGGCATATGCGCAGGAGCAGCTGGTGGAGCGCTCACCAATCGATGGAGTCGTGATAGGGAAGTTCCAGAAGGGCATGCGCGAGCATGCGAAGGCCGCGATAAGTTCGGCCAAGCAGGCATTCATGCAATGGCACAGCATGGATTATAGGGACCGCGTAGCCATTTTCATGAAGGCAGCCGATATCTTCTCAAAGAGGAAATTCCAGGTCGCTGCAGTGCTGAGCAACGAGAACGGCAAGTCTAGGTACGAGTCCGTGGGTGAGGTAGATGAGGCCATAGACTTCATACATTATTATGCAAGCGAGATGCTGTCCAACAATGGCTTTGTAAGGAAGACTTCGCTCCAGGCAAGCACCGCAAAGGTGAACGCCGGCTTCCAGGGCGCGCCGGGCAGCGCAGAGAAGGTTACCATATCAATGAAACCCTACGGAGTTTTCGGCGTGATATCGCCTTTCAACTTCCCTATCTCGATATCGGTGGGCATGAGCGTCGGCGCAATGATAACTGGCAATACCGTGGTTTTCAAGCCGTCATCCACGGACAACATGTCCATGCTAACCGGCCTGGAGATATACAGGATATTCGCAGAGGCCGGCCTGCCAGCCGGCGTTTTCAATTACGTGACCGGCCCAGGTTCAGAGATCGGGGACGAGCTGAACGTGAACACGGCCGTTTCCGGCATTGCGTTCACAGGCTCGAAATCCACCGGCATGGGCATGATAGCAAGGGCGTACAACGCGGGTCAGCAGAAGATCTACGTCGTGGAGATGGGCGGCAAGAACCCCGCCATAGTGTCCAAGTATGCTGACATAGACGCGGCGGTATCCGGGTGCGCCAGCGCCGCATTCGGCTATGCAGGGCAGAAGTGCAGCGCTCTTTCTAGGGTTTACGTGCACGAGTCGATAAAGGAGCTTTTCATAAGCAAGCTGATAGAGAAGGTGCGCACCTTCAATGTCGGCAACCCTCTGCAGAAGGGCGTCTACATAGGCCCGCTCATAAGCGAGAGCGCATTCAAGAGATATGCCGATGCGATAGAGAAGGCCAAGGCGTCCGGCAGGATACTCTATGGCGGCAACAAGGTCGATACCGGGATGAGCGGCTATTACGTCGAGCCTGCCATAATAGAGCTGAGGCACGACCACGAGCTTTTCCACAGGGAGCTCTTCGCGCCGATACTCGCAGTGGACAGCTTCAAGGAATTCCCGGACGCGCTAAGGATGGCGAACGACACAGAATACGGGCTCACCGCAGGTCTGTACAGCGAGAACAGACGCGAGATAAAGGAGTTCTCCGACAGCATTGAAGCCGGGGTGGTCTACATAAACAGGGCGATAAGCGCTACCACTGGTGCCATAGTGGGCATGCACACTTTCGTTGGCTGGAAGGGAAGCGGCCTGACAGGCAAGGGCACCGGCAGCAGGTTCTATCTGCAGCAGTTTATGCGCGAGCAGAGCGTGTCCCTTACCAAGTGAGCTGAAGGCATACCGGCGTTCGCATGCTCAGCATCATAGCGCGGTACCTTAAATACGAGAGCAGGGAGATACGCATTAAGAACACGCGGATAAGCGCGCAGCTCGCCGACTCGCGGCTAAAGCGGCTGGTCGGGCTGATGTACCGCAAGGAACTGCAGAGAGGCGGCGGCATGCTATTCGTTTTCGGCGCCACGGGCCGTTATGGCATATGGATGAAGAACATGCGGTTCCCTATTGACATCGCATGGCTGGACGACGGTAAAAAGATAGTCCATGCAGTGCACTCTGCGCAGCCATGCCGCGCGTTCCTCTGCGAGGTTTACAAGCCCGCGTCGCCCTCAAGATACGTGCTCGAGCTGCGCAGCGGCTTTTTGAAGGACCACGGGCTAAAGGTGGGCGACATGATCGCGTTTTAACCAAACCGGATGGAGTATCGCCGCAGGGCAGCATCCGAGCAGCCCTGCAGCCTATCGGATCTGGCGGGATTTTCATACACGATATTTTGAACCCGCAACATCCGGGTCCGAAGCCCGGCGCGCTATCCAAGTTACGCCACAGATCCTGATAGGTATTGGAAGCAAAAATTAATAGAGTGAGCTAGCTTCAGAAGCTCGCCAGCCGCGTCTGTTTTATGTTCTGCATGGTGGCCCATCGGTCCCTTATGTGCCTGAGCAGCTCCGCGCTGTCCAGGTTCCTCTTCACCGCTTCTATTGTCACGTCATCCGAGGGGTAGCCTGAGCCGAGGTCCATCCCGAGCTCCTTGCTTATGGCGTCCATGGCCCTGTCCCTGGTCACCTTAGCCACTATGCTGGCAGCCGAGACCACTGGGTACTTGGAGTCCGCCTTGTGCTCTGCTATTATCCTGGCATACCTTATGCCGTCGCCCTTCTGCAGCTGCTTGACCCCTGCCGGCCTGGTCGGCTTGCTGCTGGCCATGTTGACCCTTATGCCGAATTTGTCGGCTATCACGTCCGGGGAGTCCAGGTAAAGCGTGTCCACATCGACGCCAACGCTGTCGTAAAGCCGCGCGAACCGGATCGCTTCGAGCTCGTTCAGCGATATGCTGTTCTTCATTGCGTCGTTTATCTCCTGCGGGCTTATCATGTCGACTTTGACCTCGCTCGCTATGTCGCGTATGGCCTCGTAGAGCATCTCCCTGCGCCTTCTGGAGAGGAGCTTGGAGTCCCTGACGCCTATCTTCGAGAACTTGCCTACGGCGCCCCTCCCGGCTGCGACTAAAGATATAACAAGCGGACCGAGCAGCGCGCCCCTCCCGGCTTCATCCCCGCCGCACAGTATGATACGTACCACCGGGAGCCATCGAAAAGGATCAGATATTCTTCCTGTCTACCATTATGTAGTCATTGACTGCGCTCACTGCCGCATAGGCTATCTTGAGCTGTCCGCTGTCAGCCTTCATCTTCGAAGCGACAGAGCTGTCCATGTCGGGCTCTATGACGAGTTCGTTTATCTTTCCAGTGACCTCGTTTATCTCAGCGTCAACGAATCTTCCGATTCTATAACCGTCAGTGGAGATTACAGTCTTGCCGACCAACTGCTTAGCAATTATATATTTTACCATTCGATACACCTAAGTCGTCCATATTTATTGGGCAGAAACTAATTAATACCTATAGTTTTTTTCTCAATAGGGGAGTTAATCGGATCGCACCGTCCTCCAGGACGCGTCCACCGCCGTTTCGATTAAAAAAGTTTATAAACTTATCATGTCTATAAGTAAGCCGGAGCGCATGGACAACCTGATTTTCAAGTACAAGCATGCCAGGATACTGATTGCGCTTAGGGACGGCTCTCAGTCATGGTATCTGGCCAGCCTCGCGAAGGCGGCCGGCGCGACTTACGTGCACACCTGCAACTTCGTGGAATCCTGCGAGGCCATAGGCTTCATAACGAGCGAGAAGCATGGCAAGGAGAAGATAATAAAGCTTACCGAGAGGGGCGCCAAGGTGGCGGACATGATAGCCAGCATCTGCAGCGAAATCTCAAGCCAGCAGAACGCGCAGAAGCAGCCGCCGCCGGTTCCGCCACAGCCTCAAAAGCCGGTCGCCGCGCCAGGACAACCGCGCTGAAGAGCGTCACACCACGCCTACAGTGGTCCTCTTCTTGACCGCGTTTATCACGTGCCCGTAATCCAGATAGTGCGCTATCGAGGTTACAGTCACGGTGTACTCCCCGGCATCGGAGTTTATGTCGCTGAACACCTCGAATCTTACCTCCCTCTCCTCATTAGGCGCCATCTTGCCCAGCCTGAGCTCCCTCTCTTTCGCGACTCGCATCTCGTCGAAGCCCAACTGCTTGGGAAGCTCCGCGACTACTGATGTTAGCAGCACCTCGCTTGTCATGTTCTTTACCTTCACCATCAGCGACACAGAGTTCTGCCTGTTAGCGTATAGCCTGTACGGCACCCACTCGGTGCTTATCCTGTAAGGCGAAGCCTGTACAAGCTCTGCGCTGACGTCCTTCTTTCCGAAAATATTGAATATGCCCATAGAACCATCGTATGATTAAAAATTTATTCAAAGGTAGTATTTAAATTTTTATACTTCCAAGCATTTATAAGAAGTTTTACGCGGAGAATCGAAATTTAGAGCTACTGGTCAGTCTGTCCTGCATAATTCATGCTAAACTGGAGTGTTCCAATGCCTCTAAAGTACAATCTTACCAAATACGACACGCTGAATTCCGAAGTACACAAGCTTTCCGCAAGGGCCATCGGCGCGCAGCCGAAAAGCTTCGACGATGAGGACAACGTCCTGGTCTTCAAGGCGGTGCTCATAGCCTCATTCTCCTCGGGGCACTCCTGGCAGACCCACAAGTATCTGATTTCAGAAACGCAGCGCCTCGAGAGCCCGGAAGTCAAGGAGGAATTCAGGCGCGCCATAACCGGCAAGTGGAAGGACATAACGCCCTTCGACATAAAGGAGGTCGCCGGCATGAAGATATCCGATACCGTCTTCTCAGAATGGCTATTCTTCAACGTCGACAAGTCGCAGTTCAATTTCTGCAAACGCGCCTGGGCCGAGCTGAAGAAGGAGTTCTGCACGGACTGCGACGCCACGGTGCTCAGGGTCAATACCCTATGAGATGTGCTATCGCTCTATCCATCTGGGGTGCACTCCTAGCTAGCTAAATTCTGGCTCTGCAACTGAAACAGCATAAATTAATAGCTAGTTTCCTGACTACAAAAATGATGGTTTTTCAACTTACGTCGAGAGCTTACTAGCGATGACCTACAAACCCATGTTTAGTTTCGGGCTTACTCCACATGGAAACTACCTGAAATCAATGGGGAGTCGTTATGACGACAAAAAATGACACCTTTTGAACTTACGTCGAAGTGTCACTCAACATGGCCTCAAAATTCATGTCGAGTAAAGGCGGATAATAACCTGGCCCAACGCCGTTCTGCTTGCGCAGTTATTGGCCTTTAGCTAGGGTTCGATTATCCGCATGATGGCGCTCATCTGGTAAGGACCTTGCATCCATCCTTTTCGACGAGAACTTCCGCCTCGAACTGCGATACCATCCCGTTGCCTAGCTCAACCAGCACCGGGTACGCGTTGATCGCCCCAGCAGAGAACAGCTCCCTTACCGCAGAGTACAGGCCGAACTTGGAGATTGCCGTGTCTGCCAGCCACCTCACGGCGAACGGCTCATGCGGATACTTGGCCTCTATCTCCGCGAGCAGGTTCCTCGCATTCGCAGACCTTACCGCCTGCCTGCCTATATAATCGTATATCTCGTACGAGTCGCCATCCGACACCATGCCCCTCCCATCGGTCGCGAACGGCTCTATGGCGCACACCATCCCCTCCTCCAGCTCTGTCTCGTCACCGTTTTCGAAATTCGGTATGAATATATCGGCATGCAGGTTGTGCTCCGTTACCCCGTGCCCGCCAAGGTTCTTTATGGGCCTGAAGCCCTTCGCGGATATCGCCCTTTCTATCGCCCTGCCTATCTCGCCCACCTTCACCCCGGCCCTGACCGCGCTTATGGCGTCGTTCAGGGCGTTTTGCGATGCATCCAGCAGTTCCTGGTTCTTGTGCGACAGATCTACGGTGAGCGCGCAGTCCCCCAGTATGCCGTCCTTCGCTGCGCCTATATCCAGTTTCACGATGTCCGCCTCGCCGAATGCATTGTCGTCGCCCAGCGATGGGGTGTAGTGCGCAGCCTGCTCGTTTATGGATATGTTGAGCGGGAACGCCAACTCATAGCCCTGCTTCCTTATCAGGCCCTCTGCGAATTCCGCCACTTCAAGCAGCTTCCTGCCCGGCCTTACCATCTCTGCCGCCTTCTTCAGCGCGTCGTAAGAGACCCGGCCCACATCCGCTGCGATCGCATCGTGTTCATCCGCCCCTTCTTTCGACTCAACAGCTTGCTTGGCATCTTTTCCATTCATCCAAATCACCCATTATGATTAGAGCTTCTTTTGCTTGCCCCCCTTCCTTAATTCATCCTCGTTATAATTTAATTCTTTCAGTATGCGCATCGTGGCAGGCAGCACTTGGTGGTCTATGTAGTAGTCCGGGTCGTAGTCCGTAGCCATCTCCTCCAGCATCGCCTTGTCTGACACTGAAGATCCGTGCTTTGTTATGATATAACCTATCACAGAGTGCTCTATCTCGTCCCTCTTCTTTATGCCCCCCTCTACTGCCTTCATTGCGGCCCCGAGCTCCGGCGATTTGGAGTCATAGCTGTCTATGCCCTTCCTGAGCTGAGTGTTTATGACAAGCTCCTTCAAAGGCACAGCCCCGCTTCTAAGCCTCTCAACCACGCTGGTGACTATCTCCGCGGCTTTCTCCGCGCTGCCCTCCTTCAATATCGCTTCCAGCACTTTCATCTGCGTCTCCTTTGCTATCTTGGACCAGTCCCTCCTTACGAGCTCAAACCCCCTGACCTTTATCCTTCCGTTCTGCGATATCAACGCGTATTTCTTCTTCGCTCCTGAATCCCCTTTCTCTGATTTCTTGCCGACAAAAACGCCTCTTGAGTAAAAGTCTTCAAGATCCAGCTCCATGGTGTTAGGCAGTGATGCGTTCAGCCCTTTGAGAAATGCCATAACATCGTCCTTGCTTCTATCTCCCATGATGAGGAACACGCTGTCCGTATCCGCGTATAGCACCGTGAACCCTGCTTTCTCGGCGTTGTCTATGGTCTCTTTTATGTACTGCCTTCCATAAGCTGTCACGCTAGATGCGCATTCCCTAGAATACCAGCGCGATCTTGCATAGCCCAGATAGCCGTAGAAAGAATTCGCAACTATCTTGAGCGCCTGCGACCTCGACCCTAGGAATATGTTGTCCGGGTCCAGCTTGTACTGCTTTTTTACCACGGCCCTCTGCTCTATAAAGTGTCCGAGTATGGTCGGAGTTATACTTTTCCTGTTCTTGTCAAATTTTATACCGCTAGGCGATTCGTAATATTCAGTGCATGTGCCGCATATCGACGACGGGTCTATGTTGTGCGAGACTATTATAGACGGGTACAACCCCCTGAAATCCAAGATTGCTAGGTTGTTGTATATGCCCGGCTGCGGCGTCTTGACATAAGCCCCCTCTATCGGGTTCATGAGCCTGCTCTTTATCTCGTGATCGTCCGGCTTGTTCGGTATAATCTCATTGAACGCGTGGGCATATCTCATCAGCACGAATTCCACCAACTGCCCCGTTGTCGATACGGCCACGTCGCTCAGCGTGTCGCCCGTGGTCCTAGAAAGCTCTATGATTATGGGGGTCAGCGTGTCGAATACGGTATGCAGCGCCTCCGAGTCGTTCATGTTGTACTCGGCCAGCAGCTTCACGTCGGCCTCAGTCCCGTCCCAGAGCTTGTATATGTCCCTCTTCTCAACGGTTATCTTCTTGCTGTCGCTTATGGCCTCGTACACGTTCTTGAGCGTGTAGCTGTTCAGCTTCAGGATCCTCTCCGCGGCGCCGACGACCGATATGAATTTGACCACCTGGTACATGTCCACGTGCACCCTGCCTGCCATCTTCACCCTGTCGACCAGGCCGTGCCTCTCGAGCCTCGTGCCTCCCTCAAACCTGCTCAGGTTGAAATCGCACTTGAGCGCCCCTGCCCTGTCGAGCATGTACTTTATGTCGAAGTTGGCGGAGTTGTAGCCCGAGACGACGTCTATGTTGAGCTCGTTCATCAGAGCGGCGAACCTCTCAAGCATCTCCACCTCGCTGCCGAGCACCTCGACGAACGGCAGGTCTATCTTCTTGAAGGTCAGCACCCCCTTCCCCTGCTTCCCGTCCGCCTTATAGGAATAGCTTATCATTATTATAGGGTCCTTCCCGTATCTGGGCACCCCGAGCGGGTTGTAAGTCTCTATGTCGAAGCACAGGACGTTCAGGTCGGCCGCCTTGCTCCCGCCTTCCCCGAGTTCCTCAAGCACCAGCCTGCCGCCTTCCTCCCTCGCCTTTATCCTATACGCCTTCAGCTGGTCGACCGACTTGTCTATCACGTACCTCTTTGCGAACGGTATGTCGTTCTCGTAGCACGTGCCGTACCTGGCCGCAGCGCCGCTTAGCTTAGGGACGTGCGCCGGCGTCTTTGCGAATATCTTGAGCAGCGTCGTCTCCTTCCCGAATATGCTCTTCGTTTCCGTCTGTACCCTTACCGGCCTTATGCTTTCCCCCATGTCGAACGCGCTTATCTGCATAGCCTCCTCCGGCCCCATATCTGCTTTCGGGGCAAGATAAAAATACGGCTTGAAATCCGGGTCGAACACCTCGTGCACTTTCCCGGCGCTGTCCTTCACCGTCAGCCTTATGCAGGCCTCGGTTCCGTATATAAGGTAGTCAGCGTCTATGACCTCGCCGTCAATTTCCAGCGTTTTATGATCGTCCACCGCTTCCCACCTTTTGCACAGGTTAAATAATTTCAGAGCCAATCCCTATAAAGCATAGCTGGAAGTCGCGCTCAGTTAAGGTCAAGCGGATTGTTGGGGAATGTCCTGTTGTACGGCTTATCGCCCACTGTCAATAGGAATACCGGCGAGAAGCACGTCGCGCCCAGCTGCACGAGGTAGCTCGCCCTTGCGGCGTTGCTCGCCGCGGCTATGCTTATCCTCACCGGGTATGTGTTATTTGGCATCGTGACCTCTGATATCGGCGTGACGTACACGCTTATGCCCGCGCCTCCGGTGGTCTGCGTCCCGTTGCCCTGCTGCAGGCTGTATATGCCAGGATAGTTAGATATGTTGACCGGGTTGTTTATCGTGACGTTGAAGCTCCTGGCCCCGCTCCCGACCACGTAGGTGGCTATCGGCCTGGTCACGTTGTAATATAGCGTGCCTGCCCTGCCGGGCTCGATAACGTAATCATTGTTCTCGAAATTCTGGTAAAGATTGCTCGTTATCGGGTAGAGCCCGAAGCCCAAAGAATTCGATACGGCATAGCTTATGCGCGACAGCGGCTGCGCGCAGTCCAGCACCAGGGTCGGCGCGTCGAGTATCACGGTGTTGGACGGCAGCTTTACGGTGTTGGCCGTCACCGGCACTGCTGGCGCTGCCTGCAGAAGGAAGTCCGCCAGCACTGCGGCCGCTATAACTATCGCTAGCACAATGAGGACGAAGCCGCCGCCCGCATTCTGGGTTGCCATAGCAATCACTCTTGTTGGATGGATTTATGGGTTGCAGAAGATTCCAGTGCGCCGATTAGGCGCCACCGCATATGATTCTGCCAGAAAACGAATGCGACATCCTCCCACCCGCAAGCGGCTGGGGCTTCCTCCGCGTTCATGCAATCACTGCACCCCGCAAGGGATTTGCTTTATCGGTCCTCAGTTCAGCGAGGACTGCCCCAATTTGAGGTCTTACACTCTCTCCCTGAGCGTGACTTCCCCTCTGTCCGAGGGCAGCTCTGTCGAGTATGTTTATCGATGCGTTTATGTCCCTGCCTATGATAAGACCGCAGACACTGCAATGATGCGCTCTGCCTTCCAGTCCGAGCCGTTCCCTGCCTGTTTTTATGTGATGGCAGTTGCCGCATTCCTGGGTTGTGCCTCTCGCATCTACCTCTATTACCTTCATACCGGCACTCCTAGCATTGTATGAAAGCATTCGGATGAACCTGTTCCATGAGGCGTTATGGATTGATTGTGCAATTATGTATAACAAGCACGTCTGTTCCATGTATTCACGCGACATTGGCAGCGTTATCCTGTTCCCTTTGATTGCTATCTGCTGCGATCTATAAGGAAGTACCCATTCGGTGTCCTTCTTGTGAAAGCGCGGGAACCTAGCTTCCTTGTATCCGTTGCCCCTTAGTTTGAGGGACGACCTGATCCTGCCCTCGACTTTCTGGAGCACCGCCTGCGCCGATTGCGAGGCGAGGAGGCCATAAAGTTCGTTTCCCTTTAACGTATCGTACATTTCTCCATAGAAGATGAATTTCTTTTCTGAATTATACTTTTGCGTATTTGCATACGACGCAGTGTTGTAGGGGCCTTTGGAAATTTTCGCAAGATTGGTCAGGGCTGCGCCTGCCATTCCATTCGGATTTATCCCTGCTACTTGTGTCAAGCGCATGTTTATGCCTTATCCAATTGCCGTTCTATGCATTCTTGATTATCAATTAAAATAAATGCCTCGCATTGGTGCACCGGCATTCATCCCACCTTTAAAGAAGGTGGGCTTTCTGCTCTGCATTAGGTTAAAATTTTAAACTCTTGCCATTGTTTTGCGGTTCGCTCTCATCCTTACCCATAAACGGTGCGAGTTTCCCGCTCACTTTGTTAACGGTTACGCAAAGAAGCTCTTTGCCACCCTCCAAGTCTCTTTGTCGAGGAACTTCTTCCTGGACCCTTCTGCGAGCGGGACCTCGACTATCTGGGTGCCGCGTACTGCCACCATCATGCCGTGTCTGCCCGCATGCGCGGCCTCCATCGCGCTGAACCCCAGCTTGGTTGCCATCACCCTGTCATAGGAATTTGGCTGCGTGCCCCTTATCGTGTGGCCCAGCACTGTGGCCCTAGTCTCTGCCCCTGTCTTGCGCTCTATGTAGCGCGCGAGGAATGATGCATTGCTCTCCCCCTCCGCCTTTGCCACCAGCGCATGGCCGAACTCGTCCTTCTCTATGTCGCCCTTGTATCCGAGGTCTACGCCCTCGGCCACGACTATCACGGCGCTCTTCCTGCCCGCCTTCTGCCTCGCCATGACGAGCGCTACTACCTCATCTAGCCCCGTCTTGAACTCCGGCACGATCACCATGTTGGCCCCCGCGGCCAGCCCGGCGAACGACGCTATCCAGCCCGCGTCCCTGCCCATGACCTCCACGACCATGACGCGCTCGTGCGACCTCCCCGTAGTGGCCAGGCTCTCGATGAGCTTCGTTGCCTCGTCCACCGCGGTGAAGAACCCGAACGAGTAGTCTGTGCCCGCCAGGTCGTTGTCTATGGTCTTTGGTATCCCTATAACCTTGACGCCGCGCTCCGCAAGCTTGGCCGCCACCCCGAGCGTGTCGTCGCCGCCGACCGCTATGAGGGCGTCAATGCCGGCCTTCTCCATGTTGGCCTCTATAATCTCGAGCCCGCGCTCCTTCTTGAGCGGGTTGGTCCTGGAGGTGGTCAGCATAGTGCCTCCGCTCCCTATAGCATCCTCAAAATCAGCGAACTTTATCTCCCTGAAGCGCCCCTCGAGCAGCCCAGCCCATCCGGCCAGTATGCCGGTCACGGAGTCGCCGTTGATATCAGCTGCCCTGAGCACCGCGCGGGTCACGGCGTTCAGCCCAGCGCAGTCCCCGCCACCGTTCAGTATGCCGACCCTCGTGAAATCACGCTATCCCGAGCGCCTCCTCAAGCGGTTTCCGGCCTATGACTATCGCGTTCAGCCTCCTCGCCGTCCTCATCGGGTCGTCGCTCTGCCATGCGTTTCTGCCTACTGCCACTCCTGCCGCGCCTGCCCTTATGCAGTCGCTTACGTGCCTCAGGAACTCCTCCTCTGTCGACGCCTTCGGTCCCCCGGCCATGTATACCGGGGTCTTTCCCGCGGACTTCACCGCCCACGCGAAGCTTTCAGCATCCCCAGAATATTTTATCTTGACAGCGTCGGCCCCGAGCTCCATCCCGGCCCTGGCCGCATAAGCCACCATCTCCCTGGTAACGTCATTCTTCACGAATTCGCCTCTCGGGTATATCCACAGCACTGCCGGCATCCCCCGCTCGTGGGCCTGCTCCTGTATCCTGCCGAACTCGGCCATCATCTCGCCCTCGTAAGCGCTGCCTATGTAAATCGTGTATCCCACCGCAGTGGCTCCCAGCTTTGCCGCATACTCCACCGAGCAGTTCTGCCTGGCTACTGGGTCCTTGCCGTATATGGCTGTCTTGCCGTTAAGCTTGAGCAGCAGCGGGACCTTCTCGCCCATGTAGTAGTTCTCCGCTACGCCCTTCTGCGCGACGAATGCATCGAATCCACCCTCCCTGGCTATCTTGACCACGTAAGAGGGGTCTACGTTCCTGCCGTCGAAATCGGTCGGGCCGTGCTCAAGCCCCTGGTCGTATGCGAGAATCAGCGACCTGCCGTCCCTCATGAGTTTGCTAATCCTGTTCATCATACCTCACTTGCAAGCATTTTGGAATCGGAGGCGAGTGCCGACGCAGGTTTCTGGCGCCTGCTATGCGCCAATCTGCCAATTATGCGCGCGCCTATGCGCCTTCAACCCTTTTCGGCCTTCTTCTCCGTTATTTTCGTGGTGCTTATCATGAGAGGCGGGATCAGCCCCAGCGAATACGCGACCAGTGTGCCCGTGGCGCTGCACCTGAAATTCAGGTCGTTTATTATCTCTTCGGCGAGCTCCACCGGAAGCGAGCGGTTGTCGTTCCACTTCTTCATCACCGCGCTGGTGGCCTCCTTGCTGTCGCTGACTTCTATGGTGCCCCCGAGCTTTATCTGCCCGACGCTCTTCGCGTCCTTGCCTGTCCCGTCGAAGTAATCCGCCACGAAGGTGTAGTTGACATTCACTTTTTCGTTATTGCCCGACACGTCATCTATATTGATGTTGAGCCTAGGGAACCTCTGCTTTGACAGCGTCTCCACGGAGTCTATCCTGCCCTCGACTTTTGATATCGTGATGCCAGTTATCATACAATCACTCTTTTTTATTCGTTAATAAAGTATTTAAACCTGCCTTGAACGGTGCGACTACTCCCTTCATTTTCCCGTTAGTCCCAACAATAACTTTATAAGCGTGCGGAGCAATATTAGTGTCAATAGCGGCGACCCGATGAGGACAACAATCTTTGCAATCGCGCTCTTCTCCATCGCCCTGCTTGCGCCACTTTCGTCCGCCAGCTATACGGTCACGAATCTGAACGTGACTGTGAACCTGAACGCTAACACCAGCGCGCGGGTCACTGAGCTGCTCACTGTCTACATATCAAACGTCTCCCTGGGCCAGTACTCCAGCGACAGGCTTGCGCTGAACCTCACGCTGAGCGAATGGGAGTCGCTGATAGGCCCGCTTCTTGTGCAGCACATACTGAATACCAAGAGCGGGGTTTACGACTTCAAGCTGCTGCCCAGCTCGGTCACCAGGTACGGCTCAGGCGGCGTGGCCTACATACTAATGTCCTACTCCGTCCTTAACGTGACTTCCGTAAACCAGACCGGGCCGCGGGAATTTTCCTACTCATTCAATCCGGAGGTTTTCAACTTCGAGCACGGTATAAGCGGCGAGGTCCTTACCCAAAACACCACGCTGAACATCGTGCCGCCGCCGGGTTTCGCCGTAACGAGCGTATATCCAGTGCCTGACAGCCCGTCATCCGGCTTCACAGACAACTACGCGAACGCGACAGAGCTCTCATGGTCCCAGCAGGAGCCGCTCTCCAAGTTCGTGCTCGACTATACGATAAACGAAAGCCTGCAGGCCGAGGTCACGAACTTCTTCGCTTCCATATACGACGCGCTCGGCATCTTCACTTACGTCTTGATAGCCCTGGCAATAGCGTTCTTCGTGCTGTACACCTATTTCAGGTCCTAAACCGGTGCTTGCTTGCATATCTACGAGGCTAAACTGCTCGGGGCCCTAAAAGGCGGCAGCGCGGGCTCCCTCGAGGAACTGGAAAGGTCGCTGGGCATAGGCAGGGACTCGATACTGTGGGCGATGGAGAATCTGTCGAAGCAGGGCGCGATAAAGATAGACAAGCGCAAGGAGTACGCGGTCTCCCTCACGGATGAGGGTTCTAGGGACCTCTCCGGATTCCCCGAGGAGGAGCTGGCCGCGTCGCTGCTCAAGTCGGGCAGGAAGGCCGATATAAAATCGATCAAGGACGGGATCGGCCTGATGTGGGCCAAGAAGAACGGCTGGGTTACCGTTTCAGGGGATTCCGCAGCGCTTACGAAGGAGGGGGAGTCCGCTGCAAGCGGGTCCAAGCCATACGCGCTGAAGGAGACGCTGAAGCAAATCGCATCAGGCGCAGGCGCCGTAGCCGGCTACGTCACGTCGCATGACCAGCAGTTCGACAGCCTCATAAGGAGGAAGCTTATAACGCTGAGGGAGAGGCAGGCAATAAGCGGAATTTCGATAACCGACACAGGAATCAGGATGCTGGGCTCGGCGCCGCAGGACGATGGGCTCATAAGCTCTATGAGCCGCGAAGTGATAATTGGGAGGAAGTGGGAAACCCAGAAGTTCAAGGCCTACGATCCGAACGAGGCGTCGGAGCCCGTCTATCCGGCGCGCCTCCACCCGATGCACGAGCTCATCAACCATGTGCGCAGCGTATGGCTCAACATGGGCTTCATAGAGGTTTCCGGCCCGATAATAGAATCCGCCTTCTGGAACTTCGACGCGCTGTTCTCCCCGCAGGACCATCCGACCAGGGACATGCACGACACGTTCTTCCTTTCAAACCCTTCGCAGATAGACATAGGGGACATAGCGCTGCTTGGCAGGGTGCGCTCGATGCACAGGAAGGGATGGGGCGAGCCCTGGAGGGAAGGGCTGGCCAAGAAGGCGCTGCTCAGGACCCATACCACCTCTGTGTCGGCGCACTACATAAAGAAGCTGTCCAACGAGCTGGAGAGCAGCTATCCGATAAAGATATTCTCGGTCGGCAAGGTCTTCAGGAACGAGAGCATAGACTACAAGCACGTGGCGGAGCTCTACCAGACCGATGGCATAATAATAGGCAACAACCTCACTCTGGCCAACCTCAAGGACGTGCTGACCAGGTTCTACTCGAAGCTGGGCCTGAAGCCGCTGTTCAAGCCCTCGTACTTCCCGTTCGTGGAGCCCGGGCTCGAGGCGTACTACTACGACGAGCAGCACAAGTCCTTCATAGAGCTGGCAGGCGGCGGCATAATACGCAAGGAGATAGCAAAGGCGATGGGCACATCTAAGAGCATACTCGCGTGGGGGATAGGCGTGGACAGGCTGATGTTCAACTTCCTGGAGCTCAACTCGCTCATAGACATGTACAAGAACGAGGTCGACTGGCTCAGGAAGAGGGCTGAGCTCAAGATATAGGAATGTGGTAAAATGGCAGTCGTTACTTTCTCGCTGAAGGATTTCGCGGCAAATGGCATAAGCAAGGATTCCCTGGTCGACGCAATACCCAGGATAGGGATGGAGGTGGAGGCCCTGTCCGGCGAGGAGATTGCAATCGACATAACGCCCAACAGGCCCGATCTGCTCGATTTCACCGGGCTGGTGCGTGCTCTGAAGCTGTTCTCCGGCAAGACTGCGCCGAAGGACAAGGAGTACGTGCTGCAGCACGAGCCTGAAATAGAGATAACGGTCACCAAGAACGTGGCGAAGATCAGGCCCTACATAGCCGGTCTGGCTGCCAAGGGCATAGACCTGTCGGGCGAGAGGCTGAAGTACCTGATCAACTTCACCGAGAAGCTCGGCGATACCTACGGCAGGAGGAGGGCCAAGTTCTCGATGGGCGTCTATGACCTCGACTCGATAAAGGGGAGGCTGACATACGACGCGTCGGCCGACGGAAGGTTCGTCCCGCTAGGCCTAAGCGGTGAGATGAGCTTTTCCGAGATAGTGGAAAGGCATCCGAAGGGGGTGGCGTACGGCGGCGCGATAAGCCGCGACCGCGCGCGCCGCGCCATGATGCCATTCCTGTCTGACGGCGAAAAGATACTGGCGCTGATACCGATAACGAATTCGGAGTCCACGAAGGCTACCACGGAAACAAGGAACATCTTCATCGACATAACCGGCACATCGCGCAATACTGTCATGCAGGTAGCCAACCTCATCGCATGCTCCATGGTCGACTCCGGCGCGGACGTTTACCCGTGCAGGATAAAGTACCGCGACGCGGAGGTCGTGTCGCCAGAGCTGGCGCCCAGGGAGATCAAGATAAGGGGCATTCGCATATCGAAGACCCTAGGCGTTTCAATAGACGGCAACCAGGCAATATCGCTGGCGAACAGGGCAGGGTACTTCTCGGCTAAGTACGGCGATTCCATCCTAGTTTACGTACCGCCATACAGGCTGGACGTGCTGAACGACCAGGACGTCATAGAGGACCTGGCAATTTCATACGGGTATGAGAACATATCCCCGGTCCCGGTCGTGGGGTTCTCGGACGGGCTGGCCGAGGACCTCAGGGAATTCACCGACAGCGCAGCCTTGCACATGCTCGGCATAGGTTTCTCCGAGGCACTGAACACGTACCTGACGAACGAGAGGGTGAATTTCGATAACATGCTGAGGCCGTACAGGAAAGATGATGTAGTGGGCATAGCGTACTCCAAGACTGAGAACATAACGATGCTGAGGACGTCTATACTGCCAGGCCTGCTGAAGAGCCTGGGCTATTCCGCGCACGAGCGCATGCCCCAGAGGCTTTTCGAGTCCGGCAGCGTGTTCAGGATGGACAAGTCCAGGCTCATAGAGTCCAGCCACCTGGCCTTCGTGAGCGAGCATTCCAAGGCGTATTTCTCCGAGGCGAAGGGGGCGGTGATATCCATGCTCGGGCATCTCGGCATAGAAAATTACGAGATAAAGGCGTTCAGTGACCCTGCATTCATAGAAGGCAGGTGCGCGCAGGTGATAGCGCAAGGCAAGCAGGTCGCGGTCTTCGGTGAGCTGCACCCCGCCGTTCTGTCCAACTTCGGCCTCGAGGAGCCGGTCATAAGCGCGGAGATCACGCTAATAGACAAAATCGAATACAACATCTGAGCTGCAAGGCATAAACCGATTAATTGGTGCTGCGGTGCAACTGGCGGCGTAGTAGCGTGCAATACCTAAAATCAGCCTTCCAGCACCTTCCTAATCGTCTTCCTGTCGGAGAAGTCTCTCGCTACGGCCTTGGCCCCCGCCCCAGACAGCTCAGCCTCCGTGGATTTACCAAGGTGCACGCCTATCGGCGTTAGCCCAGCGGCCTTCGCCGCTGCAACAACTGCTGGCGCGCTGCTTACGACGAATACCCTGTCTATGCTCACTCCTGCGTCTTTTGGCACGGTCTCAGCTGCGACTTTCATTATGTCCCCCATGGTCTTGCCTGCGTCGCCATACACCCCGAATTTGAACATGCTGAAGTCGACTTCCGCGCGCGCGAACATGTTGGCCACCATGCCCTTTGCGGCGCCGGTCGCTATGCCCAGATCGAACCCGTCCCTCCGCAGCCCGTTAAGAACCTCTTTTGCGCCATTTTCGGCAATAATCCTGTCATGGCCCGCCACATTGTAGTATGAATATGGCAGCTCTTCCATTATCCTGCGCAGCCCGCCCTCTATGTAATCCTTCTCGGCGCCGTTGCGCAGCAGGATCGCCTCGATGGCCTCCTGCATCGCCACCCCGTCGTAGTCGCTCTCCTTGACATCAACGGAAAAGCCGTATATGCCCCTTATGGCCTCTGCCAGGAAGCCAGATTCGTCCTTGGCCTCCTTTACAAGGGTGTTAAGGACGTCAAATAAAACGACTCCTTTGGGCATGTCAACACGTTACTGCGAAAGGCGCAAGCGCACACCCTCGGTATGCAAGGCTGCAGCCTTCATATGCCGTGGAACCAGAACCCCTTCTCCCCATTCGGCTTCTTCTTGGAGCCGAAGAGCCTGCCGAAGGTTGACTTGTTCTTCTGCTCTGGCGGAGGCGTCCAGCCTTCCACTATCTTGCCTGCTACATCGGGATGGTCTATGAGGTACTGCTGCTGGTAGGCGTGGAACTTCTCGATCTTTTTAGCCTCATTCTCCTTCATACCTGCCTCCCATTCCGGCTTCATCCGCTTCCACTCATCCTCGGTGTAGGCGTACGGCGGATGCTCCCTTATGCTGGCTGGCTGGTATGCGTAAGAATAGAAATCATGGTAGTAATCGTAGTCCGTGTCCTCTATGCTGTTCCTGTCTGGATGTATCCCCTGCGCCGAAAGGACGTCTATCAAATCGTCCAAGCCCATCTTCTCCTTGTTGTTATTGGCTGTCTTTGGGTTGTACAGCACTATTATCCTGCCCTTTGTGAAATCCACCCTCGCCTTTAGTATAGGGTCGAGAAGCATGAGCCTGTACTGGAGCCTTGCGGCGTGAGGTATGTCTACGAGCTCCTTCCTGCTTACGTCGTTGAATACCGCCTTCTTTATGATCCTGTACGGCACCCTATACTTCTTCCCGTTCTCCTCTACGTACTGGTCGAAGTCTGTGCTCTGCACCTGTTCCTGTCCCACTGAAGCCGTGAAATTGCCATGGTCCATAAAAACGCACCCGCATGCCTAATCGGTAACGCTCACTGCCCGCCGCACCCGCAAGAGTCGCCCGCAGGCGCCTCTTCCTTGCCGCACCCGCATGCTCCGCCGCCGCTTCCACATCCGCATGAGTCCCCTTCATCCACATGTACTTCCGTGACAGGGCTCTTGGCCTGCGCCGCTGCTTCCTGTGCAAATGCCTCGTTAGCGAAATTCTTAACGCCCTTGCCTCCGTTGACAGGCATGCCGAAATAGTCCACAAGCGTTCCGTAAGTCTTCCTGTAAACGGCCGATGCCTCAAGCTGCTTGACGTCCCTTATGTACTTGTCCTTACCATAGTCCCATGAGGCATGGTTGTCCTGCCACTCCTTGGCCGGTATGCTGTACTGCTTCTGCACCTTGTCCCTGTAAACTTCCGGGAAGACATTGAACGTGCAGAACGGCAGCACCTCGCCGTCCGGCATCGCGTAGTGTATATCGCACTTCTCTACCCTGTGTATGTCGTAGGTGTACTCGTCCTGGAAGTGCATCATGCCAAGGAAGAGCGTCTTCATCTGGAACCTGCCCATGGACGCGAAGTCGCGCTTGAGCAGCACAGACATCATCATCTTGGCGAAGTTCACGCTCTTGGGCTGGTGCTCTGCGTCGACGAACTTCTTGAATTCGGCGAGCGTCTTGATTGCGATCGCCTTCCTGGAGACCTTGCTCTTCCCCTCCATCTCGTTGACCGCTCTCTGCAAGTGCTCGACCAGCCCGTTCACGTCCACGAAACGCGTTATCGGTATGACCTTGTTATCGCTGTCCAGGAATATGTAGGTGCCAGCGCCGCACGCGAAGTGGATCGACAGGTCGTACTTGTACTCCCCGCTGAGCGCCTCTATGAACTTGTTTATCCCGCCGACGTAAGGCACTGAGAACCAGTCGTCCTTCCTTATCACTCCGCCGGTCTGCTCCTCTATGAGCTTTATCGCGCCTGGTATTGTTATCCTCTGCTTCTCCCTGAGACGGGTCGGCATCCTGCCTACGAGCGACACCGGCTGGAAGTTTACGGCCCTTATGACGTCGGTGTTGTTTAGCGCGAAGTTTATCATGGCGCCGAGCTCGTGGTCGTTTATCGTCCTTATCACAGTGGGCACCAGCACTGCGCTGAGCCCTGCCTTCCTGAGCGCCTGCAGCGTGAGCGGCACCTCCCAGTGGTTCTTCGGGTTGGCTCGCTTGCTGACGCCGTCGAAACTCATGTAGAGCGTGCTTGTCCCGGCATGCCTGACCTTGTAGGCTAGCTCCGGGTTGAGCCCTATGTTTATGCCGGTGGTGTTCAACTGTATCTGGTCGAAACCAGCCTCCTTCGCGGCCTGTATTATCTCTACTATGCGCGGATGCATCGTGGGCTCGCCCCCGGTTATCTGGATTGCGTTTGCCGGTATGGGCTTCTGGCTCCTAAGATTGTGGAATATGTGCTTCAGCTCGTCCAGGCTCGGCTCGTATATAGGCTCCCCCTCCTTGGCGTAGAAGAAGCAGTACCAGCAGCTGAGGTGGCACCTGTTCGTGACCACTACGTTGGCCAGGCCCGTGTGCGACTTGTGCCTCTCGCACATCCCGCAGTCGAATGGGCAGTTCGCCCCTTTCGTCTCGGTGATGTAGTTCGGGTTGTCGAATCCCCTCCCGAAGTAATTGTAACGCCTCATCTTCATGTACATGTCGTAGTCCTCCCAGTACTTCTCTATGGTCCACTGGTGCTCTGGGCAGTACTTCCTTATCATCACGTTGTCCGCGTCCTTGTAGATTGTCCCGTCAACTATCAGCTTGCACTCGGGACAGACGGTCTTCGTCGTCTCTATGACTGGCAGTTTCTCTATCTCCTCAATTGTCCTGTGATAAGGCGCAAGGACAATGTTCGACTGTTCCTCCATCAGCATCTGTACAGCATTTGTGTTATGACTATCATCTATTGCCATTCGCTACACCTTAATTTTATTAAACTAATTAAGCTGGTTTTAATGTATTTAAAGTTTTCCTTTTTACCGTTTACCTTGCTTCAAAAATTGCATCGGATGACGTCGAAGCCATTGCAGCGCACGGATCGCGGGCCCATCCGATTCGAATGCGATGCGCCACGGAAACCGCATCATCGCATCCGCAATGCCGCCATTATCCCGGCGCTGTTCCGCTGTTTCCATTCCCTCCTTCGTTACCCAAAAACCCTCCCAAAGCTATGGGCGCCTGCGCCATCTGAAGGTCCATGACCAACTGCGGTGTAGCTTCCGTATCCTGATAATATTCCGTAACGGCCTCCATATCGGAGGTTGCCTTGACCCCAAGCTCGTACAGTTGCTCTACCGTGTCCTTAGTCATTTTTGCAGGTGCTTTCCCAAGCTCCATCAAACCGCTTTTATCTTATCGACTTGGTACATATTTAATCCTTTCCAAAAAACCGCCATGCAGCGTTTTCCTTCAAAAAATCTGCCGTGTAAACGCTGCGTGCCGCGCATTGCACGGCCAGCACCCGCATTCATTATACAATATAATAGAGCAAGACCGCGTCTGTGCATAGCGTGCTATTATGCGGCGTGCCTTAGCTCAAGCTCCGCCCTTCAATATTACCATGTTGGTCATGCCGCGGCGCCTCCTTTCGACAAGCCCCAGGCCCTCAAGCCTGTCCAGGATCCTGCTCACCTTTACCTTGGAAAAGCCGCTCTTCTCCACGAGCTCCGCCTGGAACATTGAGCCCTCTGCCTGCACTATCAAGTCGTAGAGCCTGCGCTCGTCCGCATTAAGGCCGGATCGCGCTTTTGGCTGGGCATCCCGCGTCGCCGGAGCCGCCTTCCTGCCCTGATTCGCGCCGGCGACTCCCCCATTCTGCGCGCTGTGCAGAGCGCCCTTGGCGACTAGGTAATAAGCAAACCCCGCATCCAGCGCACCGGCGAACGACAGCACGAATCCTATCAAGAACCCGCCCCCGTCTATCAGGCTTGTTATCGAGAATGTCAGTATTATTATAGCCAGGGTCTGTATCCTGTTGAGCGTGCGCATGTCTATGAAGAGCGATGCGAGTATAAGAGCCATCCCGCTCAGGACCCCTATGGCACCGCTGTAGTAGCTCATGCCTCCAAGTGATGCGACCGTAAGATAGCCGCCTGCGATGTCCAGCGCGGATGGCAAGCCTAGAAGGCTGAGCACGCCTCCAGCCAATATGAACGCGCCCCCGATCAGCGAAAAGCGCGTTGTGGTCGTTAACTTCGCCATCCTCATCTAATTACCTTTTACGCCGTCCCTGCCCCAGTTGCCTCAGGCGCTAGTGAATATCCTGTGCCTTGGCCTGCCCTCGAGTATCGTTTTGCCGAATTCCGTGGCTTCATGGAAATCGCGGCTGGCTATGAAAGACTCGAATGCGCCGATGCTCTCCCACTCGGTATAAATCATATACTCGCTCTCGTTGGAGACTTCCTTATATAACTTCCCGGACAAAAACCCGCCGCCGGCGGCCTTAAGCGCTTCGATAGCCTTAGCGAAATACCCCTCGAACTCCTTTTCGTGCCCCCGCTTGACAGAATAATACAAGCCAACGTTTATCATCGCACCACCTCCATACGGTATTTTGTCGTTAAACTCTTATAAGTGTCTGTCAACCCTGCCTGCATGGCAGTTGCATGGCCCAGACAGATGCGGATGCATAGTGAAACTAGTTTCATACTAACCGTATTATGGTGTTTCAACCCTAAACTTCTTCGGATGCTGTCAACTGAGATGGCGCTTCCGCACGCTTTCAGCCGCGCCAGATCAAATAACCATGCCCTGGATTTGAGATGGCACGCGCTGTCACTGGGCGAAGAGGCGCTATACTGCATGATGCACGCGCAAACCGCGATGCGTCAAAGGCAATAGGTGCATCAGGTGCACAATCAATGGCAAAGAAAGAAAGCATATTGGTGAGGGCGGCAAAGGGAAGGAAGACCGAGCGCACGCCGGTCTGGTTCATGCGCCAGGCCGGCAGGTACCTGCCGCAGTACAGGGCGCTGAGGCGCGGCCGCAGCATCGCCGCCATATACAAGAGCCCCTCCCTGAGCTCCGCCATAACCACGCTGCCGGTCAAGCTCCTTGGCGTGGACGCCGCCATAGTATTTGCAGACATAATGACCCCCCTGGAGGCAATGGGCGTCTCGTTCACTCTGGGCCACGGCGGTCCGGTAGTAAATAACCCGATCAAGGACAAGGCGGGCCTAGATGCGCTAAGGCAGATAGACCCGTACAGGGATACGGGCTACGTCATGGAGACGATAAGGCGTTCGAAGAAATCCATCGGCGATGCGGCAGCCATAGTAGGGTTCGCAGGCGCCCCGTTCACACTGGCCAGCTACATGATCGAGGGGAGCCTCACCAGGGACCTCGTGCGGCTCAAGGGCTTCATGCACTCCGAGCAGGAGCTCTGGCCGGGACTCATGGCCACGCTGGTCAGGTCGATATCCTCCTACGCCAGGGCACAGGTCGAGAGCGGAGCAGAAGCCATACAGATATTCGACAGCTGGGCAGGCGTCCTGGGCCCGGAGGATTACGACGAATACGCGCTTCCGTACCTGAAGCGCCTCTTTGCAGAACTCCGCAAGACCGGCGCCGCTACGATATACTTCAGCACCGGCACGTCAGGGATGCTCGAGATGCTCAAGGAGGTCGGAGCCGATACTATAAGCGTCGACTGGCGCATCGGCATAGCGGATGCCTGGGCGCGCCTAGGAAGGGTTTCCGTGCAGGGCAACCTGGACCCCACGCTAATGCTTTGCGATTTCCAGGTCATCAGGAAGCGCGCGCTCGGCATACTCGACGGCGCGGCCGGCAGGCCGGGCCACATATTCAACCTGGGGCACGGGATGCTCCCTAACACGCCGATAGGCAACGCAGCCAGGCTGGTCAAGATGGTGCACGAAACCACCGAGACGTGATCGCATGACAACCGGAGTATTGCTAATGGGATACGGATCGCCGGACTCGCCCGAAGGCATCGAGCGCTACCTATGTAACATAAAGGCCGGCCACGCACGGCCGGGCTCCGCCGCAAGGCCGACCCCGGAGGAGACAGAGCGGCTCAGGAAAAGATACGCGGCGATAGGCGGCACCTCGCCGTTCAACGGCATAACCGCCCAGCAGGCCAGCGCCCTGCAGGGCTCGCTGCAATCCAGGGGCGCCGATGTCACAGTACATATTGGCATGCTGCACTGGGAGCCGACCATAGCCTCTGCGGCAGAAAACCTGTCCCGCGATGAAGTCAATGGCATACTTGCGCTGCCCATGACGCCTTTCTATTCGCAGACGAGCATCGGAGGCTACAGGTCCGCCCTGGCCGCGACCGCGGCCGCCGGCGGCAAGCCAGCAGTGCATTTCGCGGGCCAGTGGCACCTGGACCCGGCATTTGTGGGCGTCTGGGCGGATGCGATAGGTGCCAAGATGAAAAGCATAGGAGCAACAACCGACGACACACACATACTGTTCACGGCGCACAGCCTGCCGGCGTCTATTCTCGAGCACGGCGACGCATACCCGACGCAGTTCAGGGAACTGTGCGAGGCTATAGCAGCAAGTATGGGGCTGCAGCGCTGGTCGCTAGCCTTCCAGAGCGCCAGCGGCAAGGGCTGGCTCGGACCGAGTGTGGGCGAGCGGGCGGCGGACTTGGCCGCAGAACGCGGCACGCGCATAATCATAGCGCCGATAGGCTTTGTAACAGAGAATCTCGAGACGCTGTACGACATAGACATAGAATGCGTATCCGCGCTCAGGCAGCGCGGCGCCGATATCCACCGCGTCGGCACTCCTAATGCGTCCGCCTCTTTCATCAACGCTCTGGCTTCTATCGTGATCGAAGGGTTGGAGTCCGCGCAGGACAACGGGGTGTGACGCTTGGGCAAACTTTTAATCGGAACTAGGGGAAGCAGGTTGGCGCTGATGCAGACCGCCATAGTGTCTGATCTGCTTAGCAGGGCCGAGCCTGGCATCGCGTTAGAGCCTAAAGTCATAAAGACGAGCGGCGACCTGAACCAGAAAAGCCCGATTTTTGAAATGGCCGGCGACGGCATTTTCGGCAAAGAGATAAACGAGGCCGTCATAGACGGCAAAGTCGACTTCGCGGTCCACAGCATGAAGGACCTACCGACGGCGATTGACAGGCGCCTCGTAATAGCGGCTGTGCCCATGAGGGAATCGCCCAGCGACGTCCTGATATCAAGAGGCTCTGTGGGCCTTGACGACCTCCAGCCCGGCGCGATTGTAGGGACGAGCAGCATAATAAGGATCGCCGAACTGAAGCGGTCCAGGGCGGACCTGAGGGCGAAAGCCATAAGGGGAAACGTGGAAACGCGCATAAAAAAAATGGAGCGCGGCGAATACGACGCGCTGATACTGGCCGAGGCAGGGGTCAACAGGCTCGGCCTGCAGGATAAGGTCGCGCAGGTGCTGGGGCTGGACGAGTTCATGCCAGTAGCCGGACAGGGCGCGCTGGCCGTGGTCGCGTCGGCAGACAGGGCCGACATACTCGGCTCCCTGAAAAAGATCGACCACACGGAATCGCGATATGAGGTTTCCGCAGAACGGAAGCTTGCATCACTTCTGGGCGTCGGATGCGAAGCCGCTGTCGGGGTGCTGGGCCGCGCAAGCAGGGGAAGGCTTGCGCTCAGTTGCACGGTATTCTCGCCAAAAGGCACTGGCGCAATGTCATATTCGGCTGCCGGCGCAGCCGCAACGGCCGAGGAACTGGCCAAGCGGGTAGGCAAGACCCTTATGGATCGCGGCGCGATGGGCTGGATAGCCGGATGGGGTGCCAGGAAAGCCGAGGCGGTATAATGATGGATGGCAAGGTGATAGCGGTTACGAGAGCCGAAGAATCGCAGGGGGAGACCGCGGGCATGATACGCAGCAGGGGGGGCATACCGCTCTATTTCCCTACGGTGAGGTTCAGGAAAGCGCGCAGCGAAACGGCCGTGTCGCTGCTAATGGATGAATCCGGCAGCGGCAAAATAGACATCATAGTGTTCATGAGCTGGAACGCTTTCGTATACCTTTCGAAGATAGCGCTCGGGTTGGGCTTCAAGGACGTGCGGCGCAATTTGGGCAAAGCAAGTATTGTAGCCATAGGCTCCCAAACCGCGCAGAAGCTGGCTTCGGCCGGGCTGAGCGTAGATGCCGTGGCGCAGAGGTACAGCTCTGACGGCATCGCGGAGCTCCTGGGCAAGTCCGGCATTGTCGGGAAGAGGATCGCGCTGGTCAGGAACAAGTCCGCTAAAAGCGACTTGAAATCAAGGCTGGCGCTACTGGGCGCGGAAGTGACGGAGATACCTACATACTGCACGCGCGTGCCGCGCGAACCGGAAAGGGCGCGGCTTTTCATAAAGAAGATGTCGTGCGGCGGAGTGGATGCCCTGACTTTCGGCAGCCCGCTGGCCGCGGAGAACATGTTCAAGATATTGGAGGGGCAGATAGGGGCGCAGAAAACGAGGGAAATGCTCTCCAAGGCGGTCATCGCAGCGATAGGCCCTACGACGGCGAAGCGCCTGGAAGGGCTGGGCCTGAGGGCAGACGTCGTGCCCGAAACTTACACGTTCAAAGACATGCTCGACGGGCTGGAGAGGCGTTTATGATGTCATGCAGTGCGGTGATGCAGTCAGTTGAGCGGATAAAAACATGGTAGATGGTTGGATGGAGATTGTTAGCGTGCATGCGACCTACAAAAAAATGGAGCTGGCGGAGCTGGAGCGCTGGACCCGCCTTGATTCCGGATTCCTGGCCAAGCGCATGGAAAGCATAGGGGTCAGCGAGTACGTGGTGCTGAAGACGTGCAATAGGCTGGAGGTATACGCGGCAGTGGCATCCGCAGAATCTGCGAAGCTGGGTTTCTCGGCCCTGGCCGCGTCCATAGGCGCGCACGGGGTGTTCTTCCTGGACGGCAAGGATTCTATACGGCACCTCATGCGGGTCTGCGCCGGCCTGGATTCAATGGTCGTCGGTGAGCAGGAGATACAGAGGCAGGTGAAGGAAGCCTTCGGCGCCGCGCAGAAGGCCGGGACATGCGGCAAGACGCTGAACTACGTATTCATGAAGGCGCTTAGCGCCAGCAAGAGCGTGCGGGAGAAGACAAGGGTGGCAAAGGGCATAGCATCAATGCCGCAGGCTGCAGCAAAGATACTGGTTGCAAGGGAGGACGTAAAGAACGTATGCGTTTTGGGGACGGGGCGCATGGCGCGCGGCGTATTGGAATGCCTGAAAGGCTCCAAGCTCGAGGTGACGGTGTCCGGCAGGGACGCGCGCAGGACCAAGGCGCTGGCTGACCTCTTTTCCGCGAGCTACATCGAGCTGTCGAAGCTGGATCCAGCCGCGTTCGAGTCCATAGTCACCGCGGTGTCATCGCCGAAGCCCGTATTGCGGATGGCTAGGCCCGCCGCCCGCCCAAAGATAGTGATCGACCTCGGGAACCCCAGGAACGTGGACGCTCGCGGCGTAGCGGATTACATAGGCATGGAGCAGCTCAAGGGTTACATATGCAGGAACGTAGAGCTTAGGGAAAAGGACATATCCCAGGCCAACCGCATAATAGACGAGCACCTGGGCTACGCAGTCAAGAAGCTGAGATTCATGGATGCAGAGGATGTAATATCGCGCATCTACGTCAGCGCCGAGTCGGCGAGGAAGGCCGAGCGCGACAAGGCGATAAAAATCATTGGCGGCGCCCACAGCGGCACGGTGGACGACCTTACCAGATCCTTGGCGAACAACATCCTCGCCGGGCACGTGGGGAGGATAAAGAGAATCATAGACGAAGGCGATCCGGAAAGGATAGCGATGCTGAAGGAGATCTACGGCGTAAACGCAAATGAGGTGCGCGAATGAGAACTGTGGCGGTCATAGGCGCAGGAATTTCCGGATTGGCAGCTGCCTACCACATCAAAAAATTGGCTAGGGAGCGGGGAGCGGAGATAAGCCTGATTGTTTTCGAGAGGGGTGCGACTGCGGGCGGCAAAATAGTGACAGATAAGGTGAACGGATTCGTTATAGATGCCGGCCCCGATTCCGTTGTCGCAGAAAGGCAGAAGTTTGAGGAGTTCTGCGGAGAACTCGGCATCGGGCGCGACCTCATCGAACCGAAGGCAGGCAGCGAAGGCGTATCCGTTTTGCTCGATGGCAAGCTTGAGAGATTACCGGATGGCATGAGGTTGATGCTGCCGGCCAAGCTGGCGCCCCTGCTCTCCACCGGCATGATATCGCCATTGGGCAAGGCGAGGGCCGCAATGGAGGTGCTTGTCCCGAAAAAAAGCGGCGACAGCGACGAGGACGCAGCCAGCTTCGTGTGCAGGCGGTTCGGCAGGGAGGTATACGACCGTATGGCAGAGCCGCTACTGGCAGGTATCCATGCGGGCGACCCGGGGCATACGAGCCTCAGATGCGCGTTCCCCGTGTTGGAGGAAATCGAGCGCAAGCACCGCAGCCTAATACTCGCATCGCGCGCCAAAGAAACCGCCGCGCACAAAAAGGATGTCCGCTTCGAGTCTTTTGCAAACGGCATGGCGGAATTGACAAGCGCGCTTTCCGCTGCAGTAGGCCTGGAAAACATACGCCTAGGCAAGAATGTCCGCAGGATAGCGCGCGCGGAAACCTCCATGCCGAAGTATCTGGTCGAAATAGACGGCGATGCGCCTGTTTTGGCGGATGCAGTGGTCTTCGCAACCCAAGCGTACGAGGCCGGCAAGATAATCGAGGCTTTCGATAAGGGCGTAGCCGCGCTGCTTGGGGGCATCAAGTACGTGCCGCTGATTACAGTATCGCTTGCCTATAGGAGCGCCGGCGTATCCGACAAAATGACAGGCTCAGGATTCCTTGTGCCGCATAGGGAGGGCCGGCTGCTTAGCGCCGTCACGTGGAGTTCGTCAAAATGGAATCGCAGGGCGCCGGAAGGCTACGATCTGGTGCGGTGTTACTTCAACGGGGCTTATTCTAACGACGCATTCGCTCTCGACGACGACGCGTTGATATCCGCGGCCCAGGTGGAGCTGAAGGAAGCCGCGCTCATAACGGGGAAGCCTCTGTTCGGCGTAGTGCACCGCTGGGACATGGGAATGCCGCAATACACGGTCGGGCACAGGGAAAGGCTCGACGACCTGCGCAGGCGCCTAGAAGGATATAGCGGCATATTCATGACAGGGGCGTGGAGCAACGGCGTAGGCATAGCGAGCTGCATAAGCAATTCGGAGGCAGTCGCGCAGAAAGTGATCAGCTATATAAGCGGCATTTAAATGGTCTTTTGATGGATGGAGAAACGAAAACCGCGCGGACGCCGACGTTTGCGCAAAAGCCCATACTTGTATTTTGGGAGACAACGAAAGCATGCATGCTCGCGTGCAGGCATTGCAGGGCATCGGCGATACACACCGCGCTGCCGGGAGAGTTGACTACGGATGAAGGCATAGCGCTCATAGACAGGATGACTGGATTCGGAGCTCCTTATCCTGTGATGGTGCTCACCGGCGGGGATCCATTGATGCGGGATGACATATTCCAGCTGATGGGGCATGCGAACAAGAGAGGCGTGAAGTTCGCCGTATCCCCGGCAGTAACTGACAGGTTGACCCGCGAAGCCATGGTGAAGCTCCGTGATTCCGGTGCCGCCTCCATATCCGTGAGCCTCGACGGTGCGGTCAGGGAGACACACGATGGCATAAGGACCGTTGACGGGACCTTCGATGCCACGCTGCAGGCGATCAGGAATGCCGTAGATATAGGTTTGGGCATACAGGTGAATACTACAGTTATGAAGAGCAACGTCCGGGAGCTTCCCAGGATATTCAACCTTATAAAAGGTCTCGGCGTCAAAGTGTGGGAGGTATTCTTCCTGATAAAGGTGGGCCGCGGAGCGGAAATCGAAGACATAAGCCCAGCTGAGTACGAGGGCGTATGCAATTTCCTTTATGATGCATCGCGTTACGGCGTGGTGATAAGGACGGTAGAGGCTCCGTTCGAAAGGAGGGTGGCCAAGATGAGGGCCGAAAGAGGCGCTTATTGGAAAGATGGGTTTTACTCACATCTGCATTCAGAACTGGTGGAGCTCGAGGGCACGCCGCGATACGAGTCCACCATCGCCCCGCGCGGCACCCTGGACGGGGACGGCATACTGTTCGTGGCAAACGACGGCACCATATCCCCCGGCGGCTTCCTGCCGATAAAGCTCGGCAATGTCAGGACCGACGACATTGTCGAAGTCTATAGGGGCAGTACTGTGATGAAAGGCATACGCGCAAGGGAACTCGACGGCTATTGCGGCAAATGCGAGTTCAAGGGGATCTGCGGCGGCAGCAGGTCAAGGGCGTACTATTCCGAACACAGCCCGACCGCATCCGACCCAGCGTGCATTTACCCGAGGATATGCGCCGGCGAGATTGGGCTGGCGCCGTAGCGGTGTTAGAGCTATGAGATTTTCAAAATCCAAAAAATTGTACTCCAGGGCGGCACGCGCAATGGCAGGGGGGGTGAGCAGCCCTGTAAGAGCGTTCAAGGCCGTCGGAGGCGATCCGCTCTTCATCAGAAGGGGCAGCGGGCAGTGGATATGGGATGCTGACGGCAATCGCCTTCTGGATTATGTCTGTTCCTGGGGTGCCCTGATTCTCGGGCACGCAAATCCCTGCGTCGTTGCGGAAGCGGTCAAGGCGGTAAAGTCCGGTTCCAGCTTCGGCGCCCCGAATGTCCCAGAGCTGATGCTGGCAGAAAAAATATGCGAGCGCATAAGGTCGATAGAAAAAGTGCGCTTCGTGAATTCAGGCACCGAGGCTACTATGTCAGCGCTGCGCCTATCCAGAGCTTATACAAAGCGCAGAAAGATAATAAAATTCGAAGGCTGCTATCATGGGCACGCCGACGCTTTCCTTGCGGGCGCGGGCTCAGGTCTGGCGACCTTAGGCATACCGGCATCGCGCGGAGTGCTGCAAAGCACGACCAATGATACAGTAACCGTCCCCTATAACGATGCGCGTTCCCTGGAAAGCGCATTCAAGAGCAACGGCGGGGAGGTTGCAGCGGTCATAATAGAACCCGTGGTCGGCAACATGGGCGTCGTGCCCCCGAATCGCGGATTTCTTAACGAGGTGCATGGCTTGTGCAAGGAAAACGGTGCCCTGTTGATTTTCGATGAGGTGATCACTGGCTTCAGGGTGGGCGTGGGCGGTGCACAGAAGCTCTATGGCATAAAGCCTGATATCACATGCTTGGGCAAGATAATCGGCGGCGGTTTCCCCGTGGGGGCATACGGAGCCCGCAAGGAAATAATGGGGCTCGTGTCGCCTGAGGGCCCGGTCTATCAGGCAGGCACGCTTTCCGGCAACCCAGTCGCCATGGCAGCCGGCCTGGCCGTGCTCTCGCGTCTGAACGCCGCCACATACAGGAAGCTCGAAAGGGTGTCGGCTATGCTGGAACAAGGGCTAACCGACGCCGCTGGAAGCGCCGGCGTGCAGGTAAGGGTCAACAGAGTCGGGTCTATGCTGAGCATGTTCTTCACCGGGAACGGCGTGACCAACTTCTCCGAGGCCAAGGCGGCCGACCAGTCCAGTTTCAGGCGGTTTTTCTGGGGCATGATAAACTGCGGCGTGTACCTGCCGCCTTCGGGATTGGAATCATGGTTCGTTTCGTCTGCGCATTCAGAAGATGACGTCAGAAAAACAATCGAAGCAGCTGCAGACGCATTTAAAGGGCTCTAGAATGTCAAAGTAATTTCGCTTACCGGATGATTAAATGGAAATCAAGTCAAGATCAAGGAGGCTAAGGGGCAGCGAGGGACTGAGGAGCCTAATGAGCGAGACCAAACTCAGCGCAGGAGAGCTGGTCGCTCCAATATTCGTCAGATACGGAAAGGGGATTGTAGAGCCGATAGCATCCATGCCTGGCATAAACCGCTATTCTGCGGACAAGGTGGGCGATTACGTTTCTGCTCTTGCTGAAATCGGGATAAAATCCGTGCTTCTGTTCGGCATACCCAGGCATAAGGACAGGTTAGGCACCGCGGCGTATTCGGATGAAGGGATCATACCCAAAGCGGTATCCGCCATAAAGGACGCAGTGCCCTCCACCGTGGTGATGGCCGACGTCTGCCTCTGCGAATATACAGACCACGGCCATTGCGGCGTAATCAGGGGCACAGGCGTCGACAACGACATGACGCTTCCGCTTCTATCCAAGGCCGCAGTAGCGTACGCGAGGGCCGGAGCAGACGTGGTGGCTCCAAGCGCCATGATGGACGGACAGGTCGCTGCGATCAGGGGAGGGCTTGACGCTGCAGGTTACAAGGACACTGTAATAATGGGCTATTCCGCGAAATACGCTTCGGAGTTCTACGGGCCATTCAGGTCGGCTGCCGGGTCGACCCCGCAGTTCGGGAACAGGAAGGCGTACCAGATGGACCCGGCAAATGCAAGGGAAGCGATGAAGGAGATAGAGCTGGACATCAAGGAAGGCGCTGACATCGTGATGATAAAACCGGCGCTGGCCTATCTTGACGTCATTTCAGAGGCAAGGAGGAGGTTCAACGTCCCCATCGCGGCCTACAACGTGAGCGGCGAGTATGCCATGCTGAAGTCCGCGGCGGCGAACGGGTGGATTGACGGCGACAAGGCTGCACTGGAGGTACTCCTCTCAATAAAAAGGGCAGGCGCGGATCTAATCATAACATACCACGCCGAGACAATTGCGCGCCAACTGTAGCATTCCTCAATGCCCTTGTTTTTTTCTTGCGCCGAAGTAGTAGGTTGCAGATATTAATGCAACCAGAATTGCAATGGCAATTATATATGGTAAAGGGATGCCTGTAGAAATATGTGTTGGCGTCGATATAATTGTACGCTTTTATTAGCGCCTGAATTTAAAACGTATACGTAGTTGCCATCCAATACAGATGTGATTCCTTCGGGGCTACTGTTGGTGGCTAGTGCAGCGAGTTGATCCTTTCCAATCCATATCATCTTCATACTTTCGTTTCCCGTATACTGTAAGCCGTCTTACCATGGTCGTCACCATTGTAATAATGGAAACCTGGTAACCTATGTTTTTGAACTCATCTTGGCGTTTGTTGTGCTAACTGGTATTTGCCTCTGTAAACCTATCTTGTCGACGATATCCTTCTGAATCTGGTTGTTTGTTACGACTTGGAATTCGGTATTACTTGTACGCCTATCCCGCAGTTCAACGAGGCTTACTACATGCGCCTCTGACGACAAGACATTCCAAAATTTGTCGATTTTTTCCTGCTGCGCAAGGTGCTCCACCACTCGCATGAGAAGGTACGCAACATGGCAGAGGAACACGTCCACGACGACGTGATCTGCAAGCCTCTTGTATATAGGCCGCAGATTCGCATCCTGCTTCATGTGCCTGAAGCCCTTCTCTATCTTATCCTTAGAGAAGTAGAGAGCGAATACCTCCTTCGGAATGATATCCTTGTTAGTCATTATGCAGAACTTTCCGTCGTTTCTTTCTGCACGGTTTACTGCAACCTTATCCACATTCCATATGACCTTGCCCCCATCCTGCCCTATGGTGATATACTTCTTCACGCTCTGGACTATCTCCTTCGCTTTCTCTACTGTGAGTTTTCGCCTGGACGCGAATTCTCCGTAGGATTTGAGACGTTCGATTGCGTTCTCCATCCTGAAGTCCCTTCTTGCCTTCTGTTCTCTCGCAACTTTCGGGGAATAGTACAGAATGACTATTCTCCTCTTGCCGAAGAGGTTCTTCACTGTCTTCCTCAGTTTTATATCGTCGCCGCCCCTTTCAATCGTCTCCCAATTGCCTGATGAAAAATCAGTTTCCTTCTTCAGTTTCTTGACAAATTTGTGGGTCGAGCGCAGACCTATGATGTAATCGTACTCTACCGTATCCATCAGCCTCACGTTGTCTTCGGAATCGAAACCGCGGTCCATTATCAACAGGCACTTCTCCTTCTTCATTACCATCTTCGGGTAATAAACCATCCCGTAAACGGTCTTGGCGTCGTTAACGTTGCCTTCGAAGACCTTGCTCACGACAGGGATGCCGTACTTTCCGTTCATTATCATCGTGATGTTTATCTGCAGTTTATCGAGTTTGCCGTCCTTATTGTGCCCGAAGAAAGCTATGGGGCAGCACTTGCCCTCAAAGTATGTCGAGGTTATGTCGTAGAAGTAGATATCGTCTTCCTTACCGAACAGTTTCAGCGCGTTCTGGTACAGTTCTATGGATATCCTGTACAGGTGGTCGATATTTCTCTCCTCATTATAGAGTTTTCCCATCAGGTATTGCTGTGTGTTGTCAGTTATGTACTCTGGTGAAAAGTTCAGGAGTAAAGGAAGATGCGTTGTTCTTACCCAGTGCTGCAAGTTAGTGGAGCTTGGTTTGTCGTCCAACAATTTGTGTGCGACGGTGAGAAACAACTCTAAGCCTAAAGACAACCCTTGTCGTTTTGGTACGTACCTGTTCACCACGTCGAACATGTTGATGCGCTGTGCGGCTACGTATAGTAAAGCAGCATCTCCGAATCGATAAGTCGAAACAAGTTCCTTTTTGACCACAGGTTTGGCGTCTGGGTTCTTTCGTGGATCCACTCTACCAAAGTATCTCACTATCGACTGCTTTACTTTCCCATTTCCTCTGTACCCATGGACTTCATAAAAGTAGCTGTGCCCCTTTATTCTCTTTTCGAGTATTGCCATGTTTATCTAATTAGATAAACAAATTAATAAAGGTTTCGGTGCCTATTTGCTCTATTTACCGTCGTAGATTAAATGTAGTGCTAACTTTCATCTGAACTCGAGTTCAGAATGGCAGTTAAAACTATGACTGATGTTCAACTACCGATATTATATCAAGACGTCACAATAGATCCTGTTGCTTGGCTAGGCATGATATTGTTTGGAAGTGCCGACCTTACACCCACCCAGTATAGCGTGATTGTACTTTGCTGCCCCCAGTTATGGAAAGATTGATAGATGTTAACTACACCTAAGTACGCCCAAGGTTGATGGTCGTTATTGCCCCCCAGACTTGCTTGCCAGCCATTCGTTGCAGTGCCAACATAGTTTATGGATAATAACGCATTGAGCGGTTCCATAGAAAATTCAAAGGTTCCTGTGTCGGTCGGTGAGCTTAAGGTGCTTATCCCACAGCCACAATCGGTATCCCAGTGTTCTGGATATGCGGTTGTACTACCCGCATTGTTGCCATTGCCGCTGTTCCCTAAAAACATTCCGGCGCCGTTGCCGGTCGGCTCTGCCTGTGAAGCCGAACTTACACCAGGTTCGGGTATGTGGATACTGCCTGCATGTGTTGTGTTAGCGAAATACCCCACACCCGACAATGTAGGGGTGGTATTTGATGGCATATTAACATAAAAATCCGTGATATAGCCGCCGCCAAGTGCCGTAGCAAACTGCGACGCATTGTAGCCGTCATATGTTTCCCAACTTGACCAAGGGACGACTAAACCATTATTTACGGATGCATTGCCAATCCAAGAAGGGGGCATTTGCATGCCAGCAAAATTTTGATAGTAAAAAAATACATTCTTGCCGTCATCATATTGCCCATAAGTGCTGGAGAGCTGCGGCGCTTCGCCAGTCGTTTGGGAGTTAAACAAGCTTGTCGACGTAGGTGCAAAGCCCATATATATTGTTATAGAAGAGTGCGCTGGCACTTTATTAAGCTTCAACCAATATGTTGTGAGACCTGCGCTGTTTGAATTGCCACTTTCCAGCCAAGAATATACTACACTACCGTTCGAATAAAAGAATTCTATGTTATCTAGATTGCTAGCCTCATATGTCTGATAAGATTGGCTGTCAAAAGTGAACATCTGCTGGAACGGCGTGAGCGTATCGCTGCTCTGGGAATTTGTAAATGTTACGGGAAGATAATACGAAATTTCTGCTGGAACGGAGCATGGAGATTGCGCGAAAGAAATCGTATAAGTATTACCTGGAGTCGCAGTACCTGAAGGTGTGGCTGGAGCATAGCATGCGGAAGCTGTAACTATAGGGTCCGGATTAACAGTATATGATAGAGGCAATGAGTTAAATGGGTTAGCGAATGTTATTGAATTAGGTGCAATTGCATTTTGCGTTACACTATTATAGGTAATACCCCAAGTAACACCGGAGAGTAAGTTGCTTTCTGAGAATACGGTATTGGCAACTTGTGGCTGATTGCTGCTAAATGCGCTAGCACCGCTCTCCTTCGCGCTTATTGCCGCGATCTTCGCGTAGTTGGGGTTTGCGCATGTTGAAGTGATGCAGTAACTTATCCATATGTAACCCGAATAAGGGAAACCGACAGGCACGTTGCTAGACATCGCGCCGGCCGCGCCGAGATTGTTGAAGTTGACCGTTGCGGTCTGTCCAGGCGCGAGCTCCCCTATACTGACCATGTTGCCTGTGAGGTTCTGCGGCAGACCTGCGCTGTTGAATGAGCCGCTCTGTGATGCGACGAATGCCCGGACGTTAAAATAGTACTGCCCCGAATTCTGTCCTATGCTGAATGATATGCCGTTGGGACCGTAAACGGGATTGGTGCATGTGAATCCTGGCTGAGGTATGCACGAGTTCGAAACGCCGCCTATAGAGCCTCCGAATAGTCCGAGTGCAAACAATATAGAAACTATGATCGCGATTACGAGTATGGCCCATCCGTAGGTCATAAGGTACTCCATCGATGACTGGGCCCTGTTGGGTTTTTGTTTAGCTGTGCATTTTTTGCAAATCGTAGATGACAGTCCTTCGCGCATTGTAACAACCCATAATTGATTGTAAAAGTTTAATAAACTTACGGGCCGGTGCGGCACGTTGCATTTCTACACCTTGTCAACTGCATTGATAGCGCTGAGGCATGGAACGTATTTAAGAGCTCGCATCGCAGGTCCTGCAGTCAAGAACGCTTAAAAATCATCCATGCGGAATATAATCATGGAAACTGGAGCGTCAGCCGCCCAAAAGGGCGCGCCAAGCCCAACCCAGGGCGAAACCAAGCCATCAATCCAAGAGGGCGAGAGCGACATAAAGGACATAATCGACAAGGCCCAGGTGAGCCTGG
>JAJZOR010000006.1 GCA_021811435.1 Microcaldota archaeon | reverse complement strand
ACATCATCAAAAATTACATCAGAAGGCAGGATGTCTCTTATGAACCGTTCATGCAAGACAAAGAGGTTGGGCGTCAAACTCAGTTGAAATTCAACTGATTCGAGCGGTTCAGATACCGCTAGCTTGCTGCGGAGGGAACCGCCCGTGCAAAGGGTTTATAAGGGGCGTAGCCCCTTATTTCATTTGCAGGCCCTTTTTATCTTCTTGCAATATGCGGTCAACGCGCAGCAGAACATCAGCATTAGTACTTTTAGCAGTGCATACTGAGTTTAGCAGTGCATACTGAGTAAGCCGGAAAATCAGTGCTTGAAAAACGCAACCCCGCATGAACCTGTAAATCCACGTATCACACCGGTTACCTTGCTTGATGATGTATTTATTATGGAGATAGTATTATTGCTAAGATCGGTAACGTAGGCGTATGCACCCGAGCGAGAAAACGCGACACCCTCCGGGCCTACAAACCCGCTTATTGTATCAGTTACAATGTTAGAAGCGGTGCTGATTATTAGAACTGAGCCGGTACCCTCATTAGTCACGTACATGTACGAACCTGAGGGGGAGAACGCTATGTCGATTAGATTATTGTTCATGCTTGCGTTTTCTGGAGTTATGGTACCTGTGATTAATCTGGAGGACGTGTTTACCATCGAAATCGTACTATTGCCAGAGTTGACCACATAAGCATATGAACCAGATGGGGAGATAGACACGCCGCGCGGATGGTAGAACCCGCTTATAAGTGCGATGGTTGAGTTGGATGATGTATTGACTATCGATACTGTGTCATTGCCATAGTCGGCTATGTAAGCATACGCACCGGAAGGGGAAAATGCCACTCCAGCAGGCATATCAAATCCGGAGATCGTACCTGTTACGCGGTTAAATGATGTATTGACAATCGAGACCGTGCCTGAACCATCGTCCGCTATGTAGGCGTATGCTCCAGAAGGCGAAATCGCAACGCCGCTTGGTGCATTGAATCCGATCATTGTACCTATGATAAGGTTCGACGATGTATTTACTATCGAAACCGTGTTATTTTCAAGATTTGCTATGTAGGCGTATTCGCCTTCCTGCTGAGAGACTGCGCCGGCGTTTATAGCGGATTTGGTAGTTACAGTATTGAGCGCACTGCCGCTATGAACCGCTATCGCTATGGTTAGTGCAAGTATCACTAGCCCGAACGCCAATAGTTGCGCGAATTCCATGGGCACATCTTTAGTTTATCGGTACGCTCTTATATAAAAACATTTGTACGCTCGGCATTGTACACGAACCAGACACCTGAATTATGGTGTCGGATTCGGCGCCTGCCACAAACCCTTATCTTTTAAGATACCCATCATTGGATGCTAAGCTAGATGCGGATATGCGCGTATCGGATTGCTATATGCTGTGTGATTCAGCCCCAGACGTCGGCCTTTACGTTCTCGCCCTTCACTCCTAGCGACTTGATTGCATCCTTCATCGAGTTCACGAAAGGCAGCGGCCCGCAAATGTAGAAGACCCTTTCTATGTAGTCGGCTGCGTATTTCTTTATCATCTCCGCGTCTATGCGCCTGCACTCGCCCGTCCAGGCGTCTTCTGGCTTGGCGCGCGTGACGGTGACTATTATCCTGGACTTCAGGGAATCGCTGAACCTGAATAATTCCTGCTTCCTGATTATCTCGGTAGGGTATTTGACGCTGTAGAGCAGCACCACGTCGGTGCCTGCTTTAGTCCTCTCTATATACCTGAGCATGGACATGAAAGGCGCCAGCCCCGTGCCGCCTGCTATGAAGACCACCTTCTTGTCGACTGAGGGCACGAACTTGAACTGGCCGAACGGCCCGTTTATCATGTATGGTTCCCCTGGCTTCGATGAGAGGAAATGCGTTTTATGACCGCCATGCTCTTTCACTATGTAATACTCCATTTCTGTCGAGACCGGATCTGAGGCTATCGAGAACGCCCTGGCGACCTGTGGCTTGCCTGTGACCGCATCTATGCCCGATATCATGAAGAACATGCCTGGATCGAAGTTTATGGCCTTGCCGTCCTCCGGTTTAAACCTTATGAGCAGGACTTCCGGGGTTTCATCAACGAGTTCCGATACTACGTATCTCTTTTTCATCAAATTTGCATCGGCCAAAAAATTCACCTACACAAGCATTACCATATTTGATGCAATCATTATATATAATTGTGCAACAGGGAAGCGCAGCGGCCTTCAAGCGTACCCTATGAATTTGAGCAGCGCGGCCTTCACCAGTTCAGGCTTGGTGTAGTGCGGATCGTGACCTGCGCTCTCCAGCATCTCGAGCGTGCTGCCCCTTATGCCCTTGCTGAGTGTGTCTGCGCTGCGCTTGTCTATCAGCTTGTCGTCGCTGCCCCATATTATCAGCGTAGGCTTGCTTATGGCGGACAGCGCAGCGGAATCTAATGACTGGTTCTGGAGCTCCATATCGAGCACGCTCCTCATGACGTAGTCCCTGTTGCCAGCGTACTTCATGGCCATCCTGTACATGTTCTCCTTGAAAGCCTCGATGCTCGATGTACTTTCTAGATGGGCGATGTGGTCCCTCACGCCGGCCGCATTCTCCAGGACGAACCCCTTCGCGGGATAGCCCTTCATAGCATACAGCAGCACCGCCCATCCCCCGTACGAATGACCGATTATGTAGCAATCGCTTATGCCGGCCTTCTCCACGACCTCCCTGAGGGCTTCTGTCTGCTTTTCTACGGTATAATCTATGCGGGGGGCGCTGGACTCTCCGTGGCCGAGCAAATCCATGAGGTATACGTCCAAATCATCAGGAAGCAAGGCCACCAGCCTGCTCCAGGCCCTTGAATTTATTCCGAATCCATGGAGGAAAACCAGCTTCTGCCTGACGCCCGTATGGTGCCTTACGTGTATGTCGCCAAGGGAAGTTTTTATGCGCAGATCCTCAAAATCGTTTTTGTAATCCATTGACGCACCCGGGAGAAGCGCAGAATTCGGTCTGGAACGCATTGGCGGATTCGATGCGCGCTTACGAATCAAATCTTTGGAGACCAAATGATATATATTTATAGTTTGAAGCGGTTAAACCTCTGTGATGAGTGAGATGATCACTGAGCCTAACGGCTATGACGACAAGTAGGCGGGCTGATTTTCATATATTTTCATTGCGCAGGGCCTTTTACGCCAGGTTATGCCTGCGCTGGCAGGTGAAAGCACTGAGGTATCAGCTGACCACAATGCTATATATAGATAATTAGGGCAAAGCTACACATATGGATTCGCCAAGCGGTGCAATGCAGAACAGCGCGCCGGCTAGGAAATATCTGGCCATAAGCGCAGTGAGCCTGCTGGGCAGCTGCGAGACGAAAGCGCTGGATTCGATGCTGGGCAGGCAGCGCGTTACAAGCGCGATGAAGGTCGGAACAGAGGGCCATGAGAGGCTCGCCAAAGCCGCGCCCAAGATCAGCACTCCGGAAATCGTGAGGCAGATAAGCAGCGGCATGGCCACGATAGTTAGGGAGCTACCCATCTTCGATGACAGGCTCAAGATCGTAGGTAGGATCGACCAGCTGAGCATGACCGGCAGCATCGAGAACGGCAAGAACACTGGCATAATAATAGACGACAAGTACCCCAGCTCCGATGACCGCATTTATGGCATAACGCTCTACCAAAAAATACAGCTGTCGTCCTATGCGGTAGGGCTGTCTGATTCGCAGACTTACGGCGCGATATGCAGCATAGTGGATGCGAGGGTCGTGTACAGGGACAGAGGCACGGACGCCGTGCTGAAGCAGTTCGACATGGGCAAGGAAAGGCTAGACGCGTGCAAGGCTAACGTGCCGGCAGCGGTCGAGGACGCGTGGGGACTGTACCTTAACAAGAAAGCGCCAGAGCACAGGAGGTTTGATGTTGAAAGCGGCGAGTGGGTCGGCTGCTATTGCAAGGCCGACAAGGTAGCGTGAACCTGTACGGCCATGCGCCGCCGGCGGTGTTTGAGCATGTTGAGCAAGCAAAAGCTTAGGGAGGATTTCTCGAAGAATCCTGAGGAGTACTACAGGGTCGAGCTCTTCAACAGGGAAGGCTTCAGCAGGCATACCTGCAGGCTCTGCGGGAAGAACTTCTGGAGCATAAGGGATAGGGACGTATGCGAGGACAGCTCGCATTCGGAATACACGTTCTTCAAGGATAAGCCGAAAGGAATAGGCTACGTGGAGTTCTGGAAGAAGTTCGCTGATTTCTTCAAGAAGAACGGCCACACAGAGGTCAAGAGCTATCCCGTCGTGAGCAGGTGGAGGCAGGACCTGTACTTCACCATAGCAAGCATACAGGACTTCCAGAGGATAGAGAACGGCAAGATGAGCTTCGAGTACGGCGCCAACCCGCTGGTGGTGCCGCAGATATGCATAAGGTTCGGCGACACCGACAACGTGGGCGTCACGGGCAGGCACTTCACGTCGTTCATGATGGCAGGGCAGCACGCCTTCAACTACCCGAAGGAGGGCTACTGGCGCGACCGCACGATAGAGCTTAACTACGAGCTGCTGACGAGCGTGATAGGGGTGAAGAAGGAGGATCTGGTCTACAACGAGGACGTCTGGGCGATGCCGGACTTCTCGGAGTTCGGCCCGTCGCTGGAGAGCTATGCCAACGGCCTGGAGTTGGTCAACAGCGTTTTCACGCAGTTCGAGTATGCCAACGGCGGGGTGAAGGAGCTCGAGGGCAGGGTCGTGGACGTAGGCTGGGGCCTCGACAGCAGGATCCTGTGGTTCTACACCGGCTACGACACCGCGTACGAAGCTGTCTTCGACAGCACCATAAGGAGGCTCAAGCCAAGGCTGGGCATCGAGATAGAGACGGACCTGTTCAAGAGGTTCGCCAAGGTGTCTGGCGCGCTGGACATAGACGAGGTCAAGAACGTCAGGGAGAAGGAGCAGCAGCTGATGAAGGCGGCGGGCATAACCTTGGGCGACTATGAGAACAAGATAAAGCCCACGCAGGCGTTTTACGCAATACTGGACCACGCCAGGACGCTGCTATTCGGGATATCGGACGGCTCGCTGCCATCGAACATCGGAGGCGGCTACAACCTCAGGATAATACTCAGGAGGTCGCTGGACTTCATAGAGAAATACAAGCTTGGCATAGACCTGAACGACATAGCCGAGCTGCAGGCGGACGAGCTCCACGCGCTTTACCCGCAGCTCAGGGAATGCCTGGACAACGGCGACTTCGCAAGCGTGATGGACACGGAGGTCAGGAGGTATTCCAAGAGCAAGGAGAACGCAGGCAGGATAGTCGACGGCATAATAAGCAGGGGTGAGCGGATAGACTCGAAGAGGCTGGCCACGCTTTACGAGAGCAACGGCATAACGCCCGACTTCATAAAGGCGGTCGCGGCGGAAAAGGGCTTCGGCATAGAGCTTCCGGAGAACGTCTACGAGAACATCGTAAAGGGCGACATAGCAGAGAGGAAAAAGCAGCCGAAGCTCATGGAGGAGATACAGACCGGTGACATGCCGAAGACGGTCAAGCTGTTTTACACTTCCAGGACGGAGAACGTGAACGCCGACGCGAAGGTGCTTAGGTTGAAGGGCAGCATGGCCGTATTGGACCGCACGCCTTTCTACGCCGAGAGCGGCGGGCAGGAGGCCGACCGCGGCGGACTGGGTAACGTCACCGTAAAGGACGTGCAGAGCGTAGACGGCGTCATAGTCCACATGTTCGATGGCAAGCCGGATTTCAAGGAGGGCGATACAGTGCATTGCTCTGTCGATACGGAGCGCAGGACGAGGCTGATGGCGCACCACACGGCCACGCACCTGATGAGCGCAGCGGCGAGACAGGTGCTCGGCCAGCACGCGTGGCAGGAGGGCGCGAAGAAGAGCGCGGACAAGGCGCACATAGACATAGCCCATTACGAGAAGCTGAGCGGGGAGCAGGTCCGGACTATAGAAGACACAGCTAACGGGTACATAGTGCACGGGATTAGGGTGAAGATAGAGTACGTCCCGAGGAGCGAGGCGGAATCGAGGTTCGGCTTCTCAATATACCAGGGGCACGGGGTGCCGGCAAGCGAACTAAGGATGGTGGAGATATACGATACCGAGGGCAGGCTCATAGACGCGGAGGCCTGCGGCGGGCTGCACCTCGCAGGGTGCGAGTCGATGATAGGGATAATAAAGGTCATAGCCTCGTCGCGCATACACGATGGCATAAACAGGCTGGAGTACGTGGCAGGGCCCGCAGTGGTCGACTACATGAGGAAGCTTGATGGCGACATAAGTTCTCTGGCCAGTGCGGCGGGGGTGGACCAGGACAAGCTCACGCAGAGCATAACATCACAGATAAAGGAGCTGCAGGAATACAGGAAGGAACACGAGAGGCTGACGGAAAAGCTGGGCGGGTACATAGCCGCAGAGCTGCTAAGTAAAGGGGACAGGATAACAGAGAACCTGAACTACGACAGGAAGGCGCTAAGGGGCATAGCCACGAAGGCCGCGGATTCGAGGAAGGGCGTGGTGGTGCTGCTGTACAACAACGATGGTTATGCAGTGTGCGTGTCCAGCGACGGTAAGACAGGCGCCCTTGAATTCGCAAAGGACAGCGTGCCGAAAATAGTCAATGGCTCGCAGTTCATTGGAGGCGGTTCTGCGCGCATGGCCGAAGGCCGCATATCCGCAGCCAAATGATTGCGGGGTTGGTTTGGTGGACATGATTGCGCTTTTGTATTCGGTAGTGATATACCCTGTGATATTTATTTTCCCGGCCTATGCGACCAACGCGGTCCCTGTATTGCTGGGCGGCGGCGCGCCGCTAGACTTAGGCAGGAAATTCATGGGAAAGCGCATCTTCGGGGCCCATAAGACGATACGCGGCCTCGCAGCGGGTTTGGCGGCAGGCTCACTGGTTGGCGTCATAGAATGGCCGTTCTTCAGCTACATGCTGCAGATCGCGGTAGCGATGGCGGTCGGGGCTATGGCCGGGGACCTATTCGGGAGCTTCATGAAGAGGAGGCTTGGTATAAAATCCGGGTCCAGCGTGCCTATACTGGACCAGTACGGCTTCTTCGTTTTCGCCCTGCTTTTCGCGTATATAGTTGACGGCAGCGCGCTGGCAGGCGTAGGGGCCGCAGGGCTGATTTTCATAACGGCCCTGACCGGGATCCTGCACCTCCTCACGAACATTGGAGCGCACAGGCTCAAGCTGAAGAGCGTGCCTTGGTGACCGCAGCGGCATGTCAGGTTAGAAGGATCGCACATATTCAACTGCGCACTAGGAACATGGCTCTTGCAAATCTGCGCTTCAGCTTATAGCGATGCCAGAAGGATCCGGGCATACTGGTATAGTGGCTATCGCTTTGTTTGTTGATGTATCAATCACGGACACCGTATTCGAACCTTGATTCGCCACATAAACATATCCGCCGTCACGTGTTATTGCAAGTTCTCCGGGATTAATACCTAATCATGTTATAGTATCTATAACTTTGTTCGTTGCTATGTCAATTACAGAGGCAGCGCCATTAGTGCCGTTTAATGAAGTTGTCACATACGCGTATCTGCCATCCGGTGTTATTGCGATGCCCAAAGGGTTTCCCACTGCAATGCTTATCGAACCGACTACTTTATTCGAAGAAATGTTGATTACCGATACGGTACTTGCATTATAGTTTGTTTCATATGCGTATCGGCTGTCCGGAGTTATAGCCATGCGCACTGGATTCGTACCGATATCTATAGTATCTACTGCAGTATTCGTTCTTGTATCAATTACCGCCACGGTGCCGTCCAAATAGTTTGGTACGTAAGCGTATTCCCCATTTGGTGCTATAGCGATGCCAAAAGGTGAATGCCCAAACCTATCGTAGGATAAACAGCAAACATAAGTGTACAAATGTGTTTGCGGCAAGGAGCAGGTACCATTTTGTATTCGCATTTTCGAAAGAGAAGAAGCAGAGAGATTTTATCATGTTTTTAGAAAAGGTGTTGTTAGTGATGTGGCCGGAAGGATATTTAAGGGCTCCTGGCAATCGGATAAGTTTCGCATAGCAAATCTTTGAATGCACAAAGCGATCCGATCCGCCCTCGGTGAATGGATATGGCTCTGACTGTAAATTCACTGTTCAAAAGCTTTTTATATTAGTTCAAAACAACCTTACTGTGATGATTTAGCGCTCTGAGCTTTTGCTATGATGAGGATCTTGAGTGCTGATTTGATGCAGAAAATACCCAAGGCCGCTATCAAGAAGATCGTGAAGGAGAAATTCAACGCAATAATAAGCGACAGCGCTGCAGATGCGATATCGCAGCTGCTGGACCAGAAGGCCAACAAGATAGCCAGGTACGCGGTCGAGAGGGCCAAGGACAAGAAGCGCAAGACCATCCTAGAGGAGGACATCGAGGCATACCGACTCAAGTTCGGTGATTGAATACCTGATAAGGCGTTCTTATCGATAAGCAGTGACGGCAAGATAAGGCTGGAATATTCGGTTGACGGGAAACTGGAGATCAGGCTATGGGAACCTGTCAAGGAGCATGTTCTCGAGACGGCGTTCAATGCCGACGGTTCCATAAGGGCGCAGATGCTCATACAGGCTGAAAATGGGATGGTCCGCGAGGTGTCCGAGAAGTTCATAAGGGAGCTGAACCCCCTGGAGCTGGTCCGCGTGGACTACAAGGACATAAAGTTCGACAGGGAATGCCCTAAATGCGGGAAGAAGGAGTTGCGCAGGTACGTCGATGAATTCAGGAGCAGCGGCGCGCCGCCCGTTATGCCGATGTACATATGCATGGGCTGCAAGGCGCAGAGTTATTACCTGACGGATGCATACCTCGAGTACCTCGTGGAGAACAACAAGGGGCTGTTCACGGAACAGGAACTTAAGGAACTGTCGTCCGACAAGAAGGCCTTCATGGAGGAGCTCAAAGGATATATAATAAGAATATTGTCATCCAAAAAGATAGAGCGCATAAAATGATTGTATGGTGTCAAAATGGGTAACATAATGCTTTCGGACCTTTACGGAAAGCAGATAATAAGCAGCTCGGGCCAGATAATAGGGACTGTAGGCGACATAATAATAGACTTCGAGAAGGGCTCAGTCTACAGCATGCTGCTCACCAAGATAGACGACGTGATACGCAGCGATAACACTGCGCAGGTACTCGCCAAGAACAGCGTCAAGTATGAGAGGGTAAAGAGCGTCTCCCAGTCGATAATAGTCAGCAGCGCGCCCAGATAGCCGCCATCGCATAGCCATATGCCGGTTTTCATGGCGCCATCTATACAACATAGCGGTCGCAACGCTTGCGCTGCGCGATAAGAACAAATGCAAGAATCCGGAACAACAGCGCGCCCCAGTCCCATCCGATTAATCCGTTGTGACTTCACGGGCTATATTCGGCCTCTCCTTCAAAAGTATCCTCCCACCGCAGTAGGGGCACCTTATGAAGCTCTCAAGCTGCTTTATCTTCTTCCCACAATGTGTGCATGCGTACGCCAAACAATCACCTATTCGCCTTGAGCCACTTTATGAACTCCAGGTGCAACTCCGACCTGCTCGTGTCTATCGCCCTTATCTTCTGCGGGCCGCTGTAGTGTTCATCGTTAAGCTCCAGGACCGGGGAGTATTTCTTGGATTCAGTGTAATGCACCTCAGCCCAGTGTATCTTCCCCTGCATGTAATCCTCTATGACCGCCTTCGAGAACGGCAGCGAAGCGAAGTTGAACAGCACGCCATTGCACCAGTAGAGGGGCGCCGCGCCGGCAGGCGTTATGCGCTCCCTCAGCAGGTCTTCGTAATCGACCTTGAGCACCTCGTGCACCACAAGCTCCTTTATAGGGGTGAAAGTTACTTTTACCATAGAAACACGCTCACTGGCGGGACATGTCCTCGACAAGGGCCTTGGCGGTCTCGCCCGCCGTAGTGGTCATCGTGTAAGCGCCGCCAGCGTATGTTGTGCCGCAGTGCTTGCACTTCCAGATGCTTGTGCTTATCCTCTTAACCGAAATCTTCCCGCAGACCTCGCACTTGTAAAGGGCCTGCTTCTCGCGTTTGACTGCTGCATTCCTCTTCCTTATGCTGGCGCCGTACCTTATGCTTGAATTTGCCATTACAAAGACCTCTTAGTAGCTTTTTCCATCAGGTTCTTGAGCTCCCCGTGCTTGGCCAGAGCTATGCCAACCATGTCGTCGATCTCCTTCACCGAGATTCCCCCGCTGAGGCCCTTCTGCATCGCCCTCACGGCGCTGCCGTCGGTCGCTACCGTAAGCCTGGCGTCAGCAGCGTTCTCCTCATTCCTGTTCATGTCGAGCAGGACGTGGTCCCCTATCTTGGCGAATGTCGCCGACGTGACTATATTATCCAGCTTAATGTCTTTAATCCTTTCCTCCCTAACCACCTTGTCGTCCTCGTATTTAGGCACCTTGGTGTTCATGAGCGCCGACATGACGGCCAGTTCGCTGGCGTCGAAAAGGTTGCCTGCATAGTTCAGTATGTAAAGGTCTACGAACACGCTCCACGCCTTGCCCTCAGCTACAAGCAGGTCAGCAAGGTCCACGCAGTTGCCTGCCCGTATGCCCCTGTCTACCACCCTAGCCAGCTCTATGGATTGGGGGCTGGGCGGGCCGGTCTCGTACTCGGCTGATGCCAGCGGCAGCAGTTCGGCGGCCATGCTTATGGTGCCTTGGTCCGGCGTGTCCGCCATAGGCTCGCCCATGACGAGTTTCACCCCTGCCAGTACCTTGGTCGCTCCGAGGTCTACCTGCGCAGAGCCTTCGGCGTGCTCTATGATGCCCGGCTTTATGCTCACGCCCCTGAAATCGTTCGGCCCTCTCGCGTCCTCCCTGACCCCGTTAGTCAAAAGTTCCCTTATGTAGTTGCTTTTTATAATGTCTATAGCTTCCATAAAAACACCCCTCATTTCTGCCCGTACTGCTCCGCCACCTTCCTGTAGTTCTCGTTCAGGGCCTCCTTCTGCATCGCGCTGATCTTCTTCCCCGCCTCGAGCACCATGCCTATGGCCTGCTTCAGCTGCTCCCTGGTGAGGCCGCCGTCCATCTGAAGCAACAGTATCTCGTTGTTCCTAGGGGCCACGGCAATCGGCATGTCAGCCTCAGAATAATTGTCCTCTATCATGTTGAAGTCGAGCACTATCTTGTCCTCTATCCTACCCGCGCTCACTGCGTAAACGAGATCCCTCATGTAGATGCCGGCGTTGGCTAGCGCCACTGAAGCGGCCGTTATCCCGGCCGCCCTGGTGCCGCCGTCGCCCTGCAGCACCTCTATGAAGATATCGATCTCGCTGTTCGGGAACTCGTTCAGCATCACTACGTTCTCGAACACCTCCTTCGTCACCTTGGATATCTCTATGGCCCTCCTGTTCGGCCCTGTCCTGCCGTGCTCTGCAAGAGACGAGAAAGGCGCCATCGTGTACCTGCATTTTATTATCGCCTTTGCAGGATCGGCCATGTGCCTCGGGAAGACCTCCTTCGGCCCGTAAACGCCTGCAAGAATCTTGTTGTTTCCCCACTCGACGTAAGCGGATCCGTCCGCATTCTTGAGCATTCCGGCCTCTATCTTTATCGGCCTGAGCTCATCGAAGTCCCTACCATCTATCCTTTTGCCATTCACTATCAAATCCGGTTTATTAGCTAAAGAAGCCATTCATTCACCCTTTCTTGTCCTATCCTCCAACATCATCCTTATGCGTTCCGTCAATCCTTTTATGTGCGCCTCGTTCTCTATCTTGAGTATGGCCTCCGCCGCCAGTTCCACGTTGCCTCCCCTGAGCCATACTATGCCGTTGCGGCCTACGGTAATGCTCGCCCCGGTGAGTTCCGATATCTGGTTGACCATCGTGCTGTTCTTGCCTATTATCCTGGGCACCTTGGAGGCCTTCACCTCCATCATCGTGCCACCGTTCAATACCCGCTCCCTGTAAAGTATTATGGTCTTCCTGTCCTCTATGTCCTTTATGGAAGCCTCTATCGCCTCGCCCACCTTCAGCGGGTGCCTTTCGAACTTGCTGGCTATAAGTATGCTCCTCTTGAAGTAGGAGAGGTCTATCTCGTAGACGCTGTTCTTGGAAGTTTTCACTATGCCGACCACCACGTCCTCTATGTGCGGCACCCAGCCGCCCTCCAGCGGTATTATCTCGTTGTGCTCCCTGTCGAACAGCCCCACTGTCGCGGCGTACGTTTTGCCGCCGTCGATGTACGTGTTATGCATCCTGACCGGCCTATCCGCGACCGCCTCGCCCGGAACAACAATTTCCCTCACATGGATCACTAATGCCAAAATTAAAACATCAAACTAATGCTCAAAGGAGCTTTATCTCCGCCCTGCCCTGCGTAGCGCCGTTCATCCTGTCGAAAAAGTCGTTCTGCATTCCGGCAGGGAACTCCAGTACCGCCTGGAGGCTGCCGTTGGGTAGCCACTGTTCGGACTTCAGGCCGAACTGCTTCAGTATGCCGTAGCACCTGTTCGAAAACTCCGGAGGTATCGTGACCTGCACCTTTGCGGTTGTGAACTTTATCGGTACCAGCATGCTTATCTTCTTGACGACCTCCTCGACCTGCTCGTTGGCGTTCTTGAACGGGTCTATTGAAACCCTCGCCTCCCTCATGGCGTTCTCTATCCTGAGCGGCGGGTTCGGCGCATTGGTCCTCGGGTCTATAGAATTCCTGGATATTATCTCGACTATCTGCTTCCTCTTCTCCTCGGAAAGCTTGTTCCTCTGCTCAGTCGTTATCGGCACCTCGCCGTTCTTGAGTATCACCGCGGCGACCTTGCCCAGCTCCGTAGTCCCGAACACCTTCCTTACCTTTTCCTCGCTCTGCCGCTCCCCCTTCTTCGCGTCCTTGAATACCTCCTCAACCTCTAGCACGGTTACCGGGTCGCTCCTCTTGCCGGTTATGTACTCGTAAGCCATATCCGCGTCTATGAAAAGCTCGAACTCCTCCCCGTTCCTCGAGTATTTGGCTATCACTGTCTTAGACATCCTTACCACTACAGGTACTTCGATATCTCCTGAGAAGTTAGCATTCGGTACCCGGTGTCCGCCTTTATTACGGATATGTCAACGTTATCCTCCGTGAGCTTCTTCTCGTTAACCTTCTTCACTATGCTGACCCCCAGCCCTATGGCATCCTCTACGGTCATGTCGTCTTTGTAGTCCTTGACCAGCATCTCCTCCGCTACCTTCTTCCCCATCCCTATCGCATCCGCCTTGTACCCCAGGTAAGAGGCCCCGGGCTCTATCTCGAAGAGGCTGGGCTTTGTGCCTACGCCCCCTATAAGCAGTGATATGGCGTACGGCCTTATGCCGCCGTACTGCGTTGCGGCCTGCATCTCCTCCGATATCTCCTTGGCCACCATCTCTATCGATTCCGTCTCGTCGTATATCATCCTATGGGTCTGCGTCTTGCCCCTCATGGCGTTGACGACGTGCAGGCCGTCCGACACCATGCCGCTGTAGGTGGCGCCTATGAACGAATCTATCCTGAATATCTTCTGTATCGTGCTCGGCACAGCCAGCGGGTCCGTTATGTTCTTGTGGGCGACGAGGACGACGCCGTCCGTTGCCACTATGCCGACTGATGTGGCGCCCCTCCTGACCGCCTCGCGCGCATACTCCACCTGAAATAATCTCCCGTCCGGGCTGAACATCACTCCCCTATCATATGCCTGTACATTAGGATACATATATTCCACCATTGAGCGTTAGCACGTTACACCGAAGACGCGGCATTAAGAACCAGATGCAACGTATCATGCCTTTGTTATAATTCACACGGACATATTTATAACCTTTTGCCATCGTTTCCGCCAAACGTCTGGAACGCCTTCAGGGCGCGCATAGTGCCGGAGCTTTTCAGCGTGTAGAGGCCGATATCGCGGTTTCCTAGCCTCTTGATCATGGCCAGCGCGAGGATCATGTCCGGGAAGCACCTGAGCGAGCACTTCACTATGAACGCGCGGTCTCCAATGTAAAGCGCTATCCTGGGGTTTGCGGAAAAGTAATGGATGCCTCCGAGCTCTGACCTTAGTGCGGCGTACAGGTCTTTCTCGAAGTCCCCCGCGCCCTGCGTAGCTCCCCCGCCGCCTATGGGCTCGCTCGCCTCTACAAGGATGTACCTCCTCTTTTCCCTAATCATCCGCACCGCCCAATGAGCCGTTCACTTTAGAGACCATGTACCTGGCGTAGCCCTCTTCCGCGCCTATGAGCTTGGCGAGCCCAATCAGCTGGATCGGGGACTCCATATACGCCCTGTTGCGCGCCATGCTTACTATAGAGACGTGCACGTCCGCCTTCCTCGCCTGCGAAAACAGCCTCGCAGCCCTGTAGAGCATCTTGGAGCGCGATTCCGCGCCGCGCCAGATTATGGCGTCCAGCGGTATCACAGCCACGCATCCGTTGTCGCGCATCGCGTCAAGCAGTTTAGCTTCTGCGGCCATGGCCGTAGGGATTATCCCGGCCGCACCGTTCTTGGCATGGTATATGAGCCTGCTAGGGTTGTCCCCGGCAGCTAGGTAAGCGCCGGACCTCTGGCCCTCGCTCCCGGCTTCAAGCACGGCCACGTCCTTCCCGACCTTGAACAGCCTCTTGTAGCCAAGCCTTATCTGGAGCTGGTCGTCGAATGCGCATCCCGGCCCTATAACATCATAAAAATCCAAGCGAATCTACCTGGGCGGCTAAGCGTTTACCTGGGGGTCAGGCGCAGCGTTCTCGGAGCCGAATATGTCGCCCTCCAGCACCTGCTTCGTTTTGTCCGCCGGGTACATCAGCTTTATCAGTTTAGTGTGGCCGCGTATGCCCTTGCCTGACTCGAACGACGTTATGAGGCCCTGCATCTCGAGATCTGCAAGATACTTCCTGTACCAGCGCTCGCTCTTCGGCTCCTTGTGCAGGCTATCCGATATGGATTTGTACCTGTTGTATACCTCGCCGCTGAATAGGTACGTGTCCACTCCGTCCGTCAGCTTCTTGTAAGTGCCGCCCCCGTGGGCTAGCATCGCTATAGAGTACATCACCAGCTTCTGGTGCTCCGGCAGCGTGGATATGACTTCGTAGACTACGTCCTCCTCGGTCATCTTGGAAGCCTGCATCGCCTCGTCCATCGTTATCTTCGTCTTCCCCCGCTCCTCAGCTATCTCGCCTGCTTTTGACAGGACCTTGAGCGAGAACCTGGCGTCGCCGCCCTCCTTTGCAGCAGAAGCGGCTATGAAGCGCAGTACTTCATCGTCCATCACGTCCTTCTTGAAACCCGCCGCCACCCTGTCCTTTATTATCTCGTACAGCTCAGTGGCGTAATACGGCGCGAAAACCAGTTCGGTCTCGTAAAGCGTCGACAGGCTCCTCGGGTCGAGCTCCTCCTTGAACGATACCTTGTTCGATATGCCAACTATAGTGACCCCGCCGGTCTTTATGTCGCTGTTTATCCTGGTGAGTGTGTACACCAGGTCGTCGAGATCCTTTATCACGTCTATCTCGTCGAGCGCCACTACCAGTATCCTGCCCTCCTCCTCTATCCAGCTGGTCAGCCTCTCGTATAAATCCACGGCCCCGTAGCCCCTCTTGGCGTAAGTCGGCAGGTGGTCGCTGATTATCTTGCTCAGCACCCTGTATCTCGAGTTGTAGATCCTGCAGTTTATGTAAGATATCTGCGTCTTAGAGTTGGGTATGCTCTTGACCTCGTTTATGACATACTTGACGCACGATGTCTTCCCTGTCCCTGTCTTCCCGTAGACGAACAGGTTCCTGCCCCTCTCCCCCTTGAGCGATGGCGCTATCGCCTTCTCAATGTTGTTTATCTCGCGCTCCCTGTAGATGAGCCTCTGCGGAGTGTAGTGCGGGGATAGGACCTCCCTGTTGGCGAAGATTCTTGACTCTGTAAGAAGGTCATTGAGCGTCTGCATGTTCCCCACGGCTGTTGCTAGAGGGCAACAGCGGTATAAGTATGACTTGTTCGGATTTAAAACCTTTTCTACTATCAGCGTGTAAAAATCGCTTGCCCGGAGACTCGCAACATAAAACGCGTCTACTCTGGTAAGCCGGCGTTGTAGCGCCTGCTTCCCGCCTACCAAATGCAATCGGCCCGGCCCCAGTTCCGGTCATGACTCCTCCGGCGGCTTGACCTTCCTGAACCTGAAGTAAACGAGCACATCATAAACTATCTTCAAAGAGCCGCCTATCACGAAAGGCAGCTGCACTGCGGATAACTGCAGCATATACGAGGCAATGCTTGGGCTTATGGCCTGCGCTATGGTCCTGGGAGTGTTCGTGAGGCTGCCTGCGGCCGTCCTCTCGTGCGGCTTAACTATGGCCATCGTGTAAGACTGCCTGGTGGGCACGTCCATCTGCGAGATAGACTGCCTGAGGAACAGCAGCACGACCGCGTCAAGCGCTGAAGGCGCGAACGGTATCGCCATAAGGAAGACGGAGGACGGTACATGGGTAAGCACCATGGTGTTCAGCAGCCCTATGCGCTTCGCGATCCTGGCTGCAAGGAATATCGACATCGCGGTTATGGCTCCGGACACGAAGAAGATGGCCGATAGGGAGCCCAGCTGCAAGCCCCATACCTTGTAGAAATATAGCGCGAGTATCGTCTGGATGACGAACCCGCCGCCGAAAGCGTCCAGGGAGAAGAGCGCAGCCATGTGCAGGATCCTGCTCTTCGCTTCCCTGCCCAGTTTGGGCAGCTTCCTCCCTTTCCGCCTAATCTCTATCGAATCCCCAAGCCTGAGGTAGATGAGGGCGAGCGCTATCGCTATCACGGCGTACACATAGAACAGCATGCGCATGTCGCCCACGGAATTCGCCAGCACGGCTGGCATGCCACTGAAGAGCGACCCGAGCGAGAGCGCCGCATATCCGATGAAATTATAGGCGCTGAATGTCATGGTCCTGTTCCGGTCCGTGGAAAGGCCTGCCAGCACCACGGTCTCTATGTTCATGAACGGCCCTGTCTCCGTGCCCGTAGCGCTTATCGATCCTATGAGCGCAGCCAGCACCAGCGAATATGTGCCAAGGTCGAGTGCGAAAATTATCCCTGACGCTGCCATTAGCAGCGACAGCAGGACGAGCAGCCTCCTCCTGCCGAAAGAGTCCGCGTATCTGCTTATGAACAGGTTGTATACCGCGGCGCTGCCTATCGCCAGCGATGATATTACGCCGACCAATAGCACCGGATAACCCAGCCTTAGCAGGTATACCGGAAGTATTATGCTTATGAAAGCGTATGCGAATACCCTGAGCGCCTTGGCTGCGAATATCTCTAGCTTCTTAGGAGATAAATCCAGCTCGCTGATGAGATTGGGCGAGCCGGAGGCGTCCGTGGATTTGCGCCTTAAGGCCATGCGATCAGCCTGCGCTTCAGATCATGTGCCTTTCCTTCAGCTTGCTTATGTCCAGCATGCTGTAGCGCCATATTATGTCCCCGCGTTCATCGGTCTGGACAACCCACGGCTTCACTAGGACAACGTCGTTCTCCTTTATCCAGAACCTCCTCCTCAGCCTTCCCGGTATTATGCAAAGGCGTTCCTTCCCATCGCTGCAATTGACAATGAACTTTGTCGCGCCAGCTATCTTGGACACAGTGCCTACGACCTCGCCCTGGCCCGGCAGCTTCAGTACGTATTCTGTCGGCTGTCCCCTGCCGTGCTTGTCAAATTTCTTGTACCTGTTCCCATAGCCCCCTATAAAATCAACCACTAGTAGCTTTTAACCTTGTAGTGCGCCCCGCAAGCCTCGCACACCAGGGTGAACATCCCCCTCCCGCTGCTGTCCAGGCGCGTGTCCGGCTTGCTGCACTCCTTGCATATGACATAAGTGCTGAAATACCTCTTTATTATCTTGTCGAGGTCAGGCGCATTGAACTTGCTGTTCACCGTGAGCCTCTTCTGCTCGTCTATGCTTATCGGCACGGAAAGCTCCTTGCTGATGTACCTGCCTATCTCTTCCGGCTTCCTCCGCGCCTTGTCAGCTATCGCTGCGATGTTCTTTATTATGGTCTTGTTCCCCTGTACGAAAGAGTCCACGTTAGGTATTACGAAATCGCTGGTGCTGGCCGCGAGCGCCGGCTTGCCCTCGAACGCCCTGTCAAGCAGCTTCATATACTCCTCGTCGCTCAATCGTACCACCGTGCATGCGCAGGGATATCCCCCAACTAATCTTTATATGCGTTGCCACGGCTATTTATTTCTTATTGCAACATCGCGACCCACTGTGTCCTAGATCCAAAGCTGCCAGCCTTTTCACGCGCACCTGCTGCATGTCTTCTGCGCTCGCTTGGCACACTGCAAAACCACGGTTAGAAACCACAGCGCCTGCAGGCTGTGCATCCCTGAACAAGCTTTTTAAACTGTCTGTGCATAATACTGCTGTGGCAGATGGGCCGGGAAGCTAAGGGTTTCCCGCTCGCAAATCCCTTTAGGCGGGCCAGTGCCGGCTGAGTGCTGCAGGGCTTTTCGGAGCCTGCATCGAAGCGTAGACGCCTTGCCCTAGGTGATAGTTTGGTATGTGAACCAGGCCAGGCCGGAAGGAGCAACCTTAAGCATATTTAGGCTATGCTCTTAGGATACAGGGCCGAGCAGAGGTGCAGTCTACTTCGGGGCGCCTTGCAGTGCAAGGTCGGCCTCTGCCACATCGAATAAGCTTTTATTGCTTTAAGGTTAACTATTAGCGTTCACGTGCCGGGGTCGCCTAGTGGTAGGCTTTTGGCGGACGCCCTGCTGGATGTCCACTAAAGGGCGGCAGCCTGCTAAGCTGTTTAGCCAGAAATGGCTTTCGTGGGTTCAATTCCCACCCCCGGCGTCCTACTTACTTTCCATGAGCCGAAAGTGCTCCTTGACCTTTTTAATGTCGACCACTTTGCCGCTGATGGAATCAGGCTTGATCGCCCCTAGGAACGCCCCAGCGCTCTTCAGTTGCCGGCCGGATCCCTCAATGTCGAATGCGCAGTTCGCGCCCTTCGCGCCAAGGAGCTGGGTATCATTGAATACGATGAGGTAGCGGTCCGCGTACCTCTTCAGGTAGTCCGCCATGGGTCCGTATAAAATGTTTATGCTGCGCGCCTTCACGTAGAGCACCGCTCTGTCCGATGAGCTTATCGCGGCCTTGAGCGCGCTTTCTGCATCGTAGCGCATGCGGTCTGCTTCTTCCCTCAGCGCCGTGTATCTTTCGCCTATCATTTCCGCATCGAAATTGTCGCGCGATGCGGCTGCAAGCGCGGCGGCTTTCACCCTGAGCATGTGCGCCACCGCGTCGGCGCCCGCCCTGAAGGTTATCTTTGTCTCACCTGCGGGGTAGGTCGCGCCGACGACCGAGAAGGCCATTATGTCGGATGTGTTCCTAACATGGTTCATTGCGCATGCGGCCCAATCGAAATCCCCAATGTTGACGGCTCGTATGCCCTGCGAATCCGAAAGCCTGTCCTGGTTGAACCTTATCTTAGGGAAGACGGACCTGGCCTCCTCGATGTTCTTAAAGACCCTGACCGATACATCAAGCCCTTTTGCTATTACGTCGTTGGCTTCCCTCTCCGCTATTATTATCCTCTCTATCGGCACCGCTTCCTTCAGGAAAGCCTCGCCGAGCCCGTCCGCCCTTTCAGTGTCTACTTTCCTCACATGTATGTCGGCGCCAGCGTTTTGAAGGCATCTGGCGAATATGTGCTCCGCCGTATGCAACTGTTCATTCAAGGCCGCGTTTTTCCCCACTGAATCATCCGGTTGTGCCTGCAAATATAAAATCTAAGGTGAATCAACGCTTAAAAGCCTTTTATACCAATCTATAACCATATGTTTGACTACGAATACTGGGGGACGCAGGACCTGCCCATAGCTTCCAACATGGCTCTGGAGGAATATCTGCTCGAACGCTCTGCAAGGCAGAAAGCCGCAACAATAAGGTTCTGGAACGTGTCGAAAGACGCGGTCGTGCTGGGCTACGGCGAATCGGAGAGCGCGGTGAAGATTAGCGACGGTTCATTCGACCTGGCGAGGAGGATTACAGGCGGCTCCCACATACAGTTCGACTCCAATTGCCTTGCCTACTCATTCACCGTGCCTAGGGACGGCAGCTTCAGGTATTTTGAGGACATGAGGAAGTATTACGCCGAGAAGATAGCCGACGCATTTCAGGAACTCGGGATAGAGGTAAGCTCGGTGGACAACCGGGCGTCGACAATAAACGTCGAAGGCAAGGTGGTAGCGAGCCATGCCATATTCTGGGGCGTAAAGAGCGCACTGCTTCACGGGCTCATGGTGATAAGCGACTACGACGTAGACAGGATACTCGAGAGAGTGGCGCTCAACGGCAGGAAGATAGGCAAGCACGTATATACAGAGTACTCTGCTCTGAAAAACATCCCGCCGCTGTCAAAGCTGCTGGACGCGCGCATGGGCGGCGTGGATAGCAGGATGAAATCAGCGTTCGCAAAAAGGATGATAATAAACGAGGTCCTCAAGCAGGTGACCTCCGGCAGATATGCCGGAAAGGAGCCCGCGGACAATGTAATCGATGAAGCGAGGCGGATGATAAGTAAGGCACATACAGGTTCACCTTGGGTGGATGGGAGGGAGCCTGCTTTCAGGAAGGAACAGGTCGACGCGATACCGGGGGAGGAACTGGACGGGACGCTTAAAACCGGGCTGGGCTACTGCCTGTACAGCCAGGTAAAGGACAAGGACTTCGTGCGCATGGCAGAAAATCCGGACTAGGTGAAGATCCGTGCCTGTTGGTTCGATGGCTAAAGAGATAGAGATGAAGGTTATCGGCGTAGACAAGAATGAGGTAGAGGCTCGTTTGGCCGCGCTTGGTGCCAGGCATGTGGCAGACTACGAATTCAAGAGGGTCGTTTTCAATCTAGGCGGAGGGAGGACGAAAAAGCATCTCAGGGTAAGGACGGACGGCAAGACGACCACCCTGACCCTCAAGGAGCGGAAAGGCAGCGGATTGGAACAGACGGATGAGTACGAAACCGAAGTCGAAGATTTCAAGACAACCGTCAGGATACTCTGCAGGGCCATAACGTCCAAACCCATATACGAATTCAACAGGCGCGAGGAGTACCTTCTGAACGGCGTACATATAGCTATTGACAAATGGCCCGGCATACCATGGTACGTAGAGATAGAGGGTCCAAGTGTAGGCGCAGTGGAAAAAACATACAATGAGCTAGGCATAAAAGGAAGGCCGGTAGGAAACATAACGCACGGCACGGTCTACACGGACTACTACAACAAGGACTACGCCGGAATGGTAAAGAAGAACTGGGCAAAACTGGAGGAAATGCTTAAATAGATTCAATGAAGAAACGGTTACATGCCTGGCAAATCTCACAGCGTTCTACAAAGGATTAAGGAAGACAAGGTAGAGTTTGTAGACCTACAGATAATCGACCTGATAGGCAAGATAAATCACGTTACGATACCTTCATACAACATAACCGAGGAGTCATTGACTCACGGCCTGCCAAAACTCGACGGTTCGTCCCTCCGCGGCTTCAAGGAGATATACGAGTCAGACATGGTGATAATGCCGGATCAGTCGACATACGCAATGCTGCCTTGGCAGACAAGCCATGGTTACAGGACGGCCAGGATATTGTCGTTCGTGATGGAGGCCGGCGGCGAAAAGCATTTCAAGCACGACCCGCGCTTCATAGCATACAGCGCGGAGGCCTACCTGAAGGAGCAGTGGAACGGCAAATCTTACTGGGGGCCAGAACTTGAGTTTTTCGTATTTGACAAGGTCGAGTGGAATACGAACCTGAACCAACGAGAGACGTCTGCGTTCTACAAGATATATTCATCAGAAGCGGAGAACCCAAACCAGTATTCTATCAGGCCGAAGGAGGGCTATTACCCCGCCGAGCCGCACGATACGCTTAACCTGCTCAGAAGCGAGATGTCAAGGGTGATGCACGATAACTTCTATACAGAAGTCGAGGCGCACCATCATGAGGTCGCAGGCGAAGGTCAATGCGAGATAAACATAAAGTACGATACCCTCCTTTCGCAGGCAGACAAGCTCGCATCGCTGAAGTACACGGTTAAGAACGTCGCGGCGAATGCCGGCAAGGTGGCCACGCTGATGCCCAAACCTGTTTTCGGAGACAACGGCTCGGGCCTTCATGTCCACGTGAGCCTCTGGCGCGACCAGGTAAACACGTTTTACGATAGGAACGACAAGTACGCCGAATTGAGCCAGACGGGCAGGTATTTCGTGGGCGGCCTGAAGGAGCACAGCAGGAGCCTGGCCGCCATAGTTGCCCCTACTACAAACTCCTACAAGAGGCTTGTACCCGGATACGAGGCCCCCATATTCATAGCATGGAGCAAAGGCAACAGGAGCGCTAACGTTAGGGTACCGGCATACTTCAATGGAAAGGCTTCGGAGAAAAGAGTGGAATTCAGGACCCCGGATCCGAGTTGCAACCAGTACCTTACTTTCCCTGCAATGCTGCTGGCCGGCTTGGACGGCATAAAGAAAAAGATCGAGCCCGGCGACCCCGTTGACGAGAACATATACAAGCTCACTCCTGAGAAAAGGAGGGCTTACGGAGTAAAGGAATTGCCGCGCAACCTGATAGAGGCGGTCGATTCGCTTAATTCTGACAACGCCTACCTAAAGCCGCTGTTCGATAGTGCACTAATAGACTGGATAGCTGATTACGGGAAGGTGCAGTACTCCCAGGTCGAGAGCAGGCCAGCGCCGCACGAGTTTTACCTGTACTTTGACCTTTGAATTGTGGTGCCCTCCTCCAGCTGAAGGGCATCCATCATGCAGTTAACGCGGCGCATACGGCGTTGCGCACGATTCGGTGCGAAACTCTACCAGCCAATCACGCTAGTCCGTACGCTTTAATCCGTCGTGCTTTATTCCATAATCGTCCTTGAGCCTCTTTTCGCTTATCCAAGTGGGCGATCCGTCAACCAAGAGTTCCTGCTTCTTGTTTTTGGGGAACAGTATGAAGTCCCTTATGTTCTCCTTCTTGGCCAGCAGAGTGACGAGCCTGTCAAGGCCGAGAGCCATGCCGCCGTGTATCGGCGCGCCGTAGGAGAGCGCCTCTATGAGGAACCCGAACGTTTCGTCTATAGCCTTGTCCGACATCCCCATCTTCCTGAGCACCTTGGTCTGGAGCGCGGGATCGTTGATCCTTATTGACCCGCTTCCCAGCTCGTAGCCGTTGAGCACAAGGTCGTATTGGCGCCCTATGACTAGCTCCGGTTTGGTATCGAGATACTGCATTGTGTCGGGTGTCGGAGAGGTGAACGGGTTATGCGCAGGTTTCAGCGTACCGGTTACCTCGTCCACATCGAACTCCGGGAACCCGTCAATCCAAACGAAAGAGAAGTCCTCGTTGAACGCACCTATGCGGTTTCCTATAATCCTCCTCACCTTGCCCAGGCCTGTGAGCAGTACATTAGACGAGAGATCCGCGCCTATGACTACTAGGTAGCCGTCCTTTGCCCCCAACTTGGCCAAGATGGCCTGTCCACAGCTTTTCAGCGCCTGGGCTATGCTTTGCGGCTCCGACTTCATCTCACTTCCATCTACATATAGCCAGGTCAGGCCCCCAAGCCCGAAGCTCTTGGACAGCTCAACCGTATCCAGCATGAATTTTTCAGTAATCCTGCTTCCCTGCCTGCCGTAGCCTGCGTTGAAGGCCATGGCCCTTACACGGCCGCCGTTTTCTATGACCCTGTTTATCACTTTATACCTGCATTCACGCAACTCGTCTGTCACGTCTACCAGCTCTGACCCAAACCTCAGGTCAGGCTTGTCGCTGCCGTATCTTTCCAGCGCCTCGCTATAGGACATGCGCCTCAACGGCAGCTTAAGATCCGCGTTCATGGCCTCTTTAAAGGCCGCCGCTATGGCGCCTTCTATAATGGAATTTATGTACGCCTCGTCCTTGAACGATACCTCAATGTCTATCTGCGTGAATTCCGGCTGCCTGTCCTCCCTAGGGTCCTCGTCCCTGAAACACCGCGCTATCTGGAAATAATTGCCCAGCCCGCCAATCATGCACATCTGCTTGAAAAGCTGCGGCGATTGAGGCAGCGCATAGAACGCGCCGCCATGTATCCTGGACGGCACCAAAAACGTCCTGGATCCTGTTTCATAAGTATCTTTTATGAGCATCGGGGTTTCCAGCTCCAGGAAGTCGTTCTTCCAGAGGAACTTCCTTATAGCCTTTGTAACGCGGTCCCTGAAGACTATGTTCTCTACGCTCTCCGGGCGCCTCAGATCAAGGTACCTGTACTTCAGCCTGATTTCCTCGTCCGCCAGGAACTTGCCCTTTTCGGATATGAGCTCGAAAGGCGGCACCTTGGAAGCGCTTATCAAGGCCGATTTGCCGACGTTTATCTCAACCCTGCCCGTCTTGCTCTTGCTGTCTACAGTATCATAGTCCCTCATCTCCACTACGCCGATCGCGTTTATCACGTATTCCCTGCCAAACGCATCGGCTCCTTCCTTCGCTTCTCCCTCAAAAACAAGCTGCGTAGTGCCGTACCTGTCCGCCAGGTCTATAAAAAGCTTCTTGCCATGATCCCTTATCAGCCTGCACCAGCCGAATATGCTTACCTCCTTCCCGCGGTAGCTTTCATCTATCTGCCCGCAGTTCACGATGTCCATAAAAGCCACTGGATAGCAAAAGCGCATTTATCTATTTTCGCCTACTGCTTATAAACTTTTTCTATGGTGGATTAAAACAGTCTCCATCATTCGGCACGATCGATTCTGCTGTCCAGCAGTGCTGCCAGCCTTTCCGCAACGTACCTTGGGCTTGCGCTATACTTCTTTATCAGCATGCCTACGAGGAAGTTGAACACCTTCTTGTTTGTGCGGTATTCAATGAGGAGGTCCTGCCTCTTGTTTATCGTATCAATTATATCATCGTCAATGGCCTTTTGGTCTATGCCCTTCGCGCCGCCGCTTACTGTCTCGTCCCTTTCTATTCTGCCTAATATATCCGCGGTTATCTGAAGCCCCCTGGCAGCATTTTCTATCAGCTTGTAAAACACGTCGTCTTTCACGTCCATCCTTCCCAGCTTCTTCAGAGACTCTACCACGCCTATCGCTGCCTTCGGATCCTTGACTACGCCCAGCTGTATCAGCCTCAGTGAACCCATATCGAAGAGCGACAGTTCGCGCAAGGTCTGAAGGTTCAATCCGTACGTTTCCGCAATACTGCCAGCTACCTCGCTCGCTATTATAGGCTTATCCGCCTTGATTGATCCGGAATCGAAATCCGTGAGGTCAGGCTCATAAATGAACCCGTATTCCTCCTCCGTCTCCTTCTCCCTGGAACCCACGGTTTTCATAGAAGTCTCGTCGTATGAGCGGGTTTCCATCCTTACCCTGCCTCCGGTCCTGATTATTTCACCCTGCCTGTCGATTTCGTATCTTGCCGCAGCTATAACATTGTTCACTCCAGTGACATTTTTTATCTCCACGCGCTCATTGTCCAATGAGATGTTCACGTCAGCCTTCACCTCCTCGCTTATGTTGATTCCGGAGTAGTAGAGTATGCTGCGCAGTTCGGTGAGGAATTCGCGCAGCTCATCAAGGCTTGATATGTCGGGCTCGGTGACTATCTCGACCAGCGCCACGCCTGACCTGTTGAAGTCTAGGAGCGTGTAGTCATCTTCCCTTATTATTTTTGCAGGATCCTCTTCTATCTGGATTCTCCTTATCCCTACTGTCTTGCTTCCTATCCTGACACAGCCGCCAATGCCTATGGAGTGGCTTAGCTGCGTTATCTGGAATGACTTGGGCAGGTCCGGGTAGAAGTATACCTTCCTTATGAACGACGTTGTTTCGTTGACAGTCGCATTCAATCCCAGTGAAATTGACTTTGCCAGCCTCAATGCCTCCTTGTTGAGCATCGGCTTTGAACCCGGCATGCCCATGCATATGGGGCATATGGACGAGTTTACCTCCTTGGCATGCGAGCTGCAGCTGCAGAAGAGCTTTGTCTTCGTCGGCAATGCAACGTGCACCTCCAATCCTATCCTCATAACGCTCCCAGATTGTACTTGAACCTGTAATCGAATCCTTTTTCCCATTCAGAGACGAAATCCATTACTGCGTAATCGTTGAAGTGGTCAGAGATAATCTGCGCGCCGAGCGGCATGCCGCCGACATAATCGTATGGGAACGATATGTGTGGGAATCCGCAGATATTGGGCGGTATGGTCATGGCATCCATGGCGTACGCATGCACCGGGCTGAGTTCCTTCGCTTCGCTCACCTTTGGCGTCAATATGGGCATTGTCGGGCTCAGAATGAACGCTTCCTTGAGCAGCCCCTTAAGCTTGTTTATCAGCATAGTCCGGACCTTGAGCGCCTTTGAATAATACCGGTTCCTTACGCTTGCGCTCCTGACCAAAGTGCCAAGTATTATGCGCCGCTTAGCTTCAGGCCCGAAAACGTCCCTCGCCTCAGTAAAGAACTCATTGTACGGCTCAATGAACCTGTCAAGTTTGTAGCCGTATTTGAAACCGGTGAATTTCGCCAGGTTGGTTGACGATTCGGCCATGGAGATTATATAGTACGCCTGTATGGCGCTGGTTATGAAGTCGACATCCACATAATCTATCCTGTACCCCGAATTCCTGAGCCTATCCAGCAACTTCTCGAAACTTGAAACTACTGCCTTGTCGCACCCATCTAGGAGCTGCGTTATAACCACTATCCTAGATTTCCTCTCAGAGGTAGGCGTTGTCGATACACATGTGGTGTCATAGTCGTCCTGCCCGCGCATCACGTCAAATGCATATCTTATATCCGATGCGCTTCTTGCCATAATGCCTATCTTGTCAAGCGAGTTGGCGTAATCTATCAGGCCGTATCTCGAAAGCAGGCCATAAGTGGGTGTGAATCCGACCACGCCGCAGAACGCAGCTGGCGCGGATATCGATCCCCCTGTTGATTCAGACACGGCGACATGGTATCTGAGTAACGAGGTTGCTATAGCTGCGCCGCTGCTCGATCCGCCTGCTACGTATTCGCTGTTGAACGGGTTCCTTGCAATCCTCTCTGAGTTTATGCCGAATGTCCCGAAGCCGAATTCGTCCATGTTGGTTTTGCCGAGGAATCCGAAACCCCCTTCGACCATCCTATCAACCACGGTAGCGCTGAAAGGCGGCACATAGCCAGAGAGTATCTTTGATGACGCCGTGGTCTCTACTCCCTTTACACATATGTTGTCCTTTACGCTGAACGGATAGCCGCTGTCCAACAGTCTGTTTATGCCATTGAATGCATTGAGTTGGCCGTTCAGTTTCTCAAGCTCTGCCGTAAGGTCGCTGTAATAGCCGTCTGGGATTGCCTTGGAACGGAATTCGTCTATGCTTGTCATATCTTCGGCCCTACAACATAGAATCTGTAAATCCTGGCGTTCTTCAGTATACCGTTTACGTTTTCGAACTCCTTTACTGCATCTTCCCTGAGCCTCTCAGGTATTTTTATTGGATGGTATGATTCTTCGAGGTCATCGCATTTTATGGCGTCTATCGCATCAAAGTACTCTATCACTTCGTCTACCTGCGCTTTTATCTTGGACCGCTCCTCGCTGCCTAAGCGCAGCCTACATATGTGCAGCAACCTGTCGAATTCCTCATCAAGCAATAAATCCCCCCTAAATGTCTCTATCTGCATTTTAATAACCATAATGTATAAACCCAGGTTGAGCCTATCGCAGCCCGTCGCTTTACTTCGTCGTTACCAGCGACCTTCCTGTCATCTCCGCGGGCTTTCTCAGCCCCATCATATCAAGCACAGATGGGGCCACGTCGCGCAGCCCTGCGCTGTAGCCCCGGGACCCCGCAAGCTTCCATTCATCCGACACAACGATGAAGGGAACCGGATTAGAAGTGTGAGACGTGCTGGGCTGGTTTGATACTGGGTCGAACTTCTTTTCCGCGTTTCCATGGTCAGCAGTTATCATCAGTGCCAGGTTACCGCTTTCTTTTTCGTATGCATCAAATATCATTCCTACGAAACCGTCCTCCGCCTCGATGGCTTTCACAGTGGCGTCCAGTTTGCCGGTATGGCCGACCATGTCCGCATTGGCGAAATTGGCCAGGATGAAGCCGTATGCCTGGCTTTCTATGGCGCCCACTACCTTATCAGTTATAAGCCCAGCGCTCATCCTAGGCGTTTTATAGTAAAAATCCACCTTTGGCGACGGTATAAGCGCCCTCTCCTCCATCCGCTCCGGCTTCTCCGTGAGGCCATTGAAGAAGTAGGTGACATGCGCGTACTTTTCAGTCTCAGCAACATGGAACTGCATTATCCCGTTTTTCGCTATCACGCTGCTCAGCGTCCCCCTGACGCTCTCCTGCCTTATTATCGGCTTGATGTTCTTCAGCGCTTCATCATACATTGTCATCGAAACAAGTTCTATGCCTCCCGGAGCAGCGCCCAGTTTTCCGCTTGCCTTTTTGCCGAACCCGTCCAGTTCGCCGCTAAGCGCCCCGGCCAGCTGTCTCATCCTATCCTGCCTGAAATTGAATAATATCACCAGGTCGCCAGCCCTGAGGCCTTCATAACCATCGGCGACGTGCGGCACGAAGAACTCGTCAGTGACCTTTTCCCTGTACGAATCCCTGACTGCAGCTATAGGGTCGTCCAGCGGCTCCCCCTTGCCATAAACTATTGCATCGTAAGCCGCTCTGGTCCTGTCCCACCTGTTGTCCCTGTCCATCGCATAATACCTGCCCGACATCGTGGTTATCCGCCCTGCTCCTACGCTTTTGAGATAGTCCATGGTCTTCGAAATGTATCCGATGCTGCTTTCAGGTGGAGTATCCCTGCCATCGAGTATAGGGTCCAGCGCCAGGTTTTTTGCCCCCAGCCCAGCAGCTATCCCGATCAGCGCGAAAAGGTGCCTTATCTGGCTGTGCACCCCCGAATCAGAAAGCAGGCCGACAAAATGTATCGTTGAGTCCAACCTAACCGCGCGCCTTATCGCAGTTGAAAGGATGTGATTCTTAGCCATCTGCCCGCTGTTTATGTCGTCGTCTATCCTAGTCTGATCCTGGAGTATTACCCTTCCGGCGCCTATGGTGAGATGGCCCACTTCCGAATTGCCCATCTGGCCTTCTTCGAGCCCGACGCACGTGCCTGATGCACATAGCTGCATCACCCCGAATTTCTTTGATATGTAGTCGAAGTTCGGTTTCCTCGCCAGGCTTATCGCGTTGTATTCGGAAGCCGGGGCTATGCCCCATCCGTCAAGCACTATCAGAGCAACCCGTCTTGCCATGCAACAACCTTTTCCATGTGTCAATGCGCCGTTTCTATCGATAACCTTACCTTATAGAATCTCGCGAATTCGTCTTCAATGTTCTTCCTGATTGATGTCTGCTCTCTTATTATGGCAGCGTCTTTGCCTAGCATCGCTTCCCTCTCCGCTTCTATATTCTTCGAGTCGATATCGCGCATGTGCATCTCCTCGGCCATGCGCTCTAGGTCCCTCACGGCAGCTCTGCCCTCCCTCAATTCGTCGTCCAGAGCCTTCGCTTCCTCGATGTCCCTAAGGACATCGCCCTTCCTTATCACATCCACCGAGTGCAGCGCAACGGTCTTGCTCTTTATCTCCAGGCCTCCGGACTCTATCTCCTTGTAAATCGCCTCTATTATATTCTGGAACTCCGAGTAAGAGGCTTTATCTGCTATGCTTTCCATCGGCTTGGTTATGTAGTCTGCGGCCTTAGACTTTCTGCCGATGGAGTGGTCGTATTTCCTGGCAGCCCTCTCAAGGGGCATCATGGTTGATGCTATGCTGGCTTCTAGCGCGGCCCGCCTCCTCTCGATATCGGAGAGCTTCGCGCGCTCCTTTTCAAGCATCGCAACGACCGGATCGGCAGGCGTGACTTCATCCTTGCCGGCCTTGGTCGTCATGCTTTCCAGCGCCGAACGAATATTCCTGTGCTCCTCATCCAGTACCTGGATCCTATTTATCTCGCCCAGTATGGCTTTGTATTCGCCGACTTCATCTCCCCACAGCAGCAGTTCGTCCTTCAGGCTCTTGCTGCACTTTTCCATGGCTGAGAAGGACTTCTTGAAATTGCCAAGGTTGTCGCTGTAGCCTAGGAGCACCGGATTGAACTGCATGTTTGTCTTTAGCACCGAGTCTACCATGTGCTCAATCTCCGATTGCTCGTAATTGTACTTAGAGTATATGTTGTCGGCCTGCGCTGCATGGCTGTGTTGGACCAGTATGGAGCGCAGCGATTTTATGTAGGCCCCCTTGCTGCTCTTTATGTAGGATGCGCTCAGCCTTGGCGTATACTCCGTGTCCGGCTCGTAGTCCCCTCTCTCGAACGCTTCGCAGGCCGTCTCGAACTGCGACTTCGCCTCATCCAGCGCCTTGATTATCCTGCCCGCGCTGGACTCGAGCTCCTTCAATTTGCCGTTAAAGCACTGGTCCAGATATCGCGGTAGCTGTTCAAAAGTAAGCTTTACTTCAGGCATAGCCCTTCCGAACATCTAACCAGTATACTATAACACATAAAAAATTAATAGCTATACTAGCTTGCGCAGCGCCGTCTACCCATCCACAGGCATGCGCGGCATCCGCGCTCTTAAATTTGTGCGGTCAGGGCAGTCCCATTACTTGGTTGCTATTTGTCGCCATTCCTATGGCGGACTCGTTCAGGTTTATGCTTACGCTCCTGCCGTTCGCCCCAGTCATGTAGGCCGAGATATAGAGAGGTATATTGTACTGCGCTGACAGGCACGCACTGAAGGTCAGGCCCATCGGAATCTCTCCCGAAGAGCTAGCACCGAAAAGCGCGCCGTTCACGCCTATGGTCCCTGTGCCTGACACCGAGTAGCATGGCTGGCCGTTGTATAAGCTTACGCCATACGATGTAGTGGCAACGTTGTTAATACTGGAGACGTTCACGAAAAGGTTTGCTATCCCGGCTTCCTGCGTCCAGTTGTTGTATGTCTTGAAGCATGTGTAGCTTCCAGCAACTGTGCCGATGCTTACCGGAACCCCTTCAGCGCACAGAGTGTTCTGCATGCTGTTGCTGCTGTTTGTTATGTATACGATGCTCACGTTCTTTGAAGACTGTAAATGATAAAGACCGGTTACAGAGAAAGTATACCTCGTTGCGTTATAGTACTTTAAGAACGAGAAATGGAATGAAGGGTCCGAGCCGTTGTTTATGGTTATATTGCCCGTATAGTTCGCTGAGAACATTGGCGAAGCGTTTACCTTTTGCAACACTATGCCTTCGAGTACAGTTGCGTTGAGCGGCTTTCCCGAGTTCACGGCCGAGAGGACGCTGCTCGGCAGGCTTCCGTACATTTCGTACAGCGCGAACAGCACGCCAAATAGGACTACTAATGCTATCAAGAATATCTTCAGCTTTTTATGCCCCTTGCCTGCCTCCTTCTGCTTCTGTCCGTCCGCCTCTTCCGCCTTGGCCATGCTAATCCGATATACTTGATAAGTAAGCTTTAAAAGCTTTGCTAGGCGCAGCTAATTCTTGGGCTTGAGAAACAAAAAGAAACGCGAGGTCACTTCAGCTTGATCTCGCCGCTCTTTATCCTGGCGATAACGGCCCTCGGGTCCTGCCCGTCGCAAGTGACTCCCATGCTCTTGCACGTGCCCAGCACCTGGTTGACCTTGGCTTCCATGCCCTTGCCGTATATGGAGGCGTCCTTGGACGCGGCTACCTTCTTTGCCTGTTCGAGCGTTATGTTCCCGACTATCTCGCCCTTTGCCTTAGCGCCGAGCTGCACACCGATCTCCCTGAGTATCAGCGCGCTTGTGGGGGGAGCTCCTATCTCCACCCTGAACTCCTTTGTCTCGCTGTTGACTATGACCTTGACAGGTATCTTCACGCCCTCGAATGCCTTGGTCTTCTGGTTTATCTCAGCTATTATGGAGTTTATGTTTACTCCTAGCGGCCCCAGCGCTGGACCGAACGGCGCCCCGCCAGTCGCCTTACCTCCTTCTATCAGGCCAGCAATTGTTACGTCTGCCATAAAAACCACATAAGCTTCCTCATTCACCGGCCTTTGAGGCCTTCTGTATGACCCTAGTCGTGCTGCCCTTGGTCGTTATAGGTATCGGCACGACCACGTCCATGAGCTCCACGGTGATGTCGTCCTTCACCTCGTCAACCTTTATGACCTTGGCCTTGTAGCCCTTGAACGGCCCTGAGGTGAACTCCACGGTGTCCCCCTTCTCTATCATCTGGGACAGGTTCTTCACCTCCACTAGCTTGTTTATCTCGTCCTCGCTCAGCGCCTTCGGCAGTATGCCCCTTATGTTCCTCTCCTTGGTTATGAACGAGCGCACCGATATCTCGTCCTCCGCCTCTACTATTATGTAGCCGCGCATGCCCTCCACTACAAGGACCGAGTATATCGGGGCGTCTTCCTTGGAGAGCCTGTTCTGCAGCATGTTGGCCGCAATTCTCTCCTGCCCGGCAGTCACTTTTACAACGAAATACACGAAACTCACTTCCTTGTCTTATTTCCTATTCACATATTTAAATCAATATCCTATAATCATTAGCTAGGCAAAGCCCGGCGATGGTGCATTATGTTCTATGCGGAAGCATCCGAGAAGGATGCGGAGCGCGTGAGGCGGAATCTTTCGCGCCTCGATGCACTGGACAAGCATAACATGGTCCAACATAGCGACAGCTATGTCTATTTTCCGGTCAATATTAGCGATGCAAGAATTAAAAAGCTTATTGAGAAATCCGGTGTGCGTCTGGTCAATAAGGCCGCAATCGCGAAGGAGCCGCGGCGGACATATTACGACCTCCTGGATGGCAAGTTAACCGCAACGGAGCTGAATGCGCTGACAAGGGGCTTTGACCTTTTCGGCGACATCGCCCTCATAGACGTCCCTCCTGGCCTGAATGGCAGGGAAGCGATCGTAGCTAGGGCGATACTGCAGGCCAACCATAGGATATCTACTGTGCTTGCCAAGGCCGGCCCGATATCAGGGGTGTTCCGCACCCGGAAGATGAGGTTCATATCGGGCAAACGGCGTTTCATAGCGCTCCACAGGGAAAACGGATGTACGTTCAGGTTTGATGTGCGCAAAGTGTTCTTCTCGACAAGGTTTGCGTTCGAGCGGGCAAGGGTCACCTCCCTAGTAGGCGGCCGCGAGCGCGTCATGGTGATGTTCGCGGGTGCAGGGCCGTTCGCCATAGAGATAGCCAAGGTGCATAAGAAGTCGAGGGTAGTCGCGATAGAGCTCAACAAGTTCGGTTATGAATATATGAAGGGTAACATACTGTTAAACAAGACGCCAAACGTAATCCCTGTGCTTGGCGATGTCAGGGATAAGGCCAAGGATTTCAAGGGATTCGCGGACAGGATAATCATGCCGATGCCAAAGAGCAGCGAGACCTTCCTGGACGAAGCGCTGCTGGTGGCAAAGAAAAGGGCGGTAGTGCACATATACACCTTTGCGCCCACAGCCAACCAGTTCGGGCCGATAAAAGCCGCTATAAGGGAGCATGCAGCGCGAAATGGCTATAAAGTCAGGTTCCTTTCGGGCAGGACTGTCCGGCCGTATTCGGCGGTCGAGGCCGAGATAGTGCTGGATTACGAAATACTGAAAGGCAGGAAACCTAAGCGCGCATAATTTTTTAACCGCAGTAGACACGCTCCGGCCAAAGGTCAGATGTTCTTTACCACCGCATCCGCGAATTCGGCGGTGCCGAGGGCTTTTGTGCCAAGCACCCTGGCCAGGTCCTGTGTGAGCGAGCCCTCCTTCATCGTCTTTTCCACTGCATTGTATATTTCGTCGTGCGCCTCCTTCCATCCGAGGTGGGCGAACATCATCGCGCCTGCGAGTATCATCGAGGTCGGGTTGGCCACGTTCTTGTTTGCGTACTTCGGCGCTGATCCGTGGACTGCTTCGAACACCGCGTAGTCGTCGCCTATGTTGCCTCCCGGCGCAACGCCAAGGCCGCCCACTTCTGCAGCTATGGCATCGCTCACGTAGTCGCCATTTAGGTTTGGTGCAACTATTATCCCGTAATCCTCTGGCCTGGTTATTATCTGCTGGAGCATGTTGTCCGCTATCCTGTCGTTAACGAGCACCTTGCCTGCTGGCACCCTGCCTCCGTATTTCTCCGTCAGCTCCTGCTCTGTGACCATCGCCGGGCCGAGCTCCTTCTTCGCAACGTCGTAGCACCAGTTCATGAACGCCCCCTCGGTGAACTTCATTATGTTGCCCTTGTGCATTATGGTTATGCGGTTCTTCCTGTGGTCAAGGGCGTACGAGACCGCGTACTTCATTATCCTCTTGCTCGCGCTCTCCGTGATCACCTTTATGCCTATGCCGGCGTCATTCCCTATCTCGATCTTGAACTTTTCCCTCATCATCTTTATGATTTCCTTGGCGCCATCGGAGCCCTTCTCGAACTCTATGCCTGCGTACACGTCTTCCGTGTTCTCCCTTACGACCGTGATGTCAACGTTCTCAGGGCTCTTCAGCGGCGAAGGAAGCCCAGGGAAGAACCTCACCGGCCTGACGTTTGCGTACAGCCCGAAGGTCTGCCTCATCAGCACGTTTATGCTCCTTATGCCCTTGCCGACAGGCGTGGTGAGCGGCCCCTTTATGGCGACGCGATAGCGCTTTATCGCATCGATGGTCTCGGCTGGCATGTAGGTGCCCAGCTTTGCGAAAGACTCCTCGCCAGCGTCCAGCTTGACCCACTTGACGCTCTTTTTGCCGTTGTAAACCTTGTGCACGCATGCGTCAAGCACCCTGAGCGTAGCCCTTGTTATGTCGGGCCCTATCCCGTCGCCTTCTATGTACGGCAGTTCAAGGTCGTCAGGCACCGTGAGCCTGCCCCTTTTCAACTCTATCATAGCCATCAAAATCAACCATCAATGCGATTCAATCCTCTATCTCGATCAGCTGCCCCTGCCCAAGGCCGCTCGGATAAACCTCGAATTTTATGACGAGCATAGGGTCCGACGCCTCAACGATCGTACCGGGCCACTCCTTGTTGTTCTTGTCGTAGTACTTGACCTTCTTGCCTACGGCTTTGGAGAAATCGAATTCGCCAGTAGGCATGGCCATCAGCCTCTCCCTGTCAGCGACGGTCACTATGGCGTTTACCATTGGAGCACCAGACAATATACCCCGTTAAGGATTTTAATACATTAGGGCTTTTAAATCCCTTGCCTGCAGGCATGCGGGCTTTCTGCCCTGCATAATGTAAAACTCAAAGCGCTTTAGTATATTTATCATTATATTGCAATATAAATATCTGACCATCTTACCAATTATAAGATATGGTAGAGCATTGCAAGGCATCCGTATTGGCATTATTGCATAATCGCTACTTGATTATCCAACGTTGCAAGATTCACCCTACCAAATCCCGTATTACCAGTTAAACCATAATAACCAATAAGAGTGATAAGCTTGGCGTTCTCCACCCTTAATTTCGTTCTTGTCCTAGTGAATACTTTTTGGGCTATGCTCAATATTTACAACGGGATGGCATTAGTCCGCAGCAAGCTTATCAAATGGAAGGACCGCAACGGTCAATCTAGCATTACAACAATGCCAAGCGTAGATGCGGACGACCTGCCGACTATATCGGTACTAATAGCCGCATATCATGAAGCGAGTGTGATAGGGAAAAACCTAAGGATCAGCAGCAAGCTGAGATATCCGAAAGACAAGCTAGAATTGATAATAATAACGGAGGAAGGGGACGCAGAAACACGTGCAGCAATTGCGCCGTTCATAAAACGCTACCACTTCATCAAGTCTGTAATAGTCCCGCAGGATAGCATATATCCAAAAGGCAAGCCGCGTGCGCTCAATCTGGGCTTGATCGGGGCGAAGGGCGAGATAATAGGCGTTCTTGATGCAGAAGACATAATAGAGCCGGATCTTCTCTTAAAAGTGGCGCAAAAGATAACCTTTGAGGGATACGATGTTGTGCAGGGAGTACTGGATCCTGTTAACGAGGACAGCGGTTGGTTCAGTCTCATGGAGAGGGCGGAGTACGGATACTGGTACAGGCACTACTTGGAAGCATTGGAGAAGTCAGGCTATCCGATGCCCCTGGGCGGCACGACAAACTTCTTGAAGCGCTCGATCCTGGATGAGATGGGGGGATGGGAAGCAGGCAATCTTACTGAAGACTTCGCACTGGGAATGCGTCTCTTCAATGCCAACAAGAAGGTGGGCATGCTGAATACGTCGATTCGGCGTTATGACGGATCCCAAGACAATATGCGATGGATAATGAACCGCCCTACAAATACAAAATATAATGAACAATACAAGGTCGGTATGCTTAACGCAGTTACGAGGGAGGAATCCCCGCCTAACTGGCTCGGATGGCATAGGCAAAGGACCAGATGGCAGCAGGGCAAGATACAGACCTTCAGGAATTATGTAAGTAATCCTCCCGACGGCTTCACGAAGAAACTGCACGTGTACATTGCGGTCATGCAGCCTCACATAGCATTCATGAATCTTATCGGCATTTCGCTCAATGTGTATGCCATGTTGGTCAAAGACATATTCCCATATCCGTTGCTTTTGCTTACATATCTAAATTTCTGCGGCATAGTAATGTACTGTGTAATCAGCAGCTATGGTTACCTGCAGGCAACCGATGAATCGAATAAGCGCAAGAGGCTAACAAAGGCGTTATTGGTTGGACTGTCCACACCTATATACTGGTTATTCCAGTGGGCATCCGATATACGTGCAGCCAAACGCGAATACATAAATCAATCAACTGAGTGGTTCAAAACGGAGCACGAGGGGCCGCATATGAAGTGAGCACAAAATAAGCCATAGTGTGCTTCGTTGCCACGCGTCAGTGCCATCACGCTCATCCTTCCTGCTGTGGTTTCGCAGTCGGATCCTTTGCTGCAATACCCTTACTCTTTCCATGATGCCACATCGGAAGCATTACCTTCTCGGTTAGCACATTTGAAACGATGAAGCCTAGAAGGAATCCAGTGACTAGGATGAGGGTCGTCTGGACTTCTGGAAATGTTATTATCATGAGAAAGAGGGCCACAACCAGTATGGAAAGCAGGAACACCACGAAGCCGAGTATGTTTGGCCTGTGCATCTGCTCCTCCGCATTAGCGTACCGGTCAAGCGTATCAATCTTGTTCGACATGAGCTCCAGATTCGCCTCTAGTTCGTCATTCTTAGCTTCAATAGCTGAGACTTTGGTATCGAGGCCGTTTATCTCGTCCATTATCCTATCAGTGTTGCTACCAAGCTTTTTCCCGAGGGACTCGTTGATTAGCGCCTTCACATAAGTCTTCGACATTTGTATCCTTTTTCCTGGCATATTCAATCACGTTCATTGTTTGCTATGAATGGAACTTATCGCATAACCGAATTTTTTATGAAAAGCAGCACTTCAGCCGGGTGCTTGTGGCAATCCTGCACCTTCCTGTATATTTTTATTATGGTTCCGTCGCCGTCTATGACGAACGTGTCCCTATGGGCGCCCATCTTGAGGAACTCCGGCGAACCGTATGAACCGTAAGCCTTTATCGTGCTGCATGTGGGGTCCGCTAGCAGGAGCATCTTGAGGCGGTGCTTTTCTTTGAACTTGTGATGCGCGTCCAGGAAATCGTTACTCAGGCCGACCACGACCGCGCCTGCTGCACCGAATTCATCTATGAGCTTGTTGAATTCGATGGCCTCGATAGTGCATATTGGAGTGTCATCTTTTATATAGAGGAAAAGCACTAGCACATGGCCTTTGAAGTCGCCTAGCGCATGGGTGGCGTTATCCGTGCCTTTTAGCGCGAAATCGGGTGCCTTCAACCCTTCTTTAAGCATTGGAGTGCTTAGCATTTGTATGCACCTGTCCTGCTGTACTGTAATCCGTGAAAACTCTCATTGGCCTGAATGCGTCCTACCACATATGCTACAATAGCCAATACACTGCGCATCTTTATAAATCTATGTATGAGTTCGTAACAGTTCAAGAATCTTACGGCTTCGAGGACAAGGTTTTCGTGTGTTTTGCAGTTCTATGGTGATTGTCGTCGAATGACAAAATCTGTCCGTAACAATCTTAAACTCTTACATAAGTCCAGATGAAGATTGCCGTTCCCTTATCGTATCTGGCCCACAAACAAAAACTGAGTAGTCCAATCCTCAGACGATGACAGGCGACTTGTAAATCTCAGGGCTCATGTATTTGCACCTAATTCATAAAGTATCATATTTAAAATACTAAAACCACATGCTTGTATCATGGCAAGCGTATTCGTGATGTACCTGCTTGCGGCTTTTCTAACTGGCGGTGCATGGATCGCCGCAGCAACGCTGGTCGCGGAGCGTTCTGGCAGCAGACTTGGAGGTCTGATAATAGGCTTCCCATCTACGACAGTGGTCTCATTCGTTTTCATAGCCATATCACAATCCGCGTCGGTCGCAGTCAATGCGACTACAATATTCCCGATTGTTTACGGGTTCACTGCGCTGATGCTTGCCGTTTACTACATAATTTCATATAGGTACGGCTTCTCTTCCGGACTGATTCTGTCCATCTGCTTGTGGCTTGGCCTTTCCCTTGCCACAGTGGCTTCCGGAGTGGATATAGCAGAGGCGTCAGTTGGTTACTTGCTGCTGTTCGCAATCTCGATTTACTTGTTCAGCTTGGTTCCGGGAGGCAGGGCAGGTATCCGAGGAAATGGGCGCACCGCTAGCGCCCACCTTGTCCTGCGCGCCGCGTTCAGCGGCGCTATGGTGGCTATCACGGTCCTCGCCAGCAACGTAGCGGGCCCTGTGCTTGGCGGCGCCCTTGCGGCCTTCCCGTCCAGCTTCATAGCCAGCCTTGTAATACTTAACGAAATGAACGGTCCGGAGTTCGCGCGCAGTTCCGCGAAACCTATGATGCTTAGCGGCATGCTGACGTCTGTCGCGTACTGTTTCTCGGTCCGGCTCCTTTATGTGCCATTCGGCGTAGTCTCCGGCACAATCGCTTCATTCGCCATAGCGATTGCAGTGTCGGTGCCGGCGTATTATATTATAAGAAGGTTCGGATGACAATAATAGGGCCTTGCAAGTATGGTGGTATCCCATGATAGAGCTACTGGACCTAAAGAAGCGCTACTCCGACGGTACATACGCGCTCAAAGGCATCACCCTGAAGCTCGGGAAGAGGCTTACATCGGTGATAGGCAGGAACGGCGCCGGCAAGACCACTATGATAAGGATGCTTTCGACGCAGCTTGAGCCTACGTCGGGCACCGCGACCATAGGAGGCTACGACATACTCAAGGACACCGATGCGATAAGGGCTCGCACAGCCAGCATACCGCAGGAGGCCAGCCCTATAGGGTTCCTTACCCCGTGGGAGCACATGAGGGTCTACCTGCTGGCGCGCGGCATGTCGTTCAAGGGTGCGGACGAGGAGGGCATGAAGGCGCTTAAGGCCCTGGAGCTGTGGAAATCCAAGGATGCGCCTACCGACACGCTTTCAGGAGGCATGAAGAGGAAGCTATTCGTCGCAATGGCGCTCGCGGCCGATGCTGACACCGTGTTCCTAGACGAGCCGACCACTGGGCTCGACCCGCTGTCAAGGTTCGAGGTATGGTCCGCCATAAAGCAGCTGGACGGCAACGTGATACTCACCACGCACTACATGGAAGAGGCGCAGCAGCTGGCGGAGGAGGTCGTGCTCGTCGACCAGGGCCGCGTACTTGAGCGCGGCAGCGTTGGCTCGCTGCTATCCGGATTCAGCGGCAAGGTCAGGGTAGAGATCTCGGGGGACAAGTCACGCGTCAGGATGCAGTACAGGATAGGCACTACCAAGGTTTCTTATGTGAAGAAAGACAAGGCCGGAGAATTCATAGCGATGGGATGCACCGTCAGGCCCATTACCCTGGACGATCTCTTCATAGTCCACGGGGTCAGCCTTGATGGGGAAGGGGAGGGTGGCGAAGATGAATATTAAGTTCATAGCGTCGCTGACATATTCTTACGGCATAACGGCGATAGCGAGGGGCCCGTCCTACCTGATTGCCGAGCTTGCGCTGCCGCTCTCGCTGCTATTCATGGTGGGCATACTGTCGCAGGGCAGCCTGGTGGTATACGCCATAATAGGAGGCTTCATAGCGCTGATAGCGTCTAACTCGCTCTCCAGCGCGGGCGATGCGGCATTCTGGAGGATACAGCTAAGGATGCAGGACCTGTTCGTCACGACGAAGATAACTAGGATAGACTACATGATGGCGCTTACGCTGAGCTACTTCTTCGGTTCGCTACCTGGGATAGCACTTTATTTCGTAATAGGCATGGCCTACCACATCTTCACCTTGATGAGCTTACTGGTGCTGGTCTGCCTGATGGCCCTTGTGACCATAGCCACCTCGTCGATAGCCTTCATTGTGGCAGGCATGGTAAAGCATGTCAGGAACATCTGGGGCATAGCAAGCATACTCTCGATAGCGATGACGCTGCTGCCGCCTACGTTCTATCCGTACACTTCGCTTCCCAACTACGCGCTGTACGTCCTGTCAATATCGCCGGTCACCCCGGCAGCCATACTGGCGCAGAGCGCCTTCGGGCTGATAAAGCCGCTCAACTACGCCCTGATCTACGAGATGGCGGCTTTGCTGCTGCTGGAAACAATCGTATTCTTCGCTCTGGCGAAGCACTTCACCGTATGGAGGGAGAAATAGCACAGTCCCTTTATCATATACCATATATTAGACGCTAGACTGCGGGAGTCACAGTTCCCATTGTCATTTCTTTTTGCCTGCGCGTTTGCGCCCCACAGCCTTCAGTGCATTTAGCCTTTTATCTACCTTATCTACCACTGAAGTGATTTCTGCAAGTGCTGCGTCCAGCAGCGCATCGTCCTTTGAATCCAGATTATATGAAAGTGTGGTTAAGTTAAGTACGCCATCGAGCCTGCGCTGGCAGTCGTGCAGCACCTCCGATATATCGCCCAGCTGTTTTATTTTTTCGTCCATTTTGGCACCCAATCTGCTAATGCATTAGAGTAAACTGCCCCACGGCAAACCATGGGCATCCATCAGTTGAGGATTACGCAACACTGTTGCTATGCTTCTCTGCATAAATCCGACCGCTTATCATTTGGACGGCAATAGTTATAACACTTACATCGCTCCTCCCCCAAATCAAGAGACGGGGTATCCGCAATGGTGATTGTGAATGATAATGTGCGGCACGTTATTTATTGTTTCGCCGCTTTATAGCCATGGCGCACTAACTTAGGTGGGCGCTTGAGAAGGAGGAGCTAAATGCCGGAATCAGGAAGGGGACGATGAGATACCCGTACGCTGCCGGTTTCCTGAGCTTTGCAGGGCGGGAGCTAACGAGGGGCAGCATGCCGAGCATGATAAAATCGATAGGCATGGGTCTCAATTATGGCATTATAGAAATCACGCTGAGGAACGACTACCTTATAGCAAACGTGAAGGAAGCGTCGAAAAAGAACATGAAGAGCGTACTTGAATCGGTCGGCATGCATCCCGACACGGCGAGGATTCGCCAACTGGAGTCGGTGTCCTACCTTTGATAGAGCGCACCTACGGCCACGCCAGGCATTACGCCGTTTGGCGGCAAAACCCTTATCCTGACCCAGCGCATATAGAAGGTCTGGGGCGTCTGGTTCAAATCGCTGATTATAAACCATGGCACCATATCGGATGTATGGCCGGCCGGGAAGTCCTCGGTGCTCACGCTGGCCGGGCCGTAATTGTTGCTCGCATAGGCCGAGTTGGCTGATGCCCACAGGCTGAATATATTGTATGCAGAATCAGAGGCGTGATAGGCTATCGCTGCAGGAACCGGATTGACGTAATCATCATTGTAAGTGGAAACCCCATAATAGCCGACAGTGCCATTGCTCGGGGCGAATGCGCTTATGAATATCTGATCCGCGCCGGCTGGGCGGTAGGCGGTAGGCTGAGGCATCAGCATACCGAAGTTGTCGCAATTGTTCGTGGCGCATGACGCCATGAAGGAATCCGTATACATATACATGTCCTCCACCTCTTTCTGCATGTCGAATCCTGGCAATTTGGACGTTATCGATGCCTCCCCTGCCACGGCGTCGATATTATTAGCCGGGATTACAGAAATCGGGTACGTGGCGTTTAATCCTGAGAAGAGTCTCCCAGCATAGATTAATTCAAGTCCATCCGCAACGACCACACTGCCACAGCCGGATTCGGCAGAAGCCCATCTGGTTGAATTAAGGCTTGTGCCGGCGAAATCATCATAAAAGTTGAAGACGTTCCTTCCGTTGTCGTACTCCGCGTATTCGGGGCTCAGCTGCGGCGCCTCCCCTGCGTAATTGTCATCGTAATTCACATCCAGCTTATCAAACGTCATATTGATTTCGAGTGATGCCATAGCGCCTATCGTATCCGGAATCTTAACCCAGAAGGTTGCGTTCGAAGAGGACGCGTTGCATCCTGACTCGCACCAGCTATATAATTCCGTTCCATCGTTAGGCGCGCCAATATAGAACCTTATGTTGCCCAAGTTGGCCGCTTCGTACATTGCATAAACGGATGGATTAATCGATATCATCTGCTGGAAACCCGCAGCGGAGGGTGTGTCCTGTGAATTTGTTATGGTCAACATTACAGATGCTATCGTGGATGTAAGTGTCGGTTTTGTGTAATAATTGAAAATCGGGGTTTCGCTCCAGAGCAGATAGGCCAGCACGAAAGCCATCATAAGTACAACTATGACTGCATACAAATACGGATATTTGCCGCCTGATGCTTTGTTAAATGTGCCCATATAAAATCTGCCCCTTGTCTGGGCTGGTCATTTAGGCGTGGAGAACGTGGCCTGCCAGTTGTTTGGGAATAAAACGGAAGTGCCTCTCCCGTCGTATGCGTTACCGGAATAATCCTTCGTATCGCCATTAAGCGGCCACCATGCGACTATGTTATCCAGGTCTATAGGGACTCCGCCCATGCCTTCTGCATAGAGCGATGCCACGCCGTTTGAGGACAGCGATATGTTGTAAACTTGTATGTTTGAAAGCTGCCCGATGAAGAAATCGCCGTTTCCGTCCCCGCTGCCGATATCCAGCAATCCATTGCCGCTGAAAGAGAGGGCACCAGAAGCAGCCTGGACGCCGTCCAAGTATATTACGCTATTGCCGCTAGAAGAGTAAGTTGCGACCACGTTGTACCATTGGCCAGGCAAGACAAGGCTGTTAAAGCTCGCGGTATTTATCCCGCTGCCGCCTGCTGGCTTGAAGTATACCACGCCATTGTTGTATTCAATGCAGAAAATACCCGTCGCGCCGCAGTTGGATGGCGAATCCTCGCCTATCATCTGGCCCTGCTGGCTAAGAGTGGTCGGATTAACCCAGAGCGATATGGAGAATTGCCGCAGAGAGTTCGATATTACGGCCTTGTCTATCGAAATGTTCGCACTTCCGCCAAAAGCCGCAACATAAACCGGCAGCCCTCCGTTGCACGGCCCCTGGGTATTGATGCCAATAGTGGTTCCCGGACCGTATGGCCTATAAATGTTGCATGTGCCTGGCTGGATCCTGCCCCCATTAGTGTTGAAAAGCCCGAGCCCGAAAAGCGCTATAAGGACTACGGCGATTATCAGTATCGCCCATGCGTATGTCAGTAGGTATTCCATGGCCGATTGTGCCCTTATCTTGCTAGAATTTTTGTACAATTCATCAACTTAAATTTTTGTAACGCACTGAGAACTAAAATATCTTCGCACGGCAATAATAAAAAGGCACGCCCTATGGTATAAGTTGATTTTGGATTCACGCACTTGCCAGATCCAGAGAAATTCGAGATATATTGCGCCTTCAGGATAGTTCACTCAGTTTGTCCAGTTACCGGCCATACGCAAACACGCTGTCTGTCAATCCGAGCAATAAGAAGTCCATACCAAGCCGTTCACGCATGCGTTTTGGCCCTCCTTTTATCGGTGCCTATAGCCTCCTTTATAATACTGCGCATCTCGTCCCTGACTTCCTCCTTGGATGCCTTCGTTCCGTCTATGCCGTACAGTTTAGCACCTAAGCGAGCGCTTATTTTAAGGCAAAGGTCCTCACTCATCCTCTGTTGCGCTTCAACCTCTGGTTCCGTCTCACCGTCCCTCTGCCTCCCCGCATCTTTCTGCCTGCGTTTTATTATCTCAGGCGCGTCAGCATGGACGTATATCACCGCCTTCACCTTGCCTTCAAGCATTTTCATGTCATCCTCGCTGAACCCTTCCATGTAGCCCGAGCTTGTCTTGACCACAGCATGAGTATCTAGTATTATTGTCTTTGCATCCGAGTCCAATGCGTCCTCTAGTACTCGCCTGCGCAGTACCGCTGCCTTTTCCTCTGCGTCCGCTTCCTTCCTTAACGTGTCCCTGTCCGCTACTCCACCCTTCTTCGCCATCTCGGTGCCAACGCTGATTACGACTGCCCCCGTCTCCGCCTCTACCCCTTCTAGCGCGCTTGACTTCCCTGACCCAGGTATGCCAACAACAATTATTATGCTGTCTACCACTGAACTACCCGCGATTATGCTTCGTTATCAAAGTATTTAATATTTGATTTTGCAGATGCCACGACGGCGTAACTTGTACAAAACGGCTTGGTCCGCCACTACGATGTGCCAAAATAGAATTACGGTGTTACGGATGCAGTGGGCCACTGGTACCTAATGACATGGCCATTCTCCCGCCGTCGCCATTAATGTTGTAAGTGCCCTCAGTATGGCCTCCTGGGCCGTAAGCCAGCATTATTGTTCCATCTCAGCGACAGTGCATGCCTGGCCGCCGCCTAGGCGTTGCCCCTCTACCAAACACCCACCTTCGGCTTCGCCTGCGCTGCCTTATCCGTATCAGTTGACGGAGGGAATGCTGTGCCGAAGGCCGGATGGTTTATCGATGGTATTATCGCCCTGTACTTTGATGGTGAGTGCGGATCAGTGACCAGTAGCATCTGCAATTCCTGGTTTGTTATCGACTCCCTCCATGTCTGTGCATACGAGATGAAGAAACGCTGCTCTGGGGTAAGCCCGTCCGCTGCCTGGCCAATGGCTGGATCCTTCGCGATGCGCCTCTGCAGCGCCTCGTAGGCTATGCTGACCCCGCCCAGGTCTGCTATGTTCTCGCCTAGCGTGAGATTGCCGTTTATGAACATCTTGGGCAGCGCCTCCTCGGCCCCGTAAGCCTGCACTACCAAGTCGCTCCTCGCCTTGAACTGCTTTTCGTCATCCGGTGTCCACCAGCTGTGGAGGTTGCCGTCCGCGTCGTAAAGCCTGCCCTGGTCGTCGAAGCCGTGCGTTATCTCGTGGCCTATGACTGCGCCTATGGAGCCGTAGTTCACCGCGGCGTCCATCGCAGCGTCGAAGAAGGGCGGCTGGAGTATGCCTGCCGGGAAGACTATCTCGTTCTCTGTGGGAGAATAGTAGGCGTTAACTGTCTGCGGCGTCATGCCCCACTCCTTCTTATCCACGGGCTTTCCTACCCTGCCAGCCTGTCTCCTAACCTCGAACTCGACCGCGCGCCTTATGTTGCCTACGAAATCGTCAGCCTTTATGTCAAGCCCTGTGTAATCCCTGAACTTGTCAGGGCAGCCTATCTTGACGTTGAGCTTGTCGAGCTTGGCGAGAGCCTGCTTGCGCGTTGCGTCCGACATCCATGACAGATTCTGGAGCCTGTCCCTCAGCACAGACAGTATGTCGCCAACGAGTTCGCCGGCCTTATTGCGCGCATTCTCGTCGAAATGCCTGTCAACGTAAAGCTTGCCCATCGCTTCCCCTATGGTGCCGTTTATGACGCCTAGCGCCTCCTTCCACCTGGGCTTCTGCTGCAGCTGCCCGGTTAGCTTTCGGCCGAACATGTCGAAGTTCTCGTCCTTGACGTCCTTGTGCAGCGCCGAGGCGTACGCATGGATCGTCTGCCAATATAAGTATATTTTCAATTCTTCTACGCTGCGCTTGACTAGCTGGCCGTTTATGAAATCGAAGAACTCCGGCTGACCGACCACGACGTATTGCGTGGCGGGAACTCCGAGTTCCTTCAGGTATCTATCGAGTGAAAGCTCGCCGTACTTGGAGCCCAGTTGCGCCGGGTCGACCCTGTTGTAGTTCTTCTCGTCATCGCGCAGTTCGTCCCTGGTCCTACTTGACTTGGCCATGTCAGTCTCTATTTCCAGCACCGTGTCAGCCCACTGCCTCGCCTGCTGCTCAGGTATGCCCCTAAGCATGAACATCTTGGCCACGTGTTCGCGGAATTCGCCGCGCACCTGCGCGAAGTTGTCAGACAGGTAGTAATCGCGGTCAGGCAGCGAAATGCCGCCTTGGCCGAGGTAGAAAGCATAGGTAGTGCTGTTCTTGAGGTCTGTGCCGGAGCCGGAACTGAAAAATGCGTCCACGCCTTCTAGATGCAGCTCCGGGATCAGGCGCGCTATGTCACCCTTAGATTTTATCTGCGAAACGCTCTGCCAGATATCGTCTATCGGAGCGAACCTAAGGCCATTGATGCGTGATGTGTCCATAGCTGATGTGTAGAAATCGCCAACCATTTTGTTGTATGAACCTGCCGGTGCGGACTTGTCCGCCGCTGACTCCTCGGCTATCTTGCGAAGAAGCTCCAGATTCCAGTCATTCAGTTCGTTGAACGCGCCATACTCGGATTTGTCCGGCGGAACTGGGTGGGTCCTTATCCATTCGCCAGCCGCATAAGTGTAAAAGTCCTGCCACGGATCCGCTGACCTGTCCATGTACTTGACAGAAAATCCTGGGGCTTGCTTGGTATCGGCTTTTTCAACGGCTATTTCAGCCTCCTCAGGTCGCTCTTTGGATGTCGTGGCCATCAAAACACTACATACAATCTGTTTCCATGGTTAAGTATATAGAGTTTTCCGCAGCGGCCCGATTCACTGAAATATCCAGCGCTAGGCCCTGAATGGGGCAAAGCATCCTGCCAGCGCAGGCTCCTTCTTTTATTGCTTTATCAAAGCCATATAAAATCGTGATATCGTTTACGCAGTATAGCGCTTTCAAAGGCGCGCCCCATGTAAACGCCCGCACAGAACCATTTTATACCTTTATTATGAAGCCCTAACAGGTGTATAAATGCTGTTCTTGGTACTGTACAAGTTCAGGAAAAGGCCGACTAAGGAGATGAAGGAGGAGTTCATGCGGATTTCCCCGCCGATCATGCAGAAGCTGGGGATAAAGTACATATCCGAGTACTTCACGCTGGGCAGGTTCGACGGAGCGGCGATAGCCGAAGCACCGGATGCGAAGGCCATGTTGAAGTACAGCATGGCTATGGCTGACATGGTGACGCACGAGACGCTGCCTGCAATCCACATAGACGAAGCAATGAAGCTGATAGAATAGAGGCGTTCGGACCGTAACAAAGATACGCGCGCAGCATTAGGCTTTGGCTCCGCGTTTTATAAGTAGGCGCGCTATTTCAACGTAGCCGTTTCTCTGCGCTATATTGAGGGCGGTGTCGCCGTCGCTGTCCTCGGCATTGAAATCGGCGCCCCTGTCAAGCAGCAGCGCCACCAGTTCCAAATTACCGCCAGCTATGCCGTATATCAGCACGGTCTGGTTACGCAGGGTCCTGGCATTTATGTCCGCGCCCTTGTCTAGCAGCATGCTGACGATACCGACGTTGTTGGCCCGCGCCGCGTACATCAGCGCCGTAGTGCCTATCGGCGTTTTCGCGTTTACGTCTGCGCCTTCAATGAGCAACCGCTTTACGCTTTCGAAGTCGCCCATTTTGGCCGCGTCAAGCATTAGGGAATCGATGTTTTCATGTATCGGCATTTTACCAACCTGCTAGCCATATGCAATTAGAATCGGAATGGCGCGCCGCACCCGTTACGCCACGCCTCATATGGATTTGGGTCATTGCATGAACATTGCTGCCGCGCAGTTTATCGCACGCCGAGCCTTGCGTGTATGTAGTCCAGCCAGTTCAGGTCCTCCTTGATGCTCAACCATCTGTTCCATACGGTGTCATCAAGTGGGTCAATCAGCTTTACCTTGAAATCCCGAGTTACCATTACATTGCCCATGTTCAGGTCGCCATGCCCCAACCCATTGCTGTGGAACTTGCCGACCGCCTCTGACAGCGACTTCCATATCTTTTCCTTTTGTCGCTCGGTAAGGCTTCCGCTTGCAAGCGCGTCTTCCAGAGGCACACCAATCACCCTTTCCATGAGGTACCCGAGCGCCTCCCCGCCCTTGCCCCTGACAAGCGCTATTGGCTGCGCCATCTCATCCGGAGCGATTTCGTGCAGCTTTTCCATTAGCGCGAACTGGTTCTCTGGTATGTGCCAGCTTGCTTTCATGTTTATCTTTTTGTAGTATAGCGATGTCCCCCTTAGCTCCATGTTGGCTACTTCGTCCTCCATCACGTACGGCAATCCGTCCCTGCCGGTGCGCATAATTAGGGCAGGGTCTCCGCAACTCTGCCTGGCTTCAAGCGTTTCAGGCGCCCTGGCCTTTCTCTCCTTTCCATGGTTGATATACAACCCAACGTAATGCTTGAATTCCATGACCGGATTCGCATAAATGGCAACAAGCCAGAACGCCCTGACGGCCTCCCTAGCTACGCTCTTTATAGATACGAATAGACCGGTTTCCTCGGATCTTAAGGATGGATTTTCCGGACTGGGCATTGCGCATTCGGTTTTATCGTTATTGTCAGCCGCCTCCTCCCTAGCAATCGCCTCGTTGGCGATTTGCATGTAGGGGCCCGTCTCATGCACCGTATCTGCACCATTCCGTCTAGCGGCGGATTGGACGCGCTTCTCCATTGTGGCACCTCGATATAAATCTCCTACTAAAGTATTTAATACCGTAATAGGACCGTAGAGGGTCGTAGCTTCGAACGGATCCATTTGTGCCGCGCCTTTGATTCCAAAGTCTATTATTTGTTTCCAGATGTTTATACCAACTGTCTGCCAAGAATGATATGATGGCTCGCAGAACACTTAAGGACGGAGCAGAAAAAGCCCAGTCGCATATGGAGTACCTGATGACGTACTGGTAGGCGATACCTGCCATCGCAGTTATAGTCGGCCTGCTCTTCGCTCTGGGCCTGTTTAACTTATCATCAAACATCCCAGCAGGGTGCACGCCGCAGTCCGGTTTCACCTGTTCGGACCCTTCGTACACGCCGAATGGCATAGGAGTCAGCATAAGCCAGACCAGCGGCCAAAACTATTACGATGCATGGGCGTTCGTCGCGTCAGTGTCGGATGATGTAGGCAGCACAGGGCTTCCGGTAAACTTCTCCGAGTCTTCAATTGCCAACATGGTGCAGGTGGGCACGCTGACCCCATCGCAGGTCGTGTCGGTGAGTTTCCTTTACACCACAGCCGGGGACATACCGGAGGCTAACATACCGGTGGGCACGCCGTTCACAGGCTATGTGTGGCTGGCTTACTGCGCTAGCCCTATTTGCTCTAACCAGACGAACTTCGCCAAGGTAGGGACCGCGAACGTGAAGCAGGGCGGAGCAAATGCTTTCAGTTCCGGGACTTCCATCACTTCTACCTCATCCACCTCCTCTAAATCGAGCTCAACTACGTCGACCACCTCATCCACGACTACAACGACAATAGGAACGACATTCGACCCGACAGACGGATATAGCGGAGGCAACAACATAGTATTTGATTCAAGCTGCGGCAGCTGCACATTGACCGGGAATATCCTGACTACCGCAAGCATTACTATAAACGGCGGAGTTACGCTTACAGCAGACGGTTACGCACTAATCGCAGGCGGCAATTTCATAAATTCAGGGACGATAAATGCAGGGCTGATACCAAACTCAGGAGGTGCTGGACAAAGCGGCGGCGGCACCGGCGGAGTTGGTGCGAGTTTCTCATCGTCATACGCAGGTTCAGGAGGAGGAGGCGGAGGGTGGGGCTCATGCCCAAGTAACGGATGCGGCGGAGCAGGGGGTAACACTCAGGTTTACGGAGGCGCCGGAACCGCAGGCGGCGGTGGTTCTGGGAGCACACCTATTGCGCCTACGATAACAAATGCGTTAATAAATACATGGTATACGGGAGGCTCACTGCATATCTATCCGGCGGCGGCGGGGTTCAAATGAGCGGCAGTGGCTGCGCAGGGTCTGGAGGGTCGGGCAGTTACGGCGTATACATCCAAGCGAATGCCATAACAAACGGGATTATAAACGCTAACGGCACAAATGGAGCGAACGGGAATTGCGGAGGCTAGGCCGCAGGGGGCGGAGGGGGCATCATAATACTGGCTTACGGGCCTAATGGATACACCTCCGATACAAATACCGCTAACTGCGGCAGCGGTGGAGCGTCACTTAGTTGTGGGTGCAATTCACATGGAGGTACGGGAGGCAATGGAAGGGCGCTTATCTACCTGTGGTCTACGCCGCCGATAAATCCTTGAATTTAAGTCGCAGTGAAATGGAGCGCAAGGAAGGTAGCCGAACCTAGAAGTCGTGAAATTGCATCGGAACCATTATACTTTAGCATTTGTATTATGCAGAAGCATCAGTCCGACGCCATCCTGTATACGTCGCTGCCTATTGGCACTCTGTACTTTATTTTTATGCCGACGGATTCCCCATCGCCAGCCTCCTTCACATCCTCCCGCTCTATCTGCATGCTGGACACCCTCTGCCTTATCGCCTCCTCTTCGGTGCCTATCTCTATTATATCCCCTACCGAGAGTTTGCCAGAAAGCTTTACCGCTACAACATTGATTTTGCCGAAAAACTGCTCCACAGTGCCTATCAGAATCCTGCCTTTTATGTCTGCAGCCGCAGCCGGCAGCTGCGCGTACCTGCTCTCCCGTGCCTCAAGTGAGGCTATGACATCGTCAAGGTCACTCGATTTGATCGGTTTCCTCCTAGCCATAAAGTACCAGGAATAGTATGCAAAACAGATTTATATTAATGATTATTGGGCACGGCACCTCACCTTATGGGATTTTATATTTTCGACCGCCTAAAGCCATAATATGAAGATAAATGTCAAGGCGTTCGGAAACGGCGCGGCCATACCTAAGAGATTCTCATGTGACGGCGACGACGCATCCCCAGAGATAGAGATAGATGGCGCACCGCTAGGCGCCAAATCGCTGGTCCTTATAATGGATGATCCCGATGCTCCTGTGGGCCTTTTCACTCACTGGATAGCTTATGATATATCGCCCGATACAAAGTCGATACCGGAAGGCGCAGGGAACGGGAATTCGCTAAGGTCCGCAACGAACGATTTCGGCAGAAACGGATACGGCGGACCATGCCCGCCCCCAGGCAAACCCCACAGATACTACTTTACCGTATACGCCCTCAACGCCGATAGATTAGATATAGATCGTGGCAGCAGCAGGTCGGGCGTCGACTCGGCAATGCGCGGCAAGATAATCGAAAAGGCAAGCTATATGGGGACTTACATACGTTAATCCTGCAGATCTGATTGGTCGCGGCGTCATTCATCTTGATTTTTGGGCACTGCGGCATTTTCGTCTTTCTGCTCCGCAGGCTTTGGCCTGCTGCTCTGCTTCCTGGAGCTGGGTATCGCATGCACGTAGACGCCCCACAAGTCAATCTCTATCCCATCATTTGGCAGGAACAGCGTAATCTCGGCTATTAGGATACCTATCGCAACGAGATACAGGTTAAGGAATAGCACCCCTACCAGCATGACGGCTATGCTCGCCCTTATAATCCAGCTTATGCTTTCATCACGCTGGTCGCCTATCAGACCGGCGCCCTCCTGCATGCCGCTGAAGAACGCCAGGCCGGCAATTATCGCGAATACGATGGCACCGAAAGTCGCGAAAAACACTGTGGCTACGGCATCGAACAGGTAGATGACCGCAAGGAGAATGAACAGCCCCTGAAGGTCCTTCTTTTTCAGTATCGCCATGCTAAACTTTTGGCCCCAATGTCTTAATGGCTTTCCCCGGCCTGCCACTAAACCTCTAGCCCGGCGTTAGCCATCATGCTCCTTGCGAATTTGTAGTTCATGGCCTCATCCGACTCGGCCATGGCTGGGGTCTCCATTATGAAGCCGCAGCCGTTAAGCGCCCCGTTCCTGAAAAGCGCAATGAAACCCTCCCTGCCGATGTGTCCCGCGCCCAAGTGCCAATGCCTATCTAGGTGGCTGGCCAGCCCGTATTTCGCGTCGTTCAGATGCACCAGCTTGACCTTGCCGATGCCCACAGTGCCGTCCAGCTCATCCATCACCCCTGTCACGCTGCGGGGTGTGCGCAGGTCGTAACCAGCAGCGAATGCGTGGCACGTGTCCAGGCACATGCCAATGCGCCTAGAGCCGACCCTACCGATTATTTCCGCGATTTCCCCGAATCTGGAGCCGACGCTGTTCTTGTAGCCTGCGGTGTTCTCCAGCAGAATCTCCACGTTCCTTGTAGCCTCGATTCCGGATTCGAACGCCTTGCATGCGTTGGATACGCCCTCATCAAGCCCTTTCCCCAGATGCGAGCCCAGATGTACTACGAGGTAACGCACCCCGAGCTGTTCGCAGTTTTTCATGTTGTCAATCAGCATCCCCACGCTCTTCCTATGCACCTCCGGATTCGTAGACGAGGGGTTGCATAGGTACGGTATGTGGGCGTAAGCATTGAGGTCGCCACCAACGACCAGCCTCCTGAACTCCTCCGAGTCGGGTTTCTTTATCTTAGAGTGCCTCCATGAACGCGAACTTGACACGAACATCTGGAACGCATTATATCCACTTGCTATCGTGCTCCTTGGCGCGTTGGCCACAGAGCCGGCTATTGACATGTGGAAGCCCAGCCTCATCAAAGAACCATCCTATCCGATTTCGATCCGACCAACAAAATCCCGTCGCACTTGCGCTTGGATCATATCAACAGACGTACTTTCCTTTAGGCAACGTTTAATAATATATAACATTACTTTATCTATTGCGGAGAAGGTGCGATAATGACCAGCATCGAGCCTGTAGTAAGACAGCCTTTGCCTCCCCTCAAGGTGGGCGATAAGGTCAGCGTCAAGCTGCGCGCAGTGAACAAAAACGGCATGCAGGGGGTAGCCAGGCTTGAAGGAACATGGCTAATCCAGGTGGACCATGCATCAGACAAGGCCGCGCTTGTTGCAGATGAGACAATAGACGTGATGATAACAAAGCTGTTCCCTGGTGGCGCAGAGGGCGTGCAGGTCTAAGCGGTGTGTTCCTATGTCAGAGATAACTAAAGTCCCTACAGAAAAAACAGGAGTGAAAGCGAATCCGAAGGTTGACCAGGCAGTCTATGCCGAGTTCGAGAGATACGTCGATCAGCGGTTCCACGCACTTTATGGCGACGCAAGCAAGCTCTATTATGATACGGCGCATGCGATGTTCGGGGAGGATGTCAAGCCTAAGGACTTCAAGGAAATCGGGATAAGGTATTCGCAGTTCTACAAGCGCGGAGGCCATACGACTCAGGCCGATTACACCGATTCTAAAAGCTCCATAGAATTCTATCTGCCTTCATACAAGTTGTTCAAGCGCATGGAGGACGCCAAAGAGGACAAAGACGGGCAGAATGAGCTGCGCAGGAAACTGGACACTATAATAAGCCACGAACTTGGACATGCAGTGCTATCATCGCTTATACTAGAGAACCTTATCAGGAAGTCCGACATATACCTCAAACCAGGCGTTGAGTACCCCAAGTGGCTGGTATATGATGGGCAGGGCAAGAGGCTGCAGGAGAGCCTGGCAGAGGCCATCGGTACATACCTGGCTGCAAGGATAAATGGAGCAGGCTTCGATAACAGGAGCCTTGCAGAGAACATGATGGAATCAGTATATAACAGCTCCACCGGCGCAGAGAAACTGCATGAAGATTACGTCAACGATTTTGAAGGCTCGGTCAAGCGCTTGGGACTCGAGAAGCTCGGCAAGGACGGCGCCTCAAAGGAGTACACGGATGAAGACGCTATCAGGGAAGGCCGCAAGACGCTCCACAGATACTGCAGTGAGAACCAGAAATTCCTGCTCGTATACTGCATGCCGCGTTTAGGGATTCTGCTAGGCCTTGCAGATCACTCTGAAGAAACGCTTGCCATATTCATAAAAAGTGCGCTTGAGAATCCCGGCGCCCTTGGCATGGGCGTCAGCAATTACATACTGGACAAGGATGGCAGCATGTCCAGCCTTGCACAACAGCTAGATGGCGGCAACATCGAGCGCAAGAATGAGCTCCTGGAGAAGAGCTTTTCCGAGATAGCGGAAAAGACCGCAGCAGAGGCTTACCTGCGTTACAATAAGAAGCTCGCCAGATAAAGAGCGCCTTACCACCATACTGAGAGCCGCAGGAATCCTAAGGCTTATAAATTCATATAGGGGAAACCCCTATCCTTCAGATAGGAGATGAAAGCGAATGCAGAAGCAAAGATATACAAAAGCCAGGAAACGATAGATGAAGGCATGAACCTCGCCTGCAATTCTACAATAGGATACCCGAAAGGTCAATAAAAGAACGCAGAGTTTCAATGCAGGCACTGAACGGATACGCTAATGACATAGCAGAAGGGGACAAATACTTCAAACTTCTATATTCCCAGACGCGGCAGGACATATGGATAAGGGTAATGAGGGCATACCAAAATTTCTTCAGGAGATGCAAGGATAAATCCGGCAAAAATGGATTCCCGAAGTTCAAATCGCACGACAAATACAGGTCAATAACCTATCCATAGGATAACGGCTCTTTTCAAATAGGGCGCATAGGAGGGCATGGACTTGGGATTAAACAACGTCATTGCGCTCTCAGACGGCCAGGAAATCCAGAAGCCGAAGTTCTTCAAGAAGAGGGAGAGAGGATCGCGAGATGGCAGAGGATAGTCGCAATGAGGGAAAATGGCCCGAAAAGAATACGGAACGCTTCATGGAACAGGTTCATCCGAATGCTTTCATACAAGGCTGAAAGTGCTAGTATTAAGGTGATAAAGGTGGACGCAAGGGACACGACGCGGGAATGCAGCGACTGCCATTGCATAAAGAGAGGGAAGGGGAGGCTGAACCTGGAAGACAGGATTTACCACTGCAACAGATGCGGCATGCAGTTGGACAGGGACATGAACGCATCGATAAACATATTGCACAGAGCAACTACCCTCGGACAGGGAGGGAAGTCACGTTCAGGGAGAGAGTGTAAGACCTCAACAGGAGGCAGTCCTCGAAGAACTGAGAGCATACCGTGCAAACGCAGGGGAAGCTCCTAATTTTTAGTTAGGAGAGAATGTCACGCATCAGATAAGCTTAGCGTGTATGTTGGTTATCGGCCTGAATCCCTGTTTCGCGTAGAACTCCACTGATATCTTGTTCTGCGACGGGAACTCGGCAGAGACGATCTTTACGCCTATACGCTTCATCCTGTCTATCGCATGGTGCAGCATCTCTGTGCCGCCGCCGTGCTTCCTGTACTCGGGCATTATGTAGAACTCGATTATCCTGCCCTCGGTCATGGGCTGGCTGAATCTGCGCTCCCTTATGTCGGCCTTTAGCAGCCCGACCACCTTCCCGTCGTTCTCGGCCACCAGCACTATGCAGTTCTTGTCCTTGACTGCGCTGGATATGTAGGACCGCGAGACGTCCTTTATGTCGTCCCTGACCTTCAGCATTGAATCGAACTCCTCGTTCAGCCTCTTGAGCCTGGCGACAAGTTCCGCAAGCGCCTCGACGTCGCCCTCGCGTGCGTCCCTGAACTTTATCCTGTTGTCAATACCTGCCATATACAAGACCTGCCATAAGTGTTATTGCGGCGGCATCTTAATTAATCTGCTCTTTATGAGCGCCGAAAGCATCATCCTGCTGCCCTCTATTATCCTCTTTGCATTGTCGTGGAATTTCTTCGCCGACATCGAACGCTTGGCTATGCGCTGCCCGACCGCCTTCCTCGCCACTGCAGCCGCTACGTTGGGATATACCTCCCACTCCTTCATTGTCGGTATTATGTGCTCCTCGGACATGCCGTTCTCGTAGGCGTATCGGGCTATCTCCGATGACGCCGCCACTATCATCTCGTCGGTTATAGCGGACGCGCCGCAGTCCAGCGCGCCCCTGAATAGCGCTGGGAATATTATGCTGTTGTTCACCTGGTTGGGGAAGTCGGACCTGCCGGTAGCGACTATCCTGGCGCCCATGTCCTTGGCCTCCCACGGCCATATCTCCGGTACTGGGTTGGCAAGCATGAAAGTGATCGCGTCCTTGTTCATGCCTTTTATGTATTCCTTAGGGAACTTGTCGGGCCCTGGCCCCGACGCCGCGACCAGCACGTCGGCCCCCTTGAGCGCGTCCTCAAGCCCGCCCTTCATCCTCTCGGAGTTGGTCTTTATCGCCAGGTCGTATTTCCACGGGTTATGCAGCATGAGTTCGTCCATGTCGTCCCTTTCAGGATTCAGTATGCCCTTGGAATCCACCATTATTATGTTGCCCTGATCGAATCCGGCAACGGCGAGTATCCTTGCCGTAGCCACGTTCGCAGCGCCTGTGCCAAGGAACACTATCTTCGTCTGACTGGCCTTCCTGCCTGTAAGCCTTATGCTGCTGAGCAGTCCGGCAAGCGTGGCCCCTGCAGTGCCCTGCTGGTCGTCGTGCCAGACCGGCACCTTTACCGACTTCCTGAGGCTGTCTAGCAGGTAGAAACATTTCGGCGACTCTATGTCCTCGAGGTTGAACCCCCCGAAGGCCGGCTCCAATGAGCTTACGGTGTTGAATATGCCCTGCTGGTCGTGCACGTTTACGGTGAGAGGGACCGCGTTGACGCCGCCCAGATACTTGAATATCATCGCCTTCCCCTCCATTACCGGCATCGCCGCCTCGGGCCCTACGTTGCCAAGGCCCAGCACCCTGGTCCCGTCGCTCACTATGGCTATGGTGTTCCACCTGCTCGTAAGCTCGAACGAGAGATTGTGGTCCTTCTCTATGGCCCTTGATACCGCCGCCACGCCCGGCGTGTACCATATGGAGAAGTCGTCAAGGCTGCGCACAGGCACGTTAGGCATCACCGCTATCTTGCCGCCGTAGAACTTGGAATAGCGCATGGCAAGCCTGTAGAGCCTCTCGGTTTTGTCATCCTTCTTGGGCATCATACCACAAAAATCCAACTAACTTTATGGAAAAGATATTTAAAGTTCTTGCATTACATACGTTTATATGTGTAAGTATCAAGACGGACCTGGCCACTAGCCCATGCAATGAATAAATATATTGACAGTCCCAGTTTCTACTGTGATTAGGATGTGCACATTCGTACTTGTTTATAGGAAGGTGAAGCGCTTTCCTGTCATAGCCATGCACAACAGGTACCAGAGGAGCGACACGGTGGGATACCCTGGGGCTTGCTTGCGGTAGGCGCGCTAAACACGTTCGACAGTGCGTCAGAAGCGGCGAAATACATAGAAAAGGAGGCGGCCGCTATGTTTTTATAATGTAGCTTGGCATATAGATTCGGAGATACCATGGAGGCTTACTGCATGAAGTGCAAGCAGAAGAGGGAGATGAAGGATGCGAAGGAGGTTCAGATGAAGAACGGGAAATCCGCGCTTTCAGGATCCTGCGCAGTCTGCGGCACCAAGATGTTCAAGATAGGCGGGAAGTAACGACCTTACCCGGCGGTTGCTGACCCGCATCGCTGCAAAGCTACAATAGGCTCAGCCTTGGCTCTGCGCGTCTACCTCATCGCATACCAGACACTTCCATACCGCCGCATTTAGTTCTGGTAAAAAGCGGAGGCTGCCGCTGCAAGATTCTGCGGTGTTCCTGAATCATTTAGTGGCCACCACGAAGCCTCCGACATTCTGGCCGTTCGTCTGGCCCGCGCCGCTGTCGCCCGCGAAAAGATAGAGCGGCCAGCCCTTGTAGGTAAGCTGCTTAGTGCCGTCCGACCTGGTTATGGTGCCGAATGCGGATGCATTGAGCCCGCTCGGCAGCACAAGCGTTGCAGTGTAGAACGGCGGCCATGAGCCCGCACACCCTCCATTGCACGCGCTGGTCCCGCCGTTCTGCACGTCGCCGGTGTATGTATACAGGGTGAAGCCGCTGCCATTGGCAAGGTACGCACCAAGGGTTGGGCTGCTTTCCAGGTTTATCGTATAGTGCGTTGCGGTGGAATTGGTTGCATTGGGCAGCATGGATGTGGTAGGTGGTACCGTGGTCTTGGTGCCATTGCCGCCTATGGCTACCGTCGTGCTTGCAGATGCCGCAACGGATGTCGTCGTTGTGGCCTTCCCTCCGCTAAATGAGAACAGGCCTATCGCCGCGATCGCAAGTAACGCTACAATCGCAACCGCTATTGCTATTTTGTCCATTTTATCAACCATTCATCTTTTCATGAGGCTCCAATCGATGTAGAGCCATATAAGATCAGCCGCAAATATGACGGCTCCGACAGCAAGCCAAACCGCGTAGTAGTAGCTCGTGTACGTCCAGTATATGTCAGCTACAAGTATTATCGCTCCCATCAGCAGTGCGATCATCGACTTCGTATTGCCAGACATTATAACACAGGAATATTATGTGGAGAAACCCATATAAAGCCCGCCCAAACGCTTCAGGCGCCCAGGAAGACCCAGTACACGATGACGTTCAGGGCAGTCAGTATTATCCCGATCCTGGCGAAGTCGGTGAATGAGAGCGTCTCGGAGCGCCTCCTCTCTGCGCCCTGTATTATTATAACGTTGCTGGCCGCCCCGAGCACGAGCATGTTGCCTGCTATCGTGCTGCCCGCTGCCAGGGCCATAGCCGAAGCGGCGGATATGTGCGTATAAGCAAGCAGCTTCAGGTAGAGGAGCACCATGGGCACGTTCGACACCAGCTGGCTGCCCAGCACGCTGGCCACCAGCACAACCGGCACCGATCCTACGTCCACGCCGAGGCCGCTTGCCCAGCCCTGCACGAAGCCGGACTGCCATACGCTGCCCACCAGCACGAACAGCGCTATGAAAAAGGCTATGGTGGGCCAGTCTATATTCATCAGCAGCGCGGCCCTCTTTTTGCTGAATATCAGCAAGGGCAGCGACGCTATCACTGCGATGTACGCCAGGCTGAAGCCGCCGCCCATCCCTAATGACACCGCGGCGATGTTGAACGCCACAAGCGCGCCGATTATGAGCAGCGACACTTTGCACAGCCCGGCAAGATCCGCGTCGGTTATCCTCATCCTGGAGTATGCCGGCCTCTCCGCGCGGAATTCCCTCTTATAGAACAGCCTGAGCACCGCATACGCCAGCAGCAGGTTTATCATGGTGGGAAGCGCAAGGTACGAGAAGAAGGTGACGAACGGGTTGCTCACATCGCCGCTCGAGGCTATGAGCAGGTTCTGCGGGTTGCCTATCGGGCTTGCGACGCTGCCTATCGTGACCGCGAACGCCAGGGATAGCAGCATGAGCTTGGGGTTTATGCGCTCCTTCTCAGCGAATAGCAGCACCACCGGCGTGCCTATCACGGCAAGCGTGTCATTGAGCAGGAACATTGACGCTATGCCGACCGAGAACAGTATCAGCAGCACCAGCGCGCCGACCGACCTTGCAGGCTTGAAAACTCCATAGAAAAGGTGCTGGGCGTAACCGCTCTCGGTCAGCGCCTCGCCGACAATGAAGATGCATAGGAGGAATACTATGACTGTGGGGTCCACGTACGATATGGCTGCCTGCAGCGATATCTGCCCAGTGACCAGGACAATTGCTGCTCCCGCCACTACTATCTGCCATATCCTGAGCTTTACCATGCCTGTCTGCCTGACAGCTATCAGCAGGAAGACAGCGGATAGCACTATCACCGGGAAGGGCGGCGCGGCGAGCATGGATTCATAATGGCAGTCATGTTATTTATTAATGCGCGGGCACGGATTCCGGCGTTGATAAAAACATTGGCTGCAGCACGGCGCTCAATCCGTTAATCTCATGTACTTCGTGTCATCGAAGAAAAGCGCCACCGCTATCAGTGCTACTGCAGTGTCCCTTATCGTAAGGTCAGTAAACCCCGATTGCATCGTTACTGAAGCGATTATCGCCAGCATCATCAGCACGGCCAGCACCGAGGCTATCCTCAAGTAGGCGCCTACAAGTACCGCCATGCCGATTACAAGAAGCGCAATGCCATGCGCCATGACGAGCGTGTCAATCGGGGCTATTCCTGACAAGAACCGGGGCATGAACGCGCTCCAATAACCCGGCTGCAGTATTTCTCATGTGCCTATCCCTACGAATATCACTGCAAGGCTGAGCCTGGTCAGCATATGGCGCATCCGCCGGTTCTCCATCTGCAATCACGCTGTTACCGGATCTAGCCGCCGGTACCGTTTACCCTGACGACGTACCATACGCCGCCAATCCCCTGTCCGTTCACGGTGAGAGCGTGCTTATCGCCGCTGTAAAAGTATAACGGCATCCCGTTGTAGGTGGTCTGCCTGCCCCCTCCAACCCTTGCTATGGAGCCGAATTTCGAGGCATTGATGTTTTGCGGAGGAGTTACGTTAGCAACATAAAATGGAGGCCATATCGCAGCGCATCCCCCGTAGCATGTGCTGTTTCCGCTGTAGGGCGTGTCCTTAGCGTAGGTGTAAAGCGCCCATCCCGTGGCGTTTGAGAGGTAGTCGCCCACGGTGGAGTTGTATGCGGAATTCACGTCGTACGATAACTGAGGGATCGTGGTTGCCGCCGTAGTGGCATTATGCTTTGTCTGATCTACAATGGTTGTGGCAGCAGTGGTGAAATTCACGGCATGGAGTACAGTCGTGGTCCCGGATGTAGATGTTGATGTTGTGCTTTTCGTGCCGCCGGGATTAAGCGCAATTCCTGCAGCTATCACCGCGATAACCAATGTGACTACGGCTCCTGCCACAATCATCTTTGAATTTTTGCTCGCCATGCTATTATTTGAAATCACAAGCAATAAAAGGCTTATACAGCGCATACGGCAACGAAAGAAAGTTAATGGCTGTGCTATCTCGGCTTCATTACGCAAAAGAGCGTTTTCGGCCGGTCGCCGAACTTGCCCTGGAATAAGGAATCGCGGATGGATACTATTTCGAAGTACTTGCCGAAATACTCCTTTATCATTCCCTTCGTGAACCTGTGCGGTCCCCATGTGCCTGGCGTCTTTGTGGAGAAGCACTTCATAAGGTAGACGCCGTCAGCTTTGAGGAGCCTCCTTATCGTCCTTATGAATCTCATCCTGCCTTCAGGTTTCATCGTATGGAAAACGCCCCTGTCAAGTATGAAGTCGAACTGCTTGGGTTTCAAAGCGGTGTCAAGGATGTTATCCACAATGAACCTTATCTTGGCATTTCCGGCCCTCGCCCTGGCCCTTGCCTTACTTATTGCGGTCCTTGAAATGTCCACGCCTACAACATCAAACCCTAACTTTGCCAAGCCGACCGCCTGAGTGCCCGGCCCGGTGCCGAGGTCCAGGAACCTGCCGCGCTTCGCGCCAAGGCCCCTTATCGCGGCTTTCACGTCCGCATCAAGCCCTGCGTAGTACCATGGCAGGTCCTCCGTTTTTGCATGCCTGTATACATCTTCCCAATAATTACCTCCATCCATAGAACCACGTTCCACTATCTCCACGCTTGAAATGCGATGCGTCACGCCACCTCGCCCGCTATCCAGTCAAGATAGCCCTTCGACCCTCCGCTTATATCCATCATTGTTATTTGCGGCAGCCTGTAATTGTGATTGCTCATTATCTCGCGCTCCACTGCCTTGAAGGCGGACTTCTTTGTCTTTACCACGCATACCCATTCCCTGGTGTGCTCCACCCTGCCATTCCATCTGTACATGCTGTCTATTCCGCCGAATACCTGAACGCACGCAGCCAGCCTCTTCCTTACCAGCGCCGTTCCTATCCTGCGCAGTACCGCCTTCCTGTCGCTTGTAGTGATTATTTCAACGCATGACATGCTATTTATTCGGAAGCAACAATTAAAGCCTTTTTCAGGCATGGCAGACCGCGCTTGCCGCACCTGCCCGGCGCCGAAAAACGGCATAGAAAGCATTATATTGGTATATTGACTAAACTCTTGAAGTGCAAATTTGGCCTAGGCCATATGCGCACAGTGATTGGATGGTTGGGGGAAAGGTCGTGTCTTTTATCGAGATATTTGTAGATCCGGCTCTGATGGACGACGTCGTCAATGAGCTTGCCGCTATAGACGACGTTGCAGAGGTTTATGAGGTGACCGGGGAATTTGACATAATAGCAATGACCGTCTCCAGGGACATGGAGGAATTCAGGGACCTCCTTAAGAACAAGATCATGAAGATAAAGGGAATAAAGACGACTGTCAGTTCCATAGTACTAAAGGAGGACAAGGGACCGAAGAAGTAATGGAATGAGCTATGCCGCAGTGGTCGTTACATGCGAATCCTGATCAGCCGTTATAGGGCAAGGCATTGGCGCGCTACTGCTTTGGAATCGCGCGACGCCAGGACCGATCCTGCTGTTGCACATGGCATAGGCGACCATTCATGAGCGCGCTGCCATATGCCGTCTGGCTTGTTTTCATATTTGCAGCAGTCATAGCATCCTCATGGCTGCTCTCAGCATATCTTTTCGCGGTCTATACTGGAAGGAAGGGCAGGCTTGACAGGCTTTTTGACCCGATAGACAACTTCATATATAAAGTGATAAGGGCAGATCCATCCAAGCAGATGACAGGAGGAGAATACTTCCTTGCACTCCTGGGCTTCAGCGCTCTTGCAGCCGCTTTATGCTTCATAATACTGGTGGCGCAAGGATATCTGCCCTTGAACCCGCAGCATTTCCCCGGCCTCGCATGGGATTTGGCGCTGCATACCGCGCTCTCGTTCGCAACAAACACCGACCTGCAGCATTATGCCGGCGAGACGACGCTTTCGTACTTCAGCCAGGCGGCAGCCATACAGTTCCTCCAGTTCGCCTCAGCTGCTATAGGCATGTGTGTAGCGGTGGCTGTGTTCAGGGGGTTCTCCGGCAAGTTCAGCGGCATAGGCAACTTCTATTACGATTTCGTTAGGAGCATTACCAGGATCCTTCTGCCCGCTAGCCTGGTTGCCGCAATCGTACTGGTCGCATTGGGCCTGCCGCAGTCGCTGGGAGGGTACGTCACCGCGAACACCATCGGAGGCGGCGCGCAGACGCTCGATATAGGACCTGTGGCCTCTTTAGTCTCTATAATGCAGCTGGGCACGAACGGTGGAGGCTATTATGGAGCCAACTCGGCAAGCCCGTACCAGAACCCTTCGCCGCTCACCAACTGGCTGGAGATAGGCCTCATGCTGCTGATTGAAACCTCAATGCCGTTCCTTTTCGGGAGGATGGTGGGCAACAAGAGGGAAGGCCACATGCTACTGATCGCGGCTTACGCGATCTACGGAATCAATCTGGTAGTGGCATTCGTAAATCTGGCGCCATTCGGCCCTGGCATTGAGGCGCGGCTTGGAGCGTTCTCCTCTATCGTATGGACCGTTACCGCGACTTCCACGATGACCGGCTCGCTCAACGCCGCACTCTCCGCATTCAATCCCGTGGTCATAATCGCTGCTCTTATGGGCATGTTCATACAGGCCGCGCCGGGCGGCATAGGCGGAGGGGTGATGTACCTGCTCATGTATGTTGTCATAGCAGTCTTTATCGTAGGGCTGATGGCAGGCAGGACCCCTGAGTACCTCGGAGCCAAGATACTGCCGAACGACGTGAAGCGGGCAGTCATAGCATTCGTCTCCCACCCTATCCTGATACTGATACCCCTGGCGCTGGCATTCTCTACCGGGGCGGCCGCGGTAGCCGGCGCTGGCAGCATACCCAACGGCTTCACCAAGGTGCTTTACGAATTCACTTCTGCCGCAGCGAACAACGGCTCGGACTTTCTCGGTACTGCAGGGAACACGCTGTTCTTCAACATATCCACGAGCATCGTTGTATTGCTGGGTAGGTTCATTCCGATGGCGGTCATGCTGGCCATAGCCGACAGCATGCTCAAGAGGACAAGGTCAAGCCAGGGCGGAGGGCTCAGGACGGACAACCTGCTGTTCGCAGGGATACTGGTCGTAAGCATACTCATACTGGTGGTGCTGACGTTCCTGCCTTTCATAATACTAGGGCCTGTGCTGTCGCTACTGCAGGGATACAATGGAATCTAAAAAAACTGCAACTGGGGAAACGTGCGCGGTCAAGGCCAACGGAGGGAAGCGCGCGCTTCCGTTGAAGCATGTGCTATCCGAGTCGGTGCTCCGGATGAACCCGGCCAGGCTCATCTCAAACCCTGTGATATTCATAGTAGAGGTAATGTTTTTCATAGTGGCCATAATGGCGATCGCCCCCGGTCTCATACCCGCAGTGTCCAGCCCTTCGCAGCAAATGTTCTACGTGTACGTAGCGATCATACTACTTTTCACCGTATGGTTCAGCACCCTATCGGATTCCATAGCCGAGGCCCAGATCAAGGCGACGGCTGACGGCCTCAAGCAGATAGAGCACGAGGTCAAGGCAAGGAGGATGGACCCCGACAGGAAAGTCACCGTAGTGTCGTCAAAGGCGCTCAAGAAGGACGACATCGTACTCATACAGAAGGGCGATTACATACCTATAGACTGCGTTGTGCTTGAAGGCATCGCCATGGTGGATGAGTCCCTGCTGACAGGGGAGTCTGCGCCGGTAAGGAAGGCGCCCACTGACGTCTTGATAGGGGGCTCAGTCCTGGTTTCCGATTCGCTGATAGCCCGCATATCGGCAGATCCGGGCGACACGTACCTAAGCAAATTGATAAGCATGGTGGAGAGCACGAAGAGGCCCAAGACCCCTAACGAGGCAGCGATATCGACGCTGCTGCTGGGCTTCACCGCGATTTTTACAATAATAATAGTATCGATCCTTTGGCTCTCAGTGTCCCTTTCCCTGGGCGCCGACCTGTCTGTGCTGATAGCGCTCTACGTCTGCCTCCTGCCGACCACCATAGGCGCACTGCTGCCGGCCATAGGCATCTCTGGGATCAGGAGGATGTCGATCGACAGGATAATAGCGAAATCCGGCAAGGCCATAGAGACCGCGGGCGACACCGACGTGGTCCTGCTCGACAAGACCGGCACGATAACTTTAGGCAGCAGGACCGCCACCGAATTCATACCGCTCGGCGGCCACTCCGCCAAGGAGATGGGGGAGGCGTCATTCATGTCATCATGGTATGACGACACACCAGAGGGCCGCAGCATCATAGCCTTGGCGTACAGCCTCGGCTTCGTTCCCAAGGAGTTCCATTCCATAAGCAGGGCGGAGGCTATGGAGTTCAGCGCGGTAACAAGGACCAGCAGCGTCAGGCTGGGCAGGCCCAACGTCTTCATGCTGCCCAAGGGCGGCAAGGGCATGCTGCAACGCAGCAGGATAAGCAAGAAGTACCAGACAGGCAAGTCATCGGACGACCTAAACATATCGAAAGGAGCGCCTGACGCGATAGCGCAGTCGGCGCGCGCGCTGCCCGAAGGCTTCGACGAAAAGGTGTCAGGTATCTCCTCTGCCGGAGAGACCGCGATGGCTGTAGCGGTAGACGGAGAGATAATAGGCCTGATAAGGCTGAAGGACCAGCTGAAGCAGGGCATCAAGGCGAAGATAGAGGCGGTAAAGGTCATGGGCATAAAGCCGATAATGATAACTGGAGACCAGCCGCTGACCGCGAAGAGCATAGCATCAGAGGTCGGCATAGAAGAGTTCGTGTCCAAGGCGAAGCCCGAGACCAAGATAGAGGTGGTGAAGAGGGAGCAGGCCGCAGGCAGGATAGTGGCGATGGTGGGCGACGGGACAAATGACGCCCCTGCGCTCGCCGCGGCGGACGCCGGCCTGGCGATGGGTTCCGGCACAATAGCCGCCAAGGAGGCTGCCAACATGGTGGACCTGGAATCCGACCCTTCGAAGATAATACAGGTTATAATGCTCGGCAAGCAGCTGCTGATGACCAGGGGCGCGATCACCACGTTCAGCATATCCAACGACGTTGCGAAATACTTCGCCATAGTCCCTGTGATGTTCTCTGCTCTGCCGGTGCTCGGCAGGGTGAACGTGCTAGGCCTGCCTCCATCTGTGACCGTGCTGGCTGCGCTGATATTCAACGCATTGATAATACCCGCATTGATACCGCTGGCGACCAGGGGCGTAAGGCTGAAGCCGCGGAGCACCATGTCAATATTCCTGAAGAACATGGTGACTTACGGCGTGGGAGGGGTCATACTGCCGTTCATAGGCATAGAGGCGATAGGGCTGCTGATAAAGGCGCTCTGAGTTGACGATCATGGATGCTTTAGAACCGATAAAAACTCCGCTGCTCCTTGCGATAGTAACGCTTTTGGTGTGCGGGCTCGCATACCCGATATTAGTAACTATAATAGCCGGAGTAGCGTTCCCGTTCCAGGCGAACGGAGAGCAGGTTGTGATGAATGGCACAGTGGTGGGCTCGTACCTGGTGGCGCAGGAATTCAATTCCAGCATCTTCTTGCATCCGGAGCCAGACAACTTCTCTGCTTCAGGTGTAGATCCCACAGTAACATTGGCGTACGCGTATTCGCAGGTGCCCCGCATAAGCAACGCTACGGGACTGCCGCAGTCGCTGCTTGACGGCGTAATAAGCAACCAGAGCGAATACACGCTCTTCTTCTTCGGATCCAGGTACGTCAACGTGGTGGATACGAATCTGTACCTGATAAAGAATTACCCAAGCATATACTCTAAACACGTCAACTAGAAAGGTAGTAACCGTATGTGCGGACTCACGCTGAGATCACACGCGACGGGCTGCTAGCGCTTTTGCCGCCAGTACTCTTTTAGCGTATCTACTACCTCAGAATCCGTGACCTGCAGGAACTCCGCGTAGAACTGGCCGATGGCCATGAAGAACTCCGGCGCAGCAATGTACAGGACCTCATCGCACTCCCTCTCTATGCTGCCTATGGTTTCCTTTGGTATGAAAGGCACCGCTACCATGACCTTGGCCGCGCCCTGCCCCCTCGCCCATCTCGCCGCAACCATCATCGTAGCTCCAGTGGCTATGCCGTCATCCACGAGCATCACAATCCTGCCGCCCAGCTCAGGGTAAGGCCTGGAGCCCCTGTAGGCCCGCAGCCTGCGGGACGCTTCCTCAACCTCCCTTGCCATTTCCTCTTCTATGTACTGAGGGTAAACGCCCCTTGCTGCTATCACATCATCGTTCAGGAATGCGCTAACGCCCGGCATGACCGCCCCTATCGCGAGCTCTGGCTCGTACGGGTCCTTAAGCTTGCGCGGCGTTATTATGTCGAGCTCCGCTCCGGTCGCCTTTGCTATTACGTACCCCAACGCAACGCCTCCGCGCGGCATCGCAAGCACCCGAGCGGCCCCAGGCCGCGGCCCTTCGGCTTCTCAGCCAGCAGCATGGCTGCCTCGCTCCTGTCCCTGACTATAGGCTCTTCGTTGAACCCTGATTGGGCGAAGTCGTCCATCTCCACACCAACATTTCACAGTATTATAGGCACACCGGTAGATTTATTGGAGATGGCATGCTTATTAAGGATGAGGTCGGAGTGACAACGTTACCAGATGACGAGTCCTATCATATTTTATTGATGCAACCAAAAGGGATAGATTAAAGGTTGGAGCTATAGTAAGGGCAGTTATCTTAGAGTTAAGGGGGGGCTATGCATCAGCCATGAAAAGTTGATCGTATAAATGTGCTGTGTTGCATGACTATCCGGCTTTATCGAGACGTATCACCTTGTAATCCACTCCCAACTCTTTAAGTTGCTGAAGTACCCGTTTTTCGTACCTTCTTTCAATCAGCAACGCGGATTTGATCCTGAGTGCACCTGGTATTTTTGAGACCAGACCATGGCGTTCATAACTGTACTTTCCATTGTTACTTCGGTCAGTAAAACCAAACACGCTACGAAGTGCTCTTGTTTTTGCAACCCGCTTCTTGCTGCTAACATCGATTTCGACAAGTATCTTCATAGTAAATATAATGAACCTACTATAATATAAGTCTTACTGAAGCTGATTCAGTAATGGTGATATGCATGAAACGTGTTCTTAAGGAACCTGGTGATCAGAAGCAAAGAGTACGGAAAGGCAGCTTACTAAACTTTTAGATGACAAAGTATCCGTAGTTGCAGCCGGCGGCGACGGTGCAATGGATTCCAAACCATTATACGATTTTTGTGAAGGCCGTGGAATTGTACCAATCTTCAAATCAGACATTAATGCGCGTACTGATACGGATTCGGCGCTTCGCAATAAAGTCGTAACGGAACGTAGCCTACTCGGTTACAAACGTTGGGCAAGAAAGAACAAGTATGGTTTTTGATGGCCCGCAACTGAAGGGATATTCAGCGCTATGAGACGGATGTTTGGCGAACAACTTGCCGCGACAAGCGAACGGGGCATGTTGCAGGAGGCATCGTGCAAAATTGGGGCCTATCAACTACTCAAAAGCTACAGTGAATCCAAATCGTGACCAGTTCACCATAATAGAAAAATCGAAGAGTTATGCAACACAGCATCTCCAAGGTGTCTTTACAGGCAGGATACAAAATCCCGAGCGAGAGAAACGTTATCCAAATGGTAACGCCCCCCCCCGTAAGTTTATTAAACTCTTACCTTCATAGACATTTCAATACAACCCCATCCAGTGAAGCTATGCAGGCAAAAACGCGCAAACCAAGCCTAAAACCCAACAGGGCCCAGTCATCGATGGAATACCTGATGACCTACGGATGGGCCATACTCATAGTTGCAGTGGTCGCGGCATTGCTCTTCGCGCTAGGGCTCTTCGGCCAGTCCTCCTCAAGCGCACCGAGCGTGTGCCAACCGCAGCCTAATTTTGTTTGCACTGACCCGATATACACGAATAATGGGATATCGGTCTCTATAGGGCAGAACTCTGGGCAGGATTACTACAATGCGTGGGGATTCATAACATCTTCAAGCGAACCCTTCGGATCCGGAGGACTTCCCGTGGACTTTTCGGAGTCAAACACCGTCAACATGACGCCGCTTGGCCTGCTGACTCCCGGGC
>JAJZOR010000023.1 GCA_021811435.1 Microcaldota archaeon | reverse complement strand
GGATGCGTGTATATGCCCCTGTCGAGCAGCAGCTGGCTGTGCCTCAGGTAGAGGTCCCAGTCTATGGCCAGCGCCTCCCTGTAGTTCGATATCTTCTTCCTCCTGGTGAAGTAGTACTGCAGCATGCCGCATACGGACTGCACCAGTACGGCTATCTTGGCCTCCTTGGCCGCGTCCTCTATGCCCTTGTGCAGCCTCTCGGTAAGCTTGCCCAGCCTCTCGTACAGCTCAGGCCCGCCCCTCTGCAGCACCTTCAGGTTGGCCAGCGTGCCTGCCATTGATATGTTGTTAGCGAAGTAAGTCCCGCCGAACGATATCCTGCCAGGCGCTATCATGTCCATGTACTCGGCCTTGCCCGAGATCGCCGACACCGGCACCCCTCCGCCCAGCGACTTGGCCCAGCATGAGAGGTCCGGCTCTACGCCGTAGAGCTGCTGCGCGCCTCCGGGAGCGACCCTGAAGCCCGTAAGCACTTCGTCGAATATCATCAGCATGTCGTTCTCCGTTGCCACCTCCCTGAGCTTCTTGAGGTAGTCCGGCGCAGGCGGTATTATCCCGGAGTTCGCCATGACCGGCTCCAATATCACCGCTGCCAATCTATTCTTGTACCTCTTGATTATCTTCTCGACCGCAGGTATGGAGTTGAACGGCGCGACCATCGTGTATGCGGTAACCCCTTCGGGTATGCCTGCGGAGTTGGGGAGCGGCCTTGGGTACTCGTCCATGCCGGCTACCATCGGCGGCGCTTCGGTGCTTATGAGCGCGTAATCGTGCTGGCCGTGGTAGTGCCCCTCGAACTTCAGTATCACGTCCTTGCCCGTCACCGCCCTGGCGATCCTTATCGCGTTCATCGTGGCGTCAGAGCCGTTTATGCAGAACGCCACCCTTTCGGTGTTCGGCACCATTTTTTTGAAAGCCTTCGCCACCTCGCCTTCGAGTTCTGTAGGCGTACCGAACTGGGTGCCGTCTTCCACTATATCCCTTATGGCCTTGACCTGCTCCGGATACGCATGGCCGTTTATCAGCACCCCATAAGCCATGTTATAGTCTATGTATTCATTGCCGTCCTCGTCCCATATGTGCGACCCTGCACCCTTCTTTATGAATGGCGGGCACGGGTCGTAGGAAGCCACCCTTACCAGCGAGCTCGCGCCGTTTGGTATGAGCTTCTTTGCCTCCTCGAACAGCTTGGCCGACTTCTTGAGCTTCGGGATAAGCCTCTGTACAGTGATCGGCTGCGGCGGAGGAGCCTCCTCCTCCTGCTTCGGCGCCTCAGGCACCGGCTCGTTCTTAGGCTGCTCCGATGACAGCGTTGGCTTCTGCTGCGTCTCCTGCTTCTTCTGGCCTGCATCTTCGGCCATCATGGTGCGCATGGCTGCGCCGTCGCCATCGTGAGGCTCCCTAACTCTCGAATCGTCAACTTTTTTATCTTGGTCAATAGGTTGTATGGACATAAAAAAAGCACCCGTCATTATGGGTGATGGGTCAAAAGGGTATATAAACCTATCTGGGCGATTCAAAGCCCTTAAAAAGATTGCCATGCCCTGCGCGCAGTAGGCGGGGTTTTTAATTACACCGGTCTGCCTCAGACGCGCTGCGGGCCGTTCCTCGCGGTATGATGATGTACCTAGTGGCATGCAGCACAGCATAGCCTTTTTATTTTATCGGCACAAATTAGTAACGCACGCGCGCTCTTGCGCTGCGATGCGCCTGCCCGGCGCGGCAATGGCGTCCACTTCGTTTTCGCTAAAATTGGTGTATGGTGTGCATATGAAGATTGTAGTGCTTGGAGGATACGGCGAGATAGGTGCTTGCATTTCTACGGACCTTGCCGAGACGGCGAGGGACACTGAGGTGGTCATAGCCGGCAGGGACGGGGCCAAGGCGGAGAGCCTGGTCAGGGCGCTTAAGGCCAAGCACCTGAGCCCCGCGACGGTGGACGCGTCAAGGAAGGACAGCGTCATGGCAGCGCTGAAAGGCACAGACGTAGTGATAAACGCCACCAACTACTACATGAACGTGGACATAATGAAGATAGCCTTGGCCAGCAATGCCAATTATATAGACCTTGGAGGGCTGTTCCACACCACGCTGGAGCAGCTCAAGCTCAGCAAGGAGTTCGAGAAGAAGGGGCTGCTCGCATTCCTGGGATGCGGATCCACGCCCGGCATAACAAACCTGCTAGCGCTCCATGGCGCGAACCAGCTGGACAAGGTGGAATCGATACACATACAGTTCGGTGACAAGGATTACACCAAGTATACGACGCCCATAGTCGTGCCATATTCGATGCACACTGTCTTTGACGAGTTCACCATGCGCCCTGCGGTGTTCGAGGCCGGCAAGATGAAGTTCGTGGAGCCGCTGACCGGCGACATAGATGTTGTTTTCCCGCAGCCGGTAGGCAAGACGACATGCAGGTATTCGCTCCATTCCGAGGTTGCCACGCTGCCGATGTCATTCAAGCACAAGGGCATAAAGGCGTGCACGTTCAGGGGCGGCTGGGACAATGATTTCATATACAAGACCAAATTCCTGATAGACGCCGGCTTCTCGTCCTACGACCCTATAATCGTGGACGGCGTGCGGGTCAAGCCAAGGAACGTGGCAGTCAGCCTTCTCAACAAGTTCATACCGGGCAAGGACGTGAAGATAGACGACTTGGAATACCTCAGGATAGCTGTCACTGGCAAGAAGGGCGCCAAGAAAGTCACCATAGCCGAATACTGCAAGTCGGTAGCGAACAAGAGATGGAACATACCTTCAGGGACATGGGACACCGGGGTGCCGCCCTCGATCGTAGCGCAGATGATAGCGAAAGGCGAGATAACGAGCAAAGGCGCCCTGCCGCCGGAGCAGACGGACATAGAACTCAACGACCTTTTCAGGGAACTGAAAAGGAGGAACATAGAAGTGTTCAACAAGGTCGAATAACATTTCCTCTCAGCGCTTCGGCATGAAGCCGCCATGCAGCCCTCCCAGCCTGTCCGCTGCTATGCAGGCTGCCCCTACGGCTGGATTGTTCTTCGTGATCGACATCCCGATGCCGTGCCCTTTCAGCGTTCCAGAGAATTCTCTTGAATACAATGCCGACTTGAACATGCCTCCGGTGCAGTATACGCTCCTGACCCTTACCTTTTCCGCTATCTCCCTTGCGTAAGAAGCCAACTGCCTGCTGCAGCCGGTTATTATGCGCCTGGCTTCTGCATCGCCGCCCTCAGCGGCGTCATTGACCGCCATCGCAAGTTGCGCTATCCTGCCTATGCTGTGGCTTTCCTCGTAGGCCCAGACGACCAGCCCGTTAAGGTCCTTGGCGCCCACGCCCTCCATCACCGCATTAACCAGCCTGGTCCTCCGCCTCCCTGCGTTAAGCTCCCTGCATGCCGCGCGGAGCCCCTCCCTGCCTATCGCATAGGCCGACCCATCGTCGCTCAGCAGCCAGCCGCATCCGGATGCCCTTAGCCTGCGCCTGCCGTCAGTTCCTATGACGGAGCTGCCGGTCCCAGCCACTGCAATGACCCCGTTGGCGCCCCTCGTCTCAGCATAAAGCTCTGCGAAGCTGTCCTGCTCTATTATGACCCTCCTCGCTATGCCGGTTACCGCGGGCCTGACCTCATCAAAGTGCTCCTCTGCGTCCATACCGGCCAGCGCCACACATGCTATGTCGGCTCTAGCTGCCACTGCCTTCGAGACCGCCTCCCTTATGTTGGCCGTTGTCTTCCTGAGCCCCATGTTGTGGTAGTTGGAGCTTCCGGAATAGCCTGAGCCTATGAGCGTGCCGTCGGCTTCATAAGCCAATGCTCTCGTCTTGGTGCCTCCGCCGTTTATGCCCAGGATTATCATGTTGTTAATTCAGACGATCTTAATTTATTCCTTTCCTCGCCACGTTTTTCCGGGCAAACATCCGATCCGGGGATCGCATCAGTTCAGGGATAGATTTCGTTTTATCATTTCCCTGTTGGCGTAGCACCATGCCGCAGATCTGGAAGTGAGAACCATGTCCGAAAGCTTGGCCTTTTTATCATTTCTGAGCCTCCAGTAATCGAACTCGAAGTCCTCAGTATAGCCGAGCACCATCAGGTCCGGGATAAGGGCTATCTCAGCGTTTGACAGCCTGCGGTATCTGGAGTACTCCTCCAAGAAAAGCTTTGCGGAAACGAGGTCCATCTCGTATCTCCTTTTCCTGCAGTGATATTCGAAAAACGAGGCTACATCGCGCAGCAGCACCTCCTGCACGCTTCCGATATTCTCGAAGTCCAGCACGCCCACGAGCCTGCTCCCTTTCCAGAGGAAGTTCCTCGCCCCGAAGTCCCTGTGCAGAGGATACCGCTTGAAGCCGGATAAAGTCCTCAGGTCAATCGACTTGGCCATAGAGATCATAGCCCCGACATTGTCCAAAAAGGCCCTGTCAATGCTGTCCTTTTTCCTGCTCAGCGCCCTGAGCTCCGCCTTTCTCAATCCCCTGACGATGGCCTTAACCCTAACAAGATCCTCTTCCGAGTGGGTGCCGAATCCAGACTTTTCAATCAGCGCATGGTACCTTCCCGCCATCCTGGCTATCTCATTTAGCTCTGCATCCCCGAGCCTGGCCTTGACCTCCCCTCCGATGTAGCCGTATACCCACGCGTTAAGCCCGCACACTTTCGAAGTGAACCCGCCCTCCAGCTTCCTTACAGGAACCGGCACTTTATATGGGAAGTTATGCCGTTTTAGGTACGATAGGTAATCCAGCTCGGATTCCAGCTCCTTCACGTTCTTGAAGCGCGATACCCTGAGTACGTACTTGGCCTTGCCTGCATCTACAACCCAATTGAAATTGACAAGGCCCTTGGTGGTCTTGCTATAAGCCAATGGGATTATCCCGTAAGCGCCAAGTATCCTATCCAGCGTTTTCTTGTCAAGTTTCATGATAGATAATGAGCCCATGTTTATTTATCGTTTTTCGCTCCGCCGCCTTTAGGGCTGCCCGCCAATCATGAATGGGGCAGTTTGACAAAAGCCGCACTGCGCCCAAAAGCGTATATATATTGGGTGAGAATGCTTATTGGATAGCGTTTGTATCCAAGACGCGCCGCTAACGCCACTATCGTGGCTGGTATTTCACGTCGAATTGCGCTTCGTCTGGTATCTTTCGCTATTCCATCCGTTTGGACGGTGAGGCGTAGCCTTGCAGCACTGCTTCCCTATACGCAGCGTATCCTATAAGCGCGGCTAGCGAACGCGCAGCTGCAGTAGTGGATTCGTAGACAGGGACTCCGGAGTTCTCCATCACCGCGACATGGGATTTCGTGTATGCCCCGCCGCTACTGACCACGACCATCGGCTTCTGCCTTTTTGCCGCATAGTTTATGATGCTCTCCGAAACCCTGTCGTCCGCACCAGGTGTCTGGAACAGCGCAATTACCATAAGCGCATCGACATTCGGGTCGTTGCTCACGGCCCGCAGCGCGTCCGCGAACCTTTTGTCATCTGCGTCCCCGCCTATGTCCAGAGGCATCCTTACGTTTACCGTGGCTGGCATCACCCTCCTCAGCGCGTCCTCTGTCCGCTTATCGAGCCGCGGCAGCGCCAATCCATTCTTGTATATGGCATCGGTTGCCAGCACGCCGTGGCCGCCGCCGTTAGTTATGACTGCTATCCGTTTGCCGGAGGTCAGCGGTTGCGTATCGAATATCTTTGCGAAATGGAGGAGGTCATCTGCATCCTCTGCCTCGGTGAATCCATACTGGCGGAACACCGCACGGTACGCCTCGTAACTTCCCGCAAGTGATGCAGTATGCGACTGCGCCGCCCCTGCACCAGCATTCGTTGAACCTGATTTTATTATCACTACCGGCTTTAATTTAGTGGCCACCTTTGCTGTCTCTATGAATGCCTTGCCGCGCTTCACGCCCTCCAGATAGAATACTATGACTTGGGTGTGCCTGTCGTGTGCAAGGTAATTCAGGATATCGACTTCATCCACAACCGCCGCATTACCGTAGGATATGAAGCGCGATAGTCCGAATCCTGCGCTGCTCATCAGGTCCAGCGTGGAGGCGCCTATAGAGCCGCTCTGCGAAGCGAAGCTCACGCCACCCACTTTCGGCCTGTCTATCTTGAACGTCGGCAGGAACAACGTGTCATTCCTGCCTCTCACGTCCATTACGCCCAGGCAGTTCGGACCTACCATCGGCATCTTGTACTTCTTGGATACGGCCGCAAGCTCGTCCTGCAGTTTTGTTTGCCCGACCTCTGCGAATCCGCTGCTGACAACCACAACGCCGCCGACTCCGGCTCTTCCGCATTCTTCCATGACTCCGCCGACGTATTTGGCAGGCACCGAGATCACTGCCAGGTCTATATCCTCGCCTATATCAAGTACGCTTTTGTAAGCCTTGTGGCCGATTATGAAACTCTCGCCATTGATGTTTACAGGGTACAAAGCCCCGCTAAAACCGGCATCGATGTAATTAAGCATTATCGCATGCCCTACCTTTCCCGGCTTGTCCGTTGCTCCGACTACCGCCACGCTCTTAGGCGTGAAAATCGGATCCAGATCCGCGTATTCTATCTTGGTTTTAGGATTCTTGGCCATGGTTCACTACCGCAATATCCTTATGTCTACCGCATCATATGTGCCATCGTGCAGTATGACCGGGTTCAAGTCCAGTTCAGAGACCTCGTTGTCCGAGAACATGCGCGAAACTGAGAGTATAAGGTCCACAAGCATCCCTCTGGCCTTATCATCCTGCGCTATCACGCTCTTTGAGTGCAGCTGTTCTATCATGGATTCGGCATCGTACCTGGTCACTGGACATATCCGCAGAGCGAAGTCCCTGAACGTCTCGACGTAAATCCCGCCCAGGCCTATGAGCACTAGTTTGCCGAACTGCGGGTCTACGCTTCCTCCCAATATTATCTCCAGCCCTCCGCTTACCATGCGTTGACCGAGTATTTTGTACGGCTTGTAGGCAGAAGCCTTCTCAGCCAGGTTTCTGAATGCCGACCTTATCTCGTTTTCGCCCGAAAGGTTAAGCGCCACCAGCCCGCTTTTTGTTTTGTGCAACGCATTGCCAGACAGGGCCTTAAGTGCTATGGGCTTGTGCTTGGAAAATTCGACAGCGGCCTCTGCGCTGTCCAGATAAGCGCTCTCGACCGACCTTATGCCATATCTATCCGCCATCGCCTTTGCTTCAAGATAGTCGACTAGAATGCCCATGGTTTTAATTAACATGATGGAATTTAAGAAGGCTTTGGTATGGCTTGTCATACTACTAAAACAAGGCGTTGCTGCAGCCTAGCCCTGCTTAAGGTCTACCTCAGTTCTCCTATACCCTGTCGTTGTGAAAATCTTGTCGGGTACGACCTTGAAAATCCTGAACTCAGAAGGCGCGTCGTATTCCATAGGATCGTATTCATCTGTGACCAGTCCCTTGGACTTTGAAAACAGCCTCTTCGTGTAAATCTTGAGCGCCTTCCCTATAGCGTTCTTTGGCATGGTAGAGGCCTTGCCGTAAATCTGCACCTCATCGTACGATCCTATCGGCTGCATCGAGTCGAATATGACCATTGTGACGTAAGGGTTCTCGGCTATGTTAGCAGAGTGCAGCGAATCTATCGCAGAAATGAAGTAAAAATTGAACGCATTGTCATAAGCATAGAAAACCACCGTGCCCCAAGGCTTGGCTGTCTTGTCCGACGTTGCAATTACGGCGTAGTTATTGGCGTTTATTATGTACAGCGCTTTCTCTTCATAAGACTTATACGGTATCCACATAATATAACTATCATCGAGCCAATTTATAAAAGTATCGCGGCGCGACCTATATTCAATGACCTCCTCCCCCGACTAAAGTCGGGGGTATCGTATGCGTTTTAGGCAGCGAGTTTTATTTGCCCTGAGACATCCTGCCGACGTATATAATTTCGCAGCGTTTCTTCATTGCGAGGGCCTACGC
>JAJZOR010000022.1 GCA_021811435.1 Microcaldota archaeon | reverse complement strand
CGGTCCAGATCGGCGGAGGGATGATGGTTCCAGGTCAATCCGTCAACGTAAACTTCACAAAGCTGCCTTCGGGCGATATCCGCTCCGGCGCGCCCGTGGGATATCCTTTCAGCGGGTATATCTGGCTAGGGTACTGCACCGACACCTGCACCGCTCCGACTGGCTTCGTCCAGGTCGCTACGATAAACGCGAAGAACAGTGGCCATACTGCATTCGTCCTTCCATCAAGCACTTCAACGACATCAACTTCTACTTCTTCATCTACAATTTCTACTACAACATCTTCAAGTTCTACTTCGTCCACTACTCCGGCTACGCCTTCTAGTACAACCACGTCTACCTCAACTTCCATTACTACGGTCAGCATCGGAGGGGGCTGCGGTTCATCGTGCTATGCAACTTTCTACCCTCAAGGCGGGCCATCTAGTGGCACATGGTCTGTGACTTATGATGGGCAGACAGAGAGCGATTCTATAAATGGCAATGGATGCTGCGGCATAACGTTCACTGTAACCGGCCCGGCTTCTTACGGGTATAACGTCCAATCAATATCAGTTACATCAAATGGCTGCACAACCACATATTCCCCTAGCCCCTCTTCAGGCTCTGCGTCTGCGACTGGAGGTGGGACTTCTACCTACATATCGTTTTCTGAGGCCCCTACGACCTGCGAAACCGTCTTCGGCTTGGGCAGTCCTAGTAGCCTCCTTAGCTCGCCGTTTACCGTCACTTATGACGGCATAAAAGAGACCACATCCCTTAGCGGTGGCTGCGGGCAATGCGCATTCTTTAACACTCCTCCTGGTTCATACTCATTCAGTATAGGATCCGGTCCATCACCGGGTTCCGGATGCAGCGCATATGCCCCAAGCCCTCAGTCCGGCTCCGCCACTGCGGGCTCCACCACATTCATAGACTTCAGCAGCACTTGCACAACTAGCCTAGCGCTGGATGATATCCCGAATAATGGCGCCGGTTACACATTTACTTTGTCTTATGGCGGCAGCACTCAATCCTTCGCCGGCGGCGGCTTCATAGGTGATAGTTGGCAGACAAGTCCTGGCAATTATATAATGAGTGCTTCAGTGCCATCTGCCGGGGGGGACAGCACAAATGGTTGCTATCCAAGCTTTTCAAGCTCGGTTGAGGCAGGGTCCAGCATATCATATACAGGCCCGTATACATGCATTGTACTATTTACCCAATACGGGCTGCCAAGTGGGCATACGTGGACCGTAACGTGGGACGGCAGCTCTAGTGGTCCGTTAAGCAGTTCGACTACCTCATACGAATTTGGCACCTATCTTTTAGGTAGCTACTCGTGGTCCCTTTCAACATCCGGGAATTGCCATGATTCAGGCACACAATACGCGGGCGTTAACATGGGATTCGGCTTGAGCACCTGCTAAATCTAATATGGTCTTTCTAAACCTAAGTTCGTCACTTTGAGTAGCGAAGTCTATAACCTTTTGCTAACTACTACCTAAAGGTAGTGTTACGTTGTTCATCATGTAATCAAGGAAAAATGCGTAACATATCTTGTAGGTTTTTAGGATGTGGCGAGGTTAAGTAAATTAGTGATACCATGCAGTTGCATATGCCATAGCCCAGTTTCTGATCACTGCAGAGTACCATATCAGAAAAACCGTAACAAAACCGCAACGTTTCGCTTGCTTCTTATATCTCTTCTGGGCATATATTATTGGTGTTATCCATGAGCAAGACCTTCGAGACAAAAAACAGGATAATCGAACTGCTTGGCAAAAAGCGGATGACGCTTTCGCAGCTCTCGGAGGAGCTTCACCTCGCGCCGTCGACCATCGAGCAGCACCTCAAGGAACTCGAAAGGGCAAGCGCTATAAGGAACGTGGAAGACCCTTACACTAAGAAATGGAAGTACTACACACTGGGCGACAATCCCGACGTTTATAACACGAGAGAGCGGCCTACTGGCATGCCGGCAGGCCAGAAGATAGTGGTAACGCTCTCTTTGGCGCTGATAGCCTCTTTGGCATTCCTGCTGTACGCCCCTTCCGCACCTGCATACGCCCCAAACAGCACGTTCCTGATACAGCTGACCGATCCACCGATCGTGCCGTCCGGCACCCAGGCCGTGATCGTCAGCTATGGCGCCTTAGCCCTGAGGCAGTCCGGCCTTACGAACTCCACCGGGTTTGTAGAATTCAATCTGAGCGGGACAGTCAATCTGCTGAATCTCACCAACGTTACACAGACCATAGGAGTGATAAAGGCAAAGACCAATGAAACGTTCGACATGGTAAGGCTGTATGTGTCGTCCGCGAAGATCCTGATAGGCAACGCGACTTACAACGTCACCGTACCTAGCGGCTTCGTGTCCGCAAGGATAGGCCCAGGGCTGAACTCCAGCTCCGGCGGCCTCGTCATAGACATGAACACCGTAGTGCTGCAGATATACACCAACAGCACGCACAGCGTTTTCGTCATGGTGCCATCGGTCAGCGCAGTGGTCGTAGGCAAGACCGAGATATCGTCTTCAGAGCTGAAGCTTGGCTACAGGTCAGAGATTAACGCAAGCGAGGCCGAAAGGCTGCGCGCAGCGGCAAGCAGCATCAGGATACTCAACGCATCCGCTTCGACAAGCAACGGCATAACGCACATAAGCGTAACGGTGGAGAACAACGGCAACAGCACAGTGGTGCTTAAGCACGTCATACTTTCCGGAAGCATGCTGGCAATCCCGAGATACACTATAATCAATGCTAACATCAATGCTAACCAGACGGGCGTTGTGAATCCAGGGGACCAAGTGCCTCCAGTGTTAGGGGACAATTCTGGTGCAGCGAATGAATCATCGTACGCCAACACTTTGACAAGCGTCGGCACGCCCTCTGAAGTCAGCGTCAACGCAACGGATACCACCGGGGAGGGCGCTACTGCAAACTCCCATGGTAATGCTACTGGGGCTGCAAGCATGGGGCTAAACCAGTCCGACAAGGGCGCGGCGGACATACAGAATCATGGCTCCAAGGAGGGTGGTGACGCTGCCATAGTGGCTACGGATTCAGCCGTGTTTAACGAAGGTTTCCACAACAACCTCAACTTCCTCGTTACAAGCAATGGCGCATTGGTGCTCCCATTTGACGGCATGGAGGCAGAGGATAACAGCGGCTACAATATCCCGCCAGGCGCAACTGCCACGCTCACATTCACCGGTGTGATAAGCTTCGGCACAGGCTCGGCCGAAGTCGCAGACAGTGGGGCTCCGGCATTCGGGCATGGCAATCCGATTGCGATAGGTGCACACAACAACGCGTCTGGGCGGCAGACTGCCCGCCTCGCTCACGGATACGTTGTGATAAGCCTGATACCGAACCAGACTTATCTGCTGAGTGTAACCGGTAATGAAGATGCACGCGCATCAGCCAACGTCACGGCATCCGGATCGCTAAGCCTGAACTCATCTAACATGGTCAATGTCACAAGCGTGAATATCGTTGTCGATAACATCCGTGCGAACTCGACTTCGTCAGACACGCTCCCGGGATTCACCGCGCAGGCAGGCTCATACGTCTACTACTACATAACGGACTACTGCGGTGGCGTGCAGGGCTCCCAGGCCGCAACCGACGGTGCCGCCCAGCGGTCTATAAACGGGCAGTCCAGCGAAGGCGTATGCGTACCTGCAATCTCAAATGCGAGCTTCAGTTCAAATAGCCCGGGTTTCACAATATTGGGTGCTGCCCTGGAGCGGTACGACCCATTGAGCTATCTCCTGAAGATAGGCATGCCAAACCAGAGCTACACAGGGCCGCTTTCCATAGCCGAGTCCTACGGTGCTTCGGTACCAGCGCCGGCCCAGGGCTCAAACGCCTCAGTGGACGGGATTATTAGCGGCATCGTCAGCATAGGGCCCCTCTGCCCTGTCGAAAATGAGAACGCCACCTGCCCGGGCCAGATGAACCGGTCGGAGCTATACACATCAAGGCACATCCTCCTTAACTCAAAGTCGGGCAATGGCGGATACGCGATAAGCATAAATGCCAATGGAAGTTTCAGCGAAATAGTCCCTGCAGGCGAATACACGCTAAGCATTTCAAACTGCACATTCGTAGGGTGCGGTAGCGAGCTGCCTAAATCTGTGGTAATAAGGCCGAACCAGACCGCCACAACCAAAATAAGCATAGACACCGGAATACGCTGAGTGCTTTTTGCCAAACGCGGCAGTTGATCCGCTCTTGTGCGCCGGCGTATCGAAATAGTGTGCCGGCGCTGGGGCATGCTGCGACAGAAGTCAAACTTCGGCTTTAACGTGCCGATGATTTTCCTGCAGATGGCTGATTCCCGCACCCCCGGCCCTGAGGGGTTGTCGGAGTGTCGGGCGCCATTATGCTTTCGGCTCCGTACAACGGTCATCACATGTCAAAGCATCCAGCGCTCCGATTAGCGCATAATGATCCATGCGCTAATCCCGCAGGGAGAGCGCGATGGGCAGCAGAAGAACGAACGCGCCACCCGTTATCAAGAAGGTGCTCCCAATTCCCACAACACTTATCAGTATGCCTGCGAGCAGCGGCCCTACCGTATAACCCAGATCCTTGAATGTGGCTATCGCGCCTGTAATCACCACTTTGTCCTTACGCATGGAATCGAACATCCTCGAATAGAGCGCGATAAAAATAGCCGTGTAACTTACAGTAAATCCTATGATGGCCACCGACATAGAGTATACATCTCCAGATATGGGTATCATAAGCGCGGATATGGTTGTTAGCAATACCGCAGCGGACAGCGTCTTCCGTATGCCGTGCTTGTCTATCAAGTGCCCTATCGGCACCTCAAGAATTACTGCAGGTATTAGCGCAACTGTAAGTATGACCCCTATCAACTGGATCGATACGCCTCGGCCGTTAAGAAAAACTGACAGGAAGGAATAATATACATTGACAAGGGCGTAAAATATCACTATGAGCAGCACCGTCTTCCTGAATTTCGAATCACGTAAATAAGCCGCAAGCTTCGACATCTGCCGCTTTAATGGAGTGCCGTGCATCTTAGGGCTCTCCTTCAGGCGCACCGATACGATAATAAAAGCAAAGAAGCTGGTTAGGCTCAGTAGGTAGAACGGCGCAAAGAATGCGAGCGCGGCCAGGACCCCGCCGATGATCGGCGACACCGCCGAAGCAAGGTCATTCATGTCAGAGAAGAAGCTCGTCTCCTTGCCCTTCACAGCCTTTTCCGTGAATACGAATATATAGGCCCATGAAGTCAGCCAAAGGAAAGACGACGCTATACCGCGCCCTACGCTTAGGAGGAGCAACGGGACGAAGCCATTCGCATAAGGATAGAGAAGCGCAAGCGCCGAATAAAATAAAAGCGTGGCCTGAAGCACGCGCTTCATGTTTATTTTTTCAGCTATTATGCCGAAAGGTATGTTGAGGAAGACGCCAGCCATAGTCGTTATCGAAAGTATCAACCCGGTCAGGAATGCGCTTTTGGTTATGCCGTTGACATAAATCGAGAATACGGGCGCCATCGCGCCCCACCCGAACGTGTAAATGAAGAATGAGAGCGATATGGGTAGTATTACTTTGCTGAAGTGCCTTATGTCCCTAAGCTCGCCTATCTCCTTGAACACCACATCACTCCTGCGCCTCCATAGCATTACCTAGATATTCTATCTACCGCATATAATATTGCAATTGCACACCCGACACCTTAGCGTCCTAACCAAATCCACGGTTGATCTACATGTGAAAGGATGGGAACACTTAACATCCCAAATTATATTATAAAGGATGGTGCATATATCAATATGTAGCAATTGTAATTTTCTACTGCCAAAAAGGGGATTTTTTGCAAAAAAGGGTTTTTGATGCATATATAGATTATATACAGGTAATGGACGAGGAGGGCAACATAGACAGTTCATTAATGCCTAAAGACGTGACAGACGAATTGATTATAAAGATGTATAAAAACATGGCTCTAGCCAGGGCATTCGATGCCAAGGCGCTGAGTCTGCAGAGGCAAGGCAGAATAGTAACATACGCACCTCTGTTAGGTCAGGAAGCCACGCAGGTGGGAAGCGGAATGGCCATGCGCGGCAACGATTTCTTTGTGCCGAATTTCAGACAGCACGCGTTATACATTATGAAAGGACTGCCAATGGAGAATATGTTCATATCGCTCAGGGGGTTTGAGGAAGGGGCAAATGGGCCAAAAGACTTCAAGGGCTTTCCCGTGGTAGTCCCTGTAGGCTCACAGGTGCCGCACGCTGTTGGGCTGGCGTATGCACAGAAATACAAGAAGACGGGGGCAGTCGTGGTCTCTTATGTAGGGGACGGCGGAACTTCCGAAGGCGACTTCAACGAGGGAATAAATTTTGCAGGCGTGTGGAAGGCTCCTCTTGTAATGATAATAGAAAACAACCAATGGGCCATATCAATACCTAGAAAGAACCAGACGGCCGCGGCCACTCTCGCGCAGAAGGCATTTGCCGCTGGGCTCAATGGGCTGCAGGTTGACGGAAATGACGTCATCGCGGTATACAAGGTAATAAGCGACGCAATAAATCTAGCTGCAAACGGCGCGCCGCAGGTTATAGAATGCGTAACATACAGGCTAGGTCTTCACACCACATCTGACGATCCAGGCAAGTACAGGAGCGAAGCAGAGACAAAGGAGTGGGAGAGAAGGGATCCGATTGCAAGAGTGCGGAAGTACTTGGTAAAGAAGGGCATATGGAATGATGCAATGGAGCAAAAGATGGCGGATGATTATAGAGAGCTAATTGACAGCGGAGTGGCCAAGGCCGAGGCTTTCAAGCCGGATCCGAAAAGCATGTTCGAGCACATATACAGCTTCATGCCGGATACGCTGAAGGAGGAAGAGGACGATGCTGCAGCAGCGAATTACTGGCAGGGATAAAAGGGCGATATTATGCAGATGAACATGGTTGCCGCAATAAACAATGCGCTTAGATTATGCATGGAAGAGAACAAGAACGTAGTGCTTCTAGGAGAGGACATAGGCAGGGACGGAGGCGTCTTCAGGGTCACTGACGGACTGCTTGACACCTTCGGTCCGGAGAGGGTTATAGACACGCCTCTTGCAGAGTCGGGCATCATAGGGAGCTCTATAGGCATGGCGCTCGGAGGGCTTAAGCCAGTCCCAGAGATACAGTTCGCAGGTTTCATGCTGCTGGGTTTCGCTCAGCTGATAAATCACGCCGCAAGGTACAGGGGCAGGACGAGATCCGGCATGAGCGTGCCAATGGTTGTGAGAACTCCTGTTAGCGGCGGCGTGCGGACTCTTGAGCATCATTCAGACAGCCCAGAGGCTTTCTATTCACATATAGGCGGCCTGATAGTCGTGGAGCCGTCAAATCCGTACGATGCGAAAGGCCTGCTCATCAAGGCGCTTCACATGAACGATCCTGTGGTATTCCTCGAGCCGACAAAACTTTACAGGCTTTTCAAGCAGGAGGTTCCTGAGGAGATGTATGAAGTGCCAATAGGCAAGTCTAGCGTTTTGAACGAGGGCGACGACCTTTCAATAATCACGTACGGCACGATGGTGCCGGTTGTCAAGAACGTTGTGCAGAAAAGGAATATCTCCGCTGACATAATAGATCTAAGGACGATAAATCCAATTGATGAAAGGGCGATATTGAGCAGCGTAAAGAAAACTGGCCGGGCTCTCATAGTCCACGAAGCAGAATTAAGTTTCGGAGCTGGGGCAGAGATAGCTGCAAGGATAGCTGAGAAGGCTATGTACGATTTGAAGTCTCCAATAGTCAGGGTCGGATCGCCCAGCCTGCCGTATCCGTTCCCAGGATACGAAAACTACTATGTCCCTAACGAGTTGAAGGTGTCCAAGGCGATAGACAGGCTTCTTTCGTCCTGACCACGGCACATGCCACACAAGCCAGAGCGCGCCAAAAAGCAAATCTTATTTAACCCCCTCCATGATTATTATCAGGGGAAACTGAGGTGTTAACAATGCGTAAGCTTTACAAAATCCATAGCAGAAAGCCCACGCACTTCAGTCGTGGGATGAATGCGAATGCATATAAGTGTTGTTGGTGAAAGAATGATGTTGATCTCGCATATGTCTGAAATACGTCCTGAAAAGGACTA
>JAJZOR010000012.1 GCA_021811435.1 Microcaldota archaeon | reverse complement strand
GAACGGCTGCACGCCGCAGACCGGGTTCATATGCGCCAACCCGTCGTACACCCCCAACGGCATAGTCCTGACGGTCGGCCAGGAGTCCGGCCAGTACTACTACGGAGACTGGGTCTTCGTCGCATCGACATCCGAAGGCATCGGCGCCGGCGGCCTGCCCGAGAACTTCACATCGTCGCCGACTGCGAACATGCTACCTATAGGCCCGCTCACACCGGGCCAGACAATGACAGTGGACTTCACAGGCACCCCGGCCGGTGACATACCTACGACCAACGTATTGGTCGGCCAGCCGCTCACCGCATACGTATGGCTCGGGTACTGCACAGTGCCCGGATGCACAACCCCCATTTCATACGCAAAGATAGGCATGCTTAACACGAAGTTCAGCGGCGCCGGCTCCTTAATAAGCGTATCCAGTAGCTCAAGTACCACATCTAGTACATCGAGTTCTACATCGGCTTCATCCACTTCCACCTCAAGCACATCCAGCACGAGCACCACCACGACATCGACAACCACGATACCACCCGGTTCGCAGACATTTACTTCAAGCGGTATTTTTACAGTGCCGAGCGGCGTTACTAGCGTCAATGTTATAATTACCGGCGGAGGCGGAGGCGGAGGCGGCGGCACATGCCTGCAGAATAGCGGTGGCGGAGGCGGAGGCGCTGGTCAGACTGTGATTCAGGCAGTTACTGGCTTAACGCCCGGCCAACAAATCTCAATAACAATTGGCAGTGGAGGCAGCAGCGGCCCTACGTGTTATAACAGCGGTGTGGCCACTGCGGGCGGCTCTTCCTCCTTTGGCGCTTATGTATCTGCAGCAGGCGGCTCAGGAGGGGACACAGGAAACGATCAGGGTCCATCTGGTGCAGGCGGAGCTTCCGGTGATGGTGTATCTGGGGGAGGTTCTGTGAATAGCGGCGGCGGTAACAACGGGGCTAACGGCGGCTATAATTCCGCATCCGGAGGTTCAGGTGCGGCAGGCGCAAGCAATGCTTGCGGTGGCTTAGGCGGGAGCGTGGGTGCGAACAGCGGAGGCGGCGGCGGATGCACAAACGGTAATAACGGCGGAGGCGGCGGAGGAGGTGCATCTTATTGGGCCGTTGGAGGCAATGGGAGCGGTTGTTCGGCTAATGCGGCCAACGGCAACGATGGCAGCGGCGGCGGAGGGGGCAATGGCAATGATTGCGGCAGTCTTACGGGTGGCAACGGTGGTTCTGGCTACGCGTATATCTCATGGACATGATAAGTGATTCACCCGCAAACCCATCATTACAATGGTGGGTTAGGCCTGCCTATAACGCCTTGAGTCAGCGAGCGGCTCGGCGCAGTCTTGCGATATTCTGGTGCAAGATTCATGCTGGCGGATAGGTTTGCCGCAGTGCCATTGCCACAATTAGCTTTTTATCTCTTGTTAGTGATATATAAATGGCGACTAGGTGACGATATGACCGAAGAGTTGACTCCAGACGATGAGGAGATCCTCAGATTTATAGAAAGCGCGAAGCCGAAAATCTACGTTGTAGGAACGGGCGGCAGCGGCAGCAACACAATCACGCGTTTGTCAAGCATAGGCGTGCAGGGCGCAATCACAGTCGCGATGAACACCGATGCACCGCATCTTGTAAAGACAAAGGCAGAGCGGAAGCTACTGCTTGGCAAGCGCGCTACAAGGGGCATGGGCGCAGGCAGTGACATGAAGCTCGGCGAGGAAGCAGCGCTTGAGAGCAAGGAAGAGATAAAGCACATGCTAGCCGATGCGCAACTTGTATTCATAACGTGCGGCCTCGGCGGCGGCACCGGTACTGGCACAGTAAGCGTGATAGCCCACGAGGCTAGGGAGGCAGGCGCGCTCACAGTAGCGATAGTTACGCTGCCGTTCTCCAGCGAGGGCAAGGCAAGGATGAGGACGGCGCTGGAAGGTCTGTCCAAACTCAGGAAGGTAGCAGACACAGTGATAATAATACACAACGACAAATTGCTGGCGGTCGCACCTGACCTGCCGCTCAACATGGCGTTCAGGGTCTCAGACGAGGTGCTCGCAGGAGCGGCCAAGGGCATAGTGGAGATGGTCACGAAACCGGGCATGGTCAACATAGACTTCGCCGATCTGCGCACGGTCCTCAAGGAGGGAGGCTACGCCGTGATAGGCTCTGGCGAAGGCATGAACTCCAACGACGGCACTAGCAGGTCGCTGATAGCACTGGAGAACGCGATAAAGAGCCCGATGCTCGACGCCGATCTTGCATCCGCAAGGAAGGCGCTGGTCAACATAGTCGGAGGCGAAAGCCTGACACTCAGGGAAGCGGAGTCCGTATTCCAGGAGGTGTCAGGAAGGATAAACAAGGACGCGCTGCTCAAGTGGGGCGCAAGGATAGAGTCAGACATGCAGAAAGACTCACTAAAGGTCATAATAGTGGTGAGCGGTGTCGAGTTCCCGGAATACACCGAGACCGGCATAGCGAAGAAGATAAAAGAGAACGAGAACCTGGACCTCGACGAGATATTCGAGGAGGAGGTCGCTGCCAGTAAGTGAGCAGTCTCCTTTAGCCGGTCTGCATGGCGCCGGCGCCGCCATTATCTTAAACCGGGCTTTCCAATCTAGACAGGGCTGTCGTCTATGATCATGTAGTGCCCATACTACTTCTTCCAGAGGCAAACATAACACTTTTGTTTTCTAAAGTGAGAAACCTTCCTGTGTATTATAGATTCTTCTTTGGCGGCGTTCACGAAGTAAATTCGGTTCTAAGTCTAATCGAAAAGTTGAGGGATAGGAACATCATCATGATAGCTGATTGGGGTTATTACAAAAACCAGCCTTATGAAGGATTGAGAACAAATCACGTAGATTCCATGATGCCGCTTCCGATGGACGACAAGAGGGTAGATTACAGAATTTCTCTTGACGGAGTAATTGAGTACAATAAGAGGATTGTTAGGTATTCATCCTACAAAATAGGAGGCTACCACGTTTATATCTACGAAGATCAACGCTTGAGATATGAAGTCAGACTATTGCAGAATAAAATTAAACATGGGGAGGGTTGAATTCCACGGATAGTGGGCGGGTAAAATTGCAATAATCTCTACAGTCAAGAAGAATCCGAAAGAGACATACGAAATGTGGAAGAGCAGAGACGGAATCGAAAAAGCATTCGATGCTCTTCAGGATGATCTTCAAGCGGATGCACCCCTACATTTCCAAAGAGGCCACCTTCAAGGGTTATCTTTTCGCGTCGTCCGTCTCTTTATACATGCATTACAAGGTTCTGAATCTGCTGAAGAGTGCGGGAATAAATGATAGGATTAGTGTGAGTGATCTGCTGTTTGAATTATCCAACGTTATGGCGTATGAAAGGAATGGAAATCTACTCGAAATCCCCAAAAAGGACCTACAAGATGATAGATACATGTGACGTAAGAAACCTAATCATTAAAAATGGGCGGAGTTGAGGATGGATGTCTCTGGCTCACTTGCTCTGGACGGGCGCCACCTTGGCCTTCTGCTTAAGTTCCTTCCGGTTGAACGTCTTGTGCATTATGACGTCGTTCCTGTAGCAGCGCTTGGAGCAGTAGAACTTTATGTCCCCAACCTTGTAGACGAACATCATCCCCGCCCCGAACGGTATCGTGTTGGTGCAGTAAGAGCATTTGCGCGCCATAGAAATCCGCCGTCACTTTACCTTTATCTCTCTTGCTTCCCTGCTCGTGTCCGGCAGCCTGATCACGTCCCCGACCTTTGCCGGGCCCAGCATGTTCCTCCTTATTATCCTGCCCTTGTCCTTTCCCTCGAGGATCCTGCATGACACTAGGTATATCTCTCCGGATATGCCGGTCTTCACCTGCGTGTTGACCTCTACTATCTCGGCAAGGAAACCGGAAAACTGCCTCTGCTGCTCCTCCGCCATCGGTTACACCGTCACTTCTTAGGCTTCTCCTGCTTCGCCTCCTTCTTCTCCTCCTTGGCCTCCTTTGGCGCGGCCTGCGGCCTTGGAGCCACGCCGCTGACCTTGGATATGACCTCCCTTATCGCGCTTGATGCGTTGCCCTGGTTCTCGACCGCTATCGCGGTGCAGGGCACCGTCATCCCTATGGACTTGCCGAGCTCGAGTTTGCTAGGCACGAAAGAATATGCCACGCCCTTCTGCTCGCAGAGCATCGGTATGTGCATCACGACCTCCTCCGGGTCTACGTCCCCGGCGACCACGACGAATGAGGCGAGGCCGCGCTCTATGCTCTTGGTCACCTCGTTGGCGCCCTTCTTCACCGCCCCTGACTGCTTAGCAAGCTGCAGGGCCTCGTACGTCTTGGCCACAACCTCGTTGGGCACTTCGAACTTCACATAAGATTTTGCCATATACAACACCGTCGGTATTATAACTTCATCCAGTACTCAGATACTTTATAGAGAAACTTATTTAAGCGTTCGGCTCAATCCATGAATTGCTCCGGTTTCGGGGGCTCGGGCGGCTGTCCCTTCCTCTTCCTTATCTCGGTGACCACCTTGGCCTGCAGGTCCCTGGGCAACTGCTCGTAGCCGGCGAACTCCTGGTACCATATCGCCCTGCCCTGCGTGGCGCTCCTAAGGTCGTTCGAGAAGCCCTTTATTACCTCGGCCACCGGCAGCTTGACGCTGATGTTCATCTGCTCCCTGTCCTGCGCTATCTCCCCCATCTGCCCCCTCTTGCTCTGCAGCATGGTTATCACGCCAGACATGTACTCCTGCGGTATGGATATCGTGAAGTTCTGCTTCGGCTCCACCAGCACCACGCCTGCGGTGAGCATGGCTGCGTAGATGGCCCTCCTTATAGCCGGTATTATCTGCGCCGGCCCCCTGTGGACAGGGTCCTCGTGTATGGTAGCATCCATTATGCTGACGAGCACGCCTGTGCATTTCTCCCTGGCGAGCGGCCCGTCCTTCACGGCTTCCTCGAATCCGTCTATGAGCAGTTCCATCACCTCGTTGAGGTACTGCACCCCGTGCGTGGCATCTACGAGCATGCAGTGGTTGGATATATCGACCACGCCCTTGGCGACTGTCCTCTCAAGCCCCAGCTTTATCAGCGCTTCTACGGCTGCCTGGCCCTTGGGCTTGCCCTCCCTTACAGAACCCTCGTCGATCGCCTTGACTATGGCGTCATTCAGCGGCTCGACCGTGACGTAGAACTTAGAGTGCTTGTTCGGCGACTTGCCCTCTATGGGCCCGGCGCCGCTGGCTATCGTCTCATGGTATACCACTATTGGCTCGCTTGTGACTATAGGCACCTTGAACTCGTCCTTGAGCTTGGTCTCCACTATCTCCAGATGCAATTCCCCCATCCCGCTGACTAGATGCTCGCCTGTGTCCTGGTTTATCTCGACCTTGAGCGTCGGATCCTGCTTCGCCAGCTCGTTGAGCGCGGTTATCAGCTTCGTCGTGTCCCTCGAGTCCTTCGGCTCGACCGCCTTGGTGACCACCGGGGGCGAGTAGTGCTTTATCTGCTCGAACGGCTCTATCTGCTCCTCGCTCAGCGTGTCGCCTATCGAGATGTCCTTCATGCCTATGAGCGCGGCGATGTTGCCTGCTGGTATGGATTCCACCAGCACCTTCTCCGGCCCCATGTAGATCCCGACCTGCTGCACCCTCTGCTTGTCGTTCTTGCCTGAAACGTAAAACTCGGTGCCTTTCCTAACGACCCCTGAGAAGACCCTCCCTACCGCCACCTCGCCGCTGTGCTGGTCGTACGTGAGGTTGAACACAACTATGTTGGTCTTCGCCTTCGCATCAACTCCGGTCATGGACTTTCCTGCCGTGCTCTCGATGTCGCCGTGCCATATCTGCGGTATCCTGTACACCTGGGCCTGCTTTGGCGTGGGCAGGTGGTCGACTATCATCTGCAGCACGGACTCGTCTATCGGCGCGATCTCCTGCAGCTTGGGTATGTCGTTCTTCTCGGTCAGCTCGAATATGTTCTTGAACGATATCTTGTTCTTGTCGGCCAGCGGCTTGGATATGGCCCACTTCTCGTACGCGGAGCCTATGCACACGCTGCCGTCGTCTACGCTGACCCGCCATTTCCCGACGAACTGCTCCGGCGCGTACTGGTCTATCAGCTTGTTCACGTTGTTTATCAGCTCAAGAAGCCTGTCGAAGGTCTGCTGCGGCGTGAGCCTGAGCTCGGTCAGCAGCCTGTCCACCTTGTTTATGAAAAGCACGGGCTTGGCCCTCTCCTTCATGGCCTGCCTGAGCACCGTCTCGGTCTGCGGCATGACGCCCTCCACCGGGTCTACCACCAGCACCACGCCGTCCACTGCCCTCATCGACCTTGTCACGTGCCCGCCGAAGTCTACGTGCCCCGGCGTGTCTATCAGGTTGATCATGTAGTCCTTGTTGTTGTACGTGAAGCCCAGCGATATGTCCGCGGATTTTATCGTGATCCTCCTGTCCTTCTCTATGGCCTCGAAGTTGGTGTATAGCGCGTCCCCGGCCACAGCCTTGGATATGAGCCCCGCCCTTGCTAGCAGAGAGTCCGTGAGCGTGGTCTTCCCGTGGTGGACGTGCGCTATTATTGCGACGTTCCTTATCGCCTCCAGGTCGCCCATGATTTTGGTTATCTCTTCAACAACATACTCCTTTCTGGCCATAAAAACCAACCGCCTACTTCGCGCTCCTTGCCATGCGCTCCACTTCATTCTTCCTCTTTATCGCGTAGCTGTTCACATCGTTGTTCGCAGCCAGGATTAGTTCATTCGCCAGTGCATCCACCATGCTCTTCCTGTTGGCGAACGCGCCTATGACAGTAGCCATGGCCATGTTCCTTAGCGCTATGTCGAGCCTCCTGCTCGCGCTTATGTCTACGGCCACGTTAGATATTATGCCGCCGTACCTGACGCGCGTAGTGTCCTCGATTGGCGCGCTGTTCTCGAGCGCCATCACGAGCACCTGCAACGGGTTCTTGCCGGTGTTCTTGTTGACCTTGTCGAACGCGGCTTCCATTATGTGCAGCGTCTTCAGCTTCTTGCCCTGGAGCCTGCCCTCGGTCCTTATAACCCTCCCGGAGACCTTGCCACCCGTGCCGCCCCTCATCAGCGCGTTCTCCAGCCTCTCCACTATGTTGATGTTGGCCTTGGAGAATTTCTTCTGGCTGAAGTGCCTGTAGGTCTGCGGGAACGCCTTCGGAGTCAGGTTTATGTAGTTCTTGAGGCTGAGGTCAGCTACTTCGACCTCGTAAGGGTATTTTTCGAAAAGCAGGATCTTCTCGTAGATGAATTGCGCGCCTGCCTGTTGCTGGGCCGGAGTTCCAGCGGCCGCCTTCGCCCGTCTCTTTGGCGCAGCCTTCTTCGGTGCGGTTTCTGCCTTCTGCCTCTCCTCAGCCAGCTCCTGCTTTATCTCCTCCTTTATCGCTGCATTGTCTTCAGGCATCCAATCATCATCTCTTCGGCTTCTCCTTCCTGCCCTTTATTATCTCTACCATGTTCGTCCCGTTTACCTCGACTACCTTGTACTTGAGCCCCGGTATGCAACCCATCTGACCTCTCTGCGATCCGCCGAGGCCTTCTATCGTGACTTCATCGTGCTCGTCTATGTAGTTGACGGCTCCGTCCCCCGGGCAGAAAGCCCCCACTATCTTGCCGTTCTTTATGAGCTGTACCCTGACGCACTTGAGCTGTCCTGAGTGCGGCTGCTTCTGCTCCACGGCGTACTTCTGCAGCACCAGGGCCCTGGCCCTCGGCACTGTGCCGACGGGATCGTACTTCTGCTTCAGCTTGAACTTCCTCCTCTTGAGCCACTTCTTCAGAAGCCTCTGGTGCTTCCTCTGACGTACGAGTTTCCTGGCTGCGAATTCACCGTTAGGCATGTTATCCCTTAAAATTCATCTGTTCTCTGCATTAAGTATCTCAGAGTTGCCGGCCTCTATGATGGACACAGCCGCGACCGAATACGGCTTCCCGCAGACGGCGCCTAGCCTCATGGAGTCGCCGTCGAACTTGACGATCTCTATTCCCGCTATCTTCGCGATGTGCGCTATCTCCTGGAGGTCATCGGGCTTGTTCTTCGAGGTTATTATGACCAGCTTGGCTGAGTTCCTCTTTATGGAGTCCAGCACGCTGTTTACCCCTATCGCCGTCTTACCGCTGTCCACGGCTAAACGTATGTTGTTCGCTAAGTCTGCCATTAGCTCACGTATGGATGATGACAAAATGCGTTATTAATTAGATGGCAAAGATATAAAAAGAATGCCGAATAAAACGGGCCACGCACGGGTTTCTTAATGGCCGCCACCCATGAGCTTCCATCCGGTACCGTATTAGAAGAAATCCCTGCCGCTTAGGACGAAACAGTATACGGATATGCAGAGGAAGGCGGGCAATCCCATCTTACTTGAAGGATTTTGGAACTATTGTTTCAGAATACGGATGATAGAAAACCGCCAATACCACTTACTACATCGCCTATACCGCTCGCTACATAGCCAGCTGCTTCTAAAAGACCTCCTCCAATGCTTACGACCGCATTTGTTATATCGCCACTCACGGTTCCTAGCGCGTTGCAAAGTGTGCTATAACTGCTGCCGCTTATATTAGTGCATGCAGTACTTATAAAATTACCTGCAGCATTGCCATCTGCAGCAGCAGATGTAATTATTGAATTGCCTAACGAAATCGCCGAATTGCCCGCCGAAGTCAAAACATTACCCACTGCGCTTAAAACAAGACTAAGTACTGCCCCACCGCAAATAGCTATATCTCCTGCTAATGTCACAAGCCCAACGATACATGTGCCTACAACGTCTGCGATATCCGAATGAAAGCCAAAAAATCCAGCTAGACAACTTCCTGCAATTCCAAATGGATCTGGCTTCTGCAAACCGCTCACATCAGAACTTAGATCCATCGTAGCTGCGGTCTTACACCCACTAACGCCATATCCAATTTGCTGGAAAGCCACACTTACCTCCGCGTTATCGTTGTTTACCTCGATATAACCTTCAGTAACTTCACTAACTGTAGGGTTATCACTAAGTATAGCGCTGTCATTATATAATGTTATAAGAGGGCCGGGATTCGTAGCCGATTGTTTGAAACCGGATGGGGTAAACAAATAATATTGGTAATTTCCATTTGGAAGACTACTGAATGTTATCGAATCGGAAGTTGATGATAACACCTGCCCATCAAGTGTTACAGCCCATGTGGGCGCGCATGACCAAGGTGTCCAGCATAAACCCCAACCAGACTGCAAGCCAGTCTCCGTGAATTGTACGTCGCTGATGCCACTTCCAACAGGCTCAAAGGCCACATTCACCTCTACGTTCGCATTATTTATATCTACTATGCCAGAACCAGAATAACTACCAGTAGGTGACGTTATTATGTTTCCTATAGATGTTGAAGATAATAACTGATACCCGGGCGGTGCGTCAACAGTATAGAAAGTATTTCCATCCTGTAAGCCATTGAATGTCATAGATAAGGAATTCAATTCTTGCCCACGAACTTGGGGAAATAGGCCAATGTTAACAGTCCAATAAGGCAGGCATGAGAAAGGTGTCCAGCATAGTCCCAAACCAGACTTTAGACCATGCTCCGTGAAAGTTATAGCAGATTCTGTAACGACTGTAGCTGCACTAATCGGAATTATAGTCGTGATTGTTGAGGTTGAGGATGTCGAATACGATATAGTATTTGTTACAATAGTTGTAGTAATAGAAGTCGCCGTAGTTATAGCATTTGCTGTTCCACTGCTACCCACATGCGGCTCCACGCCGCAGTACATAGTATGCGCTAGGAACTGCTGGTCGGGCGGGAGGTAGAAGTCCAGCGGCACGGTCTCCGGCCCGCTTATGTCGAATGTGCCGTTCCCTCCCACGTAGTGGCCGTCAGCGTCCACCCATTCGTAACCGTATACGCCGCCGTGCATGTACAGTGTCCATGACGTAGTGTCATTGGCCAGGAGCGCAGGCGTGGAGTTGCCGATCACGCATGATGTCAGGTTAGGAGGATAGCTGTTCATGTACCACCACTGGCCGTTGCATAATCCCTTCTCAATGAAAGTGATCGGATATGCGGGCGTGCGGTCGAATGCCGTGTAATTGCACGCTGTGGCGCCGTACGCGTATGATTCAGACATTGCAATGAATAGAAGCACCGCTAACAGGCATGTGAAGACACGCGTCATGCGGGGGGAGGCGGTACGCTGCATTTCTACACCTTGTCAACTGCATTGTTAGTGTTGAGGCATGGAACGTATTTAAGGGCTCGCAGCGCAGGTCCTGCAGTCAAAATGCTTAATAAGTGGCCATATAAACAGAGTATAACAAATCTTGGCGTTAGTTGCGTTATCTTATAGGGTGATTTGGCGTCTGACCATTTACCGAAAAGTGAATCTTCGCATCGCGATATGGCCATTACGCCAAGCATAGCCGCGATATCGTCATCGCGCATGAGGCGCACACTCCGGTCGGAGCGCAGGGCCTACAGGAGATACGAGAGGGATTTCTATTACGAGCACTACTTCAACGTTAAATTGCCGCTCGCAACCTATCTTCCAAGCATAATATTCTGGCTCGTACTCGCCCTGGTCTTCCGCAGCATACTCGGGCTGTTGGTCGCCCAGGCTTATGCAAACGTGGTACTGGAGTTCTGGGCCGCGTATCTGCTAATCTCCCTTCTGCGCTACGCGTGGTCAAGGCTTGACTTCGGCAGCGGCGCGGTAAGGAGCGGTTCCGTGATCGCTTCCAACGCCACTTACCGTTACGAGATACCTGAGAGGCCAGTCGACCTGAAGAACTACATAGAGCAGAAGCCCAACAGGAACCTTTTCATATGCGGGACCTCCGGCGAAGGGAAGTCGTTCCTGATGCGGTATATGCTTGAGCAGGTCGATACGCGCAAAGTCGTCTTCAACTTCAAGCCGAACGACGAGTACCTCAGCATGGGATACGGCATCATCGACATGGGCAAGGCTTTGCCCAACCCCTTCAAGGACCCTGAGGCGTTCGTCAGCGCATTCCTTATAACATTCCCGATAGCCTCTATAGGAATAACGGCCCAGTACGTGCCGATAATGCTGCGGGAGCTGGCCGAAACGTCAAGTTCGTGGCAGGAGTTCGGTGCTCAGTTGCGCACGCAGATTGCAAGAACTAAGGACAAGATACAGTCGAGCGCATTGCTCTACATAGAGGAGCATGCGACTGCATTGGTCAGCCAGAAGGCCAACGTCATAGAAATGAAGGACGAAGACCTGGTATTCGATTTCTCTACGCTCAAGAACGAGGATTCGAAGACGTTCTACGCCGAAATCATACTAAGGGGCATATGGAAAGGGCTCTCAAACGGGCAGTCACGCGACACCCTGATATGCGTCGATGAAGCCCACCGCATGCTCCACAGGTTCGAGAAGTACGAGAGCATCTACGCCGAGATATCCAGGCAGATAAGGTCATTCGGAATGCTGTGGGCGTCCTCGCAGAATTTCACCGACATGGCTGACGACATAAGGAACCAGTTCGCCACCCAATTCTGTTTCAACACAACTCACCCGGACGACCTCAGGGCGCTGTCCCTGGCCGACCAGAAGCTGTCATGGGCCGCTTCATCAATGCCGCTGCATTTCTTCACCGATGCCAGGTACGAATGGCTGCACGAGGCGGTCCCGGAATTCATACTGCACTACGAGCCTGCACTCAGGCCGCGCACTTACTTCAAGGGGATTAAGCCTGACGAGGCGCCTGGCAAGGCCGGCGGCATATCTGCGATAGACTATGAAAAAGAGATAGAGATCGCGCTTTCCGGCGACAAGGTGGAGTACGCATCCAGGATAGCAAAAGCGATATCGCAGAAATATGACACCGACCTGAACGCAACAAAGATGCGCGTCATGGCCGCGCTTAGCAAGATGGCAAGGAATTACGAGATAAACAGGATGAGGCTAATGGTGGACTCAAAGTCCTATGTCGTCTATTACAACAGGGCCCAGCGCATCTCCGCCCTGCACAAGTGGATGCAGAACGTAATATCCGCAGTCATAAGGTCGCACGGCATAGGGGTGACAAAGGAAGCAAATGGGGGCCGCATAAGCGAGGCCGATATAGAAACCGAAAATTTCGACATAGAGATAGAGACCGGGTACAAAAAGAATATCGACGACCTAAGGTCCAGGATAACGAAATCCGGCAAGCGCACAGTCATAGTCGTTCCCAACAGCGATGTGGCAGAGCGCTATCTCTCCTTGAGTCTAAAGAATGTGGAGGTCGCAACAATGTCGGGCTTCGAGGAGCTGCTCGTCAGGTCATTGAACTCGGGATCGTGATCTTTGCATCCATCAAAGCAGGTCGTTATCCACAAGTATGTAGTATGGAGGGAGCGCGGCCAGCACCCCCCACAGGCCGAACCAAAACGTGAGCAGGAAAACGATGGAGAATGTCATAACTCCAGACGACAGCGCCACGTAGCTCCTTGCCGTTATGTTGATGTACGAGAGCACTATGGCCACGGCCAAAACAATAGTAAATACTATAGGCACAACAGGCATGAAGATAAAGTAGAGCGGCCCGAAGGCGTTCTGCGCTGCAATCCCCCCTATCCATGCGGCTATGCACCCTACCGTGAAAGCCGCCCTCACAGGCGTGGCGGACCGGTACAACTCCTCACCAACGCCGTAGCCATGATCCTGCTTGTTGAAGCCAGCTACCCTCGCGGCTTCTGCGGCGCTATCATCAGTCTCATTCTCCGCAACGTCTAGCATAGAACCGCTCCCAGTTCCGCAAAGCCTGCGTCATTCAAAAGCACACCGATGGCCGGCATCCGTCTGAGATACCGTCTCCATACAAAATTTTATATAGCTTAGGATATAAGATTAAGCTATCTGGCTTGTTATTTAGAGTAAGTATGTGCATAGCATGAGCGAACAATACGATGTCATAGTCGCAGGCGCAGGGATGGCGGGCTCCCTGGCAGCCGGCATAGCGGCCAAGGGCGGGCTCAACGTAGCGCTGCTCGACAGGAACCCAGAGGAACAGGTAGGCAAGAAGACCAACTGGGGCTGGGTGTGTGGTGACGCAGTTGCGAACGACCACCTCAGGTTCATAAAAGAGCAGACCGGTCTGACATTCTCGTATCCGGCATTGGACCAGCATGTGGACGGCGTTTACGCTATCTCGCCGGACCTACAGAGCAAGTACATATTCGAGGGGGAAGGTTTCGTCCTGAACAGGCCGGAATTCGAGAAGAAGCTGCTGGAGTTCGCCAAGAAGAGCGGCGCGCATTACGTGCCGCAGTTCGAGGTCGAGGGGCCGATAATCGAGAACAACTTCGTCACCGGCGTATTCGGCAAGAGCAAGGCGATGGAGCACAAGGAGATAAAGGCCAAGGTCGTCATAGACGCGCTGGGCGTAGCAACGCAGCTGCGCAGGAAACTTCCGGAGAACCAGTATGTCGACAAGGACGTCGACGTGGACGACCTGGAATCAACAGGCAGGTACATTTACGATTTCGACCTCGATCACGAGGATCCCATGTTCTTCGACAGGAACAATGCGCTCATCCACCTTAACCAGGAGATAGCCCCGGGCGGATACGGGTGGGTGTTCCCCAAGAAGGGCATGAGGGTGAACATAGGCATAGGCGTGCAGAAGAGGAGCCTGCAGATAAGGAACGAGAAGCTGGGCAAGAAGGACACGCTGCATTCCCTGATGGACGAATACGTGCGCACGAACCCCGTCATAAAGAACCCAAGGCTGTTCAATGCGGACAACAACGGCAAGGGCTACTGGTCCGTCGCCGTCAGGCACCAGATGGAGAGCTTGGTCTACAACGGCTACATGGGCGCAGGCGACAGCATGGCGATGCCCAACCCTATAAGCGCCGGAGGCATAGGGCCGTCGCTGGTGGCAGGCGCGCTGGCGGGCCAAAACGCGGTAAGATCGATACAAAACAAGGACGTCAGCATAAGCGGCCTGTGGCAGTACAACCTCGACTTCAATGAGAAGTACGGCAAGAAGACTGCAGGCCTTGAGACGTTCAGGATATACCTGCAGTCGCTGAACAACGACGTGCTGAATTACGGCATGAAGACCTTCCTCACTGCCGAGGAGGCGGAGCAGCTCAGCTACGGCCTTGTCCCAGAGTTGCACCTCGCCGCGCAGTTCAAGAAGTTCCTGAAGGGGGTAAGCAACATAAACGCTTTCTCGAACCTGGTGTTCGCCGTCAGGAAGATGAAGAAACTGAACGTGATTTACGGCAAGTACCCTGCATCGCCCGACAACTTCGCGGCGTGGAGGTCCATGGTCTCGAAGGAGCTTGGAGAGGTCAAGGAGCGCTTCAAGCCGAATCCTATATGATACTTAAACCCTAAGCAGTGTTATTATGGAAACTTATACAAAGTTCGAGAAGGCAAGGATAATCGGTGCACGCGCCCTTCAGCTGGCGTACGGGGCACCCCCGCTTACGAAGGTGCCGGAGACCATGGTTAACCCATTGGACCTTGCAGAGCTGGAATTCGAGAAAGGCATAATACCTATAACCATAATAAGGGATAAACGGAGGGCATGAGGGCAAAAGCGCTCACTTGCGCGAGTCAGGCTCGAACTTCACCGCCCTATACTCCATCTGCTCGGCATCGGGCGCCTTCTTCAGTTCCTTTATGTGCGCCTCAGCCTCCTCCAGCGTAGAGCAGACGAGAGGCGACTCGTTCTTGTAAAACTTGCCCTTGAAGACCATAGGGTCAACCGTCAAGACGTCCTTCCAGGTCTTGTCGCCCTTCCTCCTGTATTGCAGCTTGTAAAGGTCCATGATAGCACCAAAGATAATAGTGCGAGTCACTATATATAGACTTTTTGCTGCGGATAGCGTTGTGTTTTTATTGCCCTATAGCTTCTTCTCGTACTTCTTTACTTCCATCCTTATTTCACGGCCTTCCTTCTTGATGTCCCTCTCGCCGATTCTAAGGAGCCTGCCGAAGAACGGGCCGCATATGAATGCGAGCGCGAAAACTACCGCACCAACCCCTACGAAGGCCATGAAAGATGCCAGTATCTTGCCTAAAGCTGTTGCCGGCTGAGTTGCAGGCCCCTCGGCCGTGGCCAGCATGCTCATGAAATAAAAGGCCTCTATATAAGAATAGCCTTCCACGTAATGGAACGCAACGGTGCCTATCAGCAGGACAGACGCGACAAGGAAGAAGGCATATAAGGCACGCACGTAAAGCGAACGGAAGCTAGGATGAATCCCGCTTTCCCAGTAATCCAGCCCCTCCTTTGGCATGCCAATCAATTAGTATATGCAGCGCTACTTTTATATCCCTCGTGCGGCGAAATTTTCGCATGACTTTTCAGCCGCACCGGGCTGCAAATAAAAGTGGCAAGTAAAAAGAAAAATTGGAAGGCAACGTCCTTCAAGGAAATAAATGGCCGCTGCCCCTGAGCACCTTATCTGCGCATATTGGCGTAGGTGTGCCCTAAGTCCGTAGGCCCCCCGGCGCCGGCAGGCTCATCCTCAAAGCCGTCCATCAACGCCGTAATGACCGAGAAATACGTGGCCCACTCCATCATCTTAAGATAGACCCTAGAGGCGAGTTTCTCTTCGTCCGTCATCTGGCTGCCGTCTATGGCCTTGTACGCCTCATCGAAATAGTCAGCATCCAGAGGGCTCTTTCCGGAGAGCTGCAAATTCATCAGCGCAGCCTGCATCTTCGGTCCTACCCGCTGTGTGTCAAATGCTAGGCGTATCCTTATTGTGGGATTTTCCATCAGCGCGCCCAGCTCCTCAATGCCCTTTCCTAGCTCTGTGAACGCTGCCTCGTCGAGTGCCAGGGTAGCAATCCCCTTTGTAAAGGCCGTTATCATGTCTGGGTCCAGCTTCCTCATGTCGCGCAGTATCTTCAGGCTGCCGTCAAACTTGCTCTCAAGAACCTTGTAGTCGTCGTTGTTCACTTGTTTCTGCACCATGCAATAACCTAGGTTAGAGATAAACATTAATTAAATATATAAACGCTTCTATCTGCATGCTTCACGGCGGCCTAGTCCCGAGTACGGCTGTTTTCCTATAAAAACAAAACGCATAGAACGCAAAATATGTCGTCGCCATTTATTAGCCCTCTCTGAATCCTCAAGTCCTCACCAGATTTTCGCAAAAGAATAAAAGCCCGCTTATCAATAAAGTAAATCATGCCTCCGACTTTGCCTCCTGACATGCAGCCCTACACGCCGACTGATCCTCGTTATGCGCTGCCAGAGGATGTTGCAGGGGAGCCTCCAAAGCCAGCCGCGCCCCAGCCTAAAGAGGACCTGACCAGGGAGCAGAGTGTCGCTCCGTCTCCTCCGGCGCCAGAAGATGAACGGACCCAGGAAGCACCCGAAGAGGAGCCACAGCAGGCCAATACAAACTTCACCATATTCGGGGCCTTCGAAGGCGGGATAGAATGCATGCTGCATCCATCCAAGAACACCAAGAGGGCTTTCGGGCAGACCGATGCAATAATACATTACTACAAAGCAGCCGTAATCCCTGCGTTCGTTCTGTTCGTTATAGGGATTTTCCTGCTCACCTCGCCTACCTACGCGCTAGGGGTGAATACGGCAATAATAGTGAGCTCCGGCACTACTGGGCCAATCGGCATCTTCCTAATAATTATCGTCAGTCTGCTGCTACTCAATCCGATAAGGATAATAGTGGACTCCAGTATAATACACTTTTTCGGCCGCAACGTACTGAGGGACTTCAAGCAGGATTACTCGAAAACAATGTCGGCTACCCTTTATGGCATACTACCATCAACGCTGCTGTCGTGGATGCCGCTTGCCGCAGTAACTGCCTTCTACTGGCTAGCCATACCCGGCCTGCTGGCATCCGGCGTGTACACACTGCCCGCATCCGCAAAGTTCACTCCATTGATATTCTCAGCAATTTTCGCTGTAATCTACCTCTGGTCGATGGTAGTAACGACATCCGCCCTATCGAACCAGCAGAAGGTGAAGAGACCCATAGCGTTCATCATCATCTGCACGGCAGGAATCATAAGCATAGCCGCGATAGTGATCATAAGTTATGTCATAGGCGCCGTATCCCATTATGGCCCGCAACAGATAGCCTCCTTCATGTACCAGTTCCTGTGATGCCATGGAAAAGGCCGTATTAATAATATTGATTCTGATGGTGGCTGTGGTCACGGCTTACGATATGTACCTGAATTACCTGGGCGCCATCGGCATAAGCTCTTACATGTCGGCATTCGACAAGGCATCGTACCAGTTGGGCTCATTGTCGAACACTACCCCATTCTCTACCGTAGCCGGCCTGCCCGGCATGAGCGGTCCGGCTTCGATTGGCGCGCTCGACCCGAAAAACTTCATACTGTTCACGCGCAGCCCTCCGAAGACCGCATACAACCAGAAATCCCTGGAAGAGTTTTCAGCACCTAATTCGAGCGGTACCACCAACGCAATCACGGCTAACGTAAGCGTTAAGGCGGCAGCGCCGCTGCAGCTTAACGAGCTCAACATGCTGCCAGAAAACGGCAGCGCCAAACTGATAAACTACGCAACATCAATCCTTTGGTCACTGAGTTCCATTATGCTTTCACTGAATCCAATAGGCGGCTCAATGGCTCAATTGCCAGTGCTGGATCCTTTGCTGAACAGTTCCAGTTCGATCGGCTATTGGGACCCGCTTGGGCGGCTTATAGCCGTAGAGGCAGCGCTTGAATTGGGCATATCCCCGGTATCAATAAACTACACAATCTTGTCCAGCTACGTCAACCAGAGCCGCACCGGGCGCCTCCTAGGAGACTACGTGCCATTCAGCGGCGTGCCGGACATACAGTCCCTTTCAGAGGTGTACGCTTACAGCATCGCCTCACAGAATTATGCAGACATAGAGGGCCGCCTCTTCGGGTGCGAGATGTTCAGCAATCCTAACACGGCAAGCTCGGACGTAACAAAAGTGCACCTGTACGGGCTGGCATTCCCTGCACTAAACGCAAGCATGCCGTCCGGCACGCCAGGGATAACCGCTACGAGCGCCCTCGGGGGGGCGAGCACCGAGACCATACTCACGTATCAGGGCGAAATGATGGAGAACCTGCTCGCTGCAAGTTTTGAAACCAACGCCACAGGGTTTGATGCGGTGCTCACCGGGAAAGGCGCGAATTGCACCATACGCGGTTCGCCGATTTCACAGTCCAACTACACTGCCTACAACGTATCCCCGCTTCAGCAGTTCTACATGTATTCATTTTTGCAGTACGAGAGCGACATGGTCTCCCAATTATTCTACAACAAATCTATACAACCACACATAGGCCTTATAGGATACTACGCCAACGAGACGCTGATAGACATGGACAACCTGGATTTGGCAAACCGCACGCCGCCCATAATACGCATAGACGGAAACGAGGTAGGCTACAGCAGGTACTCGAATTTCTTCTTGATCAACGTTCCTCTTAGTATGGGCAATCACACCGTAAGCTTCTCTGGCAGCGGCGCATCGGCAGTCGGGACGCTTTCTATCCAGCCATACCTGCCAATAACAGCTTACTTGGCTTCAAACTCCACCAATTCCAGCCTTGCGCTATTCCTGCCCAGCGCCATGAAGTATCCAGATATATCGAAGCTGTACAATCTCAGCCTCCTGAATGCGAGCGGCGCCATTATCCATGATTATGGCAATGTCACTGTGGGCCAGTCCTACACCATAATAAACTCGACGGACGTGGCCCCGTGCGCCCAGGGTTCCACCGAAGCGTTCGGCCTCAAGTTCGGCACCGTATATGGGAACTCGAGCTATGTGGTCTATGTCAAATGCTCGTGACTGCGGCCTTCATACGCATCTCTGCATGCGGTTGCAGCCCAAATTTATCGCCAAATAACCCACGGCGTCCACTACGGCGCCGTCAAATCCTTCAGCTTTCCAAGCGAGTCGCCTTTTATTGTATAGACGTCCGCCTGCCCGTAATCGAAGACCCTGTTGTTCAGCAGCGGGTTGAGCATCGCCCCTGATGCCTCGTTCATTGGTCTGCCCATTATAAGGTCGTTGAAGGCCGGCGCCACTATCAACTTTATCGCAGGGTTGAACTTCTCGTAACGAAGTTTCGCGTTCTTGCCGTCCACGCCGGCGACTAGCCACGCCTTCTCGGTGTAAGATGCGCCATTCCTGTCCGTTATCCTTATGGCCACGTGGTTGTGCGCGGTTATCACGTAGTCCGCCATCATAGCCTCCTGCGAGGGCCACTTGTTCCCGTGCAGCATCGCGAAGCCGCCCATTATCAACTCGTCCGTCATGTTAACGCTCACTATCTCCTCCAAGTGCGCGTCGTGATTGCCCCTTACGACTGTGACGTCGTAGTCCCTCAGCCCGTCAAAGAAGGCCCTAATCGAGTCGGCCTCTACGGCATCCGGATAAAGTATGGCGTCCTTCACGTCACCAAGCATTATGACGCGCCTGGTGTCGAAGCGCTCGCCCAGCGAGCGCAGCTTCTTGAGCATCATGTCGTATGCATTGTGGATGCGCACCCCCTTGTCCGCAAGCCTTCTCTCGATCCCTATGTGCAGGTCGCCTACCACCATGTACCGCTTCCTCGCTGCAGTGACAATCAGCGCAGCGTCATCGAAAGCGAACCTGAGCCTGTCATCCAAGGGAGCACCATACTTAGAGCGTTTCAATCTGTCACGCGTTGGAATAAATAGACCAACGTAGAAAAAGCATTGCATGTAAAAATACATAAAGGCGCGGATTCGATGGATGACTTGTCCCCCACAATAGGCAGCGTGTACGGCATAGACATACAGGTGCACTGGCTGCTCCTGCTATTCCTGTTTTTCCTCCTTTTCATCAGCTATCAGCTTTTCGCCCTTTTCACGCTTTTCTACGCATGCGTGCTCCTGCACGAGGTGGCTCATTCGGTAACGTCCATAAGGAACGGCGTGCCTGTGAAGAGGATAGAGATAAACCTGCTGCTCGGCGAGTCTTTCATAGACACCGAGAACATGAAGCCGATACAGGAATTCTACGTCTCAGCCGCAGGGCCGGTCTCCAGCATACTGATAGGATTCGTGTTCGGCCTGTTGGCCATATACGCCCCTCCCGGATTCCTCCGCCTCCTGGCGCAGGAGATGTTCATACTAAACATCATAGTCGGCGTGTTCAACCTGCTGCCTGGCTTCCCACTGGACGGCGGGCGTGTGTTCAGGAGCTACCTGCAGCGCAGGATGGACAAGCTTCGCGCCACGCGCATAACGGTCGGGCTGGGCAATGTCATAGCAGTGCTACTGGTGGTGGGCACGGTCGCCTACGTGCTCTCTTCAGGCCAGTCGTTCCTCTACGACGAGTTCGTTGTCCTGTTCGACGCAATAATAGCCATGTTCATGTACAGCGGGGGCCAGGCCGAGCTGCAGTCGATATACATCAAGAAGTACACGTCCAAGATAAGCGTGCGGATGGCCATGAGCAGGGATTTCATACTCGAAAAGCCGACCACCACTCTTTCCGAGCTCTACAAGGACATGATATCAAGGCACACGTACATGGCGCTTTTCTTCGAGAAGGGCAGTGTGAAACTCGTGTCGAAAGTGCCGAGCAATCCGCTGAGCAAGGAGGGCCTGGTCGACTCGGACAGGCCCATATCGGTCTGGGGCGCCGATATACCCACGGTGCAGTACAATGCTTCATTGGACAAGGCCATAGAGGCCATGAGGTTCAACGACGCGAGCATAGCGGCGGTGGTCAACGGCAGGGCCGTCGTGGGCGTGCTGCTGGAGCGCCACGTGGAATCGATAGTCGCGCTCCACATATCGCACCAGGTCACAAACAAGAAGCGGCAAGAGAAGGAATAAAAAAGGTTGCGATAGATAATTTTACTGGCGACAGGTCGGTACGATGCTTTACTTAGACAGATTAACGCTCCACAACTTCAAGTCCTTCAAGCACGCCAACATAAGGTTCAGCCAAGGCTTCAACTGCATACTGGGGCCCAACGGCTCGGGAAAGTCCAACATCTGCGACTCCCTCCTATTCGTCCTCGGCGAGACTTCGCTCAGGAGGATGAGGGTCAGGTCGTCCATAGACCTGATAAACGCCGGCGCGAAGTCCAGGCCGGAGGACGGCCTCAAGAGGGCCTACGTCCAGGTGATATTCTCCGGAGACACGCCCATAGAGATAACCAGGATAATAAGGTCCAACAACAAGGTGCTCTTCAAGCTCAACGGCAAGCGCGTCACGCGGCAGGAGGTGATAGACGCCCTCCTGGCCTACAAGAGCGGGATAAGCGAGGTCAACACCATAACGCAGGGCGAGATAGTGAAGCTCGTCGACCTCAACCCGAAGGAGAGGCGCGAACTGATAGACGTGGCTTCGGGCATAAAGGAGTTCGAGGACAAGAAGGATGCCGCACTCAGGGAGCTGGAGAAAGTGCAGCAGAGGGTCAACGAGGTGCAGATACAACTGGGGGAGAGGAGCGGCTACCTGACGGACCTGGAGAAGCAGAAGCGCGACGCGGAGCGCTTCGTTGAGCTCTCCAAGAGGATAAGGTCGGCCAACTACGCCATACTAAGGCTCAGGGAAAAGGAACTGGAAGCCCAGTACGCCACCGCGTCGTCCAACTACGAGGACAGGCAGAGGAAAAGGACGGAATCCGAGACAAAGTCCCGCGAGATAGACCTCAAGGTCGAGTCCCTGAACGCAGAGAAGAGCGAGCTGGCGAGGAAGCTGAGCGAGAGTTCCGCGGAGTCCAGCTCCGTCAACCAGCTGCTCAACGAGGTGGACAAGGAGATCGCCACGAAGACGTCCAAGGTGGAGGAGGGCGAGGCCAACATCAAGAGGCAGAACGATAGGATGTCAAGGCTCTCGACTGAACTGGAGGAGCTCAGGCGCAGGGGCTCTGAGATATCAAAAGCCCTGCCGCAGAAAATTGCGGACATGGAACGGAAGACAGCAGAGACCAAGGTTTCCGAATCAGGATTAGGAGCTGAAATCAGGCGCGCAGTAGGGGACTACGAGACAGTGCAGAAAGAGCTGGATGCACTGAAGGACTCGCTGCGCGACGCGGAAAGCGACTACGACATGGAGGCGTTAAGCATCGATTCCGCGTCCAAGTCGCTCAGCGCCAAGAAGGCCGAAGCGGAGCAGGTCGGGCAGCACCATGACAGGATAAAAATAGAGATAGAGTCGGCCATTTCAAAGTCCAAATCCGCTGCAGATGCCATCGCAGCGGCCAAGTCGGAATTGGACGCGGCAACGAAGCTGAGCGAGGTGCTTTCATCTAAGATAGCTAAGATAGATTCGGACAGCCTCGGCCTGCGCCAGGCGCTCGCCATGCAGGGCGGCGCTTCGGACAGGATGGCAGACGCCATCAAGAGGGAGATACCAAAGGGGTTTTACGGCAAGGCTTACGAACTCTGCAGCTATGAAGACAAATACGCGATAGCGGTGCAGGCCGCAGCCGGCGCTAGGCTCAACTACTTAGTGGTCGATTCCATAGAAACCGCCGACAGGGCAATAGCATTGCTGAAGGCCAAATCGCTGGGCAGGGCGTCGTTCATCCCGCTAAACGACATAGAGTCGTGGCCAGAGCGGACGAATGGGATGAAGCCGCTTATCGATTTGGTTGAATTCGACAAGAAGTACTCCAAGGCGTTCGAATACATATTCTCGGATACGTACGTCATAGATGACATAAAGCAGTCAAAGAAGATTGGCGCAGGAAGGTTCCGCTTCGTCACGCTGGAGGGCGAGCTCGTCGAGCCCTCAGGGCTTGTGACAGGCGGCTCTATGCGCGCACTGCAGTCCCCCGCGCTGATAGAGTCGAAGCTCCGGGCGTTGGATGGCGAAAGGTCATCGGCGGCGCAACAGCTCAAGGAGGTGCAATCGGCCATAGACAGGTCAAAAGGCACGATAGGGCAGCAGGGAGCCGTCGAATCCGTCAGCGGCATAGAGCTGGGGCGCCTCGAGTCTGACAGGAAGGACGCGGCAGCGCGTCTCAATGAACTGGAGTCGGAGATAAAGGCATTGAACGCGGAGATATCGAGGTCCAAAGTTTCGCTTGAAAGCGCCGCCAAGAGGAAGGAGGAGCTCTCAGGCAAGAAGGCGGACCTGGACAGGCGCGCCGCTGACCTCCACGACACGCTTCTCAGGGCCCAGGGCCCGGCGCAGAGGCAGCCCGGCAAGGCGAAAGCCCCGGATTACAAAGCGCTGCAGGAGGAGATTGCCGGCCTCAACAAGGAGATAGGTTCGCTAGATGCGGAGCGGCGCCTCGCAGAGGACAAGTGCAGGGGGATAGACGCTGAAATATCCGAGATAAAAGGCGACATAAGGGCCTCGAAGGAGCTTATCGAGTCGCTGGCAGCGGAGCTCAGGAGGGCGGCAGCGACCCACGAAGAACTGAAGGCCAAGATAGAAAGCTATGGCTCCAAGTCCGCGGAGAGCTACAGGCGCCAGACCGAGCTCGAGGGAAGGATACAGGCCCTTTCGATGGAGCGCGGCAGGCTCGGCAGCGAGATGCAGAGGCTTTCGGAGAGCATAAGCGAGCTTGCGGCCACGAAGGGCCAGCTGCAGATGAGGCTGGGGGACGTGAAGTCGGAGCTCGCCGGATACCAGGACGCATCCGGGCTTGAAAAAATAGAGGTCAAGGACATAGAGTCACTGCAGACGGCGCTCGCTGAGATGAAGCACGACCAGGAGGCGCTGGGCGCGGTCAACCTGAAGGCCATAGAGGACTACGAGGTTAAGAAGAAGGACGTGGACGAGGCCAAGCAGCGGCTCGACACCCTGCAGAGCGAGAGGGCCTCGGTGCTCCAGATGATAGAGGAGATAGAGACCAAGAAGGTTAGGATATTCACTGACACGTTCAATAGCGTGAACGAGAACCTGAAGAAGCTCTACGGCTACGTCTCCGCCGATTCGGTCTCCCTCGCGCTCGACAACCCCGCAGACCCGTTCAACTCCGGCATGACGATAAAGCTGGGCTCCAAGGACAGGAAGGGGAAGGTATACGAGACAATGTCCGGCGGCGAGAAGTCGATGCTCATGCTGGCTCTGATATTCGCGATACAGATGCTGAGGCCGATGGCATTCTACGTCTTCGACGAAATAGACGCGGCGCTGGACAAGGAGAACTCCAAGAAGCTCTCCAGCATGATACAGCAGATGGGCAGGCAGTCGCAGTTCATAGTGGTCAGCCACAACGATACACTTGTTGCCGCGGCAGATACAGCGATAGGCGTCTCCATGCATACGGGCATGTCAAGCGCGGTGGGCCTGCAGATAGGCCATTCAAACAGCGAACGGTTGGTTCAGGATGGAAAAGGGTAAAATGAAGCCCAAAGCCGCACGTGATGCGCACGAGAGCGCAGGAGCAATCAACACCACGCCACTCTATATACTGCTCCTTGTCATGCTCGTGATCTACGTCATTGGGCAGTCGGTGAGCGCCATCGCCGTATTCTCTGGTGCAGCCATCGTGATGCTTATAATAGCGCTGCTCCTGCTGGAAATGCGCAACGGCTTCAAGGAGACAGGATACGCGAGGAACATAATCGAGCTCGCCGGAGCGATAGCATTCGTCATCGTGTTCTGGTTCGCCCTGCGCCTGCTGCTCAACACGCCCAACCCAATAGACGTGGTGCCGAGCTGTAGCATGCTGCCTGCACTGCAGCGCGGCGACATGATAATCCTTCAGGGCCTCGGATCAGCTCCGGGCTCCATACGCGCCCCGACCGTCAATGTGACACCGGCGCAGGCTTCTAGCATGATGAACGGCTCCGAATCGCTGGAGTGCGTGGCCTACAGGTTTTCCGGCCAGAGCGCTTACGTATCGCAGTATGTCGCGCCGGGCGATTCGATAGGCTTATACAGGAGCACGGCGTCCGGAGGCGAGATAGTCCCGGAAAGCAAGCAGGGCGGGAACCTGGTGAAGTATGCCTGCGGCGTGCAGCAGGTAAGGTTCGCCAACGGCACCGTACGCAATGAGGCGTACACCTCGTCCATAACGGTGCTTAATCATACGATAAGCGGCGACATTAACAATTCGATCATCGTGTACATGACCACGCCATCGGACCTCTTCTACAGGGAAGGCGATACGTTCATAGTGCACAGGGTGTATGCAGTCCTGGACGCCGGCGGCAGTTATTACTTCCTGACCAAGGGGGACAACAACCCGGGCCTTGACATGCAGTACTCTAACCTGCCGCCGAACGCCACGCAGGTGGAGGGGAGGATGATCTTGAGCATACCATACCTCGGATACCTGAAGCTGATACTGAGCGGCAGCACGACGCAGCCCGCCGGCTGCAACTCCACGGTAGTGTGAGGCCAGGGATTAAGATGTTGCAATTGCATGTATTAAGGATTATGTGATGTGATGAACACAATCGCCATAGGCATCGCTGCATTCGTCCTCATCGTCCTGCTTGCCGCATTCGTGTATACGAATTACTTCGGTTCCCAAAAAACGTCTGTGCCAGCCGGGAGCGAGGCGCCGTACCGGCCGCTGCCTCCGAAGGGCATATCGGTGGTGTCCGGCAACGTCATATGGCACTACGACAATTCCACTGCCTCGATAATCATAACGGGATTTAGCCAGAACGACATAATAGGCGTCACTGAGGGCCAGGAGATAAGCATGGGCATGTCGCAGCCTGCATGGATGCGGTATGAAAGCAACACCTCAGTGCTGTACCAACTGAGGCAGAACCAACCCTACGAGGTGACACAGACAGGCAACGCCTCGATAGTGAACAAAACCCTGACGAGCCCGCTCACATGACTCTGTGGCCATGCATGCTCACTTTATAAATTCATGGGGAAAAACTCCTATCCTTCAGATAGGAGATGGAAGAGTACGCAGAAGCGGAGGTATATGAAAGTGCATAACAAGATGGATCATGGAAGGGCGTGGGGTCGGCGCAATCCTCCGCCTTCAGGCGGTTAATATGAGGCCCAAAGTGCGTAACTTCTAATTCTATGCGATAGTCTATTCCTCAAACATTTACATGTCTCTTTAGATTCATCCTTAGTGGCAGCAGCGTCGCGGTCTTGACGCGGCCGGGAACTGCCACCGAAGATGAGACTATTAATGGCTAAGGCTTTGAAAAATTTGCGCATAACGCGCACTCCGTTGGTGTGAGTGAATACCATCTACAGCAGGTAACGAAATATCGTTATGAGACATTATTGAAGGAGCAGCATTACAAGGATTGCGAAGATGCGATTCGAAATGCCGCGAGACGTCACGGCATAGAATTACTGGAACTTGGAGCGATGTCGGATCACGTGAATATAGTCGCGATACTGCCAGTTGGAATGGCTCCCGGCAAGGCGGTAGGGCTGTTGAAAGGGTACAGTGCACACGAACTATTCAGGCTGCATCCAAAATTCCGACTGCAATATCTGAGGGGACATTTCTGGGGCCGTGGTTGGTCAATCTATACACAAAGCCCATCACCATTCCCGCGCTTCAAGAATGCTTGGTAAGTGGATACCAAAAACGTGGCATGACGTATCGCGGCGCATACGTCATCGTCTCAAGAGCGCCATGACCGCCGTGCAGCTCAGGTCATCGGCGC